>JBCBDX010000008.1:0-180924 GCA_038529265.1 Pseudomonadota bacterium
CTTCTGTCCGACTTCAACTCTTCACGCACAGCTGACAGCCGCTAAGGCCGAAACGTGAAGAATATGACTGGCTGGGCTCGAACTCAAAATCCTCCCTCGAGCCCGGCTTGTCCTCACGCAGACTGTGAAATGCGCAACCGATGCCACAACGAAACAGGAGCAAGATGATCATGACGACTTTGACTGTCATTAGAACAACAGCTGTTGCTGCTTTTGCTCTGGCATCTGCTGTTGTTGCCATTACCGGCATGCTGATGCTGGCAGCGCAAGCGACGCCTGCACACGCACTTACAAATTATTCCGGTCAGTTTGCAGCCTTGCAAATTACTGCTCAAACCGCATCCAATGGTGTTTTTGACCCCGCTGTGAATTCAGAAAACTAAAATCCCAACGCGCTGATTTTCCCCTCGATCAGCGCCCCAGCGCACAGGCCGGTCGGGTCGCCGTTCATGGGCACCTGCCCCCATCTCGCCCAAGCGATCCGCCGCTGTGTCGTCGACTGAAAGCCGCCAGTTCCCCATAGCTGGCGGCTTTTGGCATTCTGCACTCATTGATGCATGTCAATTTGGATAGACGTTCTTCATCTCCCGTAACAACGACCAACAAAATGTCAGGTCCGCCATCCAATTGAATTTCAGCCGCTGTTCGAACGCATCATCGGGTCAAATGTGAGCATTTGCGTAACCTGTTGTCTGGGTCGCGGCGATGCATTCTGTCGGTTTGAACTCAACTTTGGGCGATCAACGAACGACGATTTCCGCGCCCGAACGCACGCGCTTATAAAGATCAATCACGTCCTGATTGATCAGGCGTACGCAACCTGAGGACACGGATTTGCCAATAGACCACCATTCGGGTGAGCCGTGCAGACGATAAAGCGTGTCCTGATTGCCCTGAAAGATGTAGTGGGCGCGGGCGCCGAGCGGGTTTAACAAGCCCGGCTCCATGCCGCCAACCCAAGTATCGGTAGCGCGGTTGTAGGTGGTACGATATTTTTCAAGTTCCGGCTCGCGGTCAATCATTTCTGCCGGCGGATGCCATTTGGGCCATTTGGCCTTTCGCTTGATGTATCCCTCGCCGGACCATTCAAAGCCTTGACGTCCCAGTCCCACCCCGTAACGGATCGCTCTTCCGCCCGGTTCAGTGACATACAAATAGTGACGGCTCGTCTCGACGACGATTTTGCCCGGACCGACACCGGTGTTATTCGCGACGCGTTGGCGGAGTAGCCGCTTGTCAATGCGCTGCCACGGAACGGCGGGAACATTGAAGCCTCCATCACTGACCGCGCCATAGGCTAATGCGTAGTTGAAGCCGGAACCGTTTGTGTCGCCACCGGTTGGCCGCGCAGGCGCATCGTCTTGTGGTACCTCGGCGGTAACGCACGCGCTTAAAGTAAGTCCTGCAACGCCGAGCGCAGACATTTCGAGCATGCGTCGGCGAGAGTAGATGTGGTCTGACATTACAAACGTCCCCAGATTGGCGGTTTTTCAAGCCGTAGCGAAAACTTGGATAATGAGGTCTTAAAATTTTCGTGAGATGGCAAGTTCAAAGCCCTTGCTGGACAAAAAAGTATGCAAGTGTTGCGCTTGACCCACGCTTACCTGCTATTGCATATGGCGCCAGCTATTTCACCGTTCATTTTCAGGGTATTGTCATGGCCGAAGCCACGCCGCGCACACTTTACGATAAAATTTGGGATGATCACGTCGTTCACACAGGTGAAGATGGGACATCCCTGCTTTATATTGACCGGCATCTGGTTCACGAAGTAACAAGCCCTCAAGCTTTCGAAGGCTTGCGCTTGGCTGAACGAGCTGTGCGTGCACCTGAAAAAACGTTGGCAGTTGTTGACCACAATGTGCCGACTTCCCCGGATCGGCATTTGGGCATCAAAAACGAAGAAAGCCGTATTCAGGTTGAAGCGTTGGCCAAGAATGCGGCCGATTTTGGTATTGAGTATTATTCAGAGACGGACCGTCGCCAGGGAATCGTCCATATTGTCGGTCCGGAACAGGGTTTTACGCTGCCGGGCATGACCATTGTCTGTGGCGACTCGCACACATCAACCCATGGCGCTTTCGGCGCGCTGGCCCATGGTATCGGAACATCTGAAGTTGAACATGTTTTGGCAACGCAGACATTACGCCAAAAGAAAGCCAAGAACATGCTGGTGCGTGTCGATGGTGTTGCGCCGGAAGGTGTGACCGCCAAGGACATTATTCTTGCCATTATTGGTGAGATCGGTACCGCAGGCGGTACGGGCCACGTCATTGAGTTTGCCGGTGACGCCATCAAGGCGCTTTCGATGGAAGGGCGCATGACAGTCTGCAACATGACAATTGAAGGCGGTGCTCGCGCCGGTTTGATTGCACCCGACGAAACGACCTTTGACTATATAAAAGACAAACCCCGCGCTCCAAAAGGCGCCGCGTGGGATATGGCAATGGATTATTGGAAAACATTGGTAACCGATGAGGGTGCGCATTTCGACAAGATCGTCACGCTGGACGCTGCCAATTTGCCTCCGATCGTATCATGGGGCTCGTCGCCGGAAGATGTCGTCTCCATTGAAGGTGTTGTGCCAAATCCCGATGAAATTGAAGATGCCAATACGCGTTCGTCCAAGTGGCGCGCGCTGGAATATATGGGCCTCAAGCCTGGCACGAAGATGACTGACATTGAGTTGGACCGTGTTTTCATCGGTTCGTGCACCAATGGCCGTATTGAAGACCTGCGCGCCGTGGCAAGCGTTGTAGAAGGCAAGAAAGTTGCCGAGCGCGTTGACGCAATGATCGTGCCGGGCTCCGGGCTTGTCAAAGCGCAAGCCGAGCAGGAAGGTCTCGACAAGATTTTCATCGAAGCCGGATTTGACTGGCGTGAACCGGGTTGTTCGATGTGCCTTGCCATGAATGATGATCGGCTGAAGCCGGAAGAGCGCTGCGCGTCGACGTCAAACCGCAACTTTGAAGGCCGTCAGGGCTTTAAAGGTCGCACCCACTTGGTATCGCCTGCCATGGCCGCTGCGGCAGCAGTTGCGGGACGGTTTGTAGATGTGCGTGATCTTTGATTAATGTTGGCGGCCCATTGCAGGGCCGCCCAAAATGACTTTCACAGTCTAATTGAACCAGATCGCGAACATGCCGATGTTCCGACCGAACACGCGGGTGAGTTCGCGCATTCTTTGGCGGTCTATCTCCTGTCCCGGTTGTGAATAGAGGGCGGAATCATGGCCGGTAGCGAAAGAAACCAAGTCAAACCTTTCGGCCGTGTCAAAGAATAGTTTGACGTTGATCCCGGTGGGAAGGCGCCAGCTCGGGATAAGCAGTTCACCATTGAGAACCTGTTCGCCAATATCGGCGAGTTCAAGCCAGGCGTCGATTTGTTCTTGCGAGACTCGAACCCCTCTAAACGGACTTGTCTGGTTGGGATTGGGCAGCCACTCTTTCTCATCGTCAGTTTCCTGCGTGACTAGCGACCAGGTTTCATGGTTTAGCGCCAGAACCTTCAACCAATGGTCGCGCACTTCAGTCAGCATTTGCCGATCTTCAACGGGCCAGTTGATTGAATGGATGAAGGCGATTGGTTCGAAAAGGCTTTGGGCCAGATCTTGCCGACCCATGACACCGATGGTGAGCCGTGAAAGACGCCCACGTTTCTCAAGAAGCTCACCAGAGAGGCGACTGAAGTTTTGCCTTTTCAGATCAAGGTCAGTTCGCTCTTGCTGAAACGCTGCCAACTGTTCAACTCTTTGGCTTTCTGACAGCTCCTGATCGCGATTGATGCTGAAAGCAAGGCTGTTCAACTCGCTCAGGCGTTGCCTTTCTTCTACCGTTAAACGGACCTCATCAATTTCTGCTCTCAGCGCTTTGATTTCTTCCTGTAGGGCCGCAATCACTTGCGGATCAGCCTGTAGTGATTTGAACAGTTTCCCGACTTCGTTGGCTTCATAGCCGAAAATATGTTGAGCGCTTACGTCGTATGTTCGCTCATAATTGAATGCGAGTATTAGCTTTGCGGTACCTGCCAGCAAGTTGGCATAGCCTTGAAGCCATTTGGCGTCCGCATTGTCGAAACCAATCTGAAGCGAGTCGAGATTGATCTGCTCAAGTCGCTCGATCGCCGCTTCGGGACTCAACCTTGGGTCCATTGTTTGAAGCAAGACGCCAAACCTCTCTTCCGCAGTCGCTTTACCGCTGCTGTCAGCGTCAACTGCGATCTTGAGAAGATCCAAGCTAACAACGAAATCCTCGGGCGTTATCGCACCAAGTGTTTCATCGACGCTTTCTAGCCTCATAACAAAGTTACTCAAGAGTTGGCGCGTTGCTTCGTAGGTAGCTGTTTCGGGAGCATCGTTGGGTGGGACCGGAACGCGAAAGATGGGAATTGTCGCCCGAGTAAACTCATCGCCAATTGTTACGTTGCCAGCACCCAAACGATGCAGATCCTGCTGAAGGCCCTCAATTGCTTGGATGAACAAAAGCGCTCCCAGCTTGAAGGTGTTTTCTGATGTTGCTGGTTGCGCCGCAAAATAGTCAACGCCATCAGAAAGTGGCATTTCACCATAAGCGTAGCTTTCGAAGTCGCTTTTTATGACTTTTGTATCATCAGCTGATGTGTAGCCAACCAGTGCGAAATTCATCAAAATGGAAGAGGCGAGTAGCTTGAGAGTTTTGCTCATTGCGGTTCCCTTCGTTTCCCGGTGAAAGCAACAGCAGCGACCTTAGGCATCAATGGGGCGCAAATTTATCGCCTGTGTGACAGAATAATGAATTACCAATTTGTCACGTTACGATCACCTGCAGAAGCCATAGCCAAAGCGTAATTGTCACGACGCTCAACATCGTCGATAGGAGAAACGCCGATGCTGCGACGTCATCAGCGCGCTTGTACATGGAAGCGAAGATGTAGATGTTAACGCCCGGCGGCATAGCGGCAATTGTCACGGCAGCCAATGTCATGATTGGCTCAAGGTTGAACATGTAATGCGCCAGAATGAACGTAATAAGCGGGTGAATGAGCAACGACAAAAACGCGATCAAACCACTTTCCCGTAAGCCACTGGACATCTGATATTGGGTCATCGAAGCACCAATTCCAACGAGCGCAGCCGGGATGGCTGATGCAGCGATCATCGCGGTGGCTGTCCCAAACGGGTCGATAAGTGGTAACCCCGACAGATTGAACGCTACACCTGCCAAAATCGAGATCATCAACGGGTTGGCGATGATGGATTTTCCTGCAGCTGCAAGTGTCTCGCCCATGGGCTTCCCGTCCCGGCGCATCAGTTCCATGGTGACCATGCCAACGATGTAAATGGATGAGGCATGGAAGGCGATAATGCCAAACGTTGGTATCAATGCCTCCTGCCCGTGCGATCGCTCAACAATGGCGATGCCGAGAAGAACAGAGTTTGAAAATGTCGCACCAAAGCCGATGGAGACACTCTCTCCGGGTCGACGTTTGAAGATCGTTCTTGCGGCGATGATTCCCAGACCAAAGCATGCAAAAGCGCCGGAATAAAACGCGATCAGCAACGGCGCTGATATGGCCTGTCCGAAATCCAATTCTGCCATGGCCCGAAACAAGAGCACCGGGACGGCGATCTTAACCGCATAGGCGTTTAGCGCCTCGCCCAGCGAAGCCTTAACGAACTGTGTTCTAACGGCCGTATAGCCGACGATGATGAGAATGAAGACGGGCGTGATCGTCAGGAATATGGCAAGCATGCCACTGGCATGGTCTCACTTGTTGCAAATGTAAATGACAGGCTTTGTATAATGTGTGTCTTGTCTCGCCGTTGGATTGGGATTACTGGGCCGGTGATGGGTAAATTCAGGCACATATTCGCTTCAGTCTTGATGCTGTTCACTGGTGGCTTGGCTGCTTGCAGCTCCACTCCCGATGTGACTTTCCGTGAATCTTCTCAGCCCCGCGTTGCGACCTGGTCCTGTACTGCCGATGTACGCCTGACTGTCGAGAACAATGGCGCGGGCACTTTGTTGGTCAAAGATAGCCGTGGTGTTGAAGCTGAACTACCAGCTGATCCCCCTGGACAACGCGAGCGTTACGGCAAGACCGGTTTTGCACTCGTTTTTGCCGGACGGGACGCGAGTTGGTTCATCTCTGGGCGTCAACCCGTCGATTGCAGGCGCTAAAATCAAAAACGGAAATAATCCCGGCGCGTTTATGCCCTGTCATTTTGCGATCTAAACCGGTTTAAGCTACTGATACGGCTTGTGTTTTTTTCGTCTCTGACTAATTGGCAATGCAGCATTGTCGGTTTGCCTTTGACGCGCCGATAATCGCAGGCGTATGACACGCCCAACCGGAACCGTCAGCGAAGGTAAACGCCTTGTCCAGTTCAGTTTCATCGTCAGGCCGCCCGCTATCTCCGCACCTGACGGTATACAAGCTTATCCCGACCATGCTCGCTTCAATCATGCATCGTATAACGGGTGTGGCTCTTTATTTTGGTACCGTTTTGGTCGCCATCTGGTTGATTGCTGCCGCGACCGGCCCGGGTGCTTTTGATCTCGTCAACGCGTTCTATTCATCGTGGTTCGGTTTGCTTGTTCTTTTTGGTTACACGTGGGCGCTGATGCACCATATGCTTGGCGGCATCCGTCACTTTGTTTGGGATGCAACGCTTCTCATGGACAAGGCAACTGCGACGAAACTCGCTTATGCGACTTTTATCGGATCGGCTTCGTTGACGTTGCTTATCTGGATCATCGTTGCGGTGGCGCGCTGAGGGGGATGGCTATGTCGATCAAAACACCTTTCAAGCGCGTTGAGGGTCTCGGCTCTGCCAAGGACGGGACCGAGCACTTTTGGCGCCAACGGGTCACTGCAATTGCAAATATTCCGCTGATGCTGGCCTTCGTTTGGATCTTGGCTTCGACCAACGGCCGGTCCCATGAAGAAGTGACAGCCTATCTGGGTAGTCCATTTGTCGCGATCATTTTGCTTCTGATGCTTGTGAGCGGGCTTTATCATGCCAAGCTCGGCATGCAGGTCGTCATTGAGGATTACGTCCACAGTGAGTTCGCCAAATACGCATTAGTCCTTTTGAACTTATTCTTTGTGGCGGCGCTCGGGTTCGCAAGCGTTTTCGCCGTTTTGAAATTGGGTTTTGGAAGTTAGATCATCATGAATATTCACGATCCAAACACAACAAAAACTGATGGCGGGCCCGGGCAGACCGGCAAAACTTATCAGTTCGAAGATCACAAATTTGATGTGGTCGTTGTTGGCGCTGGCGGTGCCGGTTTGCGCGCAACGCTCGGCATGGCTGAGCAAGGTCTGCGCACGGCCTGTATCACCAAGGTTTTCCCAACCCGTTCTCACACGGTAGCGGCGCAGGGTGGTATTGCTGCTTCGCTTGCCAACATGACACCCGACAGTTGGCAGTGGCACATGTATGACACGGTCAAAGGGTCGGATTGGCTCGGCGATGTCGACGCCATGCAATATCTGGCGATGGAAGCACCGAAGGCGGTTTATGAGCTGGAGCATTATGGCGTGCCCTTCAGCCGCACTGAAGATGGCAAGATTTATCAACGTCCATTCGGCGGTCATATGCAGAATTTTGGTGATGGCCCGCCGGTGCAACGCACCTGTGCTGCTGCTGACCGAACCGGCCATGCGATCTTACACACGCTTTATGGTCAGGCGCTGCGCAACAATGCGCAGTTCTTCATCGAGTATTTCGCGCTTGATCTCATCATGGATGATGATGGCAAGTGCACCGGCGTTGTGGCTTGGAACCTTGACGATGGCGTAATTCACCGGTTCTCCGCCAAGATGGTCGTGCTGGCGACCGGTGGTTACGGTCGCGCCTATTTCTCGGCGACATCAGCTCATACCTGTACCGGTGACGGTGGCGGCATGATCGCCCGCGCCGGCTTGCCGCTGCAGGACATGGAGTTCGTGCAGTTCCACCCGACTGGTATTTATGGTGCAGGCTGCTTGATCACCGAAGGTGCACGTGGTGAGGGTGGTTATCTCGTCAACTCTGAAGGCGAGCGCTTCATGGAGCGATATGCGCCCTCAGCGAAAGACTTGGCGTCGCGCGATGTTGTTTCCCGCTGTATGACGATGGAAATTCGCGAAGGACGCGGTGTTGGCAAGGACAAGGATCATATTTTCCTTCACCTTGACCACCTCGATCCGGCTGTGTTGGCAGAGCGCCTTCCTGGCATTTCGGAATCGGCGAAAATCTTTGCGGGTGTTGATGTAACCAAAGAACCGATCCCGGTTTTGCCGACGGTTCACTATAATATGGGCGGTATCCCAACCAACTATTGGGGTGAAGTGCTCAATCCGACGAAGGATGATCCTGACGCGATTGCGCCCGGCTTGATGGCTGTCGGTGAGGCTGGTTGTGCTTCGGTTCATGGAGCGAACCGCCTCGGTTCAAACTCACTGATCGACTTGGTGGTGTTTGGCCGTGCGGCGGCAATCCGCGCCGGTCAAGTGATTGACCGCGATAGTGCGATCCCGGACGTTAATGAAAAGTCCTGTGACAAGATCATGGAGCGTTTTGACCGTCTACGCCATGCCAACGGCAATTCGCCGACTGCAGAACTGCGTCTTAATATGCAGAAGATCATGCAGGAAGACGCCGCCGTGTTCCGTACGCAAGAGACATTGGAACAAGGTTGCCGCCGTATGGATTCGGCTTGGCAGTCCATGGCTGATGTTAAAGTTTCGGATCGCTCGATGATCTGGAACTCCGATCTGGTGGAAACGCTGGAGCTGGAGAACCTGATGGCCAATGCGATCACCACGGTTTACGGCGCCGAAGCGCGTAAAGAGAGCCGCGGGGCGCATGCCCGTGAGGATTTCAAGGGTGGTAAGTTTGACGGCCGCGACGATGAAAACTGGCGCAAACACACGCTTTCCTGGGTATCCGATGCTGGTGGTGTGACGATGGATTATCGCCCCGTGCATACCGAGCTGCTCGAAGAGGGCATTGAGATGGCCAAAATCGCACCGAAAGCGCGGGTTTATTAAGAGAGCAATTTTATGGCTGAACTGACACTTCCAAAAGGCTCCCGTCCGCAAGAGGGCAAAGTATGGCCGAAGCCCTCCGGCTCGAATTTGCGCGAATATCGTATCTATCGCTGGAACCCTGACGAGGGCGGCAACCCAACCATCGACACTTATTTTGTCGATATGGACGATTGCGGGCCTATGGTTCTCGATGCGTTGTTGTGGATCAAGAACAATATCGATCCGACGCTTACTTTGCGTCGTTCATGTCGGGAAGGCATTTGCGGTTCATGCGCAATGAACATTGACGGCACCAATACGCTGGCATGTACCAAGGGTGCGGATGAAATCAGCGGCACCGTCAAAGTGTATCCACTGCCGCACATGCCGGTTGTCAAAGATTTGGTGCCCGATCTCACGAATTTCTACGCACAACACCGATCTATCGAGCCGTGGCTCAAAACGACGACAGCCGCGCCGGAAAAAGAATGGAAGCAGTCGAAGGAAGACCGTGAGAAACTCGATGGTCTTTATGAGTGTATTTTGTGTGCATGCTGCTCGACATCCTGCCCATCTTATTGGTGGAATGGCGACCGGTATCTTGGCCCGGCTGTGCTCCTGCAGGCTTATCGTTGGCTGATCGACTCACGCGATGAATCAACAGGTGAGCGTCTTGATAATCTGGAAGACCCGTTCCGGCTCTATCGTTGCCATACGATCATGAACTGCACGCAAGCCTGCCCTAAGGGGTTAAATCCTGCCAAGGCAATCGCTGAAATCAAGAAAATGATGGTTGAACGCCGGGTCTGACGCTGGCGCTCATCATTCCCGCGCCAACACGCGATCCACGATCCAGTTGGCGATATGCGATGCTTCGAAATTATTCATCATCGTCCGCTTGTCATAGATATGATGGAGCCATGTGTTGAAGCTGATGCCTGACTCGGCATGGGCCTTGGCATAAGTCTCAACGAACTCATCCAGCATCCCGGTTTTGGCGTGCTTCATGTGCAGATAAGTCCATGAAAGTTGCCTTACTGCTTCTGCTGGCAAACGCTTTTCCCAGAGCATATACAGGGCTGATCCGAGGCCTGCCCGATCCGCGCCTGACTTGCAATGCATCAGAAAAGGTTTGTCGATGGTGTCGAAAATAGCAAAGAGCCGTTCAACTTCCGCAACTGTCGGTGGTTTGCGCGAGTAAAGCCGACAGTCGAGCATCTCAATGCCGAGTTTTTCGCATGTCAGCTTCTCAAGCCGATACGAACCCCATGTTGATTTCCCTCGCAGGTTTACAATGGTTTTTATGCCAGTGTTGCGAACAAGATTCTTGATTTGACGCGGTGATGGTTGATTGGAGCGCCAGACACCAGGCGCGATCTCATGCAAATTGTGCCACCATATGCGAAGGAACCCATGGTCGAGAACCATCATGTCCAGCCATGCCTGAAAGCGGTTCCAGCGCGTGCTCATGTCCGCGCCCCAGCGTTTCCGCCAGCGATCTTGCATATCCCGCGCGTAGTTTTGAATTTTCTCGAACAATGGGCTGAAATTCGTTTCTTTTGGTGGCGCGTGTCTAAAATGCTGTTTGCATAAACACAACTGCTGTCTGCACCAACTTCCTGGTGATTGCGGCAGTACCATGTTGGCGCTCACCAAAACGTGTTTCCACTTGAATGGACGCGGTGCAGACGCGCACTCTATGTCAATGTCAGCAAAAACGGAGATTGCCAATGTTCCGCGCCCTTTCACTTGCGTCAGTTTTATCCATCACCGCTGCCTTTGGTGCCGCTCATGCAGAAACAAAGTCATTGATCGTTGCTGGCGGTTGTTTCTGGTGCGTTGAAAAGGACTTTGAGCATGTTGATGGGGTGATTGAAGCGACATCAGGCTATGCGGGTGGCGAGCTTTCGGATCCGACTTACAGAAACCATGGCCGTCACCGCGAAGTTGTGAAAATCGACTATGATTCAAACGTCACTGATTACAAAACGCTGGTCGACATTTTCCTGCGTACAGTTGATGTCACCGATCCCGGCGGACAGTTCTGTGACCGCGGTCGTTCTTATGAAACGGCAATTCATGCGTTTACTCCGGAAGAAATGGCTTTGGCCGAGCAGGCCGTTGCAGAGGGTGAAGCGTATCTCGGACAAACGATTGTGACACCGATAGAAGGCGAAGTGACGTTCTGGATCGCGGAGGAATATCACCAAAACTATTACAAAAGCGAAGAACTGCGCCTCACCCGTTTTGGGGCCCTGACCAGAGCCCAAGCTTATCTTCAGTACCGGAAAGCTTGTGGTCGCGATGCACGTGTGAAGCAATTATGGGGTGATGAAGCCTATACGGGCGTTAGCCACGCCCAAAAAGGCTCTTAAAAGTCGCAGTGACACCTTATTTAGGTGGAAGGAGCTTTGTGAGAACACTTCCAGTGTTTTTAAATGTATGTCATATTTCCGAAACATGGATCGGCGATGGGGTGGCAAGCGGCCAACCGGGATATGGCGATGGAAATCCAAAGCGCATCATCTACATTTTCTAACGTACTGTCTGGCGACAAAAGTGCGGTGTCGGAGTTTTCTGACCTGCACATTGTTGATCAACTGATTGCGGAGCGTGGTCGCACGCTGGTCAAGCACGCATCTTGGCCAATGCTTAAGCCGTTATTGTACAAGGCGCTTCAATACCGCCAAGCCGTGAAAATGGCTGATGATGTACAGGGTGCTTCAGGTGCGGAGTGTTTCGAATATGTCAGCGAGTTGCTGCAGCTCGATGTACGCGTAAATGCTGGAGAGCGTCTACCTGCCAAGGGTGGTTTTGTTCTGATATCAAACCACCCTACCGGCATCGCTGATGGGATCGCCGTTTTCGACATGATGAAGCGGGTTCGTAATGATCTCGTCTTCTTTGCCAATCGAGATGCTATTCGCGTCAACAAGAACCTTGCCGAAATTATTATTCCCGTCGAATGGCGCAGTTCTGAGAAATCGCATGCCAAGAGCCGTGAGACTTTGGTGCGCACCAATCGCGCCTTCAAGGATCAGCGCGCGATCGCCGTCTTCCCGTCAGGCCGTATTGCCTATTGGTCCGGCGGTGGGCTTAAAGAGCGTCCTTGGCAGGCCACCGGCATTCAGCTCGCAAAGCGCTACAATGTGCCGATCATTCCAATGAATATGCAGGCACGAAACTCTTGGCTCTTTTACCTGCTCGCACATCGTAACCCGGAATTGCGCGACATGACCGTGTTCCATGAACTCTTGAACAAGAAGGGCAAGACCTTCGAAATGACCATTGGCCAGCCAATCCAGCCAGAAACGCTTGAAGGCGATGTTCAGGACTTGACGGTCAAGCTCCAAAACTATTGCGAGCATCTTCTAAAAGACGATCAAAACGCTGTTTTTCGCGTTTAGGACTTTCTAAAGCCCGATTTTGTCGCTGCATTGCCGCAACAGCGGAGCGTATGATGCACATCGTTTTAGTGATTTTGGGCGTCGTTGGTGCCGCGGCCTTTTGGATCTATCGCATTCGAGACGCAGGACAGGCGGTTGGCGGCGCAATCGATCAAGCACAGCGCGTACGCGGCAATTTGAAGCGCAGAAAGTTTTCGCGACCAAGCAGCGCAGAGCCCTATTGATGCAATTGACGATCCCGTAGTTGGCGGCGCTACAGCGATCATTGCGATAGCCAAGGAATGCGAAAGCTGGGACGCTGGAACACAGGAAAAACTGAACGATGCTTTATTAGCCGCTGGCGAAGAAGGTCTTGTTGCAGAAGCAGTTGTATATAGTGATTGGGCTACGAAACAATTTATGAGTCAAACTGATGTATTGAGCCGGCTCGGGCATCTGGTTGCTTCCATGTTGAACCTGCAACAACGCTAGCAATTGATGGAATTGGCCACGAGCGTTGTACCGCAATCATCTGACAACAAAAGCGCCCGCCAGGAGGCGCTCAAGGTGTTGCGTCAAAAGCTTGGTTTGGTCGTCGATTAAGCGATTTTTTGGCCTGTTTTTTCCCAGTCGGCCAGAAATGCCGCAAGGCCCTTATCTGTCAGTGGGTGTTTGACGAGTGACTTAAGCGTTGCGGGTGGTACTGTTGAGACATCTGCTCCAATGAGTGCGGCTTCCTTGACGTGGTTTACCGTGCGGATTGATGCTGCTAGGATCTGGGTCTCAAAGCCGTAATTGTCGTAGATCGTGCGAATTTCTTCGATCAAATCCATGCCATCAATTGCCATATCATCAAGGCGGCCGATAAACGGCGAGATGAAGGTTGCGCCCGCTTTGGCCGCCAGTAGGGCCTGATTGGCAGAAAAACACAGCGTGACATTGGTCTGAACGCCTTCTGATGTCAGCGCTTTACAGGCTTTCAGTCCATCCATCGTCAGGGGCAGCTTGATGCATACATTGTCGGCAATCTTCTTGAGGATTTCTGCTTCTTTCATCATGCCGTCGAAGTCCGTTGCCGTGACTTCGGCAGACACTGGACCATCGACAAGATCGCAAATCTCTTTTGTGACTTCCATGATATCGCGGCCCGACTTCATGATCAGTGACGGGTTTGTTGTCACGCCGTCCAATAGTCCGGTATCGTTTAGTTCCGTAATTTCAGCGATGTCTGCGGTATCGACGAAGAATTTCATTGTCTTGAGTCCTGTTTTAAGTTTGGTGCGGTTTGCCAATTTCGGTTTCGTTTATCCCAATCAATCGGCAAGGTCACCCGTCTGATGACTTCCGATTCGCTTTTTGCTGATCTGCCTAAAACTGTGCCCGTCATGGTGCCAGTGCCTTCGCCCGTGCCGTACACCTACGCGGTGCCAGACGGTGTCGAGGTATTTCCGGGTTCGGTTGTTCAAGTGCCCCTTGGATCGCGTCAGGTTTCCGGAATTGTCTGGGACAGTGATGAAAAGGAGAAAGCCGAGCCGGTCAATCCCACGAAATTAAGGGAGATCACCCAAGTTTTTGATTGTCCGCTTGTTTCGGCCGATATCCGCGCTTTCATCAACTGGGTCGCCCGATATACGCTAAGTGCGCCTGGTATGGTGGCGCGGATGGTGCTCAGGGTGCCGACGGCTTTTGAACCGGAAGCGCCGGTGCCGGGCATTCGATATCTGGGCGGTGCGCCTGAGCGCGTAACGCCGGCACGGCGGGCGGTCATTGATTTACTACAAGAAGCACCGGGTATGGTCTGGACACGATCCGGCCTTTCCCATGCAGCAGGTGTTTCGCAATCCGTTGTCGACGGGTTGATTAAGGCCAATTTCTTCGAAGCAACAGACATCGCCCCGGCGCCTGTTGTTGCTGTTCCAGACACCGACTTTGATGCGCCTAAGCTAAGTGATGACCAAGCCAGTAATGCGCAAGCGCTCCGGGAAACGATAGGCGATGGCGGCTTTTCCGTGACGCTTTTGGAAGGGGTAACCGGCTCCGGTAAGACTGAAGTCTATTTTGAAGCCATTGCCTGCGCGGTTGAAAAGGGCGGGCAGGTGTTGGTAATGTTGCCCGAAATAGCCCTGACGCAAGCTTTCCTTGAACGGTTTCATGCGCGTTTTGGTTCTGAACCCGCCGCATGGCATTCTGACTTACCCCCAAAGCAGCGCGAACGCGTTTGGCGGCAGGTGGCTGAAGGGCGCGTGCGGGTTGTTGCCGGTGCGCGTTCAGCCTTGTTCCTGCCGTTTCAAAACCTGCAATTGATCATCGTCGATGAGGAACACGACGCCGCTTACAAGCAGGAGGATCGGGTCTATTACAATGCGCGCGATATGGCTGTGGTGCGCGCGCATTTAGGCGGTTTCCCTGCGGTTCTGGTGTCTGCGACACCGTCCGTAGAGACCCGCCATAATGCGCTGATGGGGCGTTATGACTATCTGCGGCTGGACAGGCGTTTTGCTGATGCCGCACTGCCGGACGTTAAAGCAATTGACATGCGCAAGTCGCCACCGGCACGTGGCGGTTTTTTGTCGCCAACCTTGTTGGAGGCTGTTCAGGGTGCGCTTGATCGTGGTGAGCAGTCCCTGCTTTTCCTCAACAGGCGCGGCTACGCTCCACTGACGCTCTGCCGCGCCTGCGGGCACCGCTTTGCGTGCAACAATTGCTCTGCATGGCTGGTTGAGCATCGCTTTAGGCGTCAATTGCAATGCCACCACTGCGGTCATCACGAGCCGGTGCCGGAAGCCTGTCCCGAGTGCGGCACGTTTGATCATTTGGTGGCCGTAGGCCCCGGAATTGAAAGGATAGCAGAAGAAACGCTGGTGCATTTTCCCGATGCGCGCGTGATTGTGCTGGCATCGGACATGGTGGGCGGGGTCAAGCGTCTGCGCCTTGAGATGGAAGCAATCGCCAAGGGTGAGGCCGATATTGTCATTGGCACGCAATTGGTCGCCAAAGGGCACAATTTTCCATTGATGACCTGCGTTGGCGTCGTGGATGCAGATTTGGGTTTGGCTAATGGTGATCCGCGGGCGGCTGAGCGGACATTTCAGTTGCTTAGCCAGGTCACGGGGCGCGCGGGGCGGACGGGACGCAAGTCCGTGGGTTTGATCCAGACATTCCAACCTGAGCATCCTGTGATGCGGGCTTGTGTTTCGGGAGACGCTGAAGCTTTTTATGAAGCGCAACTGGCCGAGCGGAAAATGGGTCGGATGCCACCCTTTGGGCGTTTGGCCTCAATCATCATCTCCGCAAATGAAAGGCCGAATGCTGAGGCGCACGGCAAGTCACTGCGCCTTGCGGCACCACAAGTGTCAGACATCAAAGTTCTTGGTCCGGCTGAGGCCCCTTTGGCCATGGTGCGTGGGCGCCACCGGTTCCGTATTCTGGTGCACGGTGGTGAGAGGGCCAATCTTCAGGCCTACATCTCGTCCATGATCAAAGCTGCCCCCAATCCGCGCGGCAGCGTACGGGTGGCATTAGACATTGATCCGCAGAGTTTTTTGTGACCCAAAGGCATAAGCATTTGTTCATGATTTCTGGCTGCTCTTGCGGCGGGAAGTCTACATTGATCGACGCGCTGGCAAGTTCTGGCTATGCAGTCGTGCCTGAACCAGGGCGACGAATTGTTCAAGGTGAAAACGATCCCGCCAGTCCATTGCTGCCTTGGAACAACATGGCGTGCTTTGCTAAACGTGCTCTCGATATGGCAATGTCGGACTTTAATCAGGTCGTCAGATGGGCTGGCCCGGTGTTCTTTGATCGCGGCATTGTTGATGCTGCTGTAGCACTGAAATACAGTACTGGAGCGCCTGAACTTCATGGGGCGGCGAGCCTTTACCGGTACAGTTCAATGGTTTTTGTAGCGCCGCCGTGGAGAGATTTGTTTTTCATAGATGGTGAGCGTCGACATGATTTTTCCGCAGCTGTCACAGAGTATCAGAGGTTGATCAAAGCGTATGGACTGTTGGGTTATGACATAGTCAAACTCCCAAGAGTATCGGTTGAGCGTCGAGTATCCTTCATCGAAGAAATGGTTCACTCATATGGGCGAAGCTGAGCCCAGCCTTGGTCACTGCAGCTAGTTTGCTCGCGGGCCGTGATACCTACCCCAGTGCACTTTCGCCCACACCCGTTCGTGCAAGAAAAACATGACTGTGCCGGTGATCGCACCGGACAGGGCGATTGAAAAACCAACGCCCAAGCTGCCAGTTTGAACCAGCCCGACCAGTGTCATCGTCAGGACGCCTAACGCTTGCCAGCTCACTGTCTTTGCCAAGGTCCGCTTGGGAGTTTCCACCGGTTGTATCTCGCTTGAAAGGGGCGATGGCAACTTACTTTGCAAACTGTGTTGACGCCATTTGGAATGTTTGCAACTAAAAATGCCAGATGATGATATAATTAAGCGCTGCTGATAATGTTAAACAAAACTGAACGATCCGATGTTTTCCGCCGTCGCTTGTCCGAGCGCCTTGTTGATAGTGGGACCAACAAATCTGAACTGGCGCGATCAGTCGGCGTTGACCGTTCAACAATCGTGCAACTTTTGAATGCTGAAGAGCCTCGATTGCCGAATGCACATCTGGCGGCATCCATCGCGCAAACAATGGCGGTGAGTGTGGATTGGCTCCTTGGCGTATCGGATCGTCGGGAAACGGCTGCGGAATTGTTGATGGCAGGCATCGGCTTGGAAGATGCTGCGCGCACACCTTCTGACGATCAAATCATTCGTTGGCATCGCGAGGCTGCCGGTCAAAAAATCCGTCATGTGCCGGCGACCCTTCCGGATATTTTGAAAACACGTGACCTGCTTGAGTGGGAATATAATGCGTTTCGCGACAAAACCCCATCGCAAGCGCATGAAGCAATGGAGGCAACTGTCACTTGGCTGGAATCGCCGGGCTCTGACTATGAGATGTGTGTGCCCTTGCACCATGTGAGGGCTTTGGCACGAGGAGATGGTTATTGGTCTGGCGTCCCGGAAAAGGTACGCCGTGAGCAGGTCGATTGGATGGCTGAAACCTGCGACGAGAAGTATCCGTCGCTGCGCGTCTATATATATGACAGTCGCGAACTCTATTCGGCGCCGTTGACAATTTTCGGATCGATGCTGGCGGCGCTTTATGTGGGCAAGTTCTATATGGTGTTTCGTGAGCGCAACCAGGTGAGCGCGCTAACGCGCCATTTTGATCATCTTATTCGAGAAGCCCGCCATGAAGCACGATCAGCGGGGCAAGTTATGCGCTCTTTTCTGTGAACGGCATATGTGTTGGATGGACTTTACAGACATTTGAGCCAGTTACCAACACGATAGTTGGAGCGCTTCATGATTGAAATATTGCCGCCGCAAACGATAGGCGAGACACTGGCCTGGATTTCAGCTGTTATCACCATCCTGTTTGGTTTGATTTGCTTTTTTGCACCGCGGACGACTTATGCGATCCTGCGGCTGCAAACGCTACCCGATGTGCCCGAGGCGCTATCCGAAAGCCGCGCTACGATGGGCGGCTTCTATTTGGGTACGGGCATTTTCGCGATCGTTTTGGCCCAACCGCTGATTTGGCTGGTCCTTGGTGCAGGCTGGGCCTTTACGGCTCTGGGACGTCTGGTTTCCATGATTTTTGACCGAGGTTTTACAGTCTTTAATCTCGTTTCAATTGCGATGGAGGCCGCGCTAGCGGTTTTGCCGCTCCTTTATGTGTTTGGTTACGTGGCCTAGGCGCGGCAAAACGTTCGACAAAAGGGGTAGCAGCCCGCCTTGCACCTTAAAAATCGCTATGCTAGAGCGCCGTTAATTTGCTGCGGGCGCGAACAAAAAGCACTGCGGCTATCAAAAAAGATCAACAAGTTCAGTGGCTTACCTTGTGTAGGCTATTTGAAAGAAACGGGCGGGCAATTCCCAGTGGCCACTTCTTCCACATCATCCGTTGCAATGCGTTATGCGCAATCGCTGTTTGAATTGGCTTTGGAAGCCGGTGCTGTTGAAAAAGTTGAAGCCTCATTGGGAACATTTAAAGCGCTGATCGATGAAAGTGGTGATCTAAAGCGGTTTATTGAAAGCCCTGTTTTGTCCGCTGACGAGCAAAGTGCCGCTATCGAAGCTGTTTTGAAGAAAGCGAAAGCTGAACCGCTTGTGGCCAACTTTTTAAAGGTCGTTGCGCGCAACCGCCGCCTTTTTGCTGTGCCCGCCATGATTGACGCATTTGCTGCCATCGCTGCAGAGGCGCGCGGTGAAGCCAGCGCCGATGTAACAAGTGCGCGCGAGTTAAATGCGACGCAAACCAAGCAATTGCAGGCAACCTTGAAAGAGGTTGCTGGTAAGGACGTTGCGATCAACCTGACCGTTGATCCGTCGATTCTGGGCGGACTCATTGTCAAAATGGGTTCGAAGCAAATCGACACATCGTTGAAAACGAAACTCTCTACACTCAAGCTTGCGCTTAAAGAGGTTGGCTGATGGACATCCGTGCCGCGGAAATTTCCGCAATTCTCAAAGATCAAATCAAGAATTTTGGCGAAGACGCTGAAGTATCCGAAGTTGGTCAGGTTCTCTCTGTAGGTGATGGTATCGCCCGCGTTTACGGCCTGGACAATGTTCAAGCTGGTGAAATGGTTGAATTCCCTGGCGGTATTCGTGGCATGGCGTTGAACCTTGAAGAAGACAATGTGGGTGTTGTTATCTTCGGTTCTGACCGTGACATCAAAGAAGGCGATATCGTCAAACGGACGGGCGCGATTGTTGACGTTCCGGTTGGCAAGGAGCTGCTCGGACGCGTTGTTGATCCGCTCGGTAACCCCATCGATGGTAAAGGCCCGATCAAGGCCAAAAAACGCATGCGTGTTGACGTGAAAGCGCCGGGCATTATCCCGCGCAAATCTGTGCATGAGCCCATGTCTACAGGTTTGAAAGCGATTGATGCGTTGATCCCTGTCGGCCGTGGCCAGCGTGAGCTCGTCATTGGTGACCGTCAGACCGGCAAGACAGCCATCCTTCTCGACACATTCTTGAACCAGAAGCCGATCCACGATGCTGGTCCTGAGAATGACAAGCTTTTCTGCATCTATGTGGCTGTCGGCCAGAAGCGCTCTACAGTCGCGCAGTTCGTGAAGGTTCTCGAAGAACGCGGGGCGCTTGAATACTCCATCGTTGTAGCAGCGACAGCCTCCGATCCTGCGCCCATGCAGTTCCTGGCACCATTTGCTGGTTGTACCATGGGTGAGTATTTCCGTGACAATGGCATGCACGCGCTGATCGGATATGATGATCTCTCCAAGCAGGCCGTTTCTTACCGGCAGATGTCTCTGCTGCTTCGTCGTCCGCCTGGACGTGAAGCTTTTCCTGGCGACGTTTTCTTCCTGCACTCACGTCTTCTCGAGCGTGCTGCGAAGCTGAACGAAGACAATGGCTCCGGTTCTCTGACGGCGCTGCCGGTCATCGAAACTCAAGGTAACGACGTTTCCGCGTTTATCCCAACAAACGTGATCTCGATCACTGATGGCCAGATCTTCCTTGAGACGGACTTGTTCTTCCAGGGTATCCGCCCGGCAGTGAACGTTGGTCTTTCTGTTTCGCGCGTGGGTTCTTCAGCGCAAATCAAGGCGATGAAGCAGGTTGCTGGCTCCATTAAGGGTGAGCTGGCCCAGTATCGTGAGATGGCGGCGTTCGCGCAGTTCGGTTCCGATCTTGATGCCGCGACCCAGCGCTTGTTGAACCGTGGTGCTCGCTTGACTGAATTGCTCAAACAGCCTCAGTTCTCACCGCTCAAAACCGAAGAGCAGGTTGCGGTGATCTTTGCGGGCGTGAATGGTTTCTTGGACGATCTTCCGGTCGAAAAGGTAGGCGCGTTCGAGCAAGGACTGCTGACGCATATGCGCGGCGAAGGTAAATCGGTTCTTGATAGTATCCGCACCGATCAGAAGCTTACCGACGAGACAACGGCAGCGCTGAAGTCTCAGATCGAAGCTTTTGCGAAGTCATTTTCGTAACTGGACCGGAAACGAAAGCTAGAAGGCGAAACATATGCCCTCGTTGAAGGATCTTCGTAACCGGATCGCATCGGTCAAAGCGACCCGCAAGATTACCAAAGCCATGCAAATGGTTGCGGCTGCCAAGCTACGCCGTGCGCAGGAGGCTGCGGAAGCAGCACGTCCTTACTCGCAACGTATGGGTAGTGTGCTCGCCAACATCGCTTCGCTTGTTGATGCCGATGATGCGCCGCGTTTGATGACCGGTACTGGCAGCGATCAGGTTCATTTGCTTGTCGTTGCGACCGCAGAACGTGGTTTGTGTGGCGGCTTTAACTCTTCGATTGCGCGTAAAGCGCGTGAAGATGTGCTGGGCCTGCAAAACGAAGGCAAGACGGTAAAGATCATAACCGTCGGCAAGAAGGGCTATGATGCGCTTCGCCGCGAGTTTGACAGCTTGATTGTTGATCGGGTTGATTTGCGCGACGTGAAGAATGTTGCCTTTGCTAATGCTGCTGAAATCGGCCGCAAGGTGATTGGCATGTTTGAATCGGAAGAGTTTGACGTTTGCACGCTTTACTACTCCGAGTTCAAATCTGTGATCAGTCAAATTCCAACCGGGCAACAGATCATTCCGGCAAACGCCGAGGCAGCAGAAGTCGCAGAAGACGGTACAGATGTTGCAGCGGTCTATGAATATGAGCCCGATGCCGCGTCAATCCTTGAGGATTTGATCCCTCGCAACATATCGGTGCAGATTTTCCGCGCGCTTCTTGAGAACGCGGCATCTGAACAGGGTGCACGCATGAGTGCCATGGACAATGCAACGCGCAATGCGGGCGAGATGATCGACAAGCTGACGGTTTCCTACAACCGGCAACGCCAGGCACAGATTACAAAAGAACTCATTGAAATCATTTCCGGCGCGGAAGCGCTGTAAAGGAAGGGTAGAACACGATGGCCAAAGCAGCAGCCAAGAAAAAGGCTACCGGCAAAGTCAGTCAGGTGATTGGCGCCGTTGTTGACGTGAAATTTGAAGGCGATTTGCCGCCGATTTTGAACGCGCTTGAAACTGACAATAATGGCAACCGCCTCGTGCTTGAAGTGGCGCAGCACCTTGGTGAAAACACCGTGCGCACCATCGCCATGGATTCCACCGAAGGTCTGGTTCGTGGTCAGGACGTTGTCGACAATGGCGCGCCGATCGAAGTGCCGGTTGGTGATGAGACACTCGGCCGGATCATGAACGTGATTGGCGAGCCGATTGATGAAGTTGGCCCAATCAAAACAAAGGCAACACGTGCCATCCACCAGGAAGCGCCTGAGTATGTGGAGCAATCCACCGAGGCTGAAATTCTTGTTACGGGCATTAAGGTTGTCGACCTGCTCGCACCTTACGCAAAGGGCGGTAAGATTGGCCTCTTCGGCGGTGCTGGTGTTGGCAAAACGGTTCTGATTATGGAGCTGATCAACAACGTTGCGAAAGCGCACGGTGGTTATTCTGTTTTTGCCGGTGTTGGTGAGCGTACCCGTGAAGGTAATGATCTTTACTGGGAAATGATCGAGTCAAAAGTGAATGTCGATCCGAAAGAAAATGATGGCAAAGCTGACGGCTCCAAGGCTGCGCTGGTTTACGGTCAGATGAACGAACCTCCCGGCGCGCGTGCGCGGGTTGCCTTGACAGGTTTGACCATTGCGGAAGACTTCCGCGACAAGGGTCAGGATGTTCTGTTCTTCGTTGATAACATCTTCCGCTTTACACAGGCTGGTTCGGAAGTGTCGGCGCTCCTGGGGCGTATTCCTTCTGCGGTGGGCTATCAGCCAACCTTGGCAACTGACATGGGTCAGATGCAGGAACGTATTACAACGACCACAAAAGGCTCCATTACATCGGTGCAGGCGATTTATGTTCCTGCCGATGACTTGACCGACCCTGCGCCAGCGACATCGTTTGCGCACTTGGATGCGACGACGGTTCTTAACCGCGCGATTGCTGAAAAAGGCATCTATCCTGCGGTTGATCCGCTTGATTCAACCTCTCGTATGCTTGACCCGCAGATTGTTGGTGAAGAGCATTATGAAGTTGCCCGTCAGGTTCAATCGACGCTGCAGCGCTATAAAGCCCTGCAGGACATCATCGCCATCCTTGGTATGGATGAATTGTCAGAAGAAGATAAGCTGACGGTTGCCCGTGCCCGTAAGATCGAGCGTTTCCTGTCACAACCATTCTTTGTTGCTGAAGTCTTCACCGGTTCACCCGGCAAGCTGGTCGATCTTGCTGATACGATCAAAGGCTTCAAAGGTCTGGTTAATGGCGACTATGACCATCTTCCTGAAGCTGCCTTCTATATGGTAGGCTCCATGGATGAGGCGCTTGAAAAAGCGCAGAAACTGGCCGCTGAAGCTGCTTAATCGTAGCTTTTGCATCGGAGAACGACATGAAGATTGATCTGATCGCGCAATTGACCTTTGCCGGTGCCATGGTGGGTTTTCTCATCGGGCCGGATTCGCTCGATCAATTCATCGGTCTGTTTCCCAAGCATACAGTTGTGATGAATACGATTGTTGGCGGCATCATTGGCGCTGGTATCGGTTTTGTCGCTTCTTTCTTCGATAAACGGAAAACTGAGAACAGCTGATCATGGCGGACGCCTTCAACTTTGAACTGGTATCACCGGAACGTCTGCTTCTTTCCGAAGAAGTGACGCAAGTCGTTGTGCCCGGTGCGGACGGCTATTTAACGGTGATGTCCAATCACGCACCGATGATGACGACGCTGGCGCCCGGTATCGTTGAAACCACCGGTGCTGGTGGTCAAAACGAACAGATTTTTGTTCGCGGTGGTTTTGCTGATATTTCGCCAGCGGGATTTACGCTGCTTGCCGAAGAAGCGACCAACGTTAAAGATATTGATGCGGCTTACATCGATCAGCAGATCAAAGATGCAGAAGAAGATGTCGCCGACGCGCAGAATGAAGATACGAAACTAGCTGCTGCGTTCCGCTTATCGCGCCTGCAAGAAGTGAAGACCGCGCTAGGGCACTAAGCTACTTTCCTAGTCGGTTGTATGAAAGGCGGCTGGATATTCCAGAACGCAACTAGTGCCCTTGAGACAGCCGGTTTCAAGCTCTAGTGCTTGGAATGCAGTGCCAAGATTGTAGGCGCACTTTATATTCTCTGCCAATGAGCGTTTGAAACCGAAGCGCCGATAATAGTCCGGCTCACCCAATACAAAGACCGACTTCCAGCCGACGATACGCGCATCAGCGAGCACACGCCGTACTAATTCGGTGCCGATTTGAAAATCTCTCCAAGAGGGATCCACAGCCAGTGGTCCAAGAACCAGTGAACGGTCGGGACCCACTGCCGTTTGACTGAGTAAAACATGCCCGATTATGGCAGCGTCGAGTTCCGCAACCAAATCGTGCGTTTCGCAGGCCAGATCGTTGAGTAGTGCGAGAGCCAGTTCGCCTTCGGTCTCCCGACTGAAAGCACGTTTGTGAACATGGGCTATCGCCAAATAATCGGCAACTGTGCTGGTGCGAAAGCTTGTCTTGTCGACAATCATACTGCGACATCCGCCAGATGTGAAAACATCGCAACGACTTCTTGATAGACAGCACGCTTGAAGGTCACAATCTCATCTGGCAACCCAGCCATGTCCTTCCAAGCCCAAGCGCCAAACTCGGCGTCATGGCCATCCGGCGGCGGATTAATTTGAATCTCGCTTTCATCTCCGTCAAAGCGCATGGCGAACCAATGCTGCTCCTGTCCGCGATACTTTCCTTTCAAACCGATGCCGATCATATGTTTGGGTAAGTCATAGCGAACAAGTCTAGGTGCTGCCTCAATCAGTGAAACAGACTTCATTCCCGTTTCTTCGTAAAGCTCGCGATAGGCCGCTGGCAACGGGTCTTCGCCCTTGTCGATTCCGCCCTGCGGCATCTGCCACAAAAGCGGTTCTCCTGAATATTCAGTGTTGCCTTCTTTCATGCGGCGACCAGCCCAAACCTTGCCTTCGTTGTTTAGCACCATGATGCCAACACAGGGTCGATACGGCAGGTCTTTTGCATGCGTCACTTGAAGGGCTCCTCATTCCGCCAGCGCTGAAACACCAACAATCTCAAAACCGCGCTTTTTCGCATCATTGGCCCAAGCAGCCACCGCCTCAATCGTCAGATCCAGTGCTGCACCTGTGCCAATGGCAACGCCCCGAGCTGTCGCCAAGTCTTCTAGCGCTTTCAGACGTACATTGATTTCTGCCGGCGAGCGTGCAGAATCGATGACAAGATCAGCTTCAACGTATGGGACTGCGAGTGCGCGGGCACTGTCCTCCAACCCAGGTGCTTTGGCTGTGCCATCGTTGAAGAATAGTAGGCCCCTTTGGCCAACCTCTCTGAATACGGGTGTCACCGCGTTCGTATCGGTCATGAACCGTGCGCCCAAATAATTGGTGATGCCGGTATAGTTGGTAATGGATGCCATGTTGGTGTGAAGGCGTGCGATGTTTGCTTGTGCCGTAGACTTTAAGCGAAGCGTGTCCGGACCGGGGTTAACATCTGGGTAGTTGAATGGCTCCATGGGCACTTGCAACACCAGTTCGTGCCCCTTCTTGCGTGCCGCGCGCATCCAACGGTTCAGACTGTTGCCCGCGGGAGAAAAACCAAGTGTGATCTCCGGTGGCAAGCGATCAATAGCGCGTTGGCTAGAGGTTTGTGATAGCCCAATCCCGCCAATCATGATCGCGATACGTTTGCCAGCATTTTCCGACCATGGCCGTGCATAGATGTCCATGGGCCGCCGGCCATCGGGTGTAATTCTTGGCAGCAGAAGCCCGTCGCTTAGCTCCTCAAGCGCTTTATCTTCGGGTAGATGGGCAACTTCTATCGGCTGGCCGACCGATGGTATGTTAGTTGGAGCTAACGTAATAATTTTGGCGCCACCAGGCGACAACAAACGTTCTGTCGCGCCATCGGGCCTTTCTTTGGGTACTGGTGCCTCAATGGTTGTCAGTTCAGGCGTACTGCTGCTTTGTGTCGGCGCTGATGTATTACCTTCCTGGGTGCCGTAGACGATTTTGACACCGTTTTCGACACGCTCTGCTGGCGGTGCCGGCGTAATTGAACCGGTCGCAATTATGGCCTGAGCCGGATTGGTTTCCGGCAGATCGAGAACCAGCGTCGGGGGCTTGGGGTCAGCAACGCCCTGCAGTGCTAGGTTACCGGCAATAAGTGCGCCAAAAACGGATAATCCTATTACCTTTCTGACAACTGCACTCGATCGCCTTGGGGTCTTGCCGGTCTTCGCTTTCCGGCTGGGTGCCAAAGGTGCATGCAAATCGAGCGACATGGGTGAACCAACTTCCTTCCCGGCGAATCAAAATGGCCACCGTTTCCGATGGCCATGAAGTGTATTGGTCTTCAGTTTTTCCGCAACCGGTCTCAGTTCGGCAGTGCCTTGGCTGGATCGGGTGGGAAAGCAGCGTGTTGTTCCTCGCCACGCAGAAGTTTTAGTGCATACTGAAGCTGATCATCTTCTTCCGCATCCTGCGGTACGTAGGCGATTGAGCCTGAGCCAGCCTCGTCTTCTTCCTCGCCTTCAATGTGACCGGGAAGATCGCTTTCGCCGCGAACAAGGTCACGACCAAGCAATTCATCCGGCAGTGTCTGTTCCACAACAATATCCGGCGTGATGCCCTTGCCCTGGATCGATACGCCGCCAGGTGTGTAATAGAGCGCCGTTGTCAAACGAAGTGCTGCATTGTCTGCCAGTTGGAGAATGGTTTGCACTGAACCTTTGCCAAAGGACTGTGTGCCAACGACCGTCGCACGCTTATGGTCTTGAAGCGCCCCTGCGACAATCTCGGATGCTGACGCAGAGCCACCATTGATGAGTACCACCACTGGCAACCCCTCGATCAAGTCGCCATTGCGTGCAGAAAATCTTCGCGTATCGCGGTCATCGCGACCTCGTGTTGAAACAATGAGACCACGCTCAAGAAATGCATCTGAGACATTGATTGCCTGATCCAAAAGGCCGCCTGGGTTGAGGCGCAGATCGAGGACAAAGCCTTTGAGATTTTCTTCACCAATATCTTTGGTGAGCTCTTCAATGCCCGTTCTCAAATTGTCGAAAGTTTGGTCAGTAAAGGAAATGACGCGCAAATATCCGATGTCATCTTCCTGACGGAACTTCACCGCCTGTACCTTGATGATGTCGCGGATGATCGTGATATCGAATGGTTCAGATACCCCTTCGCGTACCACTGTAATATCAATCGGGGTATTGGGTGCGCCCTTCATTCGGTCAACAGCCTCGGTAAGCGTCAAGCCCCGTACCTCGGTTCCATCGATGCCGATGATCAGATCGCCAGCCAAGACGCCAGCCGCTTCGGCGGGTGTGCCAAACATTGGAGTGATGACCTTCACAGCATCATCTTCCATCGTCACTTCAATACCCAAGCCGCCAAACTCGCCACGTGTTTGTGTGCGCATGTCTTCAGCGTCATCCGCGTTAAGATAGCTGGAGTGCGGATCAAGAGAGGTAAGCATGCCATTAATGGCGCTTTCTACCAGCTCTTTTTCATTTGGTTCTTCGACGTAATTGGCACGGACGCGCTCGAATATGTCGCCAAAAATGGCGAGCTGCCGATATGTTTCGCTTCCAGCTGCTTCAGCCGAAATGCGCGACGGGCCGCTCATGAGCATGGTCGCTGATGCGCCCATCAATACGCCTGCAAACAAGATCGATGCTTTACGCAACATATTCTAACCTCTCTTTGATCGCCTCATGACGACCACCATTGGCCAATGTCTATCGGCCTGCCATTTTGCCTAAGCTCAACATAGAGCGTTGGCTTGTCGCCCGTTGCCGCTGCTGCCGAAACGCTTGCAAGCCGCACAGAGCCCATTATCCCGACCGGCTCACCAGCGATAACAAATTGCCCTTCGCTGACATCGATCCGATCCATGCCTGCCAAAACGATATGGTATTTTTCGCCAGCATCAAGGATCAAAACGTTACCATATGCACGAAATGGACCCGCATAAAGGACTGTTCCATCTGCTGGGGCAGTCACAATTGTGTTAGGCAGCGTTTCAATCGTATCACCTTGAGCCGTATCACCCAAGCCATCGTTTGCACCGAAAGCTGTTATGGTGCGCCCTGCTACAGGCTGCGGCAGGCTATTGCGAAGGTTGGAAAACCTGACAGCCGGCGCAATAATCTGGGGCTCTTGTGCTAATTGTTCCGCTCGCTCCCGGGCTCTTTCCAACGCCGCTTGGGCTTCCAGACGGGCTTTTTCGGCTTCTTCCAGTGCAGCCTGTTGTTCGGCCTCTTCGCGAGCCAAAGCTGCTAGTCTTGCCTCTTCGGCGGCCTGCAGTGCGGCAAGCCGTTCTGCTTCCTCCTGCTCAAGGCGCTGTCTCTCTTCCGCCGCGCGGCGTGCTGCTTCCTCTCGAATGGTTGCTGCTTCGGCCTGAAGCTCGCCAATCAGTTTTTCGAGCGACTGGGCTTCATCGGCTAATTGACGCGCTCGCAACTCGCGTTCTCGCAGATTGCTGCGTGCCTGTTCCTCAAGCTCGCGCTTTTCAAGGATCAACAGCTCAAGCCTACCCTGTTCGCTGGCCTGTTCGGTTCGTGTGAGTGTAAGCCGTTCGCTTTCTTGCTCAGTCGTTGCTTGAAGCGTTGCCAATTCACGCAAGTCCTCAATCAAAATGCTGGTTTGCTCGCGCATTTTTGGCACAACCGAGGCTAAAAGAATGGATGAACGCACAGAAGCCAAGGCGTCTTCCGGTTGAACCAAAATGGCAGGTGGAGGATTTAGCCCCATTCGCTGCAGAGCAGCGAGCACCTCAGTCAAAAGGGCTCTTCGTTCCCATAGGCTTGTCGTTAGCGCTGCGGCACGTATGCCCAGATCTTCCAACTGCTCTTGCAAATCCAGAATGTCGCGTGATAATTTTTGCTCGGTTTTGGCGGCTGCAACGAGCGCGGTGGTGATCGAAGCGCGGTCTTTTCTGATCTGATCGATTTCTTCGGTGAGCTTGGCGATTTGGACATCAGCCAAACCGCGTTCTTGCAAAATGCTTTTAAGTTGAGCTCGGCTTGAGCCAACCCTGTTTTCCAGTCCTTGTGCTTGCAACTCCAGTGTAGAGCCGCCTTCGTTGTTGCTTGTGACTACTGTCTGGGCGTTTGACGGAGCCGATAAAGCAACGGTCAGGGCGAGAACGGGCCCTAACAGGTGCACATGATTCGTCTTATCGGCTTTCATTATCATCGACATAAGCTGTGCACCCAAGTGTGACAATATTGGGATTTCAACTCATTGCCGATGATATGGGTGTCCACTTAAGATCGTTATCAGACGATACAGCTGTTCGGCGGCAATGATACGGACCAATTGATGTGGCATTGTTTGCTTGCCAAAGCTGACCAACTGATCGGCGCGCGTTCTGACTTCATGCCCGTGCCCATCAGCACCACCGATTGCCAACACGCAACTGGTACGCCCTTCATCTCGGAACCGCGCAACGAGTTGTGCCCAGTTATCCGACGAGATATCGTGCCCGCTTTCGTCCAAGACAATCAGAGCAGCCCGATCAGACTTTATGTGTCCGATAATGCTTGCGGCTTCCTGCGATTTTCTGGTTTTGGCGTCGGATGCACGGCTTTCGGCATGCTCCGTGATGCCGCCCCAAGACATGCCCAATTGGGGAGCGCTTTTTTTTATGCGATCACAATAGCGTTCGAGCAGGTCTCGTTCAGGCCCTGCCTTCATTTTGCCAACGCAAATCATTCCCAGCTGCATGGACTATGCTCCCAGCAGCATATTGCGTGTCAATTCATCCACTGAGATTTCAGATCAGTGGAGTGTGTCATTCTCGGCCAGATCGTCCTCTGCCCACATTTTCTCAATGGCGTAGAAGTCCCGTACTTCTGGTCTGAAAATGTGAACGATGACATCGCCGGTATCGATCAGCACCCAATCGGCCGCGTTTAAACCTTCAACGCGTGAAGTGCCGAAACCGGCCTCTTTCAGAGCACGTAGAAGGTGGTCGGCAACAGCATTGACATGGCGGTGAGACCGTCCTGAGGCCACAACCATATGATCTGCGAGTGCTGATTTTCCGGAGATGTCGAGAGCGACAAGATCCTCTGCCTTTGATTCATCAAGGCTTGAGAGGACAATCGATAGTATCTGATCCGCGACGGCTTTACCGTGAAGCTCAGATTTTGAAACCTGCTTTGATGCAGCGTTTCCAAGGGTCGTTGTTCTCAAGTGTTTCCTTTCGCGTAAGAACAAACGGGCGTGATCAAATCACCTTAACAAGATAGGCACGCCTATTTTGCATTTTCAAGACAGGTTGGTTCAACAATCGTTAACTTGTCGTGTCCGTGTGTTTTGCGCGCAACTGTGTTGAAGACAGTGGAGAGCGTGGACCGTGCAGAAACGTCCAGGCGGGCGGACGTATATAAGGCAGCAATGCTGCATCGCTCTCATCAACACGAGCATGGTAAAAAGTCTTGGCCATCTTGGATGACAGATAAGCAAGAGTGGAGCCAGGACGGTCGATCGCCGCAATCGGGAAGGTCTGTGCGATCTTTCGCCAATCCTGCCAATGGTGGAACGATGCCAGGTTGTCGGCACCCATTAACCACACAAAGCGGACGCCGGGGTTGCGTTTTTTGACCAGTTCAAGCGTTTTCGCCGTATATCGGGTATTGAAGAGCGCTTCAAACGCCGTCACTTTCACTCGCGGGTCATCATTAATGGCAGAAGACAGCGCACATCTTTCGGCTAGTGAGGGTAAATCGCTGGTGTCTTTAAGCGGATTGCCCGGCGTGACCATCCACCAGATTTGATCAAGCTCCAGGCGGCGGATACCCAGTTCGGTTACCAGCAGATGGCCTTCATGGGGCGGATTGAAAGAGCCACCAAACAAACCAACTATCATGCCTGGCTCCACATGGGGCATGCGCAGATAGGCGCGCGCGATTCCTTCAGAGGCAAAGGAAGTTGGCATTAAAAGTTCCTTGTCGTGGACTGAAGCACTTAAAGCGGGCGAATTTGTCCGCTGCCACGCACGCGATATTTGAACGATGTCAATTGTTCAACGCCCACTGGGCCACGCGCATGCATCTTGCCGGTGGCAATGCCAATTTCAGCACCCATGCCGAATTCGCCACCATCAGCAAATTGAGTTGAGGCATTATGTAAAAGGATTGCTGAATCCACGTTGGCGAAGAATGTCTCTACAACCGTCGCGTCCTCGGCAAATACCGCTTCAGTGTGATTGGATGACCATCGCGTGATGTGTGCGACCGCACCATCAATGCCATCAACCGCAGAAACCGAAATAATGGGCGCAAGATACTCTGTCGCCCAATCGTCTTCACTTGCTGGCGAAGCGTCTACGTAGATTGAGCGGATTGTTTCATCGGCGCGGATTTCACAGCCTTCAGCTGCCAAAGCCTCCAGAATTGGTAAGGCATGCGTCTTAATTGCAGCTTGATCTATCAGAAGTGTTTCTGCAGCGCCGCATATTCCGGTTCGGCGCAGCTTGGAGTTGAGAACCAAAGGCACCGTCATCTCAACGTTTGAAGATGCATCGACATAAAGGTGACAAAGGCCTTCCAGATGCGCAAAAACGGGAACACGCGCCTCAGTTTGTACACGGCCAACCAAGCTCTTGCCGCCGCGTGGGACGATGACATCAATATTGCCGCTGAGACCGCCCAGCATTTGCCCAACTGCGCGCCGGTCAGTTGTTGGTACAATCTGGATCGCTGTCTCCGGCAAACCTGCTTCCTTCAAACCGGCAATCAACGCCTCGTGGATCGCGGCCGATGAATTGACTGAATCAGAACCGCCGCGCAAAATTACGGCATTGCCCGCCTTGAGGCAAAGTGCACCGGCGTCTGCTGTTACATTGGGACGGCTTTCATAAATGACGCCTACAACGCCAAGAGGCGTGCGCACCCGTTCGATTTGAAGCCCGTTGGGACGATCCCAGGCAGCGATGACGTCACCAACCGGGTCATCTAATTCTGCGATGGCACGAACGCCGTTCGCCATGGACGCAACACGATCCGGGTTTAAAGCCAGACGATCCAGAAACGAGCCCGAAATACCCGCTTCGCGCGCATTTTTCATGTCGATTTCGTTAGCAGCTATGATGTCATCGCTAGAAGCGATAATGGCGTCAGCCATCGCGCTGAGTGCCTTGTCTTTTGTTTCGGCGCTTGCTGTTGACAGCGAATGGGCTGCAGCGCGCGCATTTGCACCCAGCACTTCCATCATGGCCGCAAGTTCGGCATCAGTCATTTCGGAACGGTTCAGCATGGAACACCCGTTGATCTTTTGGGCGGTTTTTACATGCGCTCGCCCTAAAGGCAATTGGACATGAACTTACGGCAAGTGTTGGGCGATGAACTTGCCGCAGCGCCGACCATTATGGCCTTTGGCGCATATACGAAACCTACGCTTCTCGCCGTTTGCAACTGGTACATAGGCGAAAACGCGTTTCGTGCCCCCCGCTGGCAGGGTAATGGACGATGCCAATGAGATATCAGCAACTGCACGAAAGTGTGCGTCGTAGGAAGACAGAATGAGCCTCTGTGGCCGTTTGCCGGGATTGGTGACGACAAAGCTGATGGCCGCAACATCACGAAGTGTTTTTGTCACGGTATGATCACCGGCCAGGCCGATCCCGTTTTCGACTTTCGCAATTGATGCCGTAAAGGTCAGTTTAGCGCTTCCGGCAAGTGAGGGGCTATTTGCGCCAAAAATTACAACAGCTGCTACCAACCATTTCTGCAAACTACTGAAATGCTTGGTGTACATCTGCTGCCGGTTCGCCTCCGTTTGGTAAGCAAACCGTTAACATACGGCTCTGTTCGGCACACTGATAAGCTTTTGTTAACCACAAAAGTTAAGCTGAATAGCGGGCGTTTAATTCAAAACGAGATCATCGCGGTGGACTGCCGCTGCACGCGGCGCGTACCCGAGAACTTCTTCAATATCTTCCGAGCGACGCCCTGCAATTTTGGCCAGTTCATCGACATCATAAGCGGCAAGGCCACGGCCCACCTCAGTGTCTGTTCCCTCAAGAATGAGAGCCACTGTATCGCCTCGCGCAAACTGGCCTGACAAGGACTTCACTCCCGCCGGCAGTAACGACTTACCAGCTTTAAGGGCTCGCTCGGCGCCCGCGTCGATAACGACTTGGCCTTGTGGCTCCAATTGTCCCGCGATCCAGCTTTTCCACGCCGACACAGGGTTTGGTACCGCTTTGAAGAGTGTGTATCGGGCATTGCCTTGTGACAGTGCGCTCAACGGATTTTCAATCCTGCCATCGGCAATGATCATTGCGGTGCCGGCTCTCGTGGCGATTTTGGCTGCATCAAGCTTGGTCCGCATGCCGCCACGCGAAAGGTTGGATGCAGCCTTGCCAGCCATGGCTTCGATGTCGTTGGTGATTGCTTCGACAATCGGTATATGTCTCGCGTCAGGCTGACGGATGGGCGGTGCTGAATAAAGCCCATCTACGTCTGACAGAAGGACCAACAGGTCTGCGCCCACCATGGTGGCAACGCGCGCCGCCAAACGATCATTATCGCCATATCGAATCTCTGTCGTTGCCACGGTATCGTTTTCGTTGATCACCGGAACAGCCTGTAGCTTCAACAGCGCATTGATAGTTGCGCGGGCATTTAAGAAGCGACGCCTGGTCTCTGTGTCTTCAAGCGTCAGCAGAATTTGACCTGTCGTTATAGCGTGGTCGTTGAGTGCTTGGTTCCAATGGTGGGCCAAGGCGATTTGTCCGGCCGCTGCAGCCGCTTGGCTTTCTTCAAGCTTGAGCTGATCGGCGGATAGATTCAAAACAGTTCGTCCCATCGCTATGGCGCCCGATGAAACGACAAGGACTTCAGAACCCGACCTATGAAGCGCGCTGATGTCACTGCAGAGTTTTTGCAGCCAGTTTGTGCGCACACCTGATTGTGGATCAACTAGCAGGGCCGAACCGATCTTTATAACAATCCGCTTGTGAGAACTCTCAAACAACATGGTATTAAGGCGTCCAGCTACCTGCCTGAACAGTTGTTTCCTTTGATGTTCGGTTTGCTTCGACGAGCGTGATCAATCTGCGTAATACAGCTTCAACGCCTTTGTGCGTTGCAGCGGAAACGAGCATGACCTCTTTACCCGCCACGTCAGCCAGAGCAGCGCGTTTTTCTTCCATTTCGTCGGGCGTCAAGATGTCGATTTGTGATAGCGCGAGGATCTCATTCTTGTCTGCCAAGCCACTGCCATAGGCTTCGATCTCGCCACGGACGGTTTTGTAAGCAGTCGCAACATCTTCTTCTTGCGCCGACACGAGATGCAAAAGCGCACGGCAACGCTCAACGTGACCCAGAAAACGGTCGCCGATCCCAACGCCTTCGTGCGCGCCTTCAATCAGACCTGGAATGTCGGCAAGAACAAATTCGCGCGCATCGATGCGAACGACACCCAAATTGGGGTGAAGTGTAGTAAACGGATAGTCCGCAATTTTGGGTTTGGCGGCAGTAACCGAGGCTAAGAAAGTAGATTTACCCGCATTGGGCAAGCCAACCAAACCAGCATCAGCGATCAGTTTTAGCTGTAACCAAATCCAACGCTCCTTGCCCTCCAGGCCCGGGTTGGCATGGCGTGGTGCCTGATTGGTGGCAGATTTAAAGTGCGCATTGCCAAAACCACCATTGCCGCCCTTGGCAAGTAAATGCTTGTCACCGATTTTTAGGAGATCGCAGATCAGTGTTTCTTTATCCTCTTCGAAGACTTGTGTGCCCGCGGGTACATGCAAGGTTATGGCTTCCGCGCTTTTGCCGGTGCGATCGCGTCCCATACCATGGCCGCCGGTTTTCGCTTTGAAGTGTTGTCGATAGCGATAATCGATAAGTGTGTTCAACCCTTCGACTGCTTCGACCCACACGTCGCCGCCGCGCCCGCCGTCACCGCCATCTGGCCCGCCAAACTCGATATATTTTTCGCGGTGAAAGGATACTGCGCCCGCGCCACCATCACCTGATCGGATGAAGACTTTGGCTTGATCGAGAAACTTCATTTGCCTGTCATTTGTCGAGATTAGGCATTAGTGCCGTAAACCGCGCGTTCCTATCGGATAATGTGCGCCATTGCGATAGTTCATTTTGAAAGCGAATTTCTAGTCATGCGGATTGTCACCTACAATGTTCAATACGGTATTGGTCTGGATGGCCGCTACGACATTGGCCGCGTTTGTGACGCAGTGATTGATGCTGATATCATATGTCTTCAAGAGGTGACGCGGGGCTTCATCCGCAATGCCGGCGCAGATATGCCTGCTCAGATTGAAGAGCAGTTGCCGAATTACTTCTCAACTTTTCATCCCGCCACTGACATCGACATGATGAGCGGTTTTGTGGAGGGGCGTGCCGTTAACCGGCGTTTTCAGTTTGGCAATATGGTTTTATCGCGTTGGCCCATAACAGCTGTTCGTGGTCATTTGTTGCCCCGTACGACCCGTGAGAAGGTTCTAAATCTTCAGCGTGGCGCTCTTGAAGCTTTGATCAACACGCCAGACGGGCCAATCCGCGTTTACAGCGTTCATCTTGATCATATTTCACCGAAGGAACGCTTGCTGCAACTGAGTGCTCTTCGCAGCATTGCGGAGAATTACGACCAAACTGGTGGAGCCGTTACCGGTGCGCAGGAATTTGGCTTGCCGCAGAGCGGTGAAGATATGGGTTATCTGCTTTTGGGGGATTTCAATTTTGAACCCGGCTCCGACGAGTATGCGGAGATGACATCAAAGGACGTAATAGATGTATCCGCAGGTGCCTCCGGCTGGTCATGGATCGAGCCTAAAGACAGAAGTCACGCCAAACGCTTGGACTATGTTTTTTCGAGCCTGCCGCTTGCGCAGAAATGCGGCTCGCCGAGGATTGATCAGGAAGCTTCTGGTTCAGATCACATGCCAGTCTGGATTTCCGTCAACGCTTGAAGTCGACGCGTACCGTGGCAACCTGAAGCGGGCCTTTGAAGACCCTTGCTGTATTAACGAGCGTCTTACCATCCTCAGACAGCGTAAGAATGTCATAGAAGCGCACAATGTTGCGACCACCATCAGGTTCAAGATTGACGCGATAGTTGAAGAAGCCCTGATTGCCATCGAGGGTCACGGTCGTTGGTGCCAGAACATCTTCGCGGATGCCTTCGTAGCTGTTCTTGCCCGTAACTCTAAACTTCCAAGTTTTGCGGTCGGTTTCGCCATCGTCGTAGAAAAAGTCTTCGCGCAAGGTCAGCGTCTTGCCATCAAATTTGCCGACAAGCTCCAGGCGAAACTTGCGTTCAAAACCTGTGATTGTCTTGAACGAGCCTGTTGCCGTTGTATGGCCGAGGAAGAACTCTTCGAGACGCAGGTCGCGCGCTTGAACTGACGAGATTGCCGGGATGATAGCCAACAAAATGGCGGTAAAAACTATTCGTAACATGCGCATGAGCGTCTCCTTGCTCATGTTACGCCCTCACCGCCACACCGGATCAGTTGGCTGATTTTGTCTCCAGCCAGCTGTTGCGCGATAGTCTGTAACGATCCACCTGCACGCGCCCGGCGGCAATCGTTTGCACTTCATCACGACCTACAAAAGCAAAGCCCTGCTTTAGAAGAATCTGTTTGGACGCTGTGTTAATCGGTCGGCTGGTCGCAAATATTGTGTCGGCGCCTGTTACGCGGAACGCCAAGTCCACGACAGCGGTACAAGCCTCAGAAGCATAACCATGACCCCACCACTTTTTGCCGAGCCAATAACCTACTTCCAGCGCGTCCTGCGTCTGTCTGCGTTCAACTGAGGTCATGCCAATCAGGTGGCCCGTTTCGGCAAGCGTGACCGCGTAAATATGACCTTCCATATAGCCGTTGCCTACTTGATCGATGAACGCATTTGCATCGGCCTGTGTGTATGGATAGGGCATGCGTCGCGTCATTTCTGCAATCTCGCGAGCATTGGCAATCACAGCCAGTTCCTCGGCATCCTCGCGAACCGGCGGTCTCAGGACGAGACGCTCGGTGGTCAGAACCGGCGTATGCAGAGAAAATGTTTGTGCGCTGTCGGCGGTAGGGCGTGAGTTGAACATTGCTTCATCAATAAAAAAGGGCTGCGTGGTTTTCCCCAGCAGCCCTTCTGGAAGTTGTTTTTCCCGGGTGCTGGAGCCCCGGGTTATCTAAATCCGGGATTATTCGGCGGCGATCGCTTGTGGCATCACTGACACATAGGTTCGACCATTGGCTTTCTTGCGAAATTCAACGGAACCTTCTGTCAGCGCAAAGAGCGTGTGATCTTTGCCCATGCCGACATTGGTACCTGGGTGCCATTTTGTGCCGCGCTGGCGAATGATGATGTTGCCCGCAATCACCTGTTCACCACCGAACTTTTTTACGCCAAGGCGTTTACTTTCTGAATCGCGACCGTTGCGCGATGAACCACCGGCTTTTTTATGTGCCATTTTCGGTCTCCTGCCGCTTTGTCAGCGGTATAACGTCCATTTCTTGCGCTGCTCTTAACCCATCAAATTGGGCCGCAGCAAGGCCTTGGCCTTAATCCTTGATCAGTTCTTTCGCTTGTGCCTGCCAGTCTTTGATCTGGTCGGCGGAGAAAGGCATGTATTCATCGACCTTGATGATTTCATCTTCGGTCAACGCGGCGATCTGCGCATAAGTCATGATGCCTTGCTCATTAAGCTGCTTTTCAGCAACAGGGCCAATACCCTTGATCTTGGTCAGCTTGTCCTGCTCACCACCAGCGGGTGCGGCAAACAATGGAGCTGCTGCCGTAGTCGGTGCCGCTTCTTCAGTTTTGGCCTCTGCTTTTGGAGCAGGTTTTTCAGCAGCTGGTTTTTTCGCAGCAGCTTTTTTGGAAGGCTTTGCACCGCCGGTGAGAATTTCTGAAATGCGCACAGTTGTGATCATCTGACGATGACCCTTCTTGCGGCGTGAGTTCTGGCGACGACGTTTCTTGAACGCGATGACCTTGCGGCCACGCCCTTGGTCAACAACCTCGGCAGCTACAGAAGCGCCTTCAACAAGCGGTGCACCAACGGTGACATTGTCGCCTTCGCCAACCATGAGAACGTCGTTAAACTGGACGATTTCACCGGCATCGCCGTCGACTTTTTCCAGTTTTAGTACATCATCGGCGGCCACGCGATACTGCTTACCGCCCGTTTTGATGACTGCGAACATCGTTTATCCTTTCGTGTTCGGGTCAGGTCTCATGCCACAAAGGAATGGCCTGGCTTTTTGTTCAGTCTTATTGGGTTTTGAACGCTTTCAAAAAGCAAACCGGCGCAGTCTCCTGCGCCAGTGCGCTGCCTATGCTCCCATTGCCCTTGAAAGTCAACCTATCCAGTCTTGCTTAAATACGGTCCAAACCCCTCATTCAGCAGCAATGGCAAGTGGTTCGGCAATGGGCAGATTATCCTGCTTCAAGGGCTTCTCTCGGACACGTTCTTGCTGTCCCGGACGCTTGGCATAGACCAATGCGAACATGGGGGGCGTGAAGTAAAACGAGATAATGGTGGAAAGAAGCACGCCGCCAGCAACCGCCATTGCAAAAGGTGGCCAGAAACCGCCACCTGCCAGGATGAGAGGCAGGAAGCCGCCAAAAGTGGTGATAGTCGTCGATACAATGTGTCTTGATGACCCCATCACCACGCCAACCATTGCATCGCGGTCGCCATTGCGCGCTTTCTCATTATCGCGCAAGCCGGTCATAATGATTATCGCTGCGTTGATAGAAACACCGATTGAGCCGATGACGCCAATGATCGCATTGATACCGAACGGGTATTGAAAGACCGCCAATGCGAAAATTGACAGGCCCGCGGACAAGACACACACCACCAATGCAACGATGGATAGTCGGAACGAGTTGAAGGTCATCACGATAGTCGCGATGGTGAGCGTCACGATCATGCCGACAGATGCGAGCAAATTGCCGAGCGTGTTGGCGCGGGCGTCGCTATCACCGCCAAGCTCCAGCCGGTATCCCGCGGGCAAATTGTAGCCTGCCTCCGCAAGCCGATCCTGAACCACCTTGAGCGCTTCTTCAGGTAAGACTTCGCGCAATGTGAAGCCCTGAACCGTGTTGACGCGTTCACCGTTTCTGCGGGTGATCGAAGCATCACTTGGCAGCATCTCTACGCTGGCAATGGCCGACAGAGGGGTGGCGGCAAAAGCGCCCGTTGATGCTACTTGTGTGGTTCGTGCGGAGATAATCGGCAGGTCGCGAATGGCGCTCAAGTCGCCGCGCACATCGTCTCCAAGGCGGACGCGCACGGGCAATTGCTCGGTGCCTTCCAGCAAGGAACCGCCAGTAACTCCCTCCAGTCCTGCCTGAAGCTGACGCGCAACGGACGACAAATCCATACCCATGGACCGGGCCAACTGTTCGTCAACATCAACCACAATTTTGGGCGCGCCTGCACCTGATGTGGTGCGTGCCAGTACGATGCTGTCAACGGAGGACAGGACCACCATCAACTCATCGCCGATTTCGCGCAGCGTATTCAGGTCAGGGCCGACAACACGTAGTTCGACAGGTGCCGCAACCGGCGGTCCTTGAACGAGGCCGCGTACCAGCACTTGTGCTTCAGGCGCTGCGTCTGCCAGTTGGCGTTCAAAGCGTGTGACCAGTTCTTCTGTGGCTGCGGCTGAAACTGTGGTGATCAACGCTTGCGCATAGCCCGGCGCATCATCGCGGCCGCCGGTAATGTTGTAGTAGAAAGCCGGTCCAGATTTGCCGATGGTCCAGCTGATCCGTTCGATATCCTCTTCGGCGCGCAGCTGAGTATCAAGTCGATTAACCACCTGCCGTGTTTGCGTGATGGCAGTGCCAGCGGGCATCTCGACTTCGATATAGAACTGATCGCGGTCAACGCCGGGGAAGAACTGCGCGGTCAGGGTCGACATCGACATAAAGCCGACGATTGGCAGTATCAGCGCAAAGGCGATCGCGCGCAGTGGATTGTTCACGGCCAATTTCAAAGACCAGGCAAATGCTTTCGATACGAAACCGCCGGGAATGCCCGCGTTAAAGAAATTGGTTGACCCTTTTTCGGGCATCAACCAGCCAGCGATTGCCGGGGTTACGGTAATGGCGATAATGAACGACCATGCCAGCATGATAACAACAGCGATGGCAATGGAACCAACAAAGTCGCCTGCCGGTCCGGGCAACAATATCATCGGGGTGAACGAAAGTGCCGTTGTAACCGTGGATGCGAACAAGGGTGCTGCCAGACGGCGAACGGATTCACGCACTGCTTCAAGACGCGATAACCCTTTTCGAATGCGTTGCGCGACCTCATCGGTCATCACAATGCCAGCATCAACTAAGAGGCCGAGCGCAACGATCAAGCCGGTCACAGACATTTGGTGGATCGCAAGCCCAATGAAGTTCATCGTTGCCAGTGTTGCCAAGGTTACGACGGGCAAAATCAGCGCAACAATGAGCGCTGCGCGCACCCCAAGGGTGATCAACAAGACGCCCACAACAAGCGCGACACCGATTGCCATGTTGGTGCCAACTTCAGCCAAGCGGTCGTTTGTGTACTCAGATTGATCGAATACCACCTCAAGGGTCATGCCTGCCGGTACTTGCGCTTGAAAATCTTGAACGGTTTCGCGGACAAAATCTGCCCATACATCAATTTGCAGGCCATCTTGCAGCACGGTGGAGATCAAGATGGCGGGCTTACCGTCCTGAATTACCATTTCGGCCAGCGGCATGCGCGGTCCACGTTCTATCCGCGCGATGTCGGCCAAGCTGGTGGCTGCGCCATTCGGGCCTTCGCGTACGATGATCGCGTTCAGGCGATCCAGCGCCTTGATTTCGCCGGTCACCTCCAAAACCAGATCGCTTTGCGTCGCGCGCAAGCGACCAGCCTGCACTTTGGCGTCCGCTGCACGAATGGCTGCGGAAACCATGTCAGGTGTTAGGCCGAGTGCTGCCGTCTTGTCTGCATCCAGCGTCACCAGGACTTCTTCAATCGGAGCACCGAAAGTGTCGACCGCTTTGGTGCCGGGAATGCGCCGCAATTCATCTGCCAGCGCTTCGGCATAACGGCCCATTATCGTCAGTGGAACGCCATTATGATTGGCGCTAAGTGCGGTCGTGAACGAATAGGCTGTAACACCTTCGGCGTTCAGTTCCGGCTCGAGGGCACCGGCCGGAAATTCAGCCTGAGCATCGCCTAAGGCGTCCCTGATCTCTGACCAGACTTGTTCAATACGCTCGCCCTCCAGCGTTTCGACCAGTTCGATCTGGATAATCGAAATACCGGTTGAAGAGACCGAAGTGGCCGTGTCGACTTCTGGTATTTCCTTCAGCACCTCTTCAATCTCGGCGCTGACGAGTGTTTCAACGCGTCCCGGCGAAGCGCCCGGAAATGGCGTTGTAACGGATGCGAACAGGTTAGTGATTGTGGGGTCTTCCTGGCGTCCAATAGACAGTAGCGCTGCAAGGCCACTGGCGACCAGAACCATAAGGACGAGAAAAACCAGGCGCGGCTGGCGGAAGGTGGTGGTTTCCATAGGTCCGACCTCTACTGGTTTTCAGTGCGCACAGCTTGGCCGGCGACTACACGGTGCAGGCCGTTCGTGATCAAGTCGCTATCGGTTGCAAAAGAGCCACGCACATAGGCGTTTTCCTCATCAACGTGGATCAGCTCTACAGCTTCGATGCCAACGGTTTGTTCGCTCTCGCCCTGGACAGTCTTGATAGTCCAGAGTCCACGAACGCCATCTTCAATTGCACTTATCGGAATCCAAGCGCCTGCCGTCTCGATCTTTTCCTCAAGCTTCATTTCGCCCGTCTGACCGATGGCGATTTCAGTATCTTCAACGAGTTGAGCACGAATTGTTTGGGTCCGTGTTGTCGGATCAAGCTGTGGCAAGAAGCTTATGATTTGAGCATCAACTTTGTTGCTGCCAAAGGTAAGGGTGACCGTTTCGCCAACGTTCATGCTGGCGGCTAGCTGCGGGTCGATACCAACGCGAAACACCGGCTTGGCGTCCTCGATCAACGACAAGACCGGCTGCCCACTGCCGATTGTCGTACCTGGATCGACGCTTCGTTGGCTGACGATACCGTCAAAGGGTGCTTTGATCGTCATCTTTTCCAGCTGAATATTAACGCTCATGATACCGGCATCGATCTCGGCCATGCGTGCATCCAGTTCAACAAGACCAAGGCGTGTGCGGTCGACTGCCTGATTTGCTGCAAAACCACGTTTGTTGAGTTCGCTGGCGCGCTCATTGTCCAGTGACAAAAGCTCCCGCTGTGCCTCAATGGCTGCTTTGGAGGCGTTGAGCCTTTCCAATTCAGCCATTAGAATACGGTCATCCAAGCGAGCGATGTCTTCGCCAGCAGCGATTGTTTGACCTTCATCGACACTGATGAATTGAACCGTGCCGCCCTGTTCAAAGGAAAGATCAGCTTGCTGAGGGGCCTCTATCTGCCCTGAAAATACTCTGTCGACGGTATAGAAACCAACTGTCTCAATGCGTGTCGTCTCAACAAACATTGGTTCAGTGGCTTGCGGTTTTTCAACGGCTTGGGCTCGCTCGCCGATCAAACCTGTCGCTTGCCAAATAATGCCACCGGCAGCTGCGAAAAACGTTCCAGTTACCAAAACCGCCGTCATCCGCCCAATTGCACGTTTAATCCGCGTTGGTCTGTTCCGATTTGCCGCAGCTGTTTGTTCACTGTTCATGATCTCGGTTCCTTGCATCATTGAGTTAGGCGGACTATGTTAGTGGCAATAACATATGTAAAAGCCGCTTACATAGTCAAGTACTCAAAATGGCACGGGATGGATCACAAGTTGGAAAAACTCATTTCAACGCCAGCAAACAAGGTAACCGCCAAGGCCGGTTACCATCATGGTGACTTGCGGACGCAGTTGCTCAATGCGGTTCGTCAATTGGTGGAAGAAAAGGGTGCAGAGAACTTCTCCATAGCAGAGGCCGCGCGGATTGCCGGTGTCAGCACAGCAGCGCCGTATCGTCATTTTGAAGACAAGCCAGCAATTCTTAAGGCCGTCGTCTTGGATGCGATGGCAAATATGGCAGATGAGATGCACAAGGTGATGGAACCGTTTCCTGTCGGTTCGCTTGATCGCCTAAACGCACTTGGTCAGTCCTACATTGACTTTGCACGTGGTCAGCCCGGTATTTTCCGCCTTGTTTTCGGCTTTTCTGAAGCACATGCGGGGGATGAGGAACTGCAAGCATGTGGTCGCGGTGTGTTCGGAATTGTTATTGAGGCTGTCGCCAACTATCTCGAAGTACCTGTTGATGCGCCGCAAGCAGCGCACCGCGCTTATATGTTGTGGTCATTTGTGCATGGGCACTCCTGGCTGATCATAGACGGCAAGACCAAAGCGCAAGATATGCAAATAGACGAAACCCAGATGTTAGCTGCCATTTCTGACGGCATTATCGCCTCATTGAAATCGTGCTAATCGCTTTGGTTTACATGGTCCCAGACCTTGGAAATAACAACAGAACCTTCACCTACTGAAGACGCCACGCGTTTGACCGAGCCTGAGCGGACATCACCGACAGCAAATATGCCAGGGTGCGAAGTCTCAAACTGCGAGCGCCCGCCAACATCGCGACCGGTTGGCACAAAACCGCGATCATCGAGCACTACAAGGTCAGACAGCCATCCGGTATTGGGTGCGGCACCAACCATGATGAAAAGCGCGCGACAGTTTATCGTTTGATCTTCACCCGTTGCGCTGTTGCGAACGACAACATTGTCGAGTGCGCTATCGCCGTTCAAGGACTGTATTTGGGTTTGATAGTGAACCGTGATCTTTGGGTCTTGCTCAAGGCGTGATGACAAATAGCTGGACATGGAAGCGGCAAGTGTCTCGCCTCGGACCAATACATGCACATGGCCCGCTGTTCGGCTCAAATACATGGCGGCTTGACCGGCCGAATTTCCCCCGCCGACGATGATCGCCTCTGTGCCTTTACACCAGCGCGCTTCCATTTCTGTGGCCGCGTAGTAAACGCCAGCACCTTCAAACTCTTCCAGCCGATCAAAAGGCAGACGTCGGTACTGAACGCCAGTCGCTATCACCACAGCTTTGGCGCATACCTCGGTGTCATTGTCTAAAGTCGCGCAAAAGTTGCCATCATCCAGCTTTGTGAGAGTCGATACGCGCCGCGGTACAGCGAAGCGCGTTCCAAACTTCATGGCTTGAATCTCACCCCGATAGACGAGGTCGGCACCGCTGATGCCGGTTGGGAAGCCCATATAGTTTTCAATGCGGCTTGATGTGCCAGCCTGACCGCCAATCGCCAGGTCTTCGATAACAAGCGCTGACAGCCCTTCAGCGCCTGCATATACTGCGGCTGCAACGCCTGCTGGCCCACCGCCCACAATCAGCACATCAAATACGGCACCCTCTTCAATCTCCAGATCAAGGCCATAGAGCTTGGCAATTTTTTCAGGTGTCGGATCTTCGATGACCCGGTTCATACCGTAAATGACTGCAGGTTTGCCATGCGTGATATCGCAGGAGTGCGCCGTCTCCTTTGCCTCTGCGGTGCCAAGCTCCATGGATTGAAAAGGAATTTTATTGCGCGAAGCAAAGGACGCAATTTGTTTTATGTTTCGGTCAATATCGGCGCCGATCAATTTGAGCGATGAATCATTGTCTTCTAGTTGCCGGCGTCGCCGTGCGGCGAACACCGTTATGATAATATCTGACATTTCGGGAATAGCCGACATGAGAGACAGCATTCTTTCACGCGGTACGCATGTTACGCGCGTGTCTTTGGCAGCGCGGAAGGGCATGGAAATGGGCGCTCCGGAAAGAAAGCCGATATCGCCCATATATTGACCTGGACCCAGGGCAAAAGGCAGATAGCGCTCGCCTGTAAACGGATCGAGAACTTCGATTTCGCCCTCTTCAATGAAAACGAAATGGTCGGTTGGATCGCCTACGTTTGCAACCATCTCACGTTCGGAAAAATGGCGTTCCTCGCCATTGTCGCGCAATGCCTGAATATGGCTTTCGTGCAGTGGCGTGCGCGCCATTTGCCTTAAGTCAGGTGCCAACTCTTCCATAAAACTCTGCCCTTATGCTCTTCATCCAAAAGGTGGGCGCGCTCTGCCCAAATTCAATTCCTTTGGCTACATACTGGAATTAAACAGTAGATTGTTTGCACTGCACAACCAGTCGCTATAAGAGCGTTTCACAATATTGACCAATCAGCCGGGGACCACTGCTTTGGCCGCCATAAAAAAGATACTCGTTGCAAACCGTTCCGAAATTGCAATTCGCGTTTTTCGTGCCGCCAACGAGCTGGGCATTAAGACTGTCGCTATCTGGGCCGAAGAAGACAAATTGGCATTGCATCGGTTCAAAGCGGATGAGAGCTATCAGGTCGGAACGGGTCCCCATCTAGAAAAGCCGATGGGGCCTATCGAGAGCTATTTGTCCATCGATGAAGTGTTGCGCGTTGCTCGCATTTCGGGCGCGGACGCGATCCACCCCGGCTACGGGCTTTTGTCCGAAAGCCCCGAATTCGTTGAAGCCTGCGCCAAGGCTGGCATCACTTTCATTGGCCCGAAGCCCGAGACCATGCGCGCGCTTGGCAACAAGGTTGCTGCGCGCAACCTGGCCATTTCCGCCAACGTTCCGGTGGTACCGGCAACGGATCCATTGCCCGACGATATGGACGCAGTTCGTGAACTGGCGTCGGGGATTGGCTACCCGGTCATGCTCAAGGCGTCGTGGGGCGGTGGCGGTCGTGGAATGCGCGCGATCTTCTCAGAAGATGATTTGGAGCGTGAGGTTACCGAGGCCAAGCGTGAAGCCCGTGCAGCCTTTGGCAAGGACGAGGTCTATCTGGAAAAGCTCGTCCAAAATGCACGCCATGTGGAAAGCCAAATTCTCGGCGATACACATGGCAACGCCGTTCATTTGTGGGAGCGGGATTGCTCAATCCAACGACGCAACCAAAAGGTCGTCGAGCGGGCACCAGCGCCATACCTGAGCTATGAGCAAAGATTGGAACTGGCGAACCACTCGTTAAAAATTGCGCGCGCCACCAACTATGTTGGCGCCGGAACGGTTGAGTATCTGATGGATGCCGATACCGGCGCTTTCTATTTCATCGAGGTCAATCCACGCATTCAGGTTGAACACACGGTTACCGAAGAGGTTACCGGTATCGATATCGTCAAAGCACAAATTCATATTCTTGAAGGTCATGCGATTGGCACACTTGAATCGGGTGTGGCTGCTCAGGAAGACATCGAGCTTAACGGTCACGCCCTTCAATGCCGGATCACCACTGAAGACCCCGAGCAAAACTTTATTCCGGATTATGGGCGCATCACCGCTTATCGCGGCGCCACCGGATTTGGTATTCGCCTAGACGGTGGCACTGCCTATTCCGGCGCCGTGATCACGCGTTTTTATGACCCGCTTTTGGAAAAAGTCACCGCCTGGGCGCCAACGCCACAAGAAGCGATCAATCGGATGGATCGCGCATTGCGCGAGTTTCGTATCCGCGGTGTTGCGACGAATTTGACTTTTCTGGAAGCGATTATCGGGCACGATGATTTTCAGAACAATCGGTATACGACCAAGTTCATCGATAATACGCCGGCGCTTTTTGAGAGCGTGAGACGTCAAGATCGTGCCACGAAGCTTTTGACTTATGTGGCCGATGTGAGCGTCAACGAACATCCGGAAACAAAAGGGCGCGCCGAACCCAGCCCGACGGCATCAAAACCAGAAGTGCCGTGGGTTGGCATCAAGATACCGCAAGGTGGCACCAAACATCTGCTTGATGACATGGGGCCTGAAAAGTTTGCAAAATGGGTGCGTGGGCAAGAACGTGTAATGCTCACGGACACAACGATGCGTGATGGCCACCAATCACTGCTCGCGACCCGTATGCGCACCGATGATATCGTTGCAATTGCAGGCACCTATGCCCGTGCTCTGCCGGAACTCTTTTCACTGGAGTGTTGGGGGGGTGCGACATTTGATGTGGCGATGCGCTTTCTCACGGAAGATCCGTGGGAAAGGCTCGCGATGGTCCGAGAGCAAGCGCCCAACATTTTGCTACAAATGTTGCTGCGTGGTGCCAATGGCGTGGGCTACAAGAATTATCCCGACAATGTCGTCGAACACTTTGTCGAGCGCGCGGCCGAGGGCGGCATTGATGTGTTTCGCGTTTTCGATTGCCTGAACTGGGTCGACAATATGCAAGTCGCCATGAAGGCGGTGCGCGACAACAATAAGATTTGCGAGGCAACGCTTTGCTATACGGGCGACATTCTCGACAAGAACAGACCGAAGTATGATCTGAACTACTATCTCGATCTAGCCAAGCGCTTGGAAGACGCCGGCGCGCATATGCTTGCAGTTAAAGATATGGCTGGCTTGATGAAACCAGCCGCAGCGCGCGAATTATTTGGCCATTTGCGCGAACAGACGGATTTGCCGTTACATTTCCATACGCATGATACGTCTGGCATCGCTGCCGCAACTATTCTGGCTGCCGTCGATTCTGGCGTTGATATTGTTGATGCCGCCATGGATTCATTTTCCGGCAACACGTCGCAGCCATGTCTGGGCTCAATTGTTGAGGCGATCCGCGGCTCTGAACGTGACAGCGGTTTAAGCGCCGAATGGATTGGCAAGATTTCTTTCTATTGGGAAGCTGTACGTGAGCAATATGCGGCCTTTGAATCGATCAGCCAAAGCCCGGCATCGGAAGTCTATCTGCATGAAATGCCCGGCGGTCAGTTTACCAATTTGAAGGCGCAGGCGCGTTCTTTGGGTTTGGAGACACGCTGGCATGAAGTGGCACGCATGTACCATGACGTGAACATGATGTTTGGTGACATTGTCAAAGTGACACCATCATCGAAGGTCGTTGGCGACATGGCGTTGATGATGGTGAGCCAGAACATCTCGGTTGCTGACGTTGAAGATCCAGACCGTGATATCGCTTTTCCAGAATCGGTGGTGTCGATGATGCGCGGTGATCTGGGTCAACCGCCGGGCGGATGGCCCGAAGCCTTGCAGCATAAAGTCCTTAAAGGTGAAAAGGCTTACACCGATGTGCCTGGGTCCCTGCTTGAACCGGCCAATCTGGAGCAGGAGAAAGCGGATATTGAGGGCGCCATTGGCCGCGAGGTCGATGAGTTCGAGCTTGCCTCTTATTTAATGTACCCGAAGGTCTTCACCGATTTTGCTATGACGCAAGAAAAGTACGGTCCTGTCAGCACGTTACCGACGCCGGTTTATTTCTACGGCATGAAACAGGGCGATGAAGTCTTTGCGGAAATTGAACATGGCAAGACTCTTGTGATTCAGTGCTTGGCCATCGGCGAGCCTGATGAGCAAGGTATGGTGACGGTTTTCTTTGAATTGAACGGGCAACCACGTCGGATCAAAGTGCCGGATCGCGCCCATGGTGCTTCTGCTGCTGCGGCGCGAGTCAAAGCTGAAGATGGTAATGATAATCATGTTGGCGCGCCGATGCCTGGTGTGATTTCCACCATTGCGGTCGAGGCCGGGCAAGAAGTTCATAAAGGCGATGTGCTCGTCTCTATTGAAGCGATGAAAATGGAAACAGCTATTCACGCTGAACGCGACGGGCAAATTGCCGAAGTGCTCGTGCGCGCCGGTGACCAAATCGATGCAAAGGATTTGTTGGTGGCGTTTGGTGGTTAGTGTTGCGATCCACGCAGCAACCAGTCACGGCCTATTGAGATAATATGTTGTAGGCTCTCGGCTGCAAGCGCGCGCGTTTCAGGAATAAGCAAGAGTACCAAAGTGCCCGCTGAGATGACCGTGATGGTGTAAACAAGGGTGTTTGGAATCGAGATAAGGCTTCTATCTCGCTTTTTGAGCTTCTGGTCTTCAAACTCTTCGGTTATGCGAAGATATTTGATTTCGTTGGGATATTTGCCGAATTTGTCTCTTGTCATCGCCATAACCTTATTTGGCGACAGTTTAGCTCCGCTAAGTAAATATAGAGTTAGTGAAAGCGGAGAATTCCTTGCAATGAACTGATATCATTGATATCATAATATAATGCCTGACCTTCTTATTCGCGATATCTCTGCAAATCTTCGAGCCGAACTGAAAAAGCGTGCGGGATCTCACAACCGCAGTCTTTCCGATGAGGCAAAGCTTTTGATCCAAAAAGGGTTATCAGCTGCGAGCGTCGAGGCAGCGACGCCGCGGGAGAACCCGTTCGATGCGATCAGGCGTTCCTTTTCAGATGCACATCTCACTGACCAGCAGCAGCAGATTTTCGATGAAGCTCTGAAGGAAAATCGAACCGATCAGGGTACTGATTTTGATTGGCAGAAATGATTGTTCTCGACACAAATGTCGTTTCAGAGGCCCAAAGGCTGCATTATGATGCAAATTGTGCGCAGTGGCTCGCCGACCAGCAGATCGAAACACTTTACATTACAACGCCAACTATCGCGGAGATGGCGTTTGGTGGGCATAAGATACTGTTGCGCGACGGTAGTGATCGGTACATCCAAACACTAGACGCTGTCATTGCCCGCAATTTTCCTTCACGCGTCCTGCCGTTCGACCAATCGGCAGCTCTCATTTATGGTCAAATTCGTGCCGCTCGTCAGGCGAGTGGGTTGCCGACACCTGTCATCGACTTGCAAATTGCGGCCATTTGCCTTGCGCATGATATGACGCTGGCGACGCGAAATTGGCGCGACTTTGAAGGGCTTGAGTTGAGGCTTATCAATCCATTTGACGCCTCAAAGAATTAATTGAAAGCGCTTTGGAAGAGGCGTAACGGTTCGGGCTATCGAACCTTTTTATGAAGTTGTTTGCCCATGCATGATCATTCCGAAGAGCGGCTCCGATCCGCGCGCTGGGCGGTTTCTGCTGCGTTTTTTCTCAATGGAATGATGGTGGGGCATTGGGCCCCGAAAATCCCGGTTGTTGTCGAACGGCTCGGTATTTCAGAGCGCATATTGGGCCAGATGATTATCCTTTTTGGCGTGGGTGCTCTGATTGCGCTCTTGGCCGGTGCCTGGGCTGTTACCCGGTTTGGCTCACCCGCCATTGTGCGCTGGACATCGCTTCTGGTGGCGCCAGCTCTCGTTTTGATGACGATTGCACCAGACGTCCTAACGACCGCACTGACCATGTTGTGGCTCGGCGTTTATTTGGGTGCCATGGATAACGCGATGAACGCCAATGGTGTTGGCGTTGAAACGGCATTGAAAAAACCGGTCATGTCGTCCTACCATGGGTTCTGGAGCCTGGGCGGTGTATTTGGTGGCTTGACGGGTGGGGCGATGATTGCCGGTTTTGGCGAGTTGGGCCATGCGGCGATCGTTGCTGTTCTGGCTTTTGGTCTTGCGGCATGGGCATGGCCTCGATATTTGCCCGACGCTCCAGAATTTACCCGGAACGCCGATGATGCGCCGGATGAAAAATCAAAACTGGTCATTCCAAAGAGCCCGGGCATCTATGTTCTGGGTGTGGTGACGCTACTGGGCTTTGCCCCAGAGGGCACAATCATCGACTGGAGCGCTCTCTTCCTGAAAGACGAAATGGGAGCCCCACTTGTTATCAGCGGATATGCTGTTGCCGCATTTTCTGCCACCATGGCGCTAATGCGCTTTCGTGGCGATGGTTTGCGCGATCAGTTCGGCGACCGCAGAACTTTTGTTGTCAGTGGGCTTGTCGCCGGACTTGGCCTTTTCATCGCGGGTATGGCAGGCAGCGTTCTTGTCGCCTGTGTTGGCTTCCTGATTGCCGGGCTTGGCATGGCAAATGTGGTGCCGATCTTGTTTTCAGCGGCGGGCCGTTATCCCGGTATGGCACCGGCTGTTGGCATCGCTGTTGTAACTGCGTTTGGTTATGCCGGCCTTCTCTTTATTCCTGCCTTTGTGGGCTTTATTGCCGAAACCTATTCGATAGGGCTCGTCTTTTCCGCTTGGGCCTGGATCGTTGCTTGCGTTGCATTTGGCGGGCTTTTTCTTCCCGGTATAGATCGCCCTGCTGGCTTGATCTCAGAGGAGTATTCCGCCAGTTAGGCGCACTAACCTATCGCTTTGGTGTGACACCGTTGGTCTAATTTACGCTGCTTGTGCACCCGCGCTAAAAGAAGCTGTGAGGAGACGGCGCGAGACCAGTGCCGATTTTAACGAGATTGATGGCTTTGCCATAAAACGCCTGGAGGAGACGCATGTCTGGCGACCTTATCCCCATTCCCGATGCAGCCAAGGAAAAGGCCCTTATCGATAATGAAACCTACCTCTCCATGTATCAGGAGAGCGTGGAAGACCCATCGGGCTTTTGGGCCAAGCACGGCAAGCGAGTTGATTGGATCCAACCGTTCACTCGCGTAAAGTCGACAAGTTACGCCTATGCTGATGTGAACATTCGTTGGTTTGATGATGGAACCTTGAACGTTTCTGCCAATTGTATTGATCGGCATCTGGAAACACGTGGCAACCAAACGGCGATTATCTGGGAGCCCGATAATCCCGATGAAGAAGCCAAGCACATCACCTATAAAGAACTGCATCGCGAAGTTTGCATCTTCGCCAATGTTCTAAAGGAGCTGGGCATCGGGAAGGGCGACCGGGTCGTTATTTATTTGCCGATGATCCCAGAGGCAGCCTATGCGATGCTTGCCTGCGCGCGCATTGGTGCGATCCATTCCATTGTCTTTGGCGGTTTTTCACCAGACGCTCTGGCTGACCGGATCAATGGTTGTCAGGCCGCGATGGTGATCACGGCCGATGAAGCCCCGCGTGGCGGCAAAAACACACCGCTGAAAACCAATGCTGACAAGGCGCTACGCCGTGTCATGCATAACTGCAAGTTGTTGGAAGTTGAGCGCACGGGCAACCAGACCACCTGGGAAGAAGGCCGCGATTTCTCATACAACAAGATGCGTGAGCAGGTGGGGACCTATTGTACGCCTGCTGAAATGAATGCTGAGGACCCTCTCTTTATTCTTTATACGTCTGGTTCGACAGGCAAGCCGAAGGGTGTGGTCCATACGACCGGTGGCTACCTCGTCTATGCATCCATGACGCATGAATATGTCTTCGATTATCAAGAGGGCGATATCTATTGGTGTACGGCCGACGTTGGTTGGGTTACCGGTCACTCTTATATTGTCTATGGCCCGCTTGCGAACGGTGCCACGACCTTGATGTTTGAAGGTGTGCCGACTTACCCCGATGCTGGCCGTTTTTGGGCTGTCTGCGAGAAGCACAAGGTAAACCAGTTCTACACAGCCCCAACGGCCATCCGCGCTTTGATGGGTAAAGGCACCAAGATTGTTGAGAAGTATGATCTGTCGACGCTGCGTGTTTTGGGTTCTGTCGGTGAGCCGATCAATCCTGAGGCATGGTCCTGGTACAATGAAAATATCGGCAAATCCAAAACGCCGATCGTTGATACTTGGTGGCAAACGGAAACGGGCGGCATCCTCATCACACCACTGCCCGGCGCAACCGAAACGAAGCCAGGTTCTGCAACACGTCCGTTTTTCGGCGTCCAGCCTGTGGTTCTTGAACCGGAAAGCGGTAAGGTAATTGATGACATTGAATGCCAAGGTGTATTGGCAATAAAGGACTCCTGGCCGGGCCAAATGCGCACGGTTTGGGGCGACCATGAGCGTTTCAAGAAGACCTATTTTGAGCAGTATAAAGGCTACTACTTCTCTGGCGACGGCTGCCGTCGCGACGCCGATGGCTACTATTGGATTACCGGACGTGTCGACGATGTGATCAACGTCTCTGGTCACCGCATGGGCACCGCAGAAGTTGAATCTGCACTTGTTGCCCATGAAGCAGTGGCAGAAGCAGCGGTGGTTGGATACCCGCACGAGATCAAGGGGCAAGGCATCTATTGCTACGTCACTTTGATGGAAGGAACAGAAGCAAACGACGACCTGCTTAAAGAGTTGCAAGGTTGGGTGCGCACCGAAATTGGACCGATTGCCAAGCCGGACGTCATTCAATGGGCACCGGGTTTGCCAAAAACGCGTTCCGGCAAGATCATGCGCCGCATCTTGCGCAAGATAGCCGAAAACGACTTTGGTTCGCTGGGTGACACATCAACGCTGGCCGACCCGTCAGTTGTGGATGATTTGATCGAGAATCGCGCCAACAAGTAAGTCTTGCTAGCTTAGAAAAAGGAACGCACTCGCCATCGGCGGGTGCGTTTGTTCGTTTGGGCTGGCAAGATGAATTAATCATGAACGTGTCATTACGGCATGGTTCAATTGGAGTGGATTATCAGGGCGTCATTGAAATTCGAGGAATGAAACAATGAACAAACGTCTATCAACATTTATCACTGTTGCTGCGCTTGCGCTTTCAACACCCGCATTTGCAGTCAATGATCTTGCGCCGCCGACAGAAGGCAAAATGAAGGTGAAATCTGCCCAGCTCGGCATCAAGTCGCCCGCCTCCAATGTTTGCCCAGCGCAAGCAACGGTGAAAGGTTGGATATTCACGACTAAGCCGGGAACGGTACAATATATGTTGGTTCGCAAAGGCGGCAGCGTGGCCGGTCCTTTTTCTGTTCAAGCCAAAAAGGCGCACAGCGGTTATATGGCTGAGTTTTCCCGCAACTTGACAATCGGCACAGCAATCGATGCCGAGTATCGCATTGCGGTTTCCAATTCAGGCGGTGTCGTCAGCAATTGGGCGCCATTGAAGGCCAACTGCAGCATCGGCCTTGGCGGGAACCAGGAGCTTCAAGGCGGTTGATTTAGGCTCACTGACGCCATCTGTGACGCGATTGTCGCAGGTCGGTTGTTATTTCTGCCTTGCATTCATCCGTTTTTGCTGCATCGTGGCACGTGTGTTCAACGTAATGAAAGGAGGTGATCCGATGTCGAGTGGTTCCAAAAGTTTGGTTCGGTCTTTGCGGGTCAATCTCCGTTGGAGCAGCCTCTAACGGTTGATGTGTCCGTGCAGCCGGTTTGATACTGACTGACGACCGGCCGGACTTGACGAATTACGGCGCCGCCCCTTGGGGCGGCGTTTGTTTTTGCAAAAAGAAAACGGCCACGCCTTGTTATAAGCGCAGCCGTTTCGGTCGAGCCTACCCACTCTAAGTCAAATCAGCCTGTTAGACGCAATGATTGGATGTCTTTGGCAATTGCTTGAAATGCATTTTCAAGATCGGTTTTGTCTGTCGCATTGAAGTAGAATTGCGATTGGGCGGTGCTTGGTGTCGCGCAGTCCTGCATAAGTTGGGCAGCGTCGCCAGGTGCCGCAAAGGCGATTGTGTAGACTTTTATACCGCGGCTCTGCATTTCGCCGCATAGAGCCAGCGCATCTGCACGAGAGTTGGCCTTGCCCGCATTTGTACACACGTTTCCGGAAGAAATGTGCGTGTTGAAAATGCCGTCTGTCATGATGATCGCGTGCTTGCGCGTATTGGTGTCGGCATAAGAAGCAGCTTCTGACTGCATATCCCAAGCGCCGTTCCAGTTGGGCGATATCATGTAGTGCGCCCAAGCGATGGCCGTGTGGCCAGCCGTGCAACCACCAATATTAAAACTTTGAATATGGTTCTTGAGCTTGGTTGCATCATTCGACATCGGCATGATCTCTGCTGTCGGGCACCAGTTGCTCTGGCTGCCAACCGGGTTCATACCGTTTGCGAATGTATCGTTGTGCGCATTTGTACCCGTGCGCTCAAAGACACAGCTTCCTGAGCCTGTTGTAGAAATGCGGCTGATGACTGGCGCTGCATTCACGGTCGCCGCATAGGGGACAAGGCCAATGCGTACACGTTGTTTCGCCGCGGTGTTGGGGATCAACGTGTCAATTGCACCCTTGGCGGCGTCTTTTAGAGCATCGATTTTAGTATCGGAGCTACCAGGAATGTAACTGCCCATTGAGCCAGTTACGTCGAGTGCCATAGCCACTTCAATCTTGGTGTTTGAGAACGCCGCCTCGGAGTTCCAAGTGACGCGTTGCGTATCAACGCCGGCAATACTCATGAATGCCGTTGGCAGATCAATTTGCGCCGAGACGCTCATCGTCTTTGCAGCGTTGTCGACATTGACTGCTGTTATCGTGGGATTGGTGCCGAATTTCTTATTGTCAAAATTGGCAAAGAGGAACTTTTTGACTTCCTGCTTGGCTTCTTCTTCAGTCATGGCACCTTGCGTGACGAGACGTGTTGTCGAAAGAACGGCTGCGTCGACAGCGTTTGACAGGTGAGTTTGAGCCATCAAGGCACGGGAGACGTCGATTGAAAGTCCCACTGCCGTCATAATCATAACGCCACCGGCTGCTGTTAGAATCGCGAAATTGCCGCGTCGATCACGTTTGAAGCGCTGGAAAGTGCTTTTGATATTGAACGTGCGGGCCATCTTCGTCTCCACCAGTTGGGTATGGTGAAGACAGTGCAAACGCCCTGCCACCTGCTGGGTTTGAACGCTGGGTGAAAGCTAAGTCACTGAAAATAAATGATTTTGAGGGTTACTTATGGTTAATGAAACGTTTATTTTCGCGTGCATTTGCACCGAGCCCATTTAAAATCTGATTTGGCAGCCGCGTTGTGTTTCAAATGGGCACAGACTGGCGTTTCGTTTTGGTTCAAAATAGCTGCTGTCCTAGAAATCGACAGCAAGTCCTTTAACTTCCCAGTCACCATAGCGCGCTGGATCCTTGCCGCCGCGTCCGTCGATTTCAGCGGGTTGATCAACCGTTGCGGCATCAATCTTATCTCTACGCGCTTTCGCCTCTGTCAGGGCACGCTGCGCTGCAGGCGGCAAATCCTCAAACTTGCGGGTCTCGTTGCTTGCCGATTTTTCATGATCGCTATTTGGGTCAGACATTGAAAACCGAGCCTTTCATCGCCATCCTAATATTGCATACGGCGCTATGACTTCAATGCGTCATTTGCTGCAGAGATGGAGATGAAAATGAATGTGATGAAAACCGGAATGCTTCTGGCTTTCATGACCGCACTATTCATGGGTGTCGGGCTTCTGCTTGGCGGTACTGCCGGGATGTTTATCGCGCTGGTCATTGCTGTTGCCATGAACGCTTTCTCCTATTGGAACTCGGACAAGATGGTCTTGCGCATGAACAACGCCATCGAAGTGGATGAAAAGTCCGCACCGGAATACTACACTATGGTGCGGGACTTGGCTGCCAATGCAGGTCTCCCGATGCCGAAGGTGTACATCATCAAGGAAGACCAGCCAAATGCATTTGCAACGGGCCGTAACCCTGAAAACGCAGCTGTTGCCGCCACCACAGGTCTCATGGCGCGACTTACACCAGAGGAAGTAGCGGGCGTTATGGCGCATGAGTTGGCGCATGTTCAAAACCGCGACACGCTCATTATGACCATTACCGCCACCTTTGCAGGTGCAATATCGATGCTGGGTAATTTTGCTTTCTTTTTTGCCGGGCGAGGTAACAACAATCCGCTCGGCATTGTTGGTGTGTTGGTCGCAATGATTGTGGCGCCGTTTGCTGCGATGATTGTGCAAATGGCTATCAGCCGCACGAGAGAATATTCAGCAGATCGGCGCGGTGCCGAAATTTGCGGTAATCCCCGTTGGCTGGCTGATGCACTGGCCAAAATTGCCAGTGCGTCAGGCCGTCACGTGAATGAAGCTGCCGAACGTAATCCAGCGAGCGCACATATGTTCATCATTAACCCACTGAACGGCCAACGTGCTGACGCACTCTTTTCCACGCATCCGAATACCCAGAACCGCATTGATGCGCTTATGGCGATGGAGGCCGAATGGTCTGATCGTGATGTGCCCGCAGTTGCCCCAGTGAGACAGGCTGAACAGCAAAAACATCAACCCGCTCCAAAACGCCGCGGTTCTTCAGTGCCACGTGCTGGTCGAGACTGGGGTCGTGGTACCAACGGCGACGCCGATAATAAATCTAAAGGCCCTTGGCATTGAGCGGCGCGCCGCGCGCGGAAACACCCAACCGCAGAAAACCAAAGAAGCGCCGCTCCGAGCGCCAATCTGACACTGAACGCCCTGGCTTAGCCACTCGCCAGTGCGCACAACGTTTGCTGAGCGCCATTGTTGATAAGTCGACGCCGATGGATGCGGTGACAGATGATAAGCATGGGCACCCCACCTATTTAAGCCTGGAACCTCGCGACCGATCATTGGTTCGCGCAATTCTCATGGCTGCCCTGCGCTACCGTGGGGATTTGGAAGCGGTAATAGACGGCTTGGTCGAGCGGCCCTTGCCGGAAGGTGCGTTGTCATTGCGTGCAATTTTGCACGTTGCAGGCGCTCAGATCTTTTTCCTTGATGTTCCAACGCATAGTGCTGTTGATTTGGCGGTCGAGAGCGCCAATCGAGATCCCAGAAATCGGCGTTTTGCATCGCTCGTGAATGCCGTCACGCGACGTATGGTTCGCGAGAAGAGTAAGCACTTTGAAGCGTTCTCATCCCAACCAAAGAATACACCCGATTGGTTCTTTGACCGGTTGGGGCAGGTTTATACCTTGGAAACCGCGATCCGAATTTTTGAGTTACATCGGCACCCTGCGCCCATCGATATCACCTTAAAGGAACCATCCGACGCAGTTGCAAATGGATTGTTGGAAGGAAGGCAAGGCCAACGAACTTCTTCCACCAATGTCAGGTTAACCGGAAAAATGGATGTCACCCAACTGCCTGGTTTTGATGATGGACACTGGTGGGTACAGGACTATGCAGCCAGCATCCCGGCCAAGCTTTTCGGGAACTTTGCCGGTAAACGCATTCTCGATCTTTGTGCTGCGCCCGGCGGTAAAACTGCGCAGCTTCTTGCGATGGGCGCCCAGGTGACGGCCCTTGAAAAATCAGCCAGCCGCGCGCGACGACTGGAAGATAATCTGGCGCGCCTCCAACTTGCAGGTGGATGCAGTGTTTTCGTTACCGACCTCTTTGACTTCGAAGTCGAAGAGCCTTTTGACGGTGTGCTTTTAGATGCACCATGTTCATCGACGGGTACTGTTCGTCGGCACCCGGATGTGCCTTGGACCAAGTCGCCTGCAGACATTCAAAAGCTTGCAGATTTGCAGTCGCGCATGTTGGCCAAAGCGGCTGAGTTTGTGGCACCGGGCGGCGTCCTGGTGTTTTCAAACTGTTCGCTTGATCCCCTCGAGGGAGAGCAGGTTGCCAAGGCATTTACTTTTAAGACATCAGACTTCGCCGCTTGGCCAGTTGTAGCTGCTGATTTTGGACTGGAGCCGGACATGATTGATGAGGATGGTCATGTCAGAACGACACCAGCTCATTTGCCTAACACTGACATCTCGCAGGCGGGGATGGACGGCTTCTTTGCCGCGCGCTTTCGAAGGCGGTAGTCTGTATCATGCGATTCGCGCGTGATGTCATAGGTTCATTGACGGGTACTTCTGTCCCCGAACGGTTTCTGGTGACGCCGCCGGACCTGCGTCCAGTCAGTCCGGATATCGCCCGGTCATACTACCACGGTCAGTTCACCTTCGTTGGTCAAACCGTACAAGCGGGCAACGCGAGCCCTTTCGCTGCGTCACCGCCATCAGCGGAGTGGCGCGACGCGCTTCACGGTTTCAGGTGGTTGCGGCATATGGCATCTGCTTCCGGTGAACTTGCGGGCGCGCAGGCCAAGACGCTGGTTTCGGACTGGATTGTCAATCATGCGCGTGAACAATTGGGCGGGCCACAAGTGGCCGGTGTCGCGGCGATGCGTTTGATCGCTTTCTTGCAACACGGGCGTTTTCTTTTAACAGGTGCAGACCATCAATTTTACCGTGCTTTCATGCGTTCGGTCGCGGCGCATATCAGTAATTTGAAGCGCGACGCGTCGCGTGTGACTTCGCCTCTCAAGAAGGTTCGCGTCCATACTGCTCTTGGTTTGGCTGCCATTTGTTTGCCGGTAAACGATGCAATGGCTCATCGAACCGAGGAGCGGTTGAGTGCCGTGCTTGACGAAGTAATCCTCGCAGATGGCGGCTTCATTTCGCGCAACCCAGATGACCTGGCAGACGTCGTCACAGATCTTCTGTCGTTGGCCAAATCGTATATTGCGCTCACCAGGCCTATTCCACCTGCGGTGGTTCACACGCTCGATCGTGTGTTGCCGCGGCTTCGGTCTTTCCTTCATCGAGACGGTGAGCTTGCCACCTTTGCCGGCGCGTCGGGTGGTAAGGCTGCCTTGGTTGCTGTGCTGCTCGAAAGTGATGAAACGGCAGCGCGTCCAACCAGCCAAGCGCCGCAAAGCGGATTTGTCTCGCTCAACCAGGGTGTATCGACCTTGCAGGCTGACGTTGGTCAAACGACCACAAACCCGGGTATGGATGGGTTTCAAAGCCTTTCAGCGCTTGAGTTCTCGCACGATAACGAGCGTGTCTTCATCAATATCGGCTTGCCACCGGCCAACAGCATCAATTTTCTTGAGATTGCGCAAGGAGCCGCAGCACATAACCGTCTGTCGTTGATGCACGATGGCTCCGATACTGCCGACCTAAGGCAAGTCAAGCTCAAGCGATGGCCGGACCTGACTTCCGGTGACGACGGCCATATATTGCAGTATGATGTTGGCTTGGCGGCTCAAACCATCTCTTTGACAAGAGGCTTCCGACTTTCTGCCGTCGGGCAAACTCTAGAGGGCTTTGACCGCATCCCCGCTTCCGCTCTCGTGGAAAGCGCCCGACTGCATTTTCATACACCCGCTAAAACCAAGGCTGCGCTGGCTTCCGATGGTTCTGTGCTTGTTCAAACAAGAGGCGGTCAAAGTTGGCGGGTCAGCAGCGATTGCGGCTCTTTAAGCGTGCAGCCGTCAATACATTTGGCGCACCCTGCAGGTCGTCAGGAAACAGTCTGCGTTTGCATTACATTCGATCCGGCCAAAACGCCGACTGTTGCATGGCGGTGGGCGCTTCAAACCTGATAGTCGTGGGAAAGTGAAATAGTCTAAGTATAGCAGTGTTGCGCAGTGTCCTGGGATGCTAGGCGGCGACAACTTAATAATCTGCGGAACAGCTATGTCGATCGTGTCGAAAAAAATTCCTGCGCCTGACCGGGTGAAAATCAAGCGCGCACTTCTCTCAGTCAGCGACAAAACAGGGCTGGTTGAGCTTGCCAAGGCGCTCGCTGTTCTGGGTGTTGAGCTGGTATCGACCGGCGGTACGCATCGTTCAATCTCAGATGCTGGTATTGACGTTTCCGATGTCAGCGATGTCACCGGGTTTCCTGAGATCATGGACGGCCGCGTGAAGACATTGCACCCCAAAGTTCATGGCGGCTTACTAGCTATTCGCGATGATGATGATCATCGCGCGGCGATGGACAAGCACGACATAGAGGCGTTCGACCTCGTCGTGATTAACCTCTACCCGTTTGCCGATGTGTTGGCGTCGGATGCTGACGCTGCGACCATGATTGAGAATATCGATATTGGTGGACCGGCAATGGTGCGGGCCTCTGCCAAGAATCACGCTTACGTGGCCATCGTTACCGACCCATCAGATTATAATGCGTTGCTTGCCGAACTGTCAGCAGGTGATGGTACACTTGGGCTGGACACAAGGCGCAAGCTGGCGGGTAAAGCGTTTCAACGCACCGCTTCGTATGACGCTTTGGTATCCAATTGGATGGTCAGTGCATTCTCCGGTGACAGCTTTGATCAATTTGATGCGTTGGGTGGCAGCAAGGCTGCGTCATTACGCTACGGTGAAAACCCTCATCAGAACGCTTCGCTTTATTTGACAGGTGAGAAGCGACCGGGGGCTGCGACTGCCAAAGTGCTGCAAGGCAAAGCGCTCTCCTACAATAATCTGAATGATACCGATGCAGCTTTTGAATTGGTTTCAGAGTTCGGCGCTGACCAACCAGCCGTGGCGATTATAAAGCATGCCAATCCATGCGGTGTAGCGGTTGGAAGTACTTTCGCAGAAGCTTACCGGTCAGCTTATGACTGTGATCGCACATCGGCATTCGGTGGGATCGTCGCCGTCAACGGTCAGCTTGACGCGCAAACCGCTTCGCTCATGACCCAAATCTTCACAGAGGTGATTATTGCTCCATCGGTGACGGACGAGGCCGCTGAAATCATCGCCGCCAAGAAGAACCTGCGGCTGTTGGTAACCGGAGGCCTTGCCGATCCAAAGGCACCGCGCAGCTTATTGCGTCCCATTGCAGGTGGTTATCTCAAACAATCGTGCGATGGCATGACCATCGATGATATGGAGCTACGCGCCGTTACCAAACGTCAGCCGACTGATGCTGAGATGGCTGATCTGCGTTTTGCTTTTCGTGTTGCCAAGCATGTGAAATCGAATGCTATCGTTTATGCCAAAGATGGCGCGACAGTGGGTATTGGCGCCGGGCAAATGAGCCGCGTGGACTCAAGCCGTATAGCTGCTCGCAAGGCGGTGGATGCTGCCGAGGCGTTAGGCCTAGAGACGCCTAAGACTACGGGCGCTGTTGTTGCATCTGATGCGTTCTTTCCGTTTGCTGACGGTCTTCTTGCTGCCGTTGAGGCTGGTGCGACAGCCATCGTTCAGCCCGGCGGTTCCATGCGCGATGAAGAGGTGATCGCCGCGGCTGACGAGCATAATTTGGCGATGGTTTTCACTGGCGTGCGTCACTTCCGGCATTAACGCTTTGAGCGAACCGGTATCAGCAAAATCAAGCCGAGCAGGAACAGGAAGAAGATAGGTGAAATGCCGATTCTTTGATCGTCAAACACGCCTGTCGTGATGCCAATGGCCCATGGCGCTAAAAATGCCGTTGCCTTGCCTGACAGTGCGTAGAGCCCAAACGCTTCCCCCATACGCTCAGGATTTGCTTGATCAACCAGTAATGGTCGCGATGCTGCCTGTAGCGCTCCACCGGCGGCACCGATCAGTGCTCCTGCGCAGTAAAACACGATGGTCGGTAAGTCTGATCCGGTGGCGACCGGCATAAAGAAAGCTTCGGTATCACTGGTAGAGATGACTACGCCGCTTGCGATCAGAAGACCCAAGATGGCGATGACGACAACTTTTTTGGTACCGATCCGATTATCAAGCCAGCCTCCCAACACGCATCCGATTATACCCGTTACACTTGCCAGAATGCCAAACACGCCAAGTTGTATGGTTGACCAGCCCAGAACGCCAACGGCGTAGATACCGCCAAACGCATAAAGGCCATTGAGCGCGTCTCGGTAAAACATGGAAGACAGCAAAAACGAAAACAGGCTGCGTTCCTTGGGTAGCTTTTGCAAAGTCTTTCCAAGGTCCCGAAGCCCGGTTTTAACGGCGTTTGGCACTTTCTGCGTGTGGCGCGCATCTGGTGTGTAGAGAAATAGCGGGATCAAAAACAGGGTGAACCAAATGGCCGTAAGCGGTCCGGATGCGCGGTCACCTTCCAGCTCAGACGGGTTCAAGCCGAGGATTGGGTCTAATCCCACGAGTGTTTTACCGCTTTCTGGGCTTGCCACCATCAGTGCGAGCATAAGGATCAGACAGATAAGGCCACCGGCGTAACCGAGCGCCCACGCGTTACCAGAGAGACTTCCAAGGCGTTCTCTAGTGACAAGACCGGGCATCATTGCGTTATTGAAAACGGCGGAAAATTCAAATCCGATTAGAGCAATGACGAATGCGCCCAGCGCAAAGAGTATTGTTGCGCTATCGGCATTGGGAGTAACGAACCACAGCGATGCAACTGCCAGGACACCAAGCGCTGAAAAGCCAGCAATCCAAGGTTTGCGAGGCCCTGTTGCGTCCGAGATTGCGCCAAGAACCGGCGACATGAAGGCGATCAGCAATCCCCCAAAGCCGGCGGCGTAGCCCCAATATTCCTGACCGGTTGTTGCGTCAGGTGCCACATGGGCTGCAAAATAGGGGGCAAAAACGAAGGTGATAATTAACGTATGAAAAGGCTGTGCCGCCCAGTCAAACAACATCCAGCCAAAGATACCCTTTCGGCTCGTTGTTGCCTTTACATCCATGCCCACTTCGCTCATCTATCAACCCTCTGCCAGATCGGCCAAAAGGCCAGCGGCAACCGTTAAGCGTGAAGCCGTCAACTCGGCACTTTCAGTTAATCCGGCAATACGGTCTTGAACCCGCTTGATACGTCCCGCATTGGCCGCGGCCCAGTCCTTTACCGCGTTTTCTGGATCACCGGTTGCCTGTTTAAGTGCGGCGGCCGTTAAGGTGCGCCGCGCCGCGTGGATCGTGTCGAGTGCTCTGTGTTGTGCGAGGCCATCAAAATAGTCGCTTGTGTCGAGGGCATAAGCCAAATGTTCCAATCGACCTATTTTGAACGTTTCTGTTACGCGGAAGAATGCCGATGAAGCTGGCATCAAATCTATTTCGCATTGATTGGCGATATGCATCATATCAGGCAGAAGTCCGTTCAATGGCAACATAGCCAACGCGTCTGCAACCGCTTTAGGTAAGCCATTGCTCTCAAATTTGGCCCGTCGATAATTAGACCATTCAACCAGATAAGGTGGTAGTATCTTCTTGAGTGATGGCGAAACTTTTTTGTGTGCCTGTTGAAGTGCGACTACAGCATCGGCGATAGGCCCCTCATGTTGTGCAACTTTCAAATGTTGCCCGACACTCAGACGGTAGCCTTCAGCCAGTTCCGAGTAGAGTTGCATTTGAACATCGCCTGTCGCTTTATTGTCCAGAGCATCGATGGCGGCCTGAATTGTATCTGTGCCAAGCCCATCGCGAACAATGAGATGCGAGCGACAGATTACCGACGGAAGGAGGCCGGTGGCATCTTCAAAACGACTGATGACTGATGGCCCGCCTCTATTGACAACTTCGTTGGCGATCTTGGTCGCGATAATCTCGCGGCGTAATTGATGTGTCTTGATCAACTCACCATGCGATTTTTGCATTCGCGTTGGGAAATAGTTTTGAAGGGTCGCTTCCAAATGCGGGTCGTCGGGCAGGTCAGAACTCACAAGGTCGTCAAACAGCACCAGCTTGGAATAGGAAATCAGAACACCGATTTCCGGCCTGGTCAGACCACGATTGTCGGTCGCCCGTTCCGCAATTTCCTCTTCGTCTGGGAGGTCTTCAATTTTGCGATCCAAAAGACCGCGCGCCTCCAACGATTCCATCAACTGGTTCTGTAGCTGCAGCTGACTTGTGCTCGCCCGTTCGGCCCTGCTGATCGCCAGCGTCTGATCATAGTTGGTCTGCAATACGAGTTCGGCGACATTTTCCGTCATAGCTTCAAGCAAACGGTTGCGTTTGTCGCGGCTTAGTGAGCGGTCGGCGAGTGCAGGCTGAAGTGCGATCTTGATGTTCACTTCAACGTCCGATGAGTTGACGCCGGCAGAATTGTCGATGGCGTCTGAGTTACATCGGCCGCCATGCTGGCAGAACTCAACACGAGCTGGCTGCGTGATGCCTAGGTTGGCGCCTTCACCTATGACTTTTGCACCAACTTCTTTGGCTGTGATGCGGATGGCATCGTTGGCGCGATCGCCCACATCTGCGTCGGTTTCATTGGAAGCACGGATGTAGGTTCCGATACCTCCAAACCATAGGAGTTCGACATCCGTTCGCAGGATTGCATTCATGATTTCGTTGGGTGTGGCTTTCGTCTTTCCCAATCCAATTGCGCTTGCCGCAGCTTTTGAAAGTGTGATCGATTTTTGATTGCGAGAGAAGACGCCCCCACCTTTGGAGAGCTTCTTGGTGTCGTAATCCTGCCATGACGAGCGCCCCAGCTCGAAAAGACGTTCGCGCTCTTTGAAGCTGGATGCTGGATCAGGTTCCGGGTCAATGAAGATGTCGCGATGATCAAATGCCGCGATCAAGCGGATTTGTCTGGATAGCAGCATGCCGTTACCGAAGACATCGCCGGACATGTCGCCCACACCTGCGACCGTGAACGGCTCGGCCTGGATGTCCTTGTCCATCTCGCGGAAGTGGCGCTTGACCGCCTCCCAGCCGCCGCGTGCAGTAATGCCCATCTTCTTGTGGTCGTAGCCAGCCGATCCACCTGATGCGAATGCATCATCAAGCCAGAACCCATGTTCTTGCGAAATTCCATTTGCAGTATCGGAGAAGGTTGCGGTGCCCTTGTCAGCTGCGACCACCAGATATGGGTCATCGTCATCATGGCAGATGGTTTTGGCTGGCTTAATGATGTTGGCGCCCTGACGGTTGTCAGTGACTGATAAAAGCGAAGAGATGAATGTAATGTAGGCCTGCTTGCCTGCATTGAACCATGCTTCGCGGTCGCTGCGTGGTGGCAGGGATTTAGGGTAGAATCCGCCCTTGGCACCAACAGGTACGATGACAGCGTTTTTCACTTGTTGTGCTTTCACCAAGCCCAAGACTTCAGTGCGGTAGTCTTCCGCGCGATCTGACCAACGCAGTCCACCGCGCGCAATAGGCCCAAAGCGTAGATGGACACCTTCTACAGTGGGGCCAAAAACAAATATTTCGCGATAGGGTTTTGGGTCGGGTGCAAAACCGATGTCGCGCGGTGCGATCTTGAAAGCGAGCGTTGCGCGTTTGTCAGAACCTTCATCGTGGTTGAACGTATTGGTCCGTAGCGTTGCCTTGATCACATCGACAAACGTGCGGATGATTACATCTTCGTCGATGCTCTCAACATCTTGCAGGGCGGCCAAAATCTTTGCTTCGATATCCGCCTGACGCCGCGTGCGTTCATCGGCTTCAATCGCGGGATCAAAATGGGCGTCGAACAAGGCGACCAGCTTTATCGCAATAGCAGAGTGGCGCGCCAACGTTCGCGCCATGTAGGATTGCGAAAACTTGGTTCCCAATTGCTTGATGTATGCGCCATAGGCTCGGAACAGTCGGACACGTGTGGCGTCCATGCCTGCAGCGAGCACAAGTCCGTTGAACGGATCGTTCGCAATTTCCTTGCGCCAGATGTTTAGGAAAGCGCGCTCAAAGAGGACGCCGCTGTCCTCCATGTTGATGTCACGGCCGCCAGCACCTTCAATCTCCATGTCATGGACGAACAGACATGTGTCGTCAGTTACTCGACCTACCCTGAATGTTTGCTCGCTGATCACTTTGAAGCCCATGTTTTCCAAAATGGGCACACGCTCGGATAGCGCGACTGGCGTGTCATGGTGATAGATGCGTAGAGCCGCTTTGTTTGTGTCAACAATACCGCGGCGATGGAAATCAACATCAATTGGACGCTCCGCGGATATTGAGCGTAGATAAGAAAGATCCAGCACTGCTTGATCGGTTGAGACGGCATCGCGATAGGTTTCTGGATAGTCCAAAGCCGAAAACGCCTCGATCCAGCCGCTTGTGTCTTCATCATAGGTATGCTGGATTGCGCGTGCGGCCTTGTCTTGCCAAGACATGATAATCTCGGAGACTTCGGCCTCCAGTTTCGCCATTGGCACAGTTGGCGTTTCACCACCTGAACGGCCGATGATGACATGCAGGCGTGCAAGGACGCCTTCTGGAAAAGCCGGGTAATAGGCGGACACGCGACCATCAAAGAGTTCTGCAAGTCGTTGTGAAATTTTAGCTCGATTGATGGAAGAATAACGCTCTCGCGGAACGTAAACCAGAACAGAGACGAACCTGTCGAACGGATCTGGTCTGCTGAGCACTCGCACACGCGGGCGATCATTTAGCGCAATAATGGCTTCAGACTGTCGAGCAAGATCTGATACCGAAACCTGAAATAGTTCGTCGCGCGGGTATGTCTCGAGCGCGTTCAGCAACGCTTTTCCTGAGTGTGAGTTAGGCTCATGGCGCGACCGGTTCAGTACCGTTTCGATCTTTGATCGCAAGTAGGGGATAGCCTTGACCGAGCGGGTGTAGGCGGTCGATGTAAACAAGCCGACGATACGCAATTCGCCAATCAGTTTGCCCTTAGCATCGTATCTTTTCACACCGATGTAATCGAGATACGCGCGGCGGTGGACGCGAGAACGCATATTGGCCTTGGTGACAATCAGTACATCGCGACTGTTTAGGAAGGCGCGGATTTGGGGTGTTGTGGTCAACGCTTCATCACCGCGTCGCAGAATTCGGATATCGGGATCGGAGAGGATGCCTAACGCGGGAGCATCTGATCGTTGAAGTTTGCCGCGTTGTTGGCCTCCGACAAAATCGTAATCACGCATGCCCAGGAAGGTGAAATTGTTATCATGCAGCCAATTGAGGAATGCGATGGCCTCTTGAACGTCTGCTTTCTTGGCTGGCAACACGCCGGTTTCCAACTCGCCGATCGCTCGGTCTACGCGTTCCTGCATCGATTTCCAGTCAGAAACCGCTGACTTTACTTGCGATATGGTCTCTTCAAGATTGACCTTCAGCTGTTGCCGTACTTCTTCATTGGCGGGGCCAAGAACGCATGTGATTACGCTGGTTGGGGTGCCTTGCGTGGCGCCTAGCGAGCGACGCACGCCGTCATCAATTTCAAAACTATCGCCATCGTGATGGACCTCAATGATAGGGTGAATGACAAGCTTGGTGGCTAAGTCTGCTGCGTTGATTTCGCCCATCACGCTATCAAACAAAAACGGCATATTGTCGTTTATCGCGCTGACTATGGTTTCTCCGTTCTTGGCGGCATTGACCGAAACAACACTTCGTCCCGAGGCATGGCTTGCGAGTGCTTGTGATGCCTCATTTATCATCAGTGCGAGGGTTTCTGGTGCGACCAGTGACAAGTCTTCAGCCTGTGCCTCGCCCGCAAGCAGTTCGGCCAAAGAGAATGCGCGCATGTTAAGAGATGGTGTCAACTCTTTCAGTATGCGTTTGGATGCTGCTGATAGCGCTTTCGCCATGGCCCCCGTCCTTTATTCTTGGTAGTTATGCCTTGGTGCCTTATGAGGACAGGATAACAGGCCGATGGCAAGGCGCTGTGATAAAAATTGAACGCTGCGGGTTGAAACAATGGCTCGAAATCCAAGTGAGGAAGAACGTGCAGAAGAAGCACGTCGCGCGCTACGAAACGTTGAGCGCGATGCGGAGACGATCGGAAGCTCCTCCTTTGTGCGGGTCGCCAACCATCTGACAGCCAAGGATGCCGATCCAGACGATCCTGCTGAGCTTTGGGGTAAGCGTGTTGCACGCGGTTTGAGCCTTGTCGCATTCATCGTGCTGGCCGTCTGGTTGGTGCGGTATCTGATGAGATGATGACCAGTCAGGTGTGACGTTGCAAAAACCTGTGATATTGGTCTTTTCCAGCCATGTGGCTGCCGGTGCGGTTGGTAATCGCGCCAGTGTCTTTGTGCTGGAGTTGCTTGGTTTTGAAGTCTGGGCCGTGCCCACCATTCAAATGGCTTGGCACCCCGGTAACGGCCCTTCCAAGCGTTTGGTGCCTGACGAAGATGAGTTTGCAGCACACATATCTGATCTGTCTTCGAGGATAAGCAAAGACACACCTATCGCCATTCTCACCGGTTATCTTGGGTCGAGCGCGCAGGCAACGCCCATTTCCAAATTGATCGACAAAGCGCATACCAAGGGCGCGGTTGTTCATTATTTGTGTGATCCGGTCATGGGAGACAATGGCGGCCTTTATGTGCCTGTTGAAACGGCAAAAGCCATTCGTGATCAATTGCTGCCGCTTGCCGACACCGCAACACCCAATCGGTTTGAATTGAGCTGGCTGTTGGGAGAAACTGAGGCTCATAGCATTGGCGAGGCTGCCGATCAGGCGCAGCGACTGGGTCCCGCCACTGTGTTGGCGACAAGCATCCCGGCCATGATGAAGGGCAGTGTCGCCAATCTCCTGGTTTCGGCAGGCAAAGCCCATACCGCTGAACACAGGCTCGTCGATGTCGTTCCAAATGGTACCGGTGATTTAACCGCTGCGCTCTATCTCGCGCATTTGCTCAATGGTGCGCGGCCCGAACAGGCCATGGGGTCTGCGAGTGCCGCGGTATTTGCTCTTATATCTCAATCAAAGCGTGAGGCAGGCAGAGACTTCAAACTGGCACGTGATCAAGGATTTTTGCGCAGGCCGTTGAATATGCCCGTGCGGAACATTGTCACGACAAAGCCACGTTGAGATGGTTGATTACCGACAAATGCTCTGGCTGGGATTGATGCTGTGAAGAAAGCTTGGAAATTTACTGATGGTTTTGCGGTGTTGGTTTTTGTCGCCGTCGTCTATGCGTCGCCGGCTTGGGCACAGCCCACAAAGATCAATATCTATGATGAACTCACGGTTTGGTACGCCGCTCATGCAGATGGCTTGGCGTCAAGCGCGGCGCAAGACGCCGTTAATGCGGCTCTGGCACCTACAGCAATGATTGAGCTGAAGTCATTAGCACTCATTCAGAACAAGGCGGAGTATTTGGAGAGTTTTGAAGGCTGGCAAGAAGCCATTGAAGGTGGATTGGTTGCCCACCGAATAGACGCTGTAGAAGGTTCTGCTGCCCGCGTAACAGTGTGCTACGTTTTTGAGGGTAACTCATCGTTGACTAAAGAGACTATCGTTTTCAATGACGACTTGCAGATTGCCAGTTTGGTAGCGCTAGAGCTTGCCGACAGTTGCGAGGCGTTTTAGTGGATGCCTGTCGAAAATATGGAGACAGATGAACGATGTTGAGCCTGGTTCCCCTGATGATCCTGCCGTTTATCGGCTACAATCTGGTTTTGCTGACGGGCGGCTTTGCCGCTGATTGGGGTGCCCCGCTAATGAGCTTTACCATGCTCTCGGGTGGTCAATGGGAAATGACCCTGGGCGATATCATTCTCGTTGCGGCTTTGCTGTGTCTCTTTGTCGAGATTCTAAAATCCACACGAACATCTAACGCGTCGGTTATTGATCACTTGCTCTCCACTTTGGTGTTTGTCGCCTACCTGGTTGAATTTTTGGTTGTGAAGGGTGCCGCAACCTCGGTGTTCTTCATCTGTATGATAATGGCTTTGATCGACGTGATGGCCGGCTTCTCGGTTTCAATTCGTTCTGCCGGCCGTGATGTATCGTTGAACTGATCAATCACCCTGCGTCGGGGACATAGCCTGCGGCTTCTACGCCTGCGATGGCGCAGGCTTCATCATTGTCAGATGTATCACCAGTGATACCGACCGCGCCCAGAATTTCTCCCTTGGCGTTTTTGACTAATACGCCTCCAGGCACTGCCACGATCTTGCCGCCGGATACGTTGGAGAGGCCTTCAAGGAAATGCGGCCGTGTTTCGGCTTGCGCGTTGAGCCAACGAGAACCCACACCCACAGCCACAGCGCCAAAGGCCTTGCCTTGCGCTATCTCTGGCCGCAACATGGAAGCACCATCCTCGCGTTCGAATGCCAACAGGTGACCACCGGCATCCAAAACAGCCACGGCAAGCGGTTTAAGGCCAAGTTCTTTGCCCTTTTCGCGCGCGCCGCGAATGATTGCTCGAGATTTTGAAAGTGTCAGCTTGGCCATGGCGCTCCCCGTAATGGTTTATGGAAAAGCCAATAAACCCGGTAGCAGATCAGACAAGCCAAAAAATGGTTTGTGGCGGCGAAACTGTTTTACCGCTACTCTAGGTCGTCCAGCTTGCGCTGCATGGCGGCGATTTGTTCCTTCATGCTTTTCAGGTCTGGATCTGAACTTTCCGGTGCTGTTTCTGCGCTTTCCCCGGCCTCTTCAGTCGCAGCAAAAGGGTTGAAAACAGACATCGCGCGCTGGAACATTTCCATGTTGCGCCGTGTTTGCTCCTCGATCACGGCCTGACTCTGAGCCATCATCTCGGCAGGCGTTTTTCCCACCATTGAAGTCATCGTCTCACGGATGCGTTCCTGATCTTTGGCAAAGTTCGCCATGGAGGCTTCCAAATAGCTTGGCACCACGGCCTGCATCTGATCGCCGTAAAATGAAATGAGCTGCCGTAACACGGAAACCGGCAGCATTGATTGTCCGTTTTTGGCTTCCTGTTCAAAAATGATTTGTGTCAGAACCGAATGGGTAATGTCGGTTCCTGTCTTTGCATCTTGTGCAATGAAGTCCTCACCATTTTTCACCATCTCGGCTAGATCGTCGAGCGTCACATAGGTGCTGGTGCCGGTGTCGTAGAGGCGCCTGTTGGCATATTTTTTTATGATTGTTGCGCCGGAATCGCGTGCCATGCGAACCTCCCTCACTTTGAAATCAACGGATTATCGCCGTTTTGATGCACTGCGACATTAGCGTGGACGGTTGCGATATAAAAGCGTTTTTGTCTTCAACGCATGGGGTGCGGAAAGTTTGGGTTGGCATTTTTGCATAACTGTGTTGCGCTGAGGTCGAGTTGCAATTTCAGGCATTTTTGTGCAATGCACAATTTATGGACTGAAGCAGTCAATATCACGAGGGAGTGAGACAAATGGAACCGATCGTAATCGCAAGTGCGGCCAGAACAGCCGTTGGCTCGTTCAACGGGGCCTTTAATGGTGTGGCAGCCCATGAGCTTGGTGCAACCGCAATCAAAGGTGCGCTTGAGCGTGCAGGTGTTTCACCAGATGACGTGGACGAAGTGATCATGGGGCAGATTTTGGCGGCCGGTGAGGGCCAGAACCCCGCGCGTCAAGCAGCGATGGCAGCAGGTATTCCTCAAGAGGCCACAGCTTGGGGTTTGAACCAGCTGTGTGGCTCCGGATTGCGGGCCGTTGCGCTCGGCATGCAACAGATCGCAACAGGTGATGCGGATATTATCGTTGCTGGCGGTCAGGAAAGCATGACCATGGCACCACACACAATGCATCTGCGTTCGGGCACGAAAATGGGTGACGCCAAAATGGTTGATACCATGATGTATGACGCGCTTACTGACGCGTTTCATAAGTACCTTATGGGCACAACAGCAGAAAATGTTGCCAAGCAGTGGCAACTGACACGCCTTGAGCAAGACGAGTTCGCGGTCAACTCACAGAACAAGGCTGAGGCAGCTCAAAAGGCCGGCAAGTTCAAGGATGAAATCGTTTCGCACACTATCAAGACCCGTAAAGGTGAAACGATCGTTGAAGAAGATGAATACATCAAGCATGGCGTAACGGTTGAAGGCATCGCCAAGCTTCGACCCGCCTTTGACAAGGAGGGCACCGTAACGGCTGCCAATGCATCTGGCATCAATGATGGCGGCGCAGCAGTTGTGTTGATGACTCAAGCTGAAGCAGAAAAGCGCGGCATCACACCGATGGCACGCATCGTTTCCTGGGCGACTGCTGGCGTTGATCCAGCAATCATGGGCACTGGTCCCATTCCAGCTTCACGCAAAGCGCTCGAAAAGGCAGGTTGGTCCGTCAAAGACCTTGACCTAGTTGAAGCCAATGAAGCCTTCGCGGCTCAAGCCTGTGCCGTAAACAAGGATATGGGCTGGGACCCTGAGATCGTAAACGTCAATGGCGGTGCAATTGCCATCGGCCACCCTGTTGGTGCTTCCGGTGCGCGGATTTTCAATACGCTTCTGCATGAGATGCAGCGCCGCGACGCCAAAAAAGGTCTGGCAACGCTGTGCATCGGTGGTGGTATGGGCGTTGCCATGTGCGTTGAGCGCGGCTGAGCTTGACTTAACGTATGGGCGCGTCGCCGAAGGCACGCCTATCGATCCCAAAAACAAAGATAAAGTCTGAGAGGAAACACCATGGCAAGAGTAGCACTGGTTACGGGCGGTTCACGCGGTATTGGCGAGGCAATTTCAAAAGCACTGCAAGCAGACGGCATGACCGTTGCGGCGACCTATGCCGGTAACGATGAAAAGGCTGCGGCTTTTACCGAAGCAACCGGCATCAAAACATATAAGTGGAACGTTGCAGACTATGACGCTTCCAAAGCGGGCATTGAGCAGGTTGAGGCCGACCTCGGCCCAATCGATGTTGTTGTCGCCAATGCTGGCATCACACGCGACGCGCCATTCCACAAGATGACTGCTGATCAATGGAAAGATGTAATCGACACCAATCTGACCGGTGTATTCAACACCGTTCACCCGGTTTGGCCTGGCATGCGCGAGCGCAAGTTTGGCCGTGTAATCGTGATATCGTCAATCAATGGTCAGAAAGGCCAATTCGGGCAGGTTAACTATGCGGCGACTAAAGCCGGTGACCTTGGCATCATTAAGTCGCTGGCTCAGGAAGGTGCTCGCGCGGGTATCACTGCCAACGCAGTTTGCCCTGGTTATATTGGCACCGAGATGGTTCGTGCGATCCCTGAAGAAGTGCTGAACAGCAAAATCATTCCGCAAATTCCTGCTGGCCGTCTCGGCGAACCAGAAGAGATTGCGCGTTGTGTAGCGTTTCTAGCATCCGATGACTCCGGCTTTATCAACGGATCAACGATTTCTGCCAATGGTGCCCAGTTCTTCGTCTGATCGGATTATTCATCTGACGGCAATTTGGCGGCTCTTGGGCCGCCTTTTTTTGTTTTTGCTTCTGACTATGGATGAACGATACCATTTCACATGGGCTTCATGTTGATGTTCTATTCCAACTGATCGAATGGGGGCAATCATGGCAAATCTGAAAGTCGCGACATGGAACCTTTATCAATTCGCAGAGCCTGGTACTTACTGGTACGAACGCGATGAGCGTAACGACTACGAGACTGATCAATGGGAGGCCAAGAAGGCTTGGATCAGGAACATGTTGGCCGAACTAGATGCTGATGTCGTCGGCTTTCAGGAGATTTTCAGTGTCGATGCTTTCAGAACTTTTATGGCCGAAGAAGGCTATCCGCATATCGCGACAGTCGCTGAGCCGGCGCGTGATGACGATGATACGGATGTATTCATCGGACCGATTACTGGGATCGCCTCACGTCATCCATTCGCCTCGGAACCCGCAGCGTTAGAGTTTCCGTCAGAGCTGAGCGATCGAACCATTCTGGAAGATAGCGCTACATTTCGTCGGGCGATCACCCGCTGTGAGATTGACACGCCGCAGCTTGGCCCGGTCGTTGTCTATGCCTGCCATTTCAAATCACAGGGCGCTTTTATCGACAGCGATGTGATCGCTGAGGAACCCGACTGGAAAAGCCGCTTTCGCGAGCATTTCAAAACCAGCGCGATAAAGGATTCTGACCAGCTTTTCCGGCGAACTGCCGATGCGGCTGGAACCTATCTTGCTGTGCTAGCGGAATTGGAGGCTGACAATGGCAAGCCGATCATCGTTGTCGGCGATATGAACGATAAACCGTCTTCGCCGACATTGCGCATTCTTACCCAAAATCAGGAGCTTACCAATATCGCAGGCCGTCGCCGCAGCGCCATTGAGGAAGCTTCTGACCGCGCATGGTACTATCATTGGCGTTTGTTTGATGCGCATGGATTGGCCAATGGGCAGCAATCCGGGCCGCGTCCCGTCACGCATCCAGGTGGCTGGAATTACCCGCCTGAGACTCTGGACTACATTCTTGTTTCCAACGCGCTTAATCGGGACAACCCCCAGCGCATCGCATCAGTGACGCGTCTCGACGTCTATTCAGATCATCTGGAAGATTTGGACAGACTGCTCACCTCCGATCATGCGCCGGTGATGGTGACGATTACGCCAAAGGCTGAAGAAGCGAGTAGCTAGTCGATGCGTTGAGGGTCAACCTTCGACCTCTTCACGCGCCATTTCTGCTTCCAACCACTCTTCTTCCTTTGCAGCGACGAGGTCCTGTTTTTCTGAAAGGGTACGCGAAAGCTTGTCGAAACCACTCGGGTCCTTTGCAAATAGATCAGGATCGGCCAGTTTTTCCGAAAGGGCGGTGAGTTCAGCGTTCAGCTTATCGATTTCGCTCGGGAGGGTCTCCAACGCATATTTCACCTTGTAGGACAGCTTTCCTGTTGGCTTGGGTTTATCTGCCTGTTGCTGCGGTTTTTTGGACTTCTTGCGTTCTGTTTCGCCGGGCGCGCCACCTTCGGATTTGCGTTGTGCGGCCATGTCTGAATAGCCCCCGGCATACTGGATCCAATGACCAGCGCGATTGGGGTCGGGGGCGATCGTTGAACTTACGGTTCGGTCCAGAAAGTCCCGGTCGTGGCTGACCAGCAGTACGGTACCATCGAACTCTGCGATAAGCTCCTGCAAAACATCAAGTGTTTCCAGATCAAGGTCGTTGGTTGGTTCGTCGAGGATTAGAAAGTTGGCTGGTCGCGCCATCAATTTGGCCAACATCAGTCTTGCGCGCTCGCCGCCGGATAGTTCGCGCATCGGTGTTCGGGCTTGTTCTGGTTTGAACAAGAAGTCCTTCATGTAGCCAGTCACATGCCGCTGCTCGCCATTGACTAACAGCGATTGGCCGCGCCCATCAGTCAGAAAGTTCTCCAGGCTCTCGTTGGGATCAAAATCATCCCTGCGCTGATCCAGTTGCGCTATCTCCAAATTGACACCGCGTTTGAGGTTGCCTGATTGTGGTGCCAATTCGCCGGTTAGAAGCTTGATCAGTGTCGTTTTGCCAGCGCCGTTTGGCCCGACAATACCGACACGGTCGCCGCGATTGATCTTGATTGAGAAATTTGTGACCTGCGGCGTCTCAGCGTAAGCGAAGCTCAAATCCTCGGCTTCGATTATCTTCTTGCCGCTTTTGTCCGCCCTGGAAGCTTCCATCTTGACGGCATCGGGCGTGCTCTCATGTTCCTTATATTGCTGACGCAAATCGTATAGTTGCCCCAACCTCCGCATATTGCGCTTGCGTCGCCCTGAAACGCCATGGGTCAGCCAATGTTCTTCGCGCACAATTTTTCGCGCAAGCTTGTGTTGCTCAAGTTCTTCTTCCTCCAAGACCTTGTCACGCCAATCTTCGAAATGCGCGAAACCCTTTGAGTTTTCGCGCAAGTCGCCGCGGTCGAGCCAGAACGTCTTTCGGGAGATGTTTTCAAGAAAACGGCGGTCATGAGAGATCGCGATGATGGCTGATCTGCTGCGCCCGATAAAGGACTCCAGCCACTCTATGGTTGGTAGGTCCAGATGGTTTGTTGGTTCATCGAGCAGTAGCAAATCCGGCTCGGTTGCAAGTGCCTTTGCCAAAGCAGCGCGCCTTGCTTCGCCGCCGGAAAGGGTTTGAGGATTTGCTTCCAGCTTGACCGAAAGACCATCTGCTAATTGTCGCGCACGGCTTACGTCGTCGGTTGCCGTCAGTTCCTCAAAAATATAGGTTTCGGCAGTGGACGCCGAACCAAAATCTGGCGTTTGACTCAGATAGCTTACAGCTGCCTTGCGCGCTCGAATTACTTCTCCCGACGTCGCCTCTACCAAACCTGCCATGATCTTCATCAGTGTTGACTTGCCCGACCCGTTTCGGCCAACGAGCGCAATGCGTTCGCCAGCGTGCACGGCGCATGTGAGCGCTGCCAGAAGTGGTTTTCCACCAAGGGTGAGGCAAACCTGGTCGAGTTGTAGAATGGGCGGTTGCGAAGCCATGGCCTGCTCTTAAGGGAAAAGTGTTCAGGTCAAAAGAGCGCCAAAGAAAAAGCCCGCAACTTGCATTGCGGGCTTTTGATTAGAATGCGTCAGCTTATCTTGGACAGGCTGCGATATAAGTCGAACCATCTGGATTGCGATAACGGCAATTGCCGTTCGCCAAAGTTCCGATCACAAGACCAGCACCAGCGCCGATTGCTGCACCTGCAACAACATTGCCGCCTGTTGCGGCTGCAACGCCGGCGCCTGCAAGTGCGCCACCAGCCGTTGTTTGTTCAGCTGTTGTGCATCCCGAAACAGCGAGTGCAGCAACAGCGACGGCTGCGAGAGTAGCTTTCAATTTCATATTACAGTCTCCATTATGGTCCCCACCATGCGAAGCTATTCTAACAAAGTGCGCAGAAATTGACACACCCTTAACGTTCCAATTGCGTGAAAAGAATCGCTTCGCCTTTCACGAGCTGAATCTTGGTGTTGCGATTACCCACATTGGACAGCGTAAGCGTTGACCCCAAAGGCACATTAACGGCATTCAATGGCCATTTGGCTTCATTGATTGTCAGGCCCTCTAACGCTGAAAAGCCAACGATCGAAAATGTTGTGTCGTCTTGCTCAAAGGGCTTTAAACTCGTTCCTCCTAAAAGAGGGCTTGCCATCTGACGTCCGTCCGTTGCCACGACGGCGATGCCTTCCTGTGCCAAAGATATCGCTTTTGTTACATGGAAGAGGACGTGGTCTGACCTTTTGCCACCCAGCGCGCCAACCAAGACGATGTCAGTGGCGCCTCTTTCGATTGCCTCAAAGATTGCCAGTTCGCCGTCGGAAGCTGCTTTCTCGAATGGGAACTCTTTTCGTTCAATGTGTTTGAACCTGACAGCCAATGCGCTGTCGGATGAGTCAAAGTCACCTATCCATAAGTCAGGCTGCAAGCCCAAAGCTTGCGCGTGTCGAATGCCACCATCGGCGGCAATGACTTGTCGACAAGAAACAATTGTCTTCAACGCTTCAGATGGCTCAGCCTCACCATCGAGCAATATCGCAAAGCGGTTTTCTTTTTGCGCATTCATGCCGCGTTCTTAGCGGGGTGGCCCTTCAACGCAAGTGCACGTGGACAACAGCTATTTACGCGTCCTGGCAAGGCTGCTAGCTAAGCGCCTGCAAGCTAACGGGGTGCTGCTTTAAGCGGCTGAGAGGCAACTGGCCAACCCGAAGAACCTGATCCGGTTAGTACCGGTGTAGGGATTAGTTGTCATTGGCAAGCCAACCGCTATGCCGTGCGCTATTCCCGAAAGTGAAAAGAAGGAGGCGCACATGCGCATCAAACATATGAGAGCTTTCGGCATGATGCTTATCGCTGCTGTTTCTTTGGCAGCCACACAAGCCAAGGCTGAAAACGGCACCTTGACCGTCTACACCTATGATAGTTTCGTAGCTGATTGGGGCCCGGGGCCTCAAGTTGAGGCTGCATTCGAAGCGCAATGCGATTGCGATCTTGAGTTTGTATCGGCGGCCGATGGTGTCGCACTGCTCAACCGGTTGCGTTTGGAAGGCGGCAATGGCCGCGCGGATATCGTACTTGGCCTTGATACCAATTTGACTGAGGAGGCAACCGCTGCGGGCTTTTTTGTTGAACACGGCCAGACACTCTCTGAAACATCCGTGCCCGGCGGTTGGGACGATAAGTTCTTCCTGCCGTTCGACTATGGCTATTTCGCGGTGATTTATGACTCTGAGACTATCTCGGAACCACCAACCAGCATGGCCGAATTTCTCGCTGCAGATGCATCGAACAAGATAGTCATTCAGGACCCGAGAACTTCGACACCTGGCCTTGGTCTGATGTTGTGGCTAAGAGAGATTTACGGCGATGAGTGGGAAGAAGCGCTCGCAAAGCTCAATGAAAGAACCTTGACAGTTACGCCAGGCTGGTCGGAAGCCTATGGCCTGTTCACGAATGGCGAAGTGCCAATGGTTTTGTCTTACACAACCTCACCGGCTTACCATATTCTTGCTGAAGAAATCGACCGCTACAAAGCTGCGACCTTTGAAGAAGGTCATTACATGCAGATTGAGGTCGCCGGGATTACGACCAAAGGTGCTGATAATCCACTATCAACGGTGTTTATGGAATTCATGGTTTCCTCCGGGTTCCAATCCATCATCCCGGAAACCAACTGGATGTTGCCTGTTGCCGATACCGGCGCTGAGCTGGATCCAGCCTTTCTGAACGCGATACCAGAAAAAGCGCTGCTTTTAGCACCTGAAACCGTGGCCGCGCAGCGCAAGCAATGGGTCGATGAATGGCTAGGAGTGATGAGCCGCTGATCGCTCATTCATCATATAGCAAATGGCTGGCGCGGTTGGTTTTGATCGCGCTGGCCGTGCTTTGCTTAACACCTTTGGTGGCCTTGGGTGTTCTGGCCAACGCATCGTTGCGATTTGATCAGGCTGCCTTGATCCTGACCGACCCTGTCGTGCTTCGGGCGCTGCGTTTCACGCTTATACAAGCTGCTCTTTCGACCGTCCTGTCGATTGGTCTTGCCATACCGGTATTGATGGCGCTCAGGCAAATACAATATGCTTGGGTACAGCAGACAGTTCGATTGCTCTTTTCCTTACCACTGGTGCTGCCGCAGATCGTTGCTGCCTTAGCGATTGTCGCCGTTTTTGGTCAAAATGGTTGGTTTGCCGCTTTAACAAACGAACTGCAGGTGGGCTGGCCGTCAATATACGGGCTCGGCGGCATCCTGCTGGCGCACGTGTTTTTTAACATGCCACTTGCAGTGCGAATTTTTGATCAAACCCTGCAGTCGATGCCACCCGAATACGATAAAATGGCAGCGCAGCTGGGGCTAAAAGGATTTCATCGTTTTCGGTTGGTCGAAGCTGTTGTCATTCGCAATAGTGTCGGCGGCGTTGCCAGTTTAATTTTTCTTCTATGCGCGACCTCCTTTACCGTTGTGTTAATGCTGGGAGGTGGGCCGCGGTCAACCACCTTGGAAGTTGCGATCTACCAGTCATTGGCATTCGACTTCGACCTTGGACGTGCACTCTTCCTGATACTGCTGCAAATAGCGGTTACCGGCATGATTGTTTTGACGCTATCACTTGGCCCTCAGAGCGAACTTGGCGGATCCAACTTTTCGATTTCTGATCAAGCCACGAGCCGCTTTGTGGTGGTTGATAGACCAAGACTGCGTTTTGACAGTTTTGCGTTGTTGATCGTTGCCTTTCTGTTTGTGGGTTTACCGTTTGGGGCCATCATCATTGATGGGCTTTTAGCAAATCCATTGCAGGTTTGGGCAAAGCCGTCCGTTTTGGCAGCCACCGCGACAAGTGTTGTCATCGGAGTTGCATCCGCATTTTTAGCGACACTTTTCGCTCTTGTTCTGGCGGGGGCGGCGTCGACACGAACGCTGGCAGTAGTGCCTACTCTCGCGCTCGTTTTCCCTCCCATTGTCTTGTCAGCCGGTTGGCTCCTTACAATTCGTCAATTTGTCGACCCCTTTGCGTTCGCCCCAGCGCTGGTCATTGTTATCAACGCTGCCATGGCGCTACCTTTCGTCATTCGCATCATAGAGCAGGCGCTTAAAACGCACAGGGTCCGGCATGGTCCACTGGAAGCGCAATTGGGCATAAACGGTTGGAGCCGATGGCGCCTGTCCGTCTTACCCGCTCTCAAACTACCGTTCTTGACCGGCTTCGCTTTTGCGTTTGCTCTTTCTTTGGGGGACTTTGGCGTGGTGGCATTATTCGGCTCTGATCGCCTGCAGACTTTGCCCTATTTGATATATTCAAACTTCGGCAGCTATCGCTCACAGGATGCAATTGCACTCGCTCTGTTGCTGACTTCCCTGGTTTTCTCCGCAATAGGATTGGCCGAGCTGTTTGCACGTTACGACCGGTCGGAAAGGGCGGCTCCGCTATGACTGGCTATCATGTTGAGATGCGGAAGGTGCAATTTGCTCATGGTGGTGACGACAGCGGCTTCACGTTTGATGTGGTTTTTGAAGCGGGCAAGATTACAGCTTTAATGGGAGCGTCTGGTGGCGGTAAATCCACGCTGTTGAACCTACTGGCTGGCTTCTTGCAACCGGCGACAGGTTCAATCTTTGTCGGTGATAATAGTGTAACACGCAAACATGCGTCAGACCGACCGGTGTCGATGATTTTTCAAGATCACAATCTGTTTGCACATCTCACCGTCGAACAAAATGTCGGGCTTGGTATCAGTCCCGGCCTCGCACTCCGGCAAGAGGACAAGCACCGAATTGCAGAAGCGCTGAAAAGCGTTGGTCTGGACGGCTATGCTCACCGTAAGCCTTCAAAGCTCTCTGGCGGTGAGCGACAAAGGGTGGCGCTAGCGCGTATCCTGGTGCGGGACCGTCCAATACTTTTAATGGATGAAGCCTTGGCTTCACTGGGTCCTGGTCTTCGCCAGTCGATTTTGGATTTGGTACTGAAACTGCGCAACGCAAAGAGTCTCACCGTTATAATGGTCACGCATGATCCTTCTGATGCCCGCCGCATTGCCGATAACGTCGTATTTCTAGCGGACAAGGAAGTTATTGGGCACGGCCCAATGAAGGAAATTCTTTTAAGTCCTTCTGATCCTCGCATCGCTGCCTATTTAGGAACTACTTAGCGACGTGATTTCGCCCGAATTGGCTTTCAGTTAGGCTTACGTTAATGCGCCGTTAAGCATAAGTGTGGCGATAGTAGTTTGAGAAATTATCCGTTGTGCATCAGGGTTTTGCAAAACTGAGGCAAGTAAGTGTGGGCGCGAGTGGGTTACTGCTTCTAGCGCTAGCTGCTTGCTCGACATTGGAAGCGGTAACAGCTGACCTTGAGGTGTCTCCTTCAAGCAGACCTGTGACCACTGACAATGTTCGTAGCGGTCGTCTTGCCACGATTGGCGCGCAACAGCACCCTCGAATTTTGGCCACTTATGGCGGCGAATACTCAGATTTAAAGCTCGAGCGCATGGTCGCTGGCATTGTCGGGCGGCTCGTCACAGTGTCTGATAACCCCAGCCAAGTCTATCAGATATCTATTTTGGATTCCCCGGTTATCAATGCTTTTGCGCTGCCAGGCGGCTATCTGTACGTGTCCCGCGGCCTGTTGGCTTTGGCTAATGACAGCGCCGAGTTGGCTGCTGTTATTGCTCATGAGATGGCACATGTGACTGCGGAACATGGGATAAAACGTCAACGCAAAGAGGCTGAAGCAGAACTTGCAAGCCGGGTAGTCACGGAAGTCTTGTCCGATAAGACCGCGGGTCGGCGCGCTTTGGCGCGCGGGCGGGTTGCACTGGCGCAGTTTTCGCGCAACCAAGAGCTGGAAGCCGATGCTATTGGTATCGCGGCGCTTAATGAAGCTAGTTTCGATCCTTATTCAGCCGCGCGTTTTCAAGAAACCATGGATGCGTTTTCAAGGCTTTCGACCGGTGGTGATGTTGGCGATGGTTCACTGGATTTTCTGGCCACTCACCCGTCAACACCACAAAGGATTCAGCTGGCTTTAGGTCATGCAAGCAAGTTTGGCCCTCGCGGGCAGGGCGATGTTGCGCGTGAAGCCTATTTGGCCGGGCTGGACGGCATGACTTACGGTGACAGTCCAAACGAAGGGTTTGTTCGCGGCAATACATATGCCCATGTTGGCCTGGGTATCGCGATTGATTTCCCTGAAGGCTTTGCAATTGAAAATCGGCCTGAGGCAGTGCTTGCGGCGAGAGATGATGGCGCAGCAGTCCGATTTGATGGTGCAGAAGTACCGGAAAATCAGTCCTTGCCCGACTATCTGAAGAGCGGTTGGGTTGAAGGTTTGGATGAAGCCAGTGTGCGTCCGGTCACCATCAACGGCATCGAGGCCGCGATTGCGCAAGCTCGCGTTGATCGTTGGATTTTTGATATTACCGTGTTTCGGGTAGATGGCGCCGTTTACCGCATACTGACGGCAGTTCCGGCTGCTGGCGTTGATCTAGCGAGCGTCGCTTCACAAACCCGTCAGGGTTTTCGCATTCTGACCCCAGCTGAACGCGCTGAAATAAAGCCTTTGCGTGTACGCATCGTTCGTGCAAGTGCAGGCGATAGCGTTGCAAGCCTGTCAGAAAACATGGCTGGTTTTGATGACCGCGAAAGCGCGTTTCGCGTGTTTAATGGTATGACGCCAGCCGACCGCGTCAAAGCAAATGAGCTTTACAAGATTGTTGCCCAGTAGGCGCAATAGATCAGGCGTAGTTCACGGCCATTTCGGGGTCGCTGCGAGTGAGAGCAGAGCGAAGTTTCTCCAACGCCCGGTTTTCGATTTGCCGCACACGCTCTTTGGAGATACCCAGCTCTGTTCCAAGCGATTCCAGTGTCGCGCCGCTTTCGGTCAACCTACGTTGGCGTATGATCTTCAGTTCGCGTTCGTTGAGTACAGTCATGGCACCAACAAGCCAATCTGATCGGCGCTCGGTGTCGATGGTTTCCTCAACCAACTCATCCTGCAAAGGTCTGTCGTCGACAAGAAAATCCTGACGCGTCGCCGCAGAGTTTTCATCATCACTAACCGGTGCACTCAAAGATGTGTCCATGCCGGAGAGCCTAGAGTCCATCAATGCTACATCTTTCTCAGTAACGCCCAGAGCTTCTGAAATCTCGCGATACATTGTCGGCTGATCTGGTGTCTCTCCTGATTTGGCCAGTTTTGCGCGAAGGCGGCGCAGATTGAAGAACAATGCTTTCTGTGCCGACGATGTCCCTCCGCGAACAATCGACCAGTTTCGAAGGATGTAATCCTGCATCGAAGCTCTAATCCACCAAGTCGCGTAGGTTGAGAATCTAACTTCGCGTTCTGGTTCAAATCGTGCAGCAGCTTCCAGGAGCCCCACATACCCCTCTTGAACCAAGTCGCTCATTGGAAGACCGAAATTGCGGAACTTGGATGCCATTGAAATCACCAGACGCATATGGGCTGTCGTGATTTTGTGGAGCGCCTGTTGATTTTGCTGCTCTTTCCAGGCGACTGCGAGTTCGTGCTCTTCTTCACGCTCCAAATATGGTGCGTTCATGGCTATGCGGACCATTTCGCGGCGGGCAGGTTCTTGCTTCATCACCAATTCTCCCCAATCGGACGCCTGTTGGCGGCAATTGTGAAGGTTTACGCAGCTGTGACGAATTGGATCAGTAATTGTGCAATTTTATTGCCAAAAAGGAAAAAATAATTTTTCTCATCAAAAAGCCTGACTGATTTTCATCAGCCAGGCCCAATGCGTTGTGACATTTGCGTTGTTACGCAGCTTTTTCGGCTGCCGAATTCTCGTTGCTTGCATCGACCTCAGGTTCGCCATCATCTTCATCCGTTTTCGGGCCACGCTTTGGGCCTTTCTGAAGATTGGCTTCGATCAATTGCAGCGCCTCCGTCTCAGAGACTTTCTTCACCACGGTGATCTCACGAGCCATGCGGTCGCGTGCGGCCTCGAACAGCTGGCGTTCAGAATAAGACTGCTCAGGCTGGTTCTCAGCGCGATAAAGGTCGCGGACAACTTCAGCGATCGAAATCAGATCTCCGGAGTTGATCTTGGCGTCATACTCCTGGGCGCGGCGTGACCACATTGTACGTTTGATCCGAGCCCGGCCTTGAAGCACACGCAGTGCACCATCGACGAAATCGGTGGCAGCCAGCTTGCGCATGCCGATGGAAGCGGCTTTTGCGACTGGTACTTTCAGGCGCATTTTGTCTTTTTCGAACTCGATAACGAACAATTCCAGTTTGTGTCCGGCAACCTCTTGTTCTTCGATTGCTGTGATTTGGCCAACGCCATGCGCTGGATAGACAATGTGTTCGTTTACTTTAAAGCCTTGACGCTGAGCGGGTTTTTTCGGCGCGCTTGCCATATTTTTCGTACTCCCTTGCCAGACCTGCCGATCTGGGCGTTTTGCCATCAACTCAAATGTTGCCGGGCAAAAATGCGCGCAACCTGCTCAACTCAAGCTAGAAAAGCATGAATTGATAAGCAGATAGCGTTGATCTGAGGTCAGGTACTGATCCGTTCAGGCAGCAAATTTGCGGTGGAAAACAACATTGATAGGGTATGTAGCATAAAAATCCGCAAAATTCAACGGCTTGCGCGCCTGATCAATTTTTCTGCGTTGTAGTTGCGGCTTCGGGTTGAACGACTGTCAGTCGCCTTCGCCCGGTTTTGCAGAAAAGTGCTGCTCGAACTTGTTGGGCTTGCCATCCCATTCCTTTGCGTCAGGTAGCGGGTCCCGTTTCATTGTAATGTTTGGCCACTTCTCAGAATATTCTGTGTTGATCTTTAACCAGTTTTCCAATCCCGGCTCGGTGTCCGGTTTGATGGCTTCGGCGGGACATTCGGGCTCGCATACACCGCAGTCGATACACTCATCAGGATGGATAACCAGAAAGTTCTCGCCTTCATAAAAACAGTCGACAGGACAGACTTCCACGCAGTCAGTATATTTGCATTTTACGCAATTGTCGGTGACGACATAAGTCACGGTAAACTCCACATTCTGTTGCGGTGCACCTAGTCAGTTTTGAAAACTGTGTCCAGTTGTGAACTTACGAATGTGACAATAGGCCTAGAACCCCTTGTCTCCGTGCAGTTTATCGAGCGCTCGGCGTTCTCGTTTCGTCGGTCGTCCGCTACCCGGCTCGCGTTTTGGCGACAGTCGATCAAGCGCATTGGTTCGCTGTGTCGGCACAGGCGGGCTTAAATCTTCGTAGAGCAGTTGCGCTTCTTTTGCTGGCCCACGCTGCAGGCCGCAGTCGACGACCTTGTAAATGATGATGCGACGTTCAAGTGTAATGGTGACCACATCTTCCACGCGCACGGTCTTGGAGGCGCTGTCTGCCTTTTCGCCATTGATGCGTACGTGCCCACCATTTGCTAGCTTGGCCGCCAGAGAACGGGTTTTCACCACGCGGGTGAAGAACAGCCATTTGTCGATCCGTTGCTTTTCCGGGCTTTCAATGCGTGGCGATGCGTCGGTCACAGCTTTTGTTTAAGCGCTTGAAGTTTGGCGAATGGAGAGTCGGGATCCGCCGTCTTTTCACGAGGCGGCTTGGCGGAATGAACGCGTTTACCACCGTCCGGTCGATCGTCGCGTTTTCCTTTAAATTTCTGACCGCCTTTACGCTGCCCGCGCCCTTTTTCGCTATCGCGCTGCTGGTTATGGCCACCGCGATTTTGCATGGCTCGACTGCGGTTCTCTGGTCGACCCTGGCGCCACACCAGAACCGGCTTTGGTTCTGGTGCAGGCTCCGTTTCGGCCACTGTCTCGGCAGATGCTGCTTGATTGACTGCGGGTTCAACCGCTGATGCCTCAGCTTCAACAGCCGGCGCTTCCGTTGGAGCGTCCTCATCCTTGTTAAGTGCAGGCTCAGGCTCCTTGGAGCCAAACGCTTCACGAAGTTGGGCTAGATGTTCGTCAGCCTGCGCCGGCTCGATAGTCTCGTGGCGATAGCCAAGCGCTTTTAGAACTGCCTCCATATCATCTGCTGTTGCCCCAAGGATGGACATCATGGCCGGTGTCACAATGAATTTGCTATCGCCCCAAGCGCCATCGGGCAGCTCTTCTGTACCTTTTTTCCAGTACAGAGCCGGACGGATGAGGTCTGCGAGGCGTTCAAGGATATCAACACGTACGGCGCGCGGGCCCAAATGCCGGTAGCCTGCCAGTTTGAAGAAGGTTTCATCATAGCCCTGATCGGTAACCAGGGAGGTGCGTCCGGTCGAAAGAAGATGGACCACATCGCCATAGCCGGTTTTCTCGCGGCCATTATTTTGCAGGCCCCAAAGAAGCGTGACCAGTTCGGCCGGTGCTGGCTTGATCAGCGCTGGAACGAAGATGTGGTAGAAGCCGAAACGCACACCGTACCGACGGAGCGCCGCGCGACCGTCTTGATCCAGGGACTTCACATCAGCGGCCACTTCGCGCCGCTGCACAATACCTTGGTTTTCAATAAGCCGGAACGCAATGCCGCGCGCCATTCCCGAAAGTTCGTCTGCCTTTTGCAGATCAGTCAGGGGTTTGAGATGTGTCTCGACGTGAAATTGAACAAAACGATCAACTCGGCTTTGGACTTTCTCCAATGACGGACCTGTGAGTTGTTCATCGGCCAATAGGATTGCCCGAGGCTTCAGCCAGTCTTCGCTAGAGGTTAGTGACGCGATCGGGCTGCCGAGCCATCGCACAAGACCATCTGCGCCGATGGCAAGATCGCCGTTGGCGCATATGCCTAGCCTGTCGGCACGTTGCTCAAATGCGCCAGCTAAAGCTTTTGCGGATGCCGCCTTAACGGCTTTTGCATCTTCACCCGAAGCTTCCTTGTCGGGCGTAAACCTGAACCCTTCCAACTTACCGACATGATGGCCCTCGACGGTTACGTCGCCGGTGTCAGATATTTCAGCTGTCATAGTCGCATTCTCTTTTAGCCGCTTCATGAGCACCGATGTCCTGCGGTCAACGAAGCGTTTCGTCAACCGCTCGTGCAGGGCGTCGGATAATTTGTCTTCTATGATACGTGTCTTTTCGCGCCAGTGATGCTGATCTGCCAGCCAGTTTGGTTGATTGGCAACATAAGTCCACGTCCGAATTTGTGCGATCCGGTGCGAAAGAGTGTCGATTTCTCCATCTGTGCGATCTGCCCGTCTGACTTGCTCAGCCATATAATCTTCATCAACATGGCCTTTTCCTGTCAGATCGAAAAACAGTTGACTGATAATATCGGCATGTTGTGCGGGCGCAATCTTGCGATAATCAGGCAAAGTGCACGTTTCCCACAAAAGTTCGACGCTGGCTGATGTTCCACATCGGCTTACAACGTCTTCATCGCGCGCCAAAAACTCCAGCGCACGTTGATCAACGGCCGGCAGCGCGCGTGTCAGACCGTTGGTGTTGGGAACAATTTCCAATGATAATCGCAGATCATCGAGGGAGGAAAAATCCAAGCGCCTGTTTCGCCATTGCAGCATGGAAATAGGCTGAAAGTCATGCGCCTCAATTTGCATGACAAGATCGTCTGAAAGTGGATCGCTATGCCCTGAAGTGCCAAACGTTCCGTCCTTGATGTGACGCCCCGCGCGACCAGCAATTTGACCCATTTCCGGCGGTGTCAGGTCGCGGTAACTGTAACCGTCAAACTTTCGCGTTTGCGCAAACGCCACGTGATCGACATTGAGGTTCAAACCCATGCCAATCGCGTCTGTTGCCACTAGATAGTCGACTTCTCCAGACTGATACAGCTCAACCTGAGCGTTGCGTGTGCGGGGAGACAGGGCACCCATGACAATTGCTGCGCCCCCGCGTTGGCGACGGATGAGTTCGGCAATCGCGTACACCTCGCTGGCCGAAAAAGCGACGATGGCACTTCGTCTTGGCAATCTTGTTACTTTGGAAACACCCGCATAGGCCAGATGGGATAAGCGTGGTCGCGAGACGATAGAAATACCCGGTAGCAACTGCCGCAATATAGGCGCTGCAGTCCCGGCACCGAGGAGAAGGGTCTCCTCGCGGCCCCGTACATTGAGAACTCGGTCGGTAAAAATGTGCCCGCGTTCAAGATCAGCAGCCAGTTGAACTTCATCTATGGCAACAAATGCGACATCAGGGTTGCGTGGCATCGCTTCGACTGTACAAACGGAGAAGCGCGCTTTTGGTGGCACAATTTTTTCTTCGCCCGTGATAAGCGCCACACTTTTTTCACCTACTTTTTCCGCAACGCGCGTGTAAACCTCACGCGCTAGCAAGCGCAGCGGCAATCCAATGACGCCCGATGAATGGGACACCATGCGCTCAATGGCCAGATGGGTTTTACCGGTATTAGTGGGCCCGAGAACGGCCTGAACGTCTCGGCCGGAGTAAATTACGGGTTGACTTGTGTCCCGCATGGTGAGCGCGCGCTCCTTATGGCAGCCGGGACATTTTAGTGCCCCAGCGCGTTATTTGGTGTTTCTGCTGCTGGTTACCACGCCCGAGCATATTTGAAAGGTTGTATTTGTGGGGTGCGTCGGCAGAATTCTGCAGCCTTTGGTTGCATCCGTTTACAACCAGAACGAGTCGCGAACGAATCGGCGACGAATCAGTGATTCACGAAAATCACATTTTGTTCTCATACAATATGTAGTGGTTTTTTCCCACAGTTCTCTAGATACTGAATCCTGTTTTCCGTCTATGCTGGAATAATCGCGCCGTGCGTTAACACTTTTTGATCGGATGTTTTTCCAGCGAATGCTAAGTGGATAAGTATCTGAAAACGCGCGTAAATTTTAACTATCTATTAACCATGTTTGTTAGCTTTTTGTTAAGCTGAGTTAATTTTCAGAACTCCAAGAGAACGAATCATCGACGAATCACGACAATCACAATGTTCCTATTTTGATCTCACAAGATGTTGTGCGTGATTCACGCAAACAGACACAACCAGGACGAGTCCGGGTAGGTTCACACCGTCGGATTCAATGTCAAACGTTAACAGAAGGCTGTCAGTTCAAATAAGTGACCATATTAACACGTGACTATTTAGACACATAATAAGCGCCATGGATGTTATTTTCAAAGCACTCAGTGATGAGACCCGTCGTCGTCTGCTCGACATGCTTCACAAGCGTGATGGTCAGACCTTGACGGAGCTTGAGGAGAAGCTCGGCATGACACGCTTTGGTGTCATGAAGCATCTCAGAGTTTTGGAAGAGGCATCCTTGGTGGTCACGCGGCGATCCGGACGCTTCAAGTATCACTACCTCAATGCGGTTCCGCTTCAGCAGGTCATCGACCGATGGATCGAGCCGCTCACGCAGAAACCGATGGCCCGTGCGGCCCTTGATCTGAAGGCAAGACTTGAAGGAACCGAAACAATGAATTCCATGACCATAGACGATACCAAGCCGGATTTCGTGCTTGAAACCTATATAAAGACTTCAGTTGAAAAATTGTGGGCCGCCCTGACAAGCGGCGAGCATACCAAGAATTATCACTTTGCTGCCGCGGAGGTAAAAACCGACCTGAAAAAGGGTGGACGTTTTGACCACATCCTGCCGGATGGCTCGCTGATGCTGGGCGGTGAAATTTTAGACATCGATCCGCCAACGCGTCTCGACATCACATTTGAACCTGGATGGATGGGACCCGACGCGAAAGCATCACGTTGCGTTTATGAAGTTGAGGCTGAGGGTGATCACTGCAAACTCACCGTGCTGCATTTTGCCTTGCCGGCAGATCAGGAGGGTGTTCGCGATGGTTGGGCGAGGGTCATTTCAGCAATGAAAACCTATCTGGAAACCGACCGACCGACTATTTTTACGGCTAATAGTGAGGTTTGATCCATGACCACTGAGCTGTTTTATCTCACTTTGACTTCGCTTCTGCTGGCCAGTCTTTGGGTGCCTTATATCATCGGCGTGAACATGAACGCCACGCAGGAGACGGCCGATTTCACCCAGCCGCCAGACAAGTCTGGTCTGCCGAAATGGGTGCGTCGCGCTGACCGAGCGCACATCAATTTGGTGGAACAATATGCGCCTTACGCGGTGCTCATCGTCTTGCTACACATTCAAGGCGTATCCAATAGTTGGACCGTGGGTGTTGCGATGGCTTTTTTCTATCTTCGGGTTGCCCATGCAATTGGCATGATCACTGCTGTGGCGCGTTTTCCGGCTCGACCGATTATTTTCACCGGTGCATGGCTTTGCATCGTCGTCTTGGGTTGGCAGTTGATCGCCAATGGTTAGGTAGATTTGGCCGCAGTAATGGCTGCATCGATCATTGCAAATGCATCCGGGCTTGCCCATTGGGCTGGCCCGTTCATATTGGCGATCACGCGGTTTTGCTGATCGATCAGAAGTGTGACGGGGAGGCCAAAGGCCAAACTCTGTTTTTTCAATTCCGTGAACACGCCTATCGACGGGTCGTGATAAAATGGCAGTGTCGTCAGCCCGATCTCTTGGTAAAAGTTGCGCGGCTTTTCTGGGCCGCCACCATCCACTGAAATGGCGACGACGCCAAATTCGTCACCGCCACGCTCGGCTTGCAACGTCTCCAGATATGGCATTTCCTCGCGGCACGGGGCGCACCATGTGGCCCAAAGGTTCACAAGTCGAACTTTGGCACCTGTGTCGGCCATCGTGATTGGCCTGCCATTGCTATCGTTAAAGGTGAGTCCACCAAGATCTTCGCTCGGGTTCCTGATAGCCATGGCTGCGACATCACCCTGAATAGTGGGCTCAACAGCAGCTTTAATGGCTTCCAGCGCCGTGTCATTTGATGCTTGCCCATTGCCAGAACCATCTGAGCAGCCGTATACGCCAAGCGCTGTCGCGCTCAGGGCAGCGGTTAATCCGCTCGTGCGCACCAAGAGTTTGCGACGAGATATAGTTTTAGACACCGGTATTTGTGCTGACATGACTTCTTCCAAAAAAACTGACGGTCAGAGTTCCAACCAAATGTGGGGCGGACGTTTCGCATCCGGCCTCTCTGCGATCATGGAAGAAATCAACGCTTCTATCGACTTTGACAAGATATTGTACGAACAGGACATTGAGGGCTCCATCGCTCATGCCACCATGTTGGCCGCCTGTGGCATAATTTCAAATGAAGATCGCGATGAAATCATTCACGGCTTGAACACAATCAAGTCAGAAATTGCTGACGAAGAGTTCGCTTTTTCCCGCTCACTTGAAGATATTCATATGAATATTGAAGCGCGTTTGCGCGAGCTGATTGGAGATGCAGCTGGTCGGCTTCACACCGCGCGTTCGCGCAATGATCAAGTGGCGCTAGATTTTCGTCTTTGGGTGCGCGATGAAACCAGAAGCACATGTGCGGCGCTCAAGGGAATGATTGGCGTATTTGTTGATCGTGCCGAAGAACATGTGGCAACGGTGATGCCCGGCTTTACGCATCTTCAAACAGCGCAACCGGTAACATTTGGGCACCATATGCTCGCCTATGCGGAAATGATTGGTCGCGACCTTTCTCGGTTTTTCGACAATCTGTCACGTATGGATGAATCACCGCTTGGCGCTGCTGCGCTGGCGGGCACCGGTTTTCCAATTGATCGGCATATGACCGCGGAGGCATTGGGCTTTGCTGGTCCAACCCGCAACTCCATTGACTCAGTATCAGATCGTGACTTTGCACTCGACTTCCTGTCAGCTGCATCCATCTGCGCCACGCACCTGTCGCGATTGGCCGAAGAAATAGTGATCTGGTCGACGCCGCAATTTGGCTTTGTGACGCTGTCTGACTCCTTTTCAACCGGTTCGTCCATCATGCCGCAGAAGAAAAACCCTGATGCTGCGGAACTGGTGCGTGCCAAAACCGGCCGTATCAACGGTTCCTTGCTGGCTTTGCTTACGGTTATGAAAGGCCTCCCACTGACTTATTCAAAGGACATGCAGGAAGATAAGGAACAGGTGTTTAATGCAGCCAAGTCGTTAGAACTGGCCATCGCTGCCATGACCGGCATGGTTGCTGACATGGCTATTAACGCGAAAGCCATGGCAAAAGCTGCAGGTTCGGGCTACTCGACCGCCACCGATTTGGCCGACTGGCTGGTACGTGAGGCCGGTATTCCCTTTCGCGATGCACATCACGTGACGGGAAGGGCAGTTGCTCTTGCCTCAGACCGCGGGGTCGGTCTGGAAAGACTACCCTTGCCAGACCTCCAAGCTATTCATGGTGACATCACTGAAGACATTTACAGCGTGCTGACGCCGAAAAAGTCAGCGGCAAGCCGTACCAGTTTTGGCGGCACTGCGCCCTCGGAAGTACGCAAGCAGGTGCGAGCTTGGAAAAAGCGATTGGCAAAACTGGCTTGAGCATTATCGACATTGGTGCAAACTAGCTTCCGATAGGTTTTTGGGGGCTCCAAATGTCGAACAATGGGCCGAGTGCAGAGCAGGTTGCTGCCGCGTATCGCATGCAGCAAATCGAAGCTGAAATGCGCGTGCTTCAGCCAGACCGATATAAAGAGTACCGAAGTGCAAAGTTGGGCGAAGGCTTACTCGCTTTCGGTTCGCTCTTTGGCAGCTTTGCTATCGGTGCGAAGATGGGCGTTGATGCGGCATCATTCTTTCCCTTTGTGCTGGTGTTCGGGATTGGGATCGTCATTTTTGCTTGGTTGATGACAAAAGGGCGAGCCGCACAAATGCGTGCCCGGTTTGAGACCAAACGCATTCTTGAAGAACATAAGAGCAAGAAAATGGTCAAGGAAATCAATCAACGCATTTCTGACGATGAAGCAATGCGTATAGGTGACACGATCATAGCCCATGAAGGCGCGACAATCGTCAACAAGTCGATTATCGTAAACTCATTTTACTCGCTAAACGAGCGTAACCCCGAGCTTGCGCAAGCGCTGAAACAGCTTGCCGGCTATGTTGAAGCTTCAGGCGACAAGAATGCGGGTGAGGCCTTTGATAATCTGGTTGAGGCAGTCGATAATTCCGAAAAGCCTTCGGTCATCCGGGCGTTTTGGAACGATCTGGTCAACATCATGCCGGATGTAGAAAAAGTCGGAACCGCCGCAGTGGCCATCACCAAACTCTTTTTGTAGCTTGGCTTGTACCTTTTGCAACGTTGGCCAATCGCGGTTTTGCAACCTCTTGCGTTAAGTGCCTATTTGGCGCAGAGACGCTTTAGCAATCGCGGAGAAAGTCAGATGGTCTTTGGCCGGTGTTTAAATTGGTTTGCAGCTATTGTCTTGCTGGCCGCACTTGCTGCCTGTGGGCGTGCTGGTGACTTGGAGCCACCGCCCGGTTCGGTAACCGCACCATCTCAAAACCAAGAGGGCCAAGCACAGGAAGCACCTGTTGAGGACAAACCGTTCGTACTCGATGGTCTTCTTTAAACCGAGCTGAGCCTGAACCGTGAACCATTTTGAATACAAAGACCGCGTGCTTCACGCCGAAGATGTGGCCTTGCCACTCATCGCCAAAGCGGTGGGGACACCTTTCTATTGCTATTCTTCGGCGACTTTGAGCCGCCATTACACTGTTTTTGCGGATGCTTTTTCCGATATAGATGCCTTGGTTTGCTATGCCATGAAGGCAAACTCAAACCAGGCTGTGCTCAAGACGCTGGCCAAGTTGGGTTCGGGTGCCGATGTTGTCTCCGAAGGCGAATTGCGGCGCGCGTTGGCGGCGGGCATTCCCGCAGAAAAGATCATGTTTTCCGGGGTCGGAAAAACCGCCGACGAAATAGACTATGCGCTGGCAGTTGGCATTCACTGCTTCAACGTGGAAAGTGAGCCCGAGCTTGAAATGCTCTCTGCTCGCGCGATCAATGCAGGAGTTGAAGCGCCGGTTTCTGTGCGGATCAATCCCGATGTTGACGCAAAAACCCACGCCAAGATTTCAACTGGAAAAAAAGAAGACAAGTTTGGCATTTCGTGGATGCGAGCACGTGAGGTGTATGCGCGTGTTGCTGAACTGCCAGGTGTTCGCGCGACTGGTATCGACATGCATATCGGCTCGCAGATTACGCAATTGCAGCCCTTCGACGAGGCCTTTGCGCTCTTAAAGGAGCTCGTTGAGACGCTACGTGCTGACGGTCATGTCATTGATCACGTTGATCTGGGGGGTGGCCTTGGTATCCCATATAGGCAGGACAACGAACCGCCGCCCTTGCCGGACGCTTATGCCGACATTGTGAAAAAGCACGTCAAGCCGCTTGGACTGAAAGTGATATTTGAGCCGGGGCGTTTGATTGCTGGCAATGCGGGTATCTTCGTTACCAAAGTCATTTACGCTAAACCGGTAGAAGGGAAAACGTTCCTGATCGTTGATGGCGCCATGAATGATCTCATTCGGCCGACACTATACGATGCTTGGCACGATATCATTCCGGTAAACCAGCCGGAACCCGACCAGAAGCGCATAAAAGCAGATGTTGTTGGTCCGGTTTGTGAATCAGGCGACTTTTTGGCGCAGGACCGTGATTTGCCGGCAGTTGGACAGGATGAATTACTCGCTGTTGGTACTGCGGGCGCGTACGGCGCTGTCCAGTCTGGTACTTACAATAGTCGGCTTTTGGTACCGGAAGTTATGGTAAATGGCGATCAATTTCATGTGGTTAGGCCGAGGACAAGCTATGATGAGTTGCTTGCTCTCGACAGCATACCCGCGTGGCTTTAGTGCGCTATCAGCTTTTTACTGGTTACAATGACGCAATGTTGAGGTTTTTTGGGCAACAAGCGCCTCGTCAATGCCGCGATTGGTGCTATCTTGCTGATTATGAAAAGCACAAAGAAAGCCGAAAATATCGCCGGCCTTAAACAACCGCGATTTTGGACACGCGGCGTTATTCTGGCAGAAGGCCTTCTACCCAAACTGTTGCCAACGGTTATTGTACTCGCGATTTTTGCCATGGCATCCTGGCTTGGATGGTTCCGCTCGGTTCCTGACTGGGCACGACTGGCGAGCTTAGCCGTTTTTGCTATGGCAGGTGCAGGTTCGCTGGCGTTTCTTCGCGGTTTGAAGGTGCCAACCGATCAGCAAGTGGATGCGCGTATCGAGCGCGAGAATGAACTGCTGCACCGTCCAATCACAGCGCAGGACGATGCGCTCGCTGATGATCGTGACCCGATGGCGCGGGCGCTGTGGCAATTGCACAAGAAACGTATGGCTGAGCGTATTGGTGGCGTTTCGGCGTCCACGCCTCAAACTGATTTGCCTAAGCGTGATCCCTTTGCACTTCGCAGTCTGGTCGCGATGGGTTTTGTGACTGCATTTGCCTTTTCTTTCGGCCCAAGCGGCGGAACACTGACCGATGCATTTCGTTCGCATGTTGTGGTTGAGGTGCCCGAGGTTCGTGTTGACGCTTGGATCACGCCGCCCTCTTATACCGGGATCGCCCCAATATTTTTAACATCTGGCATTAATGTCGAACGTCGGGACTTTACAGTTCCGGAGGGGAGCGTTTTGCAAGTGCGCGTTGCCGGTGGAACTGGCAGCGAAAGTGTTTACTTCCCTAGCGCCGAGCAGTCTATTGAGCCAACCGGCAGCGATGCCAATGCCAGCACGCCACGTAGCTTTGAAATGGAGCTTGTCGGTGATTCCAACCTGATCATTCGTACGGCCGATGGCGACGAAGTTTGGCAGATTGCCATGATCGCCGATCTGGCGCCAACGATCCGCTTTGCCGATGAAAACCCGGTTGAGCGGGCAGTAAACGGGGCATTGACGCTTCGCTATCACCTGCAAGACGACTATCGGATCAACTCAGCGCGTGGCGTTGTTGAGCTTCTCGATCAGGCTGCAGGTGAGAAGGACCCACTTCCCCTTTACGACGCGCCAGAGCTGCCATTGGTTTTGCCGCGCCGGTCCGCAGAAGATGGTGCTGCGGCGACAACCCGCGATCTTGCGTCTCACCCTTGGGCGGGTGCTCGCGTGAAATTGACGCTCGAAGCCACGGATGATCGCAATCAAATTGGGCGTAGTGCGAGCCGCGAAATTCAACTGCCTGGGCGTCCCTTCGCCAATCCATTGGCACGCGCAATCATTGAGCAGCGCCGCATTCTTGCGATGAATGCGCATGAAAAACGTTCAATTATAGAAACGTTTGATACGTTGATGCTCTATCCGGATGAGACCATTGATAATGCAACGCATTTCCTTGGCCTTCAGACGATTGAAACGCGCCTTGCCATGGCACGTGATGAAGAACAGTTGCGCGGCGTTGTTGACTATATGTGGGAGGTTGCCCGACAGATCGAGGACGGAAACCTATCTGAAGCAGAGCGCCGTTTGCAGCAGGCACAACAGGCGTTGCGTGAAGCACTTGAAAATGGTGCGTCCGAGGAAGAAATTGCCCGCCTCATGGACGAGCTGCGTGACGCAATGCAGGAGTTTTTGCGTGAGTTTGCTGAGCGCGCCATGCAAGATCCAAATTTTGCGCAGCAGCAATCACCGCAGACCCAAGACGGCCAAACCGTTGATCAGCAGTCCCTCGATGAGATGCTCGACCGCATGGAAGAGTTGGCGCAGCAGGGTGCACGCGAGCAGGCCATGCAAATGCTCGATCAGTTGCAGAACATGATGAATAATTTGCAGATGGCACAGCCGAACCAGGGTCAACAGGGCCAGCAAGGACAGAGCCAAGCCCAGCAGCAAATGAACGAGCTTGGTGAGATTTTGCGTGAGCAACAACGTTTGATGGATGAGACTTTCCGTCAAAATCGACGTGGCCAGCAAGGACAGCAAGGACAGCAGGGTCAACAAGGGCAACAGGGACAACAACAGGGCCAGCAAGGACAGGGTCAAGAAGGGCAGCAAGGCGAGGGCCAAGGACAACAGGGTCAACAAGGACAGCAAGGTCAAAATGGCCAGGGCCAGGGCCAAGGGCAGGGTTTACAGGGATTGGCTCCCGGACAGCAGGCGTTGCAGCAACGCCTCGATCAGTTTCTTGAAGATTTGCGTGGGATGGGTGTTCAACCGGGCGACGCCTTTGGCGAAGCTGGCAGCGCAATGGGCGATGCCGGTGAAGCGCTACAGGATGGTTCTGGTGAACAGGCGCTTGGCAATCAGGGCGATGCTATGGAAGCGCTGCGCGAGGGTGCTGACGGCATGATGCAGCAACTGCAACAGCAGGCGCAGCAACAAGGCCAAGGCAATCAAGGTCAGGCGACACCCGGTGGCCAGCGCAATGCTCAGGACATGGATCCACTTGGGCGACCACAGCGTTCATCGGGACCCGACTTTGGTGATAGCGTCACAGTGCCCGACGAGATTGATGCACGACGCGCGCGCGAAATTTTGGATGCAATTAGACAACGTTTGGGCAATGCGCTCTCTCCACAATTGGAGAAGGAGTATCTGGAACGGCTTCTGGAGCTACGTTAGGCAGCCAAGGCCTGTTTAACAGCGCCGCGTATGTCCACGAGAGAAAACGGTTTTGATACGACGTCGATGATGATTTTGGATAGATCCGAGGCACGTTCGCGCTGTTCGGCATAACCGGTCATCAGAAGAATGCGGATATCAGGGAAATCCTTGACGGCGCATTTTGCCATCTCGATGCCGTCCATGGCGGGCATGCGAATATCGGACAATACCAGATCAAATTGCCCATCTTCTTCGATGAGCGTTTCAAGCGCAGTATCGCCGTCATCTGCCGTTTCAATTGAGTGACCATCCATCGAAAGTGCGCGTGCCGTAAAGGTACGCACAGATGGATCATCATCAACAACTAAAATACGCGCCATGATCAGGCATCTCCTTTAACAACGCCGACGAAGGGCAATTCTCGAAACGCGTGCGCCACGTCCATGCCGTAGCCCACCACAAAATGGTCGGGGCATTCAAAGCCAACAAAGTCTGCTTCGAGTGGCGTGGCAGCTTGGCGGCGTACGCTCTTGTCCAAGAGAACTGCGATCGCAGCTGATCGCGCCCCGCGCTCCAGCATCATGTTCTTTGCATGGGTCAGTGTTCGGCCTGATTCGAGAATGTCATCGATGAGAAGCACGTCACGGCCTTTGACGTCGGAATCGATGTCACGCAGTAGCTGAACTTTTCCTGGTTCAGTGCCTTTGCCATAGGTGGAAAGCATCAAGAATTCGACGCCTGGTTCCATGCCAACATCGTGCATTGCGCGGATCAGGTCAGCTGCAAAAATAAAAGAACCCTTTAGCACGGAGATGACAAGAAGGTCCTGATAGTCGCGGGCGGCGATCTCTTTTGCCAGTTCCAGATTACGGCGGGCAATTTGGGATCCGGAGTAAAGGACTTCAATATCTTTGTTTCTGACGATGGGCATGGGCGTGTCTAGATCCCTTCAAGGGTTATCGTCGGTTCTTTTCCAGCAAACTTGCCCGCAGGAATGCGTGTTGTGAAACCAAGGCTTTCATTGGCTTGAAGTAGTTCGCCCCGCGGAATTGTGTAGGTCACGGTCTGGCCGGTTGTTTCGTCGACAAAGCCTATCGCCAAACTGGGGACAATGCCGCCTTTGCCCGCAGCATTTATGTTGCCGCGAATGACCAGCACAGGCGTGCCCCGTGCTGTATCGATGCGGGTGGTTACATTGGACAGTGAAAAGGCTGGTGTTCTTGGCACGCTTGCCATTTCGACAATTGGTCTTTCGTAAGAGTGAAAAAGCGCATGTCCTCCAGCAACATAAAAACTGACGCAGGAAGCCAAGGTTGCCACAAAAGCAAAAACCGGGAGCGGCGTTGCATTACCGCGGCCGGCAACACGAGCTGCGCCCGTCTCCCTGCGACGCTTTTGTACGAGCGCATCGGCGGTTAGGGTGACAAACTCTGCATCTTCGATGTCCGGCGAGCGGGAAATCGGTCTGGCTCCAACTGTTCATTACGATGCTATCATTAGATAAGGTTAACCAATGGTTTCCAGCGTGATCTTGATGCCGGGCGCAACGGGTCATAGGTGTGAAAAAGAGCGGTGCGGCGATTCGGAGCGGACGCAAATTGATACAGTTCGATCATGTCGGTTTGCGTTATGGCCTGGAACAGGAAGTGTTGCGCGATGTCAGCTTTGACATACCAGCCCAGTCCTTCCAGTTTTTGACGGGGCCTTCAGGTGCCGGCAAGACGTCACTACTGCGTTTGCTCTTCATGTCTTTGCGCCCCACGCGCGGGCAAATTCGGATCTTTGATCAAGACGTGCTGACACTGCCCCGCGCTGATCTGCCAATCCTTCGTCGCCGGATCGGTGTGGTTTTTCAGGATTTTCGCCTGCTGAATCATATGACCATTTTTGAAAATGTAGCGTTGCCTCTTCGCGTTCGTGGCCAAACGGAAGAGATCTATCGCCGCGATGTGTTCGATCTGCTGGATTGGGTTGGACTTGGTGCAAAGGTCAATGCGCTGCCCCCGGTTTTATCAGGTGGGGAAAAACAGCGCGTCGCTATTGCGCGCGCGCTGATTGACCAACCGGAAATATTGTTGGCCGACGAGCCGACAGGCAATGTTGATCCACAAATGGCCCGGCGCATTTTGCGCCTGTTTGTTGAGCTCAACCGCTTGGGCACCGCCGTTGTTATCGCCACGCACGATTTGGGATTAATGGACCAAGTCAATGCGCGGCGGATGATCCTTTCACGGGGGCAATTGGACCTATATGACTGACACGAAGCCGGAATTGCCCGCTACGCGCCGCGCTGCGCCAATTGTCCCGCCTGGTTCCATCGCTGGCCAGGCGTTGGCGACGTTGATTGCTATTATGTCGTTTCTCGCCTGTGTCACGGTAGGGGGTGTTTCTCTGGTACAACAGAGTGCGGGAACATGGCAGAGCCAGATCTCGCGAGAAGCCACCATCCAGATTCGGCCCGCTAAAGGCTTTGACATTGAAACAGCACTCGTGGACGCACGGGCTATAGCTGCTGCCTTTGATGGTGTGCGCGACGCGCGCATCATTGATGTCTCGGAGACCACAGCGCTGCTCGAGCCGTGGCTTGGTGGTGGTCTCGATATAGAAGCATTGCCCCTGCCGCGCCTGGTGGTCATCACAATTGATGAAAGCAGCCCGCCTGATTTTTCGGCCATGGCTGCGGCCATTGAAGAAGCGGTTGATAACGCAACTCTGGATGATCATCGCACTTGGGTAGATCGCCTAATCTCCATGGCCCGCACCACTGTTTTTTTCGGCATTTGTGTATTGCTGCTGGTGTTGGCTGCTTTGCTTTTGACCGTTGTGTTTGCAACCCGTGGGGCGATGTCCAGCAACCATGAGGTCATAGAGGTTCTGCACTTTATCGGTGCCAGAGGCGGTTACATAGCGCGCCAGTTTGAACGGCGATTTTTCTTGGTTGGCCTTGCTGGCAGTACCATGGGCGCGCTTGCTGCGATTTTGCTTGGCTTTGCTGTCAGCGCTTGGGGCCGAGCTAATGTCACGACCGCCGAAGGTGAGCAGCTGGCCGCATTCTTTGGCGATTTTTCCATTCCAGTATCGGCTTATGCGGGCATATTGCTGGTGTTGGTGTCGGTATCATTTGCCACAGCTGCGACGACGCGTTGGACGGTCATTCGAACGCTTTATGAAATTGATGAGAAGCGTGCGGATCCGAGCCTTTAACAGTTCGAAAAGCCAACTTGGATTTCCCACTGTTCATTGGGTATTATGATGAGTACCAAGGGCGCGATGCATGCAAAGATCATGACCGAGCAACCAACCAACAATACCAATGATCGATATCAGCGCTATGGACGCTTGGCGTTTGCCATATGTGCAATGACATTCGCGGGTGTCATATTCGGTTTTGTGCTGTTTGTGGCGCAGGTCAGAAGCTTTCAGGTGCCTGATGCTTCTGTTGAGGCAGATGGCATTGTGGTTCTGACGGGTGGAGTTGCCCGACTTGGCGCCGCGGCTGAGTTGCTACGCGAAGGGCGTGGCGGCAAATTGCTGATCAGCGGTGTGAATGAGAATACGTCCGCTGAGACCGTGAAAAGCCTGCTTTCGATCGACGACGCGATCTTTGACTGTTGCGTTGACTTGGATCGGGACGCACTGGACACAATTGGCAATGCGCGCGCTGCGCTACAGTGGGCTCTCCAGAATGAGTTTCGTACAATATTGTGGGTCACCAACGATTATCACATGCAACGCAGTCTTTTGGAGATCAGCCGAATTGATGACGGGACCTTGTCGATAACGCCATATCCTGTCTCCAACACTTCGGGTCCGACCAATAGCTGGGTCGCTTTCATGGACCGCTATCGTGTGCTTGCAGGTGAATATGCCAAATATCTGGTTGCCTTGGTTCGTACACGGCAGGTAAGCCGCGGTCTCGACACACTGTTCCAGTCTTGATGATGGCTCGATGACCGCACTACGCTCAATTGTCTTCAATGTACTGTTTTACCTTTTGAACGCAGTGCAAATGATTTTCTGGACACCGGTCTTTTTCGTAGCGCCGCGTTCATTTTGCTGGCGCATCGTGCATTGGTGGGCGAAATCGCTGACGTGGCTGATGCGGGCGGTGGTTGGCACTGATTTCAAAGTGAGTGGTCTGGAAAACATTCCAGCAGGTGGGGCGATTATTGCTCCCAAACACCAGTCTGCTTGGGACACCTTTGTGCTCCTGCCGTATGTACGTGACCCTGTTTACATTTTGAAACGTGAACTGATGTGGGTGCCGTTATTTGGTTGGTATGTGGCCCGTATGCGCATGATACCGATTGATCGTGGGGCTCGCGACAAGGCGATTGCCAAAGTCAATGAAGGCGCACGTATCGAAATGGCCAAAGGCCGCCAGCTTATTATTTATCCAGAAGGGACGCGCCGGCCTCCAGGGGCAGAGCCAAAGTATAAATCGGGGATTGCTTACGTTTATTCTGAAACTGAAATGCCGGTTGTACCTGTTGCGCACAATGCAGGTCTCTTCTGGCCCAAAACCAGCTTCATGCGCTACCCGGGCACATTTGAGCTCAAGTTCCTGGAACCGATTCCACCCGGTTTGTCACGTAGCGAGTTTATGGAGACCCTAGAGGAAAGACTGGAGACTGCTTCAGACGCGCTTCTCCTGGAGGCAGCCGACAAGGCGAACGCTCCACCCTTGTCTCCCACCACACAAAAAAGGGTAGATGTGCTTCGTAATGCTGCTGGAAGAGCTCAGGCTTCCATGGCCTGACGTAGCCTGCTCTCGACGTCTTCCAGCCAGTGGTCACGTATGCCTAACTCTCTTATGTGCGCTGACGTGTTGAGCACATAATCTTCGTTTGGGCCTGCTTTACCGACAGCACCGTAAACTTGTCTTACTGCTGTTTGCACGTCGAGTTTCCCCGCATATTGCAAGTGCTGTTGATCGGCCACGTAAGTAACTGCAGGCTTCTTCTCACCGGTTTGCAATCTGATGGTCCCCACATGCTCCTTATAAACGTGAGTGATCAGCTCACGTTCATGTAGATACGCCATGGTGGCTTCGCGGTCGCCTTCGGCCACCTGATAGGCGATGCCAACGCAGGAGCCACCGCGATCAAGCCCCATCACAAGGCCCGGTCTCTGCCGCGTGCCGCGATGTTCATAAGATGTGATGCATAACGCACGATGATAGCCGTAAAGCGTTGCCCGCATACGCTGAACAAACGGAAAATCGGGACGCCACATTAAAGAGGCATAGCCGAACACCCATAGTTCGGGCATATCCGAAACAGAGATCTTTTGCATAAAAGGTGCGCTAGCATGTCAGAGGCTGCTTCGAAACCCGCATATGACAGCGCCCGTCGCATCAAATGGCTTATGTTTGCCGTCTTGCTGTTTGTCGCTCTTTACACGGGTGGGTGGTTTTTCGTTGCCAGCCGCGTAAACGAGGTTGTTCAAACCCGATTGGTCGAATTGCGCGCCGAAGGCATTGAAATAGATTGTCCTGATCAGGATGTGCGCGGCTTTCCATTTCGAATGGGTGTTTTTTGCTCAGATTTTGATGTTTTAGCGGCAGCCGAAGGTTTGGTCATCGATGGGGGAGCATTGCGTTCCGCAGCTCAAGTCTATGATCCCACACGAGCCGTCGTTGAAATTGATGCACCTCTTCAAATTGATTTTAGCGGGGAAACCGTTCGTCTGGACTACTCGGTGGGTCAGGCGGTTGTTGAAGCACGATCACCTGGCCGCCGTGGGTTATCTGTCGAATTTACGGACGGCTCCGGTGAAGCTGACGATTTTACAACAAAATGGGATCGGTTCACCGCCTTTTCGCGGGAGGCTGACGGCAATCTCGAAGTTGCCTTTCAAGGCGTTGGTTTGCAGACGGATGCCGCTGATGTGCCGCCGCTAAACGTTGACGCTGACGCAATTGTCATGGGCGCTTCCTATGAGACACGCAGCATAAGGGGCAAGGTGGGGACCCTTCGGCGGCTTGCCTTGCAGTTGAATGAAGACCGCGGTTTGTTAGCGAGTGGGCCTTTTGCCGTGTCAGACGATGGCCTGGTGAATGCTGACCTCAACATACGGGTTGTTGATGTGCCCGGTATTGTGAATGACCTTCAAGCGACAGCGCCTAAGGTAGCATCAGCAATCAGTGGCTTCTTGAGCCTTCAACCGCTTGGTGGCGACAATGGTGACGAGGTGGAGTTTGCGGTCACCATCCGCGACGGGCAGGCGAAAATTGGCATAATTCCGTTAGGAACCCTACCGGTCTTTTAGCGCTAAGACTTAGTTGTCGTTCGGCCAAAGTTCGGCAGGTCAACATCCTGCCCCGCTTCGATTATGGATTTACGGATATCGCGTGTTTTTGTGAAAATGGACTGTAAAGCCTCGCCATCGCTACGTCTTATCGCAGCGCGCAAGGATGACAGGTCTTCAGAAAAGCGTGCCAGCATCTCCAAAATTGCATCCTTGTTGTGGAGGCAGACGTCGCGCCACATCACAGGATCGGAAGCCGCCAATCTTGTAAAGTCGCGAAAGCCTGACGCGGAGTATTTGATCACATCGGCCTTAGAAACATCTTCGAATTCCGAAGCTGTAGCCACAATATTGTAGGATACCAATTGCGGTAGATGCGAGACGAGCGCCAGAACCTGGTCATGATGTTCCGGGTCCATTATCTCAATGTCCGAGCCGAGCGCTTTCCAAAAATCAGTCAGCTTTTGCAGTGCTTGCTGATCAATCTGCGTTGAAGGTGTGAGAATGCACCAACGACCTTCAAAAAGTGCAGCAAAGCCGGAATCAGGGCCTGAACGCTCGGTGCCCGCAATGGGGTGACCCGGAATGAAATGCACGTTGTTTGGCAGTTCTGGCTGCATTTGCGCAACGACAGAAGCCTTTGTGGATCCAACGTCTGTAACGATCGCGCCCGGTTGAAGGCTCCCAGCGATAGACCGAGCCACGGCACCACTGGCCCCTACTGGAACGCTTACGACGACGAGATCTGCCTGGGCGACCGCGGTGCTCGGGTTGTTTGTGTAACTGTCACCCAATGACAATTCCTGTGCACGCTTCAGCGTCGCTTCGCTGCGCGTTGAAATCGCAACATGGTCCGCGAGTTTGTGCTGGCGGATCGCCTTGGCCAGAGACGATCCGATCAGGCCGATTCCGATCAGTGCAACTCTTTTAAAGTGAACAGGGGCCAAAGCTTGATTTAGCCCCGCTGTGCCATGAAGTTGCTCAGGGCTTCGACGACCCCTTCATTGGCTTCATCTGTTCCAATGCTCATGCGCAAAGCGTTGGGCAGTCCATAGGCGGTGACACGGCGCAAAACGAAACCGCGCGCCAACAGAAACTCATCTGCACCGGCCGCTGATTTGCCGCCCGTTTCTGGAAAATGGATCAAGACAAAATTGCCGACGCTTGGCGTAACTCTAAGTCCGATTCCTTCCAGTGCGTCTGTGAGCTTGGGAAGCCAGCCATTATTGTGATCCACCGCGGCCTCCAGATGTTTGCGATCACGCATGGAAGCTGCGGCAGCAGCAATAGCGCTTGCATTCACATTGAAGGGGCCGCGAACGCGGTTGATGGCGTCGACCACATGGGCCGGTCCATAAAGCCATCCAACCCGCAAGGCTGCCAAACCGTGCACTTTGGAGAATGTGCGCGTCATGACCACATTGTTGCTGGTCGAGACCAATTCGATGCCGGAGGCGTAGTCGTTCTTGCGAACATATTCTGCATAAGCAGCGTCGAGAACCAGTAACACATGTGGTGGCAATCCAGCGTGAAGCCGACGGACCTCTGCATCGCTCAAGTAAGTTCCAGTTGGATTGTTGGGGTTTGCCAGAAACACCAGCTTTGTCCTTGGTGTTACCGCCGCCAGAATAGCGTCAACATTGGCGGTATGTGCGCTTTCTTTGACTGATACAGGTGTGGCACCAGCTGCCATGATTTGAATCTTGTAAACAAGAAAACCGTGCTCAGTGAAAATTCCCTCATCACCGGCTGAAAGGTAAATCTGACACAGAAGGCCAAGGAGCTCGTCTGATCCGTTCGAGCAGACAATATTGGCTGGATTCAGCCCTTGCGTTTCAGCGATGGCATCACGCAACTCGTTGGCGGAGCCGTCAGGGTAAATGGCGAGATTGTCAGCCAGACCACGATACGCCTCAATGGCAGCAGGGCTCGGACCAAGGGGCGTTTCGTTCGACGACAATTTATGTAGCTTTACACCCGGCGCAGCCTTGTCGCGCCCCGGTACATACGCTGCGATATCAAGAACGCCCGGTTTTGGCTGAGGAGTATTGACCATTGGAAAATCCGTTTCAGAACGCTGCTTAAACATCTGCCAGCGGCGCGAAATAGCCGCCCGCGGCGCGAATGTCGAGCAGTTCTGCTGGTGTTTTGCCGCCGGGCGCGAGTGCGATCAGGAATTGGGTTTCATCTGCCGGTTGGCCTCGGCTTGACAGAACTATGCCGTCGCTCCAGCCATCAAACACACTGTTTGATTTAGCTTGCGCAACATAGACACGCCATTCAAACGGAACAGGGTCCGACAATGGTGGTGCTAAAACGAGAGCATCGACTGCGTCGAAGGGCACGGGGACGATGGGTAATCGTGCCATCACCGAAAGGCCACTGACGCCGCCAATATCATGCCACCAGTCAGCATCTGAGTTCGTGGGTGTCTCCAAAACGACAATTGCGTTTTGCGTACTTTCTGCCGCCTTTTTTGCTTGGCTGATAGTGGCATGTGTTTGCACCTCCACCGTAAAGCCAAACTGATAGCGCACCGTATCGTTGAGGCGGTTGTCACCTGTCAGCGGGATGTGAACGGTGTAAGATGCTTGCAGCCAGGTGAATGTCGAAATGATTTCGCGCCACATGTGTGCGATGGTGGCAAATGGTATGGAGCCCGAGTGCCGTTCTTTGAGCACATCCATCATCTGCGCTTCGCGGCCGGGTCTGAACGCTGCGCCGCGATTTTTTGATGCGCCCTTGGCTTTGATCAGTTCATCAATGACTTCTGCGCGCTGCATGAGCAGTGCATGGATCGATTGGTCCGCCATATCGATTTTGGCACGCAACTCAGCAAGCTTTTGAAGGTCTTGATCACTCATCGTGCTCTGCCTGTAAGTCAGTTCGCCAAGACGCGCAATTACTCACTTTGCGGTTAAGCGCCTGGCGCGGCCCGCTACCGATCCCTGTGGTGCAAAGACCGGGACAAAGACGCGTCGAGACTGCCGCTCGGTGACGGGCAAGCCCTGGTAAAGACGTTTTTGGGCTTCGATGATCAACACACCCGACAACATTGGCCACAGACGCAACCCCATCGCTTCAATACGCGATGACAATTTATAGGTCAGGAAACGCCGCGATGGCGGAAAAAACAAGGCTTCGGTTTCCGCGCTCGCCGTGAAGTTGGTTTCGCGCAACAACTTCACAATTTGAGCGCGTGAGTAGGGCCGGCCAGTTCCGAACGGCGTGGTTTCGACCCGCGCCCAAACGCCTTGGCGGTTCGGTACCACAATGACAAGGCGGCCGTTTGGCGCCAGGACACGCCACATTTCCATCAGTGTCTCGCGCGGATTTTCTGCGTGCTCCAGGACGTGGACCATTAGTATACGGTCAACGGCTGCATCGGTCAGTGGCAGTTCTTCATCGAACACCAAAGCGGTCTTGGAAGGGCCCGTACGCGGCCAACGCGCTGCGCCATGATTGGCCAGCATGAATGCCATTGTTCGGTCGGTGTCTGGCTCAAAACGTTCCAGCCACGGCCGTGTATAGCCCAAGCCCAGCAAACGCTCGTTTGCGATCGGTTCCCAAATGCGGCTAAGGGAAATGCCAATGGCCTGGCTTGCTTTTTGGCCAAGCTCTGAATGGTACCATGCGCGTAGTTCGACGATATCCATGTGCATGCGGGCACAAAAGCGGATTTGTTGTGAACGCGCAAATACCTTCTTGATCAGCAATGCCGGAGAGCGACATGGACGATACATATTCTGCCCAACAAATCAGGGATTTGCTTGACTTGCAGCCACACCCGGAAGGTGGATGGTACGGCGAGACATTTCGCGACCCAACGCGGGTTGATAACCGTTCGGTATCGACCGCGATCTACTTTTTGCTCGAAGGAGGCGATGTCTCGCATTGGCATCGTGTTACGGACGCCGCCGAAGTGTGGCATCACTATGCTGGTGCACCGCTGGTTATGACGCTTTCACCGAACGGACATGACGCTCAGGCACATCGCCTTGGTACGAATTTTGCGATTGGAGAACGTCCACAATTGGTGGTGCCAGCCAATCATTGGCAAACGGCGGCAAGTTTAGGGCACTGGACCCTCGTTGGCTGCACCGTTGCGCCCGGCTTTGAGTTTTCTTCGTTCGAGTTGGCGGCCCCAGATTGGCGGCCAATGCCACGTCAGCCGTCGGGCTGAACTGCAGCGCGTTGCGATAATGCGCCTGAGGCGAGGAATGCGCCACCTACGATCAACGCACAGGCTGCCGCCAGTGCCCATGTTATCGACGCTGTTCCTGTTGCCACCAATATGATGGTTGACAGCAATGGCGCTGCATAGCTTGCCGTACCCAGCCATTGGATATCGCCAAACTTCATGCCGAAGTCCCATGTGTAAAACGCTCCACCCAGTGGCAGTAGACCCAGGCTGATCAGGGAAATCCACTGAAGAGGCGACAAAATCCAGACAATCGGTTCGAAAGCCGCTGCTACAATGGCTGAGAGGATCGCTGCGACCGTGCACGAAACGACCACCATTTGCGTGGGTACTGCCGCAAAAAGGCGCGAACCGAGCGAGTAGCTTGCCCAGGTAAAGGCTGCAATCAGAGCTAGTGTGTAGCCAAAAAGGCTATCGCTTGAGAACGCCAACTCACCGGGGCCGCCGACCAGAAGGCCGCATCCGACAAAGCCGGCCGTCGCCCCGACAATGTGGTACCAACGCAATGTCTCACCCGGAAGAAGGGCACTGCCGACAACAATCAAAACAGGCCAAAGATAGGCAATCAAGCTCGCTTCGGCAGGGGGCGCGCTCTTAAGCGCCGCAAAGTAGAGCGCATGGTATGCAAAGAGGCCGAGCGAAGAAAAGGCCAAGGCTTTGAGTGGCGCTTTTGTCTTGTCCTGGCTGTTCTGCTTGGCGCTGGTCAGTCGCCAAATTAGTCCGACAAATGCACCAACTGCAAAAGCAACTGCTGCTGTTTGAAAAGGCGGAACGCCCTCGGTGCCGATTGTTAACAATGCAAGAATCGCCCAAGACGCAATAGCGGTCAGGCCAATGAGATTGGCGCGCATGCGTCGGCTTTTATATGTCTTGGACATAGGCCGCGCATGCGTGTTGCTGTTTAGTTTGTCAATTGCTCAAAGCGACTGGCACGGACGCGAAGTGTCACCAATCTCGTTTTGACCTTGGCGTTGACGGGAGCATAAAAGCCTGATGATCCAATGGGCGCAAAAGAGACCTCGATCGAACCTTTGTCCCTCATCCAGTTGATATCCTGCTTCTTGGCGTCATAGCCGCTGACCGGGATGTAGCGACCACGGCAGGTGACAACATCACCTTTAAAACCCTTCGTGCTGAAAGGATTGGTGCGCAGATAAGATAGTTTCACATCAAGGCGCATGGCCCCGTCGAATGCTTTTATCGTGCGGTTGCAAACTGCTCGCGGCGTTTGGGCAGGTACCATGATGGCGCTGATAGGATCGAGTGCGTTTGCAAGATCGGCGGTGTCAAGCGGTATCCATTTCCCACGCTTTTTTACAGGTGGCTTATTGGTTGCGCCGGTGATCGTGCTGCCAGCAAAGTCAAATTGTGTCCCCTTTTTAGCTTTGCCCTCGATGTAAGTTGCAGCGAATGCGTTTGGCTTGACGTTTTGTCCGCTGAAAGTGCCAGACGTTTGGAGCCTTCCATTGATGGCCGCGAACAGCCGCGCAACGCCAGAGGAGCGGAGCTTTCCGTTGATCTTATAGGTACCGTCGTCAGCGACTGTGGTGTTGAAGGTGCTCTTACCCACCGGCAAGCCAAATGCGGAGACAGTATAGTCTGCGCGGTACTTTACGGGTTGCTCTGCTGTCGCGCTGTCAATTTGCGAGACCAGTGCCAAAAAGACGATGGCTGTAAAGAATGGTTTTTTGCCCATGGATCGAGACCTTATTATTCAAATGTGACCAGCGTCCCTTCCGGTGGCTTTCGCTTCAGTCCTGATTTCGGCCAAATTGTGATGGTTAGGGACACTATATGTCAAATTTGCTCTGAGCCGTTGACGCTAAGCCCAGCTTTGACTATAGCACCGCAACTTTTCCGCTCTTCGTGTTGCGAACAGCCGGGCCGACATTGTCGGTTTCGAACGAAGCCGGATTTTCTGGAATTGACACAAATTAGGTGACCCATGTCGCGTACCTGTGAATTAACATCGAAGTCTGTCATGTCTGGCAACAATGTCAGCCACGCCAACAACAAGACCCGTCGTCGCTTTTTGCCGAACCTCGTCAACGTGACTTTGCACTCGGATGCGCTTGGCGAAAAGTTCAAGCTGCGTATCTCTGCTTCCGCGCTGCGTACAGTTGAACATCGCGGCGGTTTGGATGCCTTTCTTGCGAAGGCAAAAACCAATGAGCTTTCTTCACGCGCACGCCTGATCAAACGCCGCGTCGCTCAAAGGCAAGCTGAAGCGGCTGCCTAAGCCAATCCAATTAAAAGTCTAATCCCGCACAGCGCTGCTGCTGTGCGCTGGTGGCATAACCCAGGATAAAAAAATGCGGACATATCCGATTTCACTTCTGCCTTATCTGGCAGCTATGACGCTCGTCGTCGTCGCCTCTAATTACCTTGTTCAAATTCCTTTCAATCATTTTGGATTGAAGGACATTTTGACTTGGGGCGCATTTACTTACCCCATCGCCTTCTTGGTCAATGATCTGACAAATAGACGTTTTGGCGTAAAAGCTGCGCGGGTTGTCATTGGTCTTGGTTTCGCCTTGGCGGTTGTTTTGTCCATCTGGCTCGCAACGCCGCGCATCGCAATCGCCTCCGGCACTGCGTTTGCGATTGCCCAACTATTGGATGCGTCAATCTTTGATCGCATGCGTGCTTTGCAGTGGTGGCGTGCGCCGCTGATCTCATCCGTTTTGGGGTCAGTGATCGACACTGTCATCTTCTGGAGCCTTGCCTTTGCACCGCTCTTTGCAGGCATTGATCTGGCATTTGGCATGGAGGATGGGTCGCTTGGTTTCCCGGTTCCGTTCCTTGGTGGCGAGACGGCGCTTTGGATTTCACTTGCCTTTGGTGACTTCTGCGTGAAGATCCTTGTTGGCCTTGCGATGCTGCTGCCATACGGTTTGCTGCTGCCATTGCTTGCAAAGCAGCAGGCGCAGCCAGCCAGCTAGTTCAAGTCGAGTGCAAATTCGAGCAGCAAGTTTCGTTGTAGGAGCGATTTGTTGTCGTCGGAAACGAGTGTCAACCGGACTTGGTCATCACCTAGCGGTGTGATGGCCAAACCCTCCATATTGTCAATCTGATAGCTCATGTCGGCTTCCAGCAGGGTTTTCCCATCGACTGTAGAGCGCTCGGTCAATTGGTCGCCGTCAATCTGCCGGATACGCATAGCAATGCCTTGGCTAAGGTTGAACCGGCGTTCCAGAACCAACAAATCACCCGTTGGTAGAAACGCGATGTCGGTGACATCAAAATTGTCGGTTCGAAGCAATGAAAACTCAAACGCATTGCTTGGTCCTGGCGGATTGACGAAGCCCATGATGTTGCGCTGTTTGTCGAGGCTCTTTTCGCTGAGGCCAACAATTGCCTGCGGATAGGCAAAATTTTCCGGAGCGACGGCAACGCCTTCAAAGCCTCGGTTTTGGCGCAGTTCATAAAGGGGCACAGGTGGCTGTTCGTCTTCGACAAAGCGGAGGTTAGCGCCATCCCATTGGTACTGTGCGATGCGGTGATCGCGCTCAAATGAAATTACAACCGTTCCATCTTGGGCGATAGCGATGCCCTCTGCATCTGCCTCCCACTTGTTGGAAAAACGCGCTCCACCCTTTGCAGTTATTTCACCAATCGAGGTTGCCGTTATTGCTTCGGGCGCCCCGTTTTCATTTCGGTTCAAGCTACCTTGAAGCCAAAAACCGGTGTCCGTGACGAGCCAGATGGCCTCTCCTGAGAAATCGACGCCTGATATCGCGCCAAAATGCTGTTCGCGGCTCTCCATTTCCAGACCGCCGAGAAACGTTAGGGGTCCGAATTTTTGCTGATCGGAACCAATCAGGAAGTTCGCTATGGGTCTAGCAGTGATGCTAACAGGTTTTACCAGTTCGTTTGCATAGATCGGTGCTTGAGCCGCGATGCAAAGCGAGATCGCAACAGTGCCTGCGACTGGCCTAGCGCGCACGGGCGCCTCGCAAGCCCGCCTTAGCAGAAGCCTGTGTCATGACACCACGCATCTGCTGTGCCCCTTCTTCTTCAAAGAGGCTTGCCAATTGCTCAGTCATGGCGCCGGCCAGTTCTTCAGCGTCTACAATCGTAACAGCTCTGCGGTAGTAGCGTGTCACATCATGTCCGATACCGATAGCAAGCATCTCGATATTGGAGCGCGTCTCGATTTCTTCGATTACCGCGCGCAAATGGCGTTCCAAATAGTTCCCCGGGTTTACCGAGAGAGTAGAATCATCAACCGGTGCGCCATCGGAAATCATCATCAGAATTTTGCGCTGTTCGGGACGCTGTGACAAGCGACGGAAAGCCCAAGTCAGCGCTTCGCCATCTATGTTTTCTTTAAGCAAGCCTTCGCGCATCATCAGACCCAAATTGTTGCGTGCGCGTCGCCATGGAGCATCTGCGGACTTGTAGACTATGTGGCGCAGATCGTTCAGGCGACCCGGCTCGGTTGGCTTTCCACCTTTGAGCCAAGCTTCGCGTGCCTGCCCGCCCTTCCACGCTCTCGTAGTGAAACCCAAAATTTCGACTTTCACGCCGCACCGTTCCAGCGTGCGCGCCAAGATGTCGGCGCAGGTGGCGGCCACGGTGATCGGGCGGCCGCGCATGGAGCCGGAATTGTCGATCAACAGCGTTACGACTGTATCGCGGAAGTTGGTGTCTCGTTCGCGCTTGAAAGACAAAGCGCCAAAGCCACCATTCATTTCTTCGATTATGACCCGCGGCAGGCGCGCAGGATCGAGATAGCCTTCCTCTAGGTCGAAATCCCAAGATCGGTTTTGTTGTGCCATCAACCGCCGCTGAAGGCGGTTGGCCAAACGGCCGACGACGCCTTGCAGGTTGGCCAATTGTTTGTCGAGGAAGGCTCTGAGGCGCTCAAGTTCTTGCGAATCGCAAAGTTCTTCAGCGCCGATGATTTCATCAAACTCTTCGGTAAAGACGTTGTAATCAATGTCGGAAAGAATGTCGTTGAACTGCGGTTCAGGTCGTTCGACTTCGCCTGGCTCTTCGGCGTCCGCGTCGAAGTCATCATCCATGTCATCAGATGACATGTCCGCGGCTTCCATCTCGCCCATTTCAGACTGCTCGCTCTCGAGCGGGTTCTGCTCTTGCTCGGTCTGCTCTTCGCCGGACTGCTGGTCGTCTGTTCCGCCATCGTCCTGATTTTCGTCATTATCAGGCGGTTCCTGCTCGGTGTTATCGTCTTCCTCCTCGTTCCCATGGTCGCCGTCATATTCTTCGGCCATTTCCATGGATACGAGCATTTCGCGGATCGTTTTCGCAAACGCTTCCTGATCATCAATGGCTTCGCCAAGGCGCGCCATATCATCAGATGCCTTTTCGTTGATCCAGTCGCGCCAAAGATCTGCAACTGCTGAAGCGCCCGACGGCGTCGGACGACCGGTCAGCTTCTCGCGCACCAACAAAGCAACCGCTTCTTCCAGAGGTGCTTGATCACGTTCGGTTACGGTTGACAGGTTGGCACGTGTGAATTTGTCGTCGATCATCGCGGCAATGTTGTCACCGACGCCCGTCATGCGTTGCGCGCCCAGCGACTCAACACGCGCCTGTTCAACGGCATCATAGACAGCGCGTGCCTGATCGCCTTCCGGTGCCAAAGTGCGGTGAACCATACCGTCATGGCAAGCCGCACGAAGCGCCATAGAATCGGCAACACCACGGGTGATACGCACATCATTTTCGGTCACGCGACGCGGCAGGTCGCTAACCCGTGCATGCTTGCCAGCAAACGCGGGGCGGTCCGTGCTGAAAACAACCTCCAACTCGTGGTCGCCAGCGATGGCGCGCATACAGCCTGTCACCGCCCGTTTGAACGGTTCGGTGTCTGCCGTCTTTGTCTTGGGACGGTTCTTTGAATTGTCGCCCGGTGCTGCCATTGAGGTTTTAACTCAACGCCACGTTTGCCGCAGATTCTGGCAGTTCCTCGCCGAAGCAACGCTGATAGAACTCCGCTACCAGCGTGCGTTCCAAATCGTCGCACTTGTTCAGGAACGTAAGGCGGAAGGCCATACCAATGTCGCCGAAGATCTCAGCATTCTCCGCCCATGTGATAACGGTCCGCGGCGACATCACGGTTGATAGGTCGCCATTGATGAATGCCTGACGGGTCATATCAGCCAAACGCACCATGGCGTTGATCTGCTCGCGGCCTTCCTTGGTTTGGAAATTTTTGGCTTTTGCCAGAACAATTTCAACTTCATTGTCATGCGGCAGATAGTTGAGCGTGGTCACAATAGACCAGCGGTCCATCTGCGCTTGGTTGATCTGCTGGGTGCCATGATAGAGGCCGGTCGTGTCGCCCAAGCCAACTGTGTTGGCGGTTGCAAACAGCCGGAAGGCCGGATGCGGCCGGATGACGCGTGACTGGTCCAAAAGGGTCAGGCGTCCCGAGCTTTCCAAAACCCGCTGGATAACAAACATCACGTCCGGGCGGCCGGCATCATATTCATCGAATACCAGCGCAACATTATTTTGATATGCCCAAGGTAGAATACCGTCCTTGAACTGCGTCACCTGCTTGCCATCCTGCATGACAATGGCGTCCTTACCAACGAGATCGATGCGGCTGACATGGCTATCCAGGTTGACGCGTACTGCTGGCCAATTGAGCCGCGCCGCTACTTGTTCAATGTGAGTGGACTTACCTGTGCCGTGGTAACCTGAAACCATCACGCGGCGATTGTGAGCAAAACCCGCTAGAATGGCCAGCGTGGTGTTGCGGTCGAAAATATAGTCTGGGTCAACTTCCGGCACATGGGCGTTCGCAGCCGAGTATGCCGGGACGCTCATATCGATATCAATGCCGAATGTCTGGCGTACATCCAAACTTGTATCTGGCATATCGGCGATATCGAGTTCTATTTTGTTCATCTTCTCAGGTCCCCTGACCAGCTCAGCAGAGCCCGGCCGTTTTAAGCAAATTGTAGGCGTTGATTACATCGCGAAAGCGTTCTTCGGAGGTTCGGTCGCCACCGTTGGCGTCCGGGTGATGTTTTTTCACCAGCACCTTGTAAGCGTTCTTGATGTCATCAGCAGACGCGGTGTCTTTCAGTCCAAGCGTTCGCATCGCTTTTGATTCAAGCGGTTTGAGACGTCGAACCGGCTTTGCGTTTCGCACTGCTTCCCAAGCAGCAGGATTACGCATGCGCATCGCTTTGGCCGAACCGGACTTCATGTCGGAGAAAACCGGTGTCGCGGTGCTTGGCTGCTTTGCCGTTCCCATTTTCCACGTCGGACGATCACCAACTTGCGACGCCTTTTGGAACTTGGCGATTTCGTCATCAGAAAGGCCCGAGAAGTAGTTATAGTTTTTATTATACTCGCGCACGTGATCGACGCAGAACCACAAATATTCGCCGTCGCGGTTACGCCCCGCAGGTGCCTTATGGGCGCCCGGCTTGTCGCAACCGGCCCACTGGCATCGATTCGCTGCTTCCTCTGCGGCCTTTTTCTTTTTGCCGCCGGGATTAATACGAATGGAGTCGAAATATTTCGAGGTCGATGATGGCATGGTCACACAAATTATGGGGCGTGCCCCGGTTTCGGCAATAATGGCAGCGGTGAGCGGCGGTTAAAACTCAAGTCGTTTCAGCCATGTCCGGCTTGAAAGAGCGACGCATTGGTGTAACGGCAAGGCTGTTTGCTGGCAAGATGGAGTAGCGTTTAAATGGGACCTTTGGAGCAATCAATCAACCGCAAGCTGCGCGACACTTTTGACCCATCAACGCTGGAAGTGATCAATGAAAGCCACCAGCATGCAGGCCACCAAGGTGGTGCAGTGGATGGAACCGGCGAAACGCATTTTCGCGTCAGAATTACAGCGACCGCATTTGCAACCATGAACCGATTGCAGCGACACCGAGCAGTCAATGAGGTTTTGGCCGACGAGCTCGCAAAAGGCGTCCACGCATTGGCCGTCGAACCAAGCGCTCCATGACTTAAGAAACCGAGCGTATCCGAATTTTTTCCAGCCGGTTTTTTTGTCGCTTGATCACCACAAAGCGTTTGCCATGGAATGTGAATGCCTGCTTTTCGGTTGGAATGATTTTGGCTTCGTGAATAACCAGGCCCGCGATTGTCGTGGCTTCTTCGTCCGGCAAATTCCAATCCAGTGCCCGGTTCAGGTCACGGATTGGTACCGACCCATCGACCAATACAGACCCATCACCTTCGGTTTTCACGCCTGAGACTTCCACATCATGTTCGTCAGCTATTTCGCCGACGATCTCTTCCATGATGTCTTCAAGGGTCACCAAACCCTCTAGTTCGCCATATTCATCAACGACGATAGCGACATGGGCTTTGCGGCGCAAAAACGCGTTGAGTTGATCGTGCAGCATTGTTGTATCGGGAACAAACCAAGGCTCGTTGGCAACTTTCATAATGTCTATTTTTGAGGGCTCATTGCCGACCGCGTGGAGCGCGCGCAGCAGGTCTTTGGCGTGCACAATGCCAACGATATTGTCCGTTTCGCCACGCCATACGGGCATTCGCGTATAAGGGCTTTTCAGTATTTCCGAGACAACGATATCTGCCGGGTCATCGGCATTGACCATATACATGTTCGTGCGGTGGATCATGACATCAGAAACGTCGAGTTCCTGAAGATCGAGTAGGCCACCGAGGCGTTCGCGGTCTTCCTTATCCACTGAACCTTCTTGGTGCAGCACTTCAACAGCGCCACGCAGTTCCTCGCGGCCTGACAACAGGGCCTGATCCTCACCGAAGCGCACGCCGAAACGCGCCAGAATAAACCGCACGATGTTATCTACCGCTGCAGCCAGCGGTGAAACGATGCGCACGAAAAACGACACCACCGGAACGACAAAGAGCGCAAATTTGTCGGTGCGGGAGATGGCCAGATATTTCGGCATCACCTCAGCAAAAATGACCAGAAGCGGTGTCAGCACGAGTGTTGCATAGACAAGGCCGGTTTCGCCAAAAAGTGCCAGAAAGAGGCTTGTCGTCAGCACGGGCGACATCACGTTGACCAGATTGTTGCCGATGAGAATGGAGCCGATCAAGCGCTCCTTGTTCTCCGTCAGCATGGCCACCTTCTCAGCCCGGCGATTGCCCTGATTTGCTAATTGTTTCATTCGTCCGCGCGAGACAGCGGTTAGGGCTGTTTCCGATCCGGAGAAGAATCCCGACATGACAATCAGGATGAGTACGGCGGCTACAATTATCCAGGTTTCCATTTGCTTTTGCTTTCAGCGGAGATTTCAGCTCTTAAAGAGCAGTTTCCAAAAAGGCGTGCACTTCAGAAGAGGGCACGTTTTTTGCAACAAAGGCCTGCCCAATACCTCTTGTCAGTATAAAGGTAAGCGCACCACGCGAAACCTTTTTGTCCTGTGCAATGAAGTTCAAAAACTGCTCGGCATCTTCAATATACGGGTGCATGCATGATAGGTCAGACGGCAGGCCTACCGTTTCAAGATGAGATTTTATCCGGTCCGTATCGTCAGGGCTCGCGTGGTTCAGCCGTGACGAAAATGCATGCGCAAGGACCATGCCGATAGACACGCCTTCACCATGTACCAGGATGTCTGGATTGTATTTTGCGATGCCCTCTAAAGCATGGCCGAAAGTGTGGCCAAGATTGAGCAAGGCTCGCTCGCCACTTTCAAATTCATCGCGTTCAACGATGGCTGCTTTTGCCCGGCAGGAATAGGCAATTGCTTCGATGCGATCCGTGCCACCTGCGAAGATGCCGCGCCAATTCTTTTCAAGCCATGAAAAGAAAGCTTCGTCACCGATCAGCCCATATTTGATGACTTCGGCATAACCGGCTTTGAACTCGCGATCCGTCAGGGTGTCCAAAACGCTGGTATCGGCGATAACCAGTTTTGGCTGGTGGAAAGCACCGACTAGATTTTTTCCATGGGGTGAGTTTATGCCGGTTTTACCGCCAACCGATGAATCCACTTGTGCAAGTAGGGTTGTTGGTATCTGCACAAAATTCATTCCACGTCGCACGATAGATGCTGCGAAGCCAGCCAGATCTCCAATCACACCGCCACCAAAACCGATCACGGCGTCGTTGCGTTCAAGTCGTGCTTCCAGAACGTCTTCAACAACCTTCTGGAGATGGCTGTAGCTTTTCGTGGTTTCCCCGGCCGGTAGAATAATCTCGCAAAAATCGAGGTTGGCAGCTTCCAGTGACGCTTTGAGAGTTGGCAAATGTCTTGAAGCAACATTCTCGTCGGTGACAATTGCGCATCGCGTGTTTGGCAAGACGTCTGAGATGGCCGTGCCAGCATTTGCCAGAAGGGCATCGCCGATCAAGATGTTATAGGAGCGCTCGCCCAGACCCACGCTTACAGTTTGACTGGGTATCATTTTGGTTCCTTGTTCAAATGCTGCATGAGCGCGCCAACGACGCTGTCGACCATTGCCTCTTTCGAAACATCCTTGGACGTCACCGTGACATCAGCAGTCGCATAGACAGGATAACGGATATCAATCAACTCCTGCATAATGGCGCGGGGATTTGGCTTTTTCAGTAGTGGTCTGGTGGACTTGCGTGAAACTCGGGCCATTAGGAGATCAAGCTCAGCATTGAGCCAGACAGATACGCTCTTGCCTCCGATGGCGCTGCGTGTGTCTTCGTCCATAAACGCGCCACCACCAGTGGCAAGTACCAGCGACGTATCGGTTAAAAGCCTTTTGATCACGCTGGCTTCAAGACGGCGGAATTCCAGTTCGCCATATTGCTCGAAAATGTCAGCGACCGGCATGTCTGCCGCTTTTTCAATTTCGGTATCACTATCCAGAAAAGGCAAGCCTAGTGCCTTGGCCAGTTTTCGTCCGATTGCAGATTTGCCAGCGCCCATCAATCCAACCAGGACAATGGATCGACCATTCAGTTTTTCATTGACCGAGCGGATCGCATCTTGGTCGTGTTGATCGGATTTATCATGTTCCATGGTGGCCATGTTTGCGCATGAAGTGCGAACTTGTGTCAAGCTCGTGGGGAGATCAGGTAGCCGCCCGTGTTGCATTTGTTGGTTGAATGCCGGTAAGAGCAAAATGACTTAGCGGAAGAAAGAATGCCAAGCCTCATACGATTTCTCATGACGCTGTTAGTGCTGGGTGGGCTCGCCTATGCGGGCATGTTCGCCCTCACTGTTTTTGTCGAGCCAAATCCCCGCGAAATGACGGTGCGTGTACCGCAGGATCGCATTAATCCACGCCCCGTGGCGCCTCCGCCGGTTCCAGTTGCAGAAACACCTGCAGTTGAACCGGGTGATGCAACTGCCGTGGAGCAGTAATCTCTGCATCTTCCGGTAACCATTATCGTTTAATTTCCAAGGCATGATTGAGGCCTTTATCGATATGATGTCCGCCGAACGTGGCGCTTCGCATCACACGTTGGACAATTATCGGCGCGATCTTGAAGATGTGCGTAACAACATCAAATCAGCCGGCTTGGAAGAAGCAACCGATGTCGAGATTGGTGCCTATTTAACGAAAATGGCTTCACGCGGATTTGCGCCTTCCAGCCAGGCACGACGACTTTCCAGTCTGCGTCAGTTTTTCAAATTCCTTTATGCTGAAGGCGTACGTGATGACGATCCGACCAGTCTTTTGGAGTCACCTCGCAAAAGAGCGGCGCTACCAAAAATTCTGTCCGTGGATGAAGTTGCCAGAATACTTGATCTTGCTGCATATGAAGCACGTGACGAGCGTATCGAGGGTAACAAGAAGCATCTAAACGCTCTGCGACTGCACGCTTTTGTCGAACTATTATATGCAAGCGGTATGCGGGTCAGTGAACTCACCGAGTTGCCGGTGTCTGCACTTCACCGCAACGAGCCGTGGTTCACAGTTAAGGGTAAAGGTGGCCGTGAGCGTTTGATCCCTGTTTCTAAAAAAGCCCAGGCAGCGCTCGACGCCTATCATGATGCTCTGAGCACCCATTGCGATACCCGGCAAAACGACTGGCTTTTTCCAGATGGCTCATGCACTGGTGCGGTTGCCCGCCAAGTTATGGCGCGTGAGTTGAAGAGTTTGGCTGCGCGGGCTGGAATCGACCCCAAGCGAGTGTCACCGCATGTGCTGCGGCATGCGTTTGCCAGTCACCTTTTGCAAAATGGTGCCGATCTTCGTGTTGTCCAGCAGTTGCTTGGCCACGCTGATATCGCCACAACTCAAATCTACACGCACGTGTTGGATGAGCGACTACAGTCTCTTGTTGAAGCGTGTCATCCGTTGGCTCACGCCTCAAGAACTTGACATCGCGCGTGCAAAGCGCCACGTGCGCTTGCGAAGAAACAACTAGGCCGTGATGTACTCTTACCTCGATTTCGAAAAGCCAATTGCTGATCTGGAAGGCCAGATCATGGAGTTGAAAAAACTTGCCGAGAGCGGTGAGGGTGCTGTTGATGTGGCTGATGAAGTTGCGCGTTTGGAAAAACGGTCGCGTGAAGCTTTAGTGGACGTTTATCGCAAGCTGACGCCTTGGCAGAAAGCGCAGATCGCGCGGCATCCAGATCGGCCGCACTGTGTAGACTACATTGAGGCCTTGTTCACCGAGTTCACACCTGTTGCCGGTGATCGCAACTTTGCTGAGGATCACGCTTTCATGACGGGTTTTGCCCGGTTTGATGGTCGGCCGGTTGCCGTTATCGGTCAGGAAAAAGGTTCCGATACCAAGTCCCGCCTGAAACGTAACTTCGGGATGGGTCGCCCGGAAGGCTATCGCAAGGCAGTGCGGCTGATGGAATTGGCCAACCGGTTCAATATGCCTGTGATTACATTAGTAGACACTGCCGGTGCTTATCCCGGTATTGGTGCTGAAGAACGCGGTCAAGCAGAGGCGATCGCCCGCTCTACTGAAATGTGCCTGAATTTGACTGTGCCCATCGTCGCTGCGGTCATTGGCGAAGGCGGATCGGGCGGCGCTATCGCTATTGCGACTGCCAACAAAGTCTACATGTTGGAACACGCAATCTACTCTGTGATTTCACCGGAAGCTGGTGCATCGATACTGTGGCGTGATGCTGCCAAAGCGAAAGATGTTGCGATGGCGATGAAAATTACCGCGCAAGACTTGCTGGAAATGAAGATCATTGACGGGATTGTGCCTGAGCCACTTGGTGGCGCGCATCGTGACCGGGCTTTTGTTATCGAAGAAACGCGTCGCTACATCCAAAAAGGTATGAAGGCCTTCGACGGGATGTCAGGCGATGATATCAAAAATGCCCGCCGTCAGAAGTTTTTGGCGATCGGCAGAGACCTCTGACAAATATTAGCCTGAAACGCGCTGTATTGACATTTGCGTGAGGCACGCGTGGTGAACCTTGCAGTAACCATGAGACGATAATATTCCAGTCTCGACCATTGGGAAATTTTGCATGCGCGGCGTGTTTAAATTGGCAGTTGCAGCTTCGGCGTTGGCGGTTCTGGCTGGTTGCCAGGCCTCCTCCGTTCTCGGCGTGAACAAGGCTGATGCACCTTTGCCGCGCGATGCGCTGGCCTTTATGCGATCTGAGGGCATGACTGCAGCCTCACCAATCATGATGCGCATTTTCAAAGAAGAAGCTATTCTCGAAGTTTGGAAGCAGGCGCCGACCGGCCGCTATGAGTTGGTCAAGGAATATGAAATCTGCACCTATTCCGGCCAAAAAGGTCCCAAGTACAAGGAAGGTGACAGGCAAGCGCCGGAAGGCTTCTATTTTGTCGGCAAGCGGCATCTAAATCCCAGATCATCCTATCATCTTTCGTTCAATTTGGGATTTCCTAACCGCTACGATCGATCTCACGGACGAACCGGCAGCCATTTGATGGTTCATGGCGATTGTTCGTCAGCGGGCTGCTACGCGATGACTGATGAGTATATTGAAGAAATATACGCCTTTGCGCGTGAGGCGTTGCGCGGTGGCCAACAGTCTGAATTTCAGGTTCAGGCTTTTCCTTTCCGCATGACGCCGGAAAATATGGCCGCGCATCGCGACGACCGCCACTTTGAGTATTGGACCATGCTCAAACAGGGTTATGATCACTTCGAATTGACAAAACAGCCACCGAAGGTCGATGTTTGCGATAGACGCTATGTTTTCAATGTCGCGCCGACTGAGGAAGGGATGAGCTTTCAGGCTTCATCACAATGCCCGGAGCTTCAAATGCCGCGCGGCTTGGCGCTCGCCTATTCTGAAATGGCAACCGAGCATACACTAGCCTTTGAAAACGCTGTCGCGCGCCTAGAGGGTCGCGGCAAACTGCTTGAGCAAGGTCTGCAGCAAAGCCTTATTCCAGCCGAAACACTGGCCATCATTGAGGCATCTATCGCAGCACCACCACCTGTTGTGGAGCCGGTTGAGGTCGAAACCCCCGAGCTGATCACCGAGCCATTGCCACCAGCTGACGCCGCTGTATCAACGAGTGTTGAAAATGTTTCAACTTCCACGCAACCGGCAGGCGATCCGCTTTTCCCGGTGGCGCCGCCGCCGCCCGCCGCGGTTGTGATTACGGGTCCGCAAGATACAACGGCCGCCCAATAAGTTCTCAATGGCTGATGTTCGCAATTTACGCGGCTTAAAGTGCCCGCTTCCGGTTCTCCGAGCGCAAAAGTATCTTCGCGAAGTCTCAATCGGCGAGCATATTTGGATCGAGACGGACGATCCTCTTGCAGCGCTGGACGTGCCTCACTTTTGCCAAGAAAAGTCACATCCACTGATTGCTGCCGAAGAACTGGAAGACGGCGCTATCCGCTTCGAAATCGAACGCGGCAACTAGCGTGACTAGCTCGGGCGTTGGCTGGGTATTGGGGCTGTTCGCCCATCCCGCAGTCTGAACTGCTCCATATCCAGCACATCACTGGCTGGTTCCAGCACTGGCCGCGGTAGTGGAACGGGATAAGCGCTGATCACAGCACGGTCGAGGACGATGGCTGAAGCACTGGCTCCGATCGCGCCGCCAAGGCCGGTGCTTATCGCTTCTGGCGCTCGTGCAAGCGGCCTTATCAGTTCGGTCTCAAAGTCAATGAAACCCTCAATCTGCCGCCCATCCCAACGCGCTGCCCGCGCTTCTTCTGTGCACACCTGGGGTCGCAGGTTTGCTGTCGTAGTAGAAGCATTCTCCGGTCTTGGCAGTGTTCGGATGTTAGCGGTTGATACGGTCGGATCAGCAGTAAAACCGGTTTCTAACAAAACAGCGCTTTTTTCAGCGCGCGCCTTTTGGCTCTCTTCTCCAAGAACGATTGCAATCATGGTTTGTCCATCACGCGTCGCGCTGGCGGCAATGTTAAACCCGGAGGCGCAAACGAACCCCGTTTTCATGCCGTCTGCGCCTGCATAACGCCCGAGCAGCAGATTATAGCTGGTTGTAACTGTTTCGCCGGCTCTTATCGCTTCGGCCTCAAACAGACTGTCATATTGTGGAAAACGCTGCCGGATTGCTTGAGCCAAAATCGCCAAGTCTCTGGCAGTGGAATATTGATCCGGATGATCCAAACCATGGGCGTTGGCAAAACGCGTGTCGGTCATGCCAAGAGATCGCGCAGTCTCATTCATCCGTGTGACAAACGCATCAGGTGTTCCGGAAACTGCTTGGCCAAGCGCAACGGCGACGTCATTTGCCGATTTGATGATTAGCATCTCAAGCGCATTCTCAACGGTCATTACTGATCCGACCGCATAGCCCATTTTACTAGGTGGGGCGCTTGCGGCTACGACTGACATACGTACTGGTGCGCTGGGTGTTAAGGCACCTGCCTCAATTGCTTCGAAAGTGACATAGGCTGTCATCAGTTTGGTCAGAGACGCCGGGCTCCATCGGTCGAAAGCTTGCTCATGATGCAGGACACGGCCGCTTGCGGCATCAATCAAAACGGCTGGTGCACTGTTGGCTTCTAGCGACACCAAGCATATGCCTGAAATCGCCATAAGCTTAATGTGAGTGCCGATATTCCTCATGATTGCTGTCTAGACCACCAACATGTCGATAACAAGAAACTGTAGAACGTAAGCCTTGTCTCCTGCTGTTTTGCTCTCCATCTTGCCAGCAACAGGAGTTATCAATGCCGATTTTGAACCGCGCAGCTGAACTACAAGATGAAGTTAAAGGCTGGCGTCGCCATTTGCACCAGCATCCAGAGCTCATGTTTGATGTTCATGAGACGGCCCGTTTTGTCGAAGAGAAACTGCGCGCTTTCGGTGTTGATGAGATCGTCACTGGAATGGGGCGCACTGGCGTTGTTGGTGTCATCAAGGGTCAGCGTGGCTCGGGTGAAACCTTGGGGTTGCGCGCAGATATGGATGCGCTACCGATCAAAGAAGCAACTGGCGTTGACCATGCCTCTAAAGTCAGTGGCAAGATGCATGCCTGTGGGCATGATGGACACACTGCCATGCTTCTGGGCGCAGCAAAGTATCTGGCGGAGACGCGCAATTTTCCGGGTACTGTTGTGGTGATCTTCCAGCCCGCCGAAGAGGGTGGTGGCGGCGGTCGCGAAATGGTTCAGGACGGGTTGATGGATCGCTTCGGAATCGACCGCGTTTACGGCATGCACAACATGCCCCAAATTCCGGTCGGCGAGTTTACGATCCGCAGCGGTGCCTTCTTTGCAGCAACTGATCAGTTCATGATTACCGTACGTGGAAAGGGTGGGCATGCAGCCATGCCTCATCAGAGCGTTGACCCTATCGTTATTGGTGCGCAAATCGTCCAAGGCCTTCAAACGATTGCGGCGCGCACGGTCGACCCTATTGGGTCGGTCGTTGTGTCAGTGACCAAGTTCAACGCAGGTGAGGCGTTCAACGTTATTCCCGAGGCGGCAAAAATCGCGGGAACCATTCGGACGCTGGATGCGGATGTTCGCATTCTCGCGGAAGAGAAACTGAAGGCGATCTCCAAGAGCATTGCTGAAGCATTTGGTGCGTCGGTCGACGTTCAGTTTTGGCGGGGATATCCAGTGACCGTCAATGATGCGAATGAAACGCAAACAGCTATTGAAAATGCCGTTTCGGTCGTTGGTGCTGATAGTGTGGGTCGCGATATTGACCCATTTATGGGCGGCGAGGATTTTGCCTATATGCTGGAAAAACGTCCAGGCTCAATGATCTTGATTGGCAATGGCGATAGTGCAGGGCTCCACCATCCGGCCTATGATTTTAATGATGAAATCATTCCGTATGGAATCAGCTATTGGGCCAGCATTGCGGAAAATAATCGTGCCACTTGATGCTCATTTGCGATCAATTCAATACAGCGATGTAGCTTCACTTGACCAGCTTTATCCAGCCGCTTTTCCAGAAGAGGATTTACTCCCACTGGTGCGTGAACTGACTTTTTTCCCGGAGTTGGTCACAAGCTGGGTTGTTGAAATTAACGATAAAATTATCGGGCATATTGCCTTTACACAATGCTCGATCGGCACTCAGGGTGAATTCTCCTTGCTTGGGCCGTTGGCTGTGGATACTGTGTTTCAGAAAAAAGGCTTGGGTAAGAAGCTAATCGAATTTGGTGTCGCTAACTTGCGCGCGCGCGGTGTCGCTGCCGTTTTTGTACTTGGTGATCCCAATTACTATTGCCGCAGTGGGTTCGCCGCAGAAAGATTGGTACTACCGCCCTTTTTGCTACCTGATGAATGGGATGGTGCCTGGCAATCCTTGAAGCTTGATGCAGTAGCTAAACAGGTTTCGGGAAAATTGACGGTTCCACCCGTTTGGAGCAAGAAGGAGCTTTGTTCCGGTTAATTGGCCGTTTCAATGCCATCGGGACAATAAAGCTCTTTCAGCACCGTGAGTACCGCAGTTACCTCGTTTCCCTTTAGCGAGTAAAAAATTGTCTGAGCCTCCCGCCGGGTTGCGACCAGCCCTGCTTCACGCAGCTTTTTCAAGTGATGTGACATTGTTGGTTGTGCCAAGTGGGCGAATTTAGCAAGCGGAACAACACTCCATTCATTTTCTGCCAACGCGCAAAGAATACGCAGCCGAACGGGGTTGGAAAGCATTTCCATTAACTTCGCCGCCTCGGTGATTTTTGGCGCAAGCTGATCCGCCATCATAGATGTATATTTAACATCTTGTATATTCATAGGCTTCAATATATCTTGTGCCAGTTCGAAAAGCAAGTTGTTGAAATGGGATCTATGACCACAGAGTTTACACCCTATGCATCGTTGGCAGGTGGCATCTTGATCGGATTGTCAGCTGTTATTTTAATGCTTGTGCGGGGCCGCATTGCTGGCATGACCGGCATTTTCGCCGGCATTCTTCCGGGCGCAGGTAATCAAGAGACTGGATGGCGCTTTGTGTTCCTCGCAGGCGCGATGGCCGCGCCGGTGCTATTTTTATTCGTTGGAGGGAGCGTACCTTTCGCAGTTCCCGTTTCCACAACGATGATGATTGTTGGCGGATTTATCGTCGGACTGGGCGTTACTTTTGGCGCAGGGTGCACCAGCGGTCATGGTGTCTGCGGTATCGCTCGTTTCTCACCGCGATCCATCGTTGCCACAGGCGTTTTCATGTTTGCCACTTATGTGACGGTCTATCTCGTCCGACACGTTTTGGGATTGGGAGCGTAGTGCGATGAAGCATCTTCTGACGCTATTGGCAGGCGCATTATTTGGTATCGGAATCGCCATATCGGGCATGGCCAATCCAGCAAAAGTCGTGAACTTTTTTGATATAGCGGGCAGTTGGGATCCAAGCCTGATCTTTGTGATGGGTGGTGCTTTGCTGACCACAATCATTGGCTATCGAATTGTCTTTGGAATACAGGCTGCGCCGCTATTTGAACCAAAGTTTTATTTGCCGGCTCGTCGTGACATTGATCCACAACTCGTCGGTGGGTCCGCTCTATTCGGTGTCGGTTGGGGTATCAGCGGCTTTTGTTCTGGTGGTGCTCTACCTGCTCTGGGTCTCGGGCATTGGGAAGTGCCAGTTTTTGTTGCGTCAATGTCTGTCGGCATCATCATTGCACGTACAATTTTACATGGGCGAAGCAGTGTTGCGCCTGCCTAAGGACTATTTAGCAACTTGAACGTGAGTGTTTTTATGAATTCGTATCCGGTGAAGATGGATGAAGAGCCGGTCGTTCAAGCTTTCTTTGATCAGGCGACCAACACAATTAGCTATATTGTTGCTGATCCACGTTCCAATGCTTGCGCCGTCATCGATAGCGTTATGGATATAGACTATGCTGCTGGTCGAATTACCCATGCAAGTGCCGACATCATAATTGAGCAGATTGAAGCTCAGGGGCTAGCGCTAGAGTGGATTATCGAGACGCATGTTCATGCCGACCATTTGTCAGCAGCGCCGTACATTCAAGAAAAGTTGGGCGGTAAAATCGGGATTGGTGCCAAGATTATTGAGGTTCAGGAAACCTTCGGAAAAGTCTTCAACGAGGGTACCGAGTTCCAGCGTGACGGATCACAGTTTGACCAGCTTTTTGAAGATGGCGATGTTTATTCGATTGGTAGTCTACAGGCGTTTGCGATCTATACGCCCGGCCACACACCAGCCTGCATGGTTCATGTGATCGGCAATGCCGCGTTTGTCGGTGATACGCTCTTTATGCCTGATGGCGGCTCTGCGCGGGCGGATTTTCCCGGCGGTGATGCGGGCTTGCTTTATGACAGCATTCAAAAAGTACTTGCCCTCCCAGACGAGATGCGCCTCTTCATGTGCCACGATTACGGGCCAAATGGTCGTGCTATCGCTTGGGAAACCACGGTAGCTGAAGAGAAAAAACACAACGTTCATGTAGGTGCTGGCAAAACGAAGGAAGAGTTCATCCGGTTCCGCAATGAACGTGACGCTCAGTTGGCGGTGCCCAAATTGATCATTCCGTCTCTGCAGGTCAACATGCGCGCAGGGGCGGTTCCAACAGATGACGAAGGCAACCCAACGCTAAAGGTGCCGATAAACGGCTTGTAAGCTGCTATTGTAACTAAGCGCCAGTTCGAAACGCTCAACCGGACTTGTGCGCGAGTGAACCAATCATGACCTTTATCGCTTCGAACAACTGGCGGAGATGATCAACATCAACAGCATCGCGCTTTATCTGAGTGATCGTGCTTTTGAACAACTCTGAAAGCGTGGCGAGTGAGACGCCTTTTTCAACAAACTGACGTTCAAATGGCGCAAGCGCAGTGCGGATTGTACTTTGATAGAGTTCTTTTATTTCGGCGCGCCGTTCAGCAGAAAGCTGGCTTTCAATTTCAAGAATCTCTTCCAGATGCGGCAATGTCTGCATGGCTTCATAAGGCTTGTCGACGAGATGGCGATAAAGAATGTCCAATCGCTCTGACAAGTCTAGCGCGGTTGCGCACTCGCGCTCAACGGATGCTCTTGCTTGGTCCGCATAGTGCAGGAAGGCTGCAAATATCAGATCGTCTTTGCCCTTGAATGCATTATAGACTGTTTGCCGAGCAATGCCTGCGGCGGCGGCCACCTCATTCATCGATGTTTTGCTAACACCATAGTGAGCAAATAGCCCAAAAGCTGCCTCTATGATCTTTACATCGCGATCCCGCATAGATTCGAACTAGACATTCGCAGCTTGTCTGTCAATTTCACGTGTTTATGTGGACAGCATAGATATATTTGTGAAATCAAACCGGAATAGAGATGCGCGCTCGAAAGCCGTTCTCCAATTGTTTGAATTCCAGCCTTCCGCCATTGGCATGCACCGCTTCCTGTGTGATCGCCAAACCCAAACCCGATCCGTTGCCACCGCGTGCCTCATCACCGCGAGCAAAAGGTCTTAGCAATGAGGCAACTTCATCTTCATTCAACCCTTTTCCGGAATCGATGATATCTATGTAAACCTCATTTTCGGTACGTCCTGCGGAAGCAACTATCGGCTGCTGACCGTAGATGGTGGCGTTTTTCATTAGGTTGCCAACAGCGCGCAAAAGAGCATTCGGTTTTGCGTGAATATTCAGATCTTGGTCAACTCTAATCTCGATTTCATCTTCCATAACAGTGTTGTCAGCAGCATCTTGGATGAGCGCGTTTGCCGATAGATCACGTGACGCTTCGGCTTCAAAGCCACGTGCATACTCCAAAAACTGCCCAAGCATCGCCTCGATACGATTTACCTGAGCGACCGCTCCTTCCAATAGCGCTGGCTCTGCATTCTTGAACAATGCAATGGACAATCGCAGCTTTGTCAGAGGAGTGCGTAAGTCATGACTTACACCAGCAAGCATAAGCGCCCTGTCTGCTTCGGCTTGGCGAAGTCTGGCAGACATGTTGTTAAGTGCCTTTGAGACAGCTGCGATTTCGCGAGGACCAGTCTCGTCTAACTCTTTGGCCATCAGTGGTGAGTTGAATTCGGCAACATGATTTTCCAACGCCTGAAGCGGTCGCGCCAATTGCCTGTATAAGGCGAGGCTTCCAATCAGCGCTGAGATAACGCCCACGAAAGCAGCCATTACATAACCATATTGTGGCGTAAAAGCTTGAAGGGTTTGGATCGTAACCCAAGTCTCGTTGAATGGGTAATCAAGGGGCATCCATATCTTTCCGTCCGAGCCCATAATGATTTCGCTCTCAGGGATATGGAGGTTTTTCAGGATAAGACCCTGCTTCAAGCGACGTGCGACCAGGTTTAGGGCCATGCGAGGCTCTGGTGGAGGGCCTCTTTCAATTGTTACGGGAAAGTCATTCTCCAAATCTGCAGCTGCAACCAGGTTTTCCCATTGTGAGTAACTGGTCTTGTCAAGAGACGTAGTGACCAGTGTTACGAGGCCGGTAATTGCCGATGAATTTCGGTCAACTTGGGGAATGATAATGAAAAATGCTGTCAATATCGCGGACAAGGCTAGCGCACTGAAGACCGATACCACCAAAACAGCGATATTTTGTTTGAACAGCGTGTCAAACATCATCCCCAACCATCATGTAACCCGTCCCCCAAATCGTCTTGATCAGTTCCGGAGTGTCGCCAACATCGCCAATTGCTTTCCTCAGGCGTGCGACTTGCACATCAATAGCCCGATCAGTCACTGCCAAATCATGACCGTGGACGCGATCTATAATTTGAGCCCTCGTCAGCGGTCGACCACGGCTTTGTAGGAGTACTGCCAGCAAAGCGAATTCGCGACTTGAAAGCGGAAGAGTTTCATTATCCCGCTTGACGACCATAGTTGAAAAATTCACTTCCAGCGGTCCAATTGTCACTGTTTGTTCACTGGTTATCGGACTCGTGTTTTTGGTGCGGCGACGCACAGCATTAATTCTGGCGACTAACTCTCGGGGTTCAAAAGGTTTGGCCAGATAGTCATCAGCCCCTGACTCCAAGCCAATGATCTTGTCAATTGGATCACCTTTGGCCGTCAACATGATGATTGGGATTTGTTCTCCATCTACCCGAAGCCGTCGACATATCGTCAATCCATCCTCTCCGGGCATCATCAGGTCGAGAACGATAACGTCAGCGGGATGTCTCGCCAGTTCGCGGCGCATGCTGCTACCACCATCGACCGCGCGTGTTTCGAAACCATGTTCAGTCAGAAAACGACGCAGAAGAGCGCGCAGCTCCGGATCGTCATCCACTACTAGTACTCTGTCGGCTTGCTTATTCATGTTTTCGTCTTCTCACACACATCCATCTCTAGCAGACTTAAAATGTTACAGGATGTGACGGCGTGTCCGCTCCGTAACAAGTCGTTGCACTTGGCTGCCACCGCGCAACATTTTTGGAACTTCGTGGCTTCATAAGAAACTTAACGCGTTCGGCAGCTTGCTTTGTCGACGTAAATGAGCCGCTAAGGAAAACGAATGACAAACAAGACAATAAGCAAAAAATGCATGCCCCTTCTTTCATCAGCTATTATTTTGTCATCGATGTCTGCTTCGTTGGCTCAAGCTGATCAGGTCAATGCTCCTTTGGCTATGGAAAACTACATCCAGGCAGACACCAACGGTGATACGATGTTGACGCTGGACGAGTTCTCCAAATTTATTGACTTGAATGCCGACGATGGCCTGGGTCGAGCGGGCATGATCAGAGACCGCGGTATGCATGGCTTTGCGTTCAGGCGCGTCGATGCCAACTCTGATGGCTTGATAGCCCCGGAAGAACTCTCTGCAATGGCACAATAGATCCCCCGTCCAAGCTGGGTGCACAGTCGCCTGGTCGTGTATTGCAGATGGCCTGCCCAAGTCTCCTAGGGCAGGCCTTTTTTATGTAATTTCAGTATTTTGTTAGCGTAAATCTCTGTGACGCGAGTGTGCAACATTTTGTAGCATCTTTCGTTTTCAACGACACATTCATGCAATAGCGCCAACTCAAGTTAGTCAGGCAATGACTTAACGTGGAGAAAAAGATGCGCCCGACAGCGCTTGCCGGTACGATTTCCATTGATGCCAACAGCCTAAACAAAGTGGCGTTGAGCAATCAGAGCGATGCAAAACCAATGCACCACAAGCGTCGCCATTATATTCTTTGTCGCGGCGTTCTTGTGGGTCCAAACACAACTGTAGCTGTGGAAGGTAGTAATAGCTCGGCTTCAAAGTCGCGTTTGGTTGCAGGCCACGGTAACTGCATTTGGAGTGCAAAGCGTTCACCTAGCGTCACGAAATACATACCGCTGTCATCTGCTCAGGAAATGGCAGCTTTGATGCCGCCACACGAACCAGCACCGTAACCGGCCAGTGTGTCGACTGACCGCCACAGATCGTATCAAATCTAGGGAATATTATTGCGCACAAAAGGGTAGAAGGGATCAAGGTCGATGAAAACCAAAGCGAAGTGTTCCATCATTGCCGCTGGCTTGGCGCTGCCACTGTCAATTGCACTCATGTCCACTTTAGACCCATCCAATCCACTTCATTGCGTTCCCGAATCCAAGCCTGCTGTTGAGCTGCAAGCGAGGGCCTGCGCTCATGAGAGTGAGGTTCGTTATAAGTCCATGTTTGGGCGTCGTTTCCTGCACCTTGGCGATGTGTTCAGTAGACTAGAGCTGAAGCATGACCAGAAAGAGTTGGGCCATAGCTATAGCGTTGCCGGACACTTCCCATCCTTTGAGATTGGTGACACGATTTCAATTCTCCACGCTCCAAATGGTGACCGTTTTATTGGGGTTAACAGCTTGGTGGCTTCAAATAGCGAAAGCGTCGTTTTGCCCTTTGGTTGGACATTGAAGACGCATGAACTTTCAAACTCCATAGAGACCGAGCTCATCAGGCAAATGTTGGCCTTTTATTTCGATGATATGGCTACTGAACAAGAACTGATTACTGCAGAAAAGGGCGTGTAGCACGGCAAACTAACGCGCGGATTTGAGCTTTTCCGATTGCTAATCTGATTTTGGGGCTGCCATTTCAGGAATAGGGCTAATGAAACGAAAACTTAAAGTAGCTGTTCTTGCGATCTGTTCGATGCTACCTTTGTCAGTGGCACTCATAGCTACTGGGAATTCTCGTGAGATACATAATTGCGTTGCAAAAGCTCCCAGTGGCAATGGCGGCCAAGTTGGATTTGAATTGATCGACATCGCTCATTGGCAGGCTTGGGTCACGCTCGATTGGACGTTGCATGAGTATGAAAAATTCTCACCAGGTTTGCTGGCCCTGAACATAATAAAGAATGATCCTCGCAAAGGCTTTGCCAGCAGTATGGAGGTCATCAAGTCGCCCGGATGTGAGGCCGACGGCGAATTCAGTTACACTGAAGCTTTTGGGCGCCGGTTTTTTCATATCGCGGATATCGTCAAACGTTCTAAGCCTGCTGACGACGCTGGTCTGATTACTGAAGCCAGGGTCGAAAAATACCATCAACTAAACTTCAGTGCAGGGAGCGTGATCTCGGTTTTGCTGGCGCCCAATGGCGATCAGTTTTTTGGAGTTAATGAGGTCGTACGCGATCTGTTTGTTGCGCCGAAAATCCCAGAAGGTTGGACGCTCTACGATCACATACCAACCGAGTCGATTACAATTGATCTAAGCGGACAGGTTCGGGTTTTGCGCTTGAGCAATGGCTCGTCTTATCAGGCTGTGTTTCAAGGCGGACCTGATGCGTAAGTCTGCAAAGCTTTGGTTCGCTCTCGTCCTTTCGTTTGCAACATTCTTTGTTTGGCATCAGTCTTGGACAGCGCCGTTGACAGATGCAGAAGTTCAGACTGCTGTTGAACGAATGGGTGTCGTGAATGTGTCTGGTGATTTGAATCAGGCTGCCATTATTGATTTCTTCCTGTCGGACGACGGACGTCCATTTTATATGATCAATCTGAACAAGTTTCAGGAAGGTGTGTTGAACCCGGACTTAGACAATCCCGATGAGGTTGCAGCATTTGATGCCAACCGCCGCTATGGCCTTCATATGCTGCCTCGTCTGCTCTGGAGTGCCAGTTATCCAGTACTTTCAGTGCCGCGCATCTCTACAATATCGGATTCCTTTGAAACCGGTCTCGTTGAGTTCGACTACCTAACAGTCGTCCGTTACAGAAGCAGGCGCGACTTTCTGGCCATTATAGAGACCGAGAGTTTTCACGACGCTGTTGGGGACAAGTTTTTCTCGCTAGAAGCGTTCGCTGCTTCACCATCTGAAATACGCCCGTCCTTTTCTTTGCCCGTCATTGTAGGTGGTTTTCATGTTTTGGTTGGCGCTCTTGGACAGTTTTGGATTGGGCGCTGAGAGAACGCATCGCCCATTTCGTAAAATAGCTGATTGCCAAATTGCTGTTTAAAACTACAAGTTGGAGCTCTCGATTGAGGTAAGGGCAAATTCTTGGTCAAAGAAGAGCGTAAATTTGCTGCTGAGCTATTTATGCATGGCGTGCAAGCGGCCTCTCCAGGTGCAATCACAAGAAAAGCCGTGCTCAAGTATATTGAGCATTTTGAAAGCCAGCCGGTTACGATTATTGCCACTGGCAAGGCGTCGCTACCTATGGTGAGCGGTGCCTTTGATGCGTTAGGGCGTAGCAATATCGTTAGAGCTATTGCGGTTACCAATCGCGAAAATCTCGGTGAAATGCAGGACATCGATGTTTTCCCAGCTGGTCACCCGGTTCCGGATCAACAAGGCTTGAGCGCCGCCGAAGCGGTAATTGATTGTGCTTCGTCGCTTACTGAAAGCGACGTCCTTTTGTTTCTCGTATCGGGCGGTACTTCAGCAATGTTGCCAGCTCCTGCTGGCGAGCTGACCCTTGACGATGAGATTTCTGCGACCCAGGCGCTGCTTGCAAGTGGTGCACCTATTGATGCAGTCAATGCCATTCGAAGCAATATCTCCAAAATAAAGGGTGGCGGTTTGTCCGCCATTGCTGGCAAGGCGACAGTTGTTACTTTGATGCTCTCAGATGTTCCGGGTGACGATCCGGCCGTGATCGGTAGTGGACCAACAATACCCACCAGAGCATCAAGTGACGATCTTGCCGCCATTATAAGCACTTACGATTTGGATCAGCGGTTGAGCAAGCCGGTTTTGAACCAGATACTACATGGTGCCGGCAGCCGACCACCCGAATTAGGTTTGAGGGTTGCGGAGGTCATTGGCTCCAACAAGATATCGTTGGATGCCGTCATTTCCGCTGCGCAAGAATTGGGCCATCAGGTTGAGGTGATATCGGAATGGTTGGATGGTGACGTGGACCAAGCGGCACAAGAGTTTACGCTTGCCGCCGGTCAGTGCAAACACAGGCCTGCCGTGCTTGTTGCGGGCGGTGAGACTACAGTTCAGTTGGTTGGTGATGGTATGGGCGGTCGTAATCAGGAACTTGCGCTGCGCTTTGCCAAGCATGCCAGAGAATTAAGTGGGCCTTGGGTTTTTCTATCGGGCGGAACTGACGGCAGAGATGGTCCCACCGATGCTGCCGGTGGCTTGGTTGATCACACATCATTGTCGCGAATTGGGACTGAAGCCGTCGAAATGGCACTCGCCAACAATGATACCTACCGTGCTCTTGAGCGATCGGGTGACCTACTCATGACAGGTGCTACCGGCACGAACGTAGCTGATCTTCAGATACTACTTCTTTTGTAAGTCAACGCTGATATTTGATGAAGGGTGTTAGAGTGCCAACGTCGTCATAAAGGCGGCGCGCAGTTTCATTGAAGTGCTGTGTTGTCCAGTAAACTGTAGGTGCTTTTTCCTCGTCAGCTTTTTTATAAACCGCTTCGATCAAAGCCCGTCCAACGCCTTTGCCGCGTACGGCAGGAGCGGTAAACAGGTCCTGTAGATAGCAGACCTTCTCAACCTTCCATGTGTGCCGATGAAAGAAGTAGTGAGCGAGACCGACTGCTTCTTTTCCATTCCATGCCAAGAGGCACGATGGTTCATCGGGCCGATCAATGAAAATGCGGTTCCACGTGGTTGAATACACATCCTCAGAGACAGTCGCTTCATAGAAGACCAAATATTGTGTCCAGAGATCGCGCCATACGTCCCGGTCTTCAGGCCGAGCGGCCCGTACTTCCATCACATGCGATCCTTTCCGATATCTGACACATCGTACGATGTTGTTTGGTAGACTTGGTTGATCCAATTGCCAAACAAAAGAAACGCATGGCTGCGCCACCGGTTTTTTGGTTCCTTGTCCGGATCATCATCGGGGAAGTAGTTTTGGGGAATGGAGATCGGCGTGCCGTTTTCCAAGTCTCTAAAATACTCATTCGCCAATGACTGGCTGTCATATTCAATATGATTGAAGATGTAGAGGCGGTTCGCGAAGGCCTCGTGCAACAGGCATACACCTGTCGCATGGCTCTCCATAAGTACCTCAAGCCCAGCACCCTCGGGAAACTCGGATTTGCGTACTTCTGTCCAACGCGAAACCGAGACTTGGAAATCATCTGAGAAGCCCGCCAGATAGGGAGAGGTCGGATTGAGATTAATGTGCCGATAAACGCCAAATGCCTTTTGTGGCAAAGTGTGTTTGGGAATGTTGTGGAAGCGATAGGCGGCGGCCATCGCCCCCCAACAAATGAAAAATGTTGAGTGAACATTGGTTGTCGTCCAATCGAGGATTTCTGCCATTTCGTCCCAATAGCTCACATCTTCAAATGGCATCGTCTCAATGGGGGCGCCCGTAATGATGAAACCATCAAACTTTTGATCACGCACCTCCTGCCACGTCTTATAAAAGGCGATGAGATGCTCTTCTGAGGTGTTTTTGGATTTGTGACTGCCTATGCGCACAAGCGTTAAATCCACCTGAAGCGGCGTTGAACCGATCAGTCTGGCGATCTGTGTTTCGGTGCGGATTTTGTCCGGCATCAGGTTCAACAGCCCGATGCGGAGCGGACGAATATCCTGCCGAGCGGCTGTATCCTCGTCCATCACCATGACGCCCTCATTTAAAAGCGTCTGTCGGGCAGGAAGCGAAGATGGGATTCTGATGGGCACTCTACTGTCTCACTCTAGAATTATCGCTGTCGGAAACAGGGTCGGTGAGACTCGGTCCTTTAGCGAGTTGTTTAACGTGGCTGCAAGCCGACCGGCCAAATCACCACGAGGGCGCCCATCTAGACCCGCGTGCCTTTTTCGTCAATGAGGGAGTACAGGTTTTGCTCTGCGGCTTAGCGTGTTGGAACTGGCGTTTCGCCGCGATAATCATAAAAGCCTCGTCCGCTTTTGCGGCCAAGCCATCCTGCTTCGACATACTTTACCAGAAGCGGGCACGGGCGGTATTTGGTATCCGCCAAACCATCATGCAGGACCTGCATGATGGCTAAGCACGTATCGAGACCAATGAAGTCTGCAAGTTCCAATGGGCCCATTGGGTGGTTGGCGCCAAGCTTCATCGACTGATCTATAGATTGAACATTTCCAACGCCTTCATAGAGCGTGTAAATCGCTTCATTGATCATTGGGATCAGAATGCGATTGACGATAAAGGCCGGGAAGTCCTCGGAGACCGTGGCTGTTTTGCCTAATGTAGCAACATAGTCTTTGCCGATCTGATAGGTGTCGTCTTCGGTGGCGATACCGCGTACGAGTTCGACCAGCTTCATGACTGGCACAGGGTTCATGAAGTGGATGCCCATGAATTTTTCGGGTCGATCCGTTTTCTGGGCCAGTCTTGTGATCGATAGAGAAGATGTGTTGGTCGCGATGATCGCGTCAGCGTTCAGAACCGGGCAGAGGTCTGCGAAAATCGCATTCTTGACGTCCTCGTTTTCGCTGGCCGCTTCAATTACCAGATCGCACTCACCAAGCGCTTTCATGTCACCTGCCGGTGCAAGGTTTGCCGCGATTGTTGTTTGAACTTCGGCAGCCATTTTCTCGCGCGATACGAGCTTCTCGGCGGTCGCTTTGATTTTACTGATCGCGTTTTCGGCGTTGTTGATGGAAATGTCGGTCAGAGTAACGCTGTAGCCGGCAGCAGCTGAGACCTGCGCAATGCCAGCCCCCATTTGGCCTGCACCGATGACGCCAATCTTTTTGATTTCAATTGCCATTTGCCTGATCCCGTCGATTTCTTTTTTATCAAATCTGCCTCTTGTGCACTGCAATGTAAATGCACGTTTGGACGAGAAATCTCGGCATAAGGTACTATTCAATAAATGTGACCTCGACACCCCGCCTGACAAGTCGCGCAAGTTCAAGCGCATCCCAATTGGTCAAACGCACGCACCCCACGCTCGCTGTCACACCGATTTCGGACGGCTCGGGCGTTCCATGAATGCCGTATGTGCGCTTTGAAAGGCCAATCCATGCATTGCCCACGGGACTGTTTGGTCCAGCAGGCAAGCGGACCAAGCCTTTGGAAAGCCCAGGTTGTGCCGAACCGTTCGGATCGTAAGTGTATTGCGGGTCTTGTGCCTTGTTTTTGACGCGATGGGTTCCCGTCGGTGAAGGTGTTGTTTTCGAGCCAATGGAAGCCGGATAGGCGGCGACGAGCGTTCCATCTTCCGCATAAGCCCGCACTTGTAACTTGGATTTGTCCGCCTCAATGCGCTTTATCTGCTTTTGCAAATATCGGCCAATGTTGGCAACGCGAATGCTGTTTCCTTGGTGTTCGAAGTCAACGCCCTCATTCAGCGCACGCAGATAGCCTTCGTCCATGTGGAAGCGTTCAGCCAGCATTTCGATGATATTTCGAAATCCAATACGCGGAAGATTGGCCTGATCGACATACAGTTCCGGGATGTCGGGCGTGAATGGGCCTGCGATATCTTCTTTGGTGATTTCGTAGGTGATGAACAATGGGGCCGCGCTGACGCGGTTCCGGCCAACGATCAGATGCTCATCGGGCCGTTCACGATTGTGGGTCGCCAGTGCTAGTCGAAAACGCTTCGTATCAAGTCCATCAATGACGCCTGGCGAAAAACCGCGCTGGTCCAGCATAATCTGAACATTGGCGATAGCGAGCGACGCTTTGGTGTTTTGACTAGTTGAAGAAGGATCTTTTGGGACCAAATAGTGTTGGCTACCGCCCACGGTAACGTCGTCAAAATCGTCAGATGTTGGCGGCAATGCTTGAGCCGCAGGGACAAGGTAGAAGCAAGCAAAACCAGCGGTGATGAGAATAGAGCGACGGCACATGATCGCCGCGCTATCGCATCGCTTTTACAATGCTTCAAGAGAAACTGTTAACGATAGCAACAGGAAGTTCGGCCCTTACGACCGACGTTAAACCTATCCGCGTAAGGTGCGACGAGGAAAATACAACTTTTGTGCGAAATTAACGATGGCGGTCGTGGAAAAACTAAAAAACCTCTGGCGCAATCGTGCAGGTGGCTTTGCGCTGCAGGCGGCGGTTTTCTCACCGGTTTTGCTTGGTGCTTCGGCCGTTACGCTCGACTTCATGAATTATGCCAATCACCGCTCACAGCTTCAAGAAGTTGCTGATGCTGCTGCGCTGGCTGCTGTGCGGGAGGCTGCGATTAAAGGCTGGAACCCAACAATCGCGCAGTCCATCGCTAACTCGTTTGTGGCCAGCAACTTCGAGAATGATGATGGGACGAGCAGCACTATTTACAAAGCTGTTGCCAATCCCGATGAGACAACACGCAGCGTCAAGGTTGTTGTCACGCAAGATCATTACCCGTACTTCGCCGCACGGTTTTTCCCAACGCCTCAAATTGCGGTTGATGCAGTTGCCACTTCAGCTGCAAGTAAGGACAATATTTGTGTGATTGCTCTGGAAGAAACCAAAGATCGGGCGCTGTCTTTGAAAACCCAGTCATCTTTGGTCGCTCCAACCTGTGCTGTTTATTCGAACTCAAATCATAATTTCGGCATGGAAGCGCTTGGTAATGCAAAGATTGATGCAGCGCTTATCTGTTCTAGCGGTGGTCGAAAGGGGTCTGATGGCAACTTCGTCGGTAATGCTCTCACAAACTGCCCAAAGGTAGAGGACCCGTTAATCGCGCGCCCGCAGCCCTCGGTGGGCGGCTGCACGTACAGCAATCGGGAAGTCAACGGCATAGCAACAACTCTATCACCTGGCGTTTATTGTGGTGGACTGAGTATCAGAGCGGGCTCTGAAGTCACATTTGCACCTGGCATTTACATTATAAAAGATGGGGTTTTGAACGTTGAAACAAACTCCAGGGTCTACGGGCGCGATGTAGGTTTTTATTTCACCGGCGCTGTGACCTATCTGCAGTTTTTAGGCAGTGCTGATATTGACCTTGAAGGTCCAAAAAATGGCCCGATGGCGGGAATGCTGTTTTATCAGGATCCAACTAGCAGTTATCAGACCTTTACGATCGCTTCCGATAATGCGCGCAATATGGTGGGTGTTATTTACCTGCCCAATGGCATGCTAAAAGTTGAAACCAATAATCCGGTCTCCGATAAGTCTGCCTACACCGCTCTTATCGTCAAAAGGCTTCGGTTAGACAAAGGGCCGAATTTGGTTCTCAACACCGCTTACGGAGCGACGGACGTGCCGGTGCCTTCTGCGCTTTCCGGCCGTGCCGGTGAAACCAGGCTGGTCGACTAGCGTCGCTTAGATCAATCCAAGCTCAGCCTGCTTTTTCTTTGTCAGGCCGTTTGCCACGAGCGTGTGACTTGCCCGGATATAGTCCTTAAGGTCGGTGTCTTTCATGCTGGACGCGTTTGTGCGTTGTATCCACTTCATCCCGCGCGAGGCGAGATAAGGCGCGGGGCGACAGCCGGGCTGTTCTTTCAAAATATCAAAGGCTAACGGTGACACTTTAAAGGTCACAAAAGGTTCTTCGCCTTCATTCCATCCGGCAATTGCAAAGACTTTGCCACCCACCTTCCATACATCGGCCCCGCCCCACTGAACCACATGGGTCGTCGCGGGGAGGTCTGCGCAAAACTGGTTGTATTCTTCGCGATTCATGATGTGATGTTAGCGGGTTTAACAGGGGTGATCAAAATGTCTGATCCGTGTGAAGAAGCCAGAGCAGGTCTGGAGAACGCCACTAATGTGCGCATTCAAGTGCAGTGGGAACTGAGCCAGGAAAACGATCTTTTGGATGAGTATAAGAGCGATATGGAAGGCGCGGCCAGCGAAAAGGCACGCGCGGTTTCTGCCATGCGATCTGCAGGAGAGGCCAAGTCCAACGCTGCAGAAAAGCTCAGGTACAAGAAAGACATTCTTGCTGATGACCCCAATGACACCTGGAAGAAGGCTGAGGTTAGGGAAGCAAAGAGCGAATTGGCATCAGCTACCAGAGCTTACGATACAGCACGGGCCCGCGCCCAAGATGCCAAAACCACGCACTCACATTTCAAACGCAGATATGAGAACAAAAGAGCCTATGTGAAGGAGAAGAAGAACTATTGGAACCGGCTCACCCGTTCCATGAATAGTTGGCAACGCAAGGTCGACCGCCACTGCAAAAGCTGAGCTGGCGGGACAACTGCCCCGCCAAAACCGTTTCAATCAGGCTGCTGCCTTGTCATCATTGGATGCCGCATGCCGCACTCTGAAGTTCAAGCGATCAGATCCTGCAATGACTTTGATGGCAGAACTGTCCGGCGCATCACCGGCAAGTATTAGCTCTGCCAACGGGTCCTGTAGCTCGCGCTGGATTACCCGTTTGAGCGGGCGGGCACCATACGCTGCATCGTAGCCGCGCTCGGCGAGCCAAATATATGCGTCTTCATCCAGTTCCAGCTTGATCTTGCGATCGGAAAGGAGACCTTCCAATCGCGCAAGCTGAATTTGAACAATCTGACCCATGTCTTCGCGCCGCAGGCGGTGAAACAGGATTGTTTCGTCTATGCGGTTCAAGAACTCGGGTCGGAACGCCACCTTAACAGCATCCATCACAACATCACGCACGCTGTCTGTGTCCGCGCCGTCTTCCAGATTGACAAGGAATTCCGCGCCGAGGTTTGACGTCATGATGATCAGGGTGTTCTTGAAATCAACGGTACGTCCCTGACCATCTGTCAGACGACCGTCGTCCAAGACCTGAAGCAGAACGTTGAAGACGTCCGGATGTGCCTTTTCTATCTCATCGAACAACACGACCTGATAGGGTCGGCGACGTACTGCTTCAGTAAGCACGCCACCTTCATCATATCCAATATAGCCGGGAGGCGCGCCGATTAGGCGCGAAACAGCGTGCTTTTCCATAAACTCCGACATGTCGATGCGAACCATCGCTTGATCATCATCGAATAGAAATTCAGCCAAAGCTTTGGTCAATTCCGTTTTACCGACGCCGGTTGGCCCCAGGAAAATAAAAGAACCAATGGGTCGGTTTGCGTCTTGAAGGCCCGCACGGGCGCGACGCACAGCACGGCTTACAGCTTGCACCGCTTCGCCTTGCCCGACAACGCGCTTGGCCAGCTCATCTTCCATTCGCAGAAGTTTCTCGCGCTCGCCCTCCAGCATTTTATCGGTAGGAATGCCCGTCCAGCGCGACACAATATGTGCCACATGTTCGGGTGTTACGGTCTCTTCCAGAAGCCCTCCGGCGGTTGTTTCGCCATTGCTCTCGGCCTCAGCCAGCTTTGCTTCAAGCTCCGGTATCTTGCCGTAGGCAAGTTCTCCGGCCTTCTGGAATTCGCCGCTGCGTTGTGCATTGGCCAGCTCATTGCGCGCTTCATCCAATTCGCGTTTCAGATCAGCCGCTGTGCCCAACTTTTCCTTCTCTTTTTGCCAAGCAATGGTGATTGTGTTCGACCGCTCCTCCAAGTCTGCCAACTCTTTTTCGAGCGTTTTCAGACGGTCTTTGGAAGCTTCGTCTTTCTCAACTTTCAACGCTTCGCGTTCAATCTTCAACTGGATGATGCGACGGTCAACTTCGTCCAGTTCTTCCGGCTTGGAATCAACCTGCATCCTCAGTCGAGACGCGGCTTCGTCTACCAGATCTATGGCCTTGTCAGGCAGGAACCGGTCGGTGATGTAGCGGTTGGATAGAGTTGCTGCTGCAACGAGAGCAGAGTCTGAGACACGCACCTTATGATGCTGCTCGTACTTCTCTTTCAGGCCACGCAGTATCGAGACTGTGTCTTCAACATTGGGCTCATCGGCGAAGACCGGTTGAAAGCGCCTTGCCAAAGCAGCGTCCTTTTCAACATGCTTGCGGTATTCATTTAGCGTCGTTGCGCCGATGCAGTGTAATTCACCACGTGCCAGCGCTGGCTTGAGCAGGTTGGACGCATCCATCGCGCCATCGGTTTTGCCTGCGCCAACCAGTGTGTGCATCTCGTCAATAAAGAGCACAATACCGCCCGCTTCAGCTTCCACTTCGCCAAGGACGGCTTTCAGGCGCTCTTCAAACTCACCGCGATATTTTGCGCCTGCTATCAGCGCGCCCATATCGAGTGCCATGAGCTTTTTGTTGCGAAGGCTTTCAGGCACATCACCATTGACGATGCGCGCGGCGAGACCTTCAGCGATGGCTGTTTTCCCGACGCCGGGTTCACCAATCAGCACTGGATTGTTTTTTGTGCGCCGTGACAAAATCTGGATCGCGCGGCGGATTTCTTCATCGCGACCAATGACCGGATCAAGTCGTCCCTTTCGTGCATCTTCGGTCAAGTCGCGTGCGTACTTTTTCAGCGCATCGTAGGACTGCTCGGCTGAAGCATTGTCAGCTGTACGGCCCTTGCGAACTTCGTTGATGACGTTGTTCAGCGCTTTCGGCGTAACTCCAGAGCGTTTGAGGATATCGGCGGTCTTGGCGCTTTTCTCCATCGCCAACGCCAACAGAAGCCGCTCAACAGTGACGTAAGAGTCGCCAGCTTTTTTGGCTATGTCCTCTGCGGTCTTGAAGACTTTGGCAAGTGGCGGCGCCAGATAAAGTTGCCCGTTACCGCCCTCAACTTTTGGCATCGCCTTTAGCGCCGCCTCTATACCAAGGCCTGCAGCTTTTGCGTCACCGCCCGCACGATCAATAAGCGAAGCGGCCAAGCCCTCATTGTCATCTATAAGGACCTTGAGGATGTGTTCGGGTGAGAATTGTTGATGGCTCTCGCCCAGTGCATAGGTTTGAGCGCTCTGGACAAAACCGCGCACGCGGTCGGTATAGTTTTCCAAGTTCATACTCTTGTCTCCAATCCGATTTTGCCCCGTAAGCGGCGACAAAAAAAGTTGATCGATGACGGGAGCCCAAGTGGCACTCCCTTCGACAAGTATATGGGTATTATGTGCTGCGCTTGAAAGGGGCGTTATTCAGCAGCAACCTGATGGCTGGCTTCTTCCTCGATCACAGCTTCTGCAGCGGGTACTTCAGCATCCGTTGCTGCAGCCGTGGCTGTCGCCTCTTCATCGCTAGCTTCTGCTTTTTTGCGACGCGGACGGCGCGGCTTTTTAGCGACAGGCTGTTCTGCTGTTTCGGCAACTACTTCAGCAGGAACGCCTTCAATTTCTGGCTGCGGCCCGTCAATGTCGACTTTGGTCTTTTCAACCTTTGCGCCATTATCCTCTGCAACAACTTCGCTGCTTTCAGCATCGACGTTATCACCAGCATCCTCGCCCTCAGTTTCCTTTGGCTTCTCTGGCTGTGCAGCCAAAATGATGCGGTTGTAATGTTCAGCATGCTGCAAGTAGTTTTCGGCCATGACGCGGTCGCCTGCCGATTGAGCGTCGCGTGCCAACGCCGCATATTTGTCGGCGATCACCTGAGCATTGCCGCGGATTTTTACATCTGGTCCATTGCTCTCGTATGAGCGTTGCAGTGGATTCTGGTTACGGCGATTGTTGTTACCGCGATTGCGTGAACGTCGTCCGTGATTTTGTGGTCTCATAGGTCGCCCGTGTTTGTTTTCGGTCGTATCGACGGCGTCAAGCCGATTTAATTTGGTGTGTATGTCGTTGTATCTTGAGCGATTGCGATCTAACCGGTCGGTGCAATTGACATGCAAAGCATGCGAACGACACAAACTAAATTGCTAAGCAATTGACTGTTTAAGTCTTGCAGCCCGGAAATCGCTTTTACAAGCTAATCGTTAGCGCCGAGATTTCCTTTTGCCAAGCGTTTTCGAGATGCTATCGTGATTTATTTGTTACGGTTTCAACAAAATGGCCCGATCACGCCCAGCCAAGTCTTTCGCTATTTGTTCAGTTCTAAAGCCTGCGGCCTGGAAAATTCTGCTTACATCGGGCGCCTGGTCATGGCCAACTTCCACGGCAATGATCCCATCAGGTTTTAAAAAACCAAGTGCCCTTGATGCGATGATGGCATAAGCATTCAGGCCATCAATACCACCATCGAGCGCCAAATGTGGGTCGTAGTCTTTGACATCGCGCTCAAGCCCGGCAATTTCATGGCGGGCGATGTAAGGCGGGTTAGAAATTATCAAATCAAATTCGCCTGAAACGGATTCGAACCAGTTTGATTGTAGCCCCTCAAAGCGCCCGGCAAGGCCCAAAACTCGTGCATTTTGTTTGGCGATTACCAACGCATTTTCAGAAACATCAACCCCAATGGCAGTGGCATTTTCTGCAAGCGTCAGGAGCGTTAGCGCCAATACACCCGTGCCTGTCCCAAGATCCAAAATGCGGCAATGGCCATTGTCGCGCGCGATTGCTTCAACATAGGGGCCCGTCAAATCGATCAAAGTTTCAGTGTCGGGCCGCGGCACGAGCGTGTCGGGCGAAATGGAAAACGGGATGCCATAGAACTCGCGCTGCCCGATGATACGATGAACGGGTTCGCCCTTCAGCCGGCGTTCGAGAGCAGCCTTGAAAGCATTGACACGCGAGAATGTCACCGGTGTTAAAGGATCGGTGAGCCGCACCAATGCCGTTACATTTGCAAGATGCTCAAGCAGAATATTTGTATCCAGTTCCGGCGTATCGAATCCACCGTGCCGAAGCTGTTGTACAGCGTCTGCGTAAAGGTCGTGTGCGCTGAAAGACTTCGGGTGTGAACCGGGATCAACCATCTTCTTCGCCAGTGAGTAATCTTGTTTGGAAGTCCTTGATGAGGGCTTCGACCAACTCATCAAGGGCACCTTCAATCACCCGGTCCAGCTTGTAAAGCGTAAGATTTATCCGATGATCGGTTACACGCCCCTGGGGAAAATTGTAGGTTCGAATGCGTTCCGATCTATCGCCCGAGCCAACTTGTAGTTTACGCGCTTCAGAACGTTCGTCGGCGGCTTTTTGGCGTTCAATATCGAACAGGCGGGCGCGCAGGATTTCCATTGCCTTGGCGCGGTTGCGGTGCTGGGACTTTTCCGCCTGAACGACGATGATGCCTGTCGGGATATGTGTAATGCGCACAGCAGAGTCGGTCGTGTTGACGTGCTGGCCTCCGGCGCCAGAGGCGCGCATCGTGTCGATACGGATATCCTCGTTCTTGATTTCGACGTCGACCTCGTTTGCTTGCGGCAGCACAGCGACTGTCGCCGCTGACGTGTGGATGCGCCCGCCTGCTTCAGTTTCCGGAACGCGCTGAACACGGTGGACGCCACTTTCAAACTTGAGTTTCGCAAAGGCGCCGCGCCCGGTAACTGACGCGATTATCTCTTTAAATCCGCCTGCGTCACCATCCGCAGATGAAACGACCTCAACTTTCCAGTTTTGGCTGGTGCAATAGCGCTCGTACATTCGAAACAAATCGCCGGCAAAAAGGGCAGCCTCCAAACCACCGGTGCCTGCGCGGATTTCCAGAATGACGTCATTATTGTCGGCGGCATCTTTAGGCAGCAAGAGAAGTTGGATCTGTTCGCCTTGCGCTGCCAGCTTTGCATCCAGCTCAGTTGCTTCTTCTTCAGCCAATGCCCGCATTTCATCGTCTGTGTCGGCATCATCGAGCAAAAGTGCCAAGTCTTCGCGTTCAGCCTTGGCGGTTTCAAAGTCACGTGTCGCCTTTACGATGTCTTCCAGCTCGGAATATTCAGCCGCCAGTTTGACGTAAGTATCGCTATCCGGACCCTCTGCCATTTGCGCCTCGATCATCTCGAAGCGCTTTACCATCTGAGAAATTTTGTCGAATGGGATGTCCAGCATGACTTATGAGATCACGCCAACGTTGTCGGCATATGTCTGAACAAGTGGACGCAGATGACCCTCTGGAACGTGATTGTCGAGCGCTTCAAGAAGTTGTTTGCGCAGAACGCCCAGATCGGTTTTCAGCAAAGCTGCTTTTACAGGACCAATCGCTGCTGGTGCCATCGACAGATTGGTCACGCCCAGTGCAACGAGTGTCATGGCCATCAGCGGCTTGCCTGCGATTTCGCCACATAATGTGAGTGAGGTGCCATGTTCGGCTGCTTTGTCTGCAACCATTTTCAGGGCGCGTAGAAAGGCGGCATCGATCGGGTCAAAGCGATCAGCAACCTTCGTATTTCCGCGATCAGCGGCCACGAAAAACTGGAACAGGTCGTTGGACCCGATGGATACAAAGTCCGCTTCCGCCATCAAGGCATCGATGTCGAACAGTAGTGACGGCACTTCCAGCATTGCGCCGACGCGCAGCTTAAGCGGGAGTCCGTGTCCGAACCTTGAGAGATGATGGACTTCTTGCGTGATCAGTCGTCGCGCAGCGCGAAGTTCGCTCACTTGCGTGACCATAGGAACCATAATCCGCAGTTCCCGACCAGCAGACGCTTTAAGGAGCGCTCGAAGCTGGGTTTTGTACAAGCCGGGCCGATCCAGAGCCAAACGCACTGCACGCCAACCCAGCGCAGGGTTTTCTTCTTCCGGCGCATTGCGGAAGTAGGGCAGTACTTTGTCGCCGCCGATGTCGAGGGTGCGGAAGGTGACAGGTTTTCCGGCGACGCCATCCAAAACTTGCCTGTAGAGCTTCTGCTGTTCTTCTGCGCGCGGGAATGTGGCCGCAACCATGAACTGTAGTTCGGTCCGGAAAAGGCCAATGCCGGCGGCGCCAGAGTCCGCCATTTGCGGTAGGTCTACCATCAAGCCAGCGTTCATGAACAAGTTGAACTTGGTTCCATCAACGGTAACGCATGGTGTGTCGCGCAGGCCACGAAATTCCGCTTGGCGTTTAGCGCGAAAGCGAACTTTTTCAGCATACGCATCCTGAACGTCGAGTTGCGGGCGCAAATGCACATCGCCGGTAATTCCGTCCACGATGATTGCATCGCCATTGTCAGCCATGGCTACAAAACCTTTGGCGCTACCAACGACCGGAAGGCCAAGGGCCCGCGCAACAATCACAACATGGCTGGTTGGCGTTCCTTCTTCCAAAACGAGACCGCGAAGGCGCTCGCGTGGATAATCCAGTAGTTCTGCGGCACCCATATGCCGGGCAACGATGATGGAATCGTTAGGTAGGGCAGCTTTGCGTGCCTCTTCATCGCCGCTTACCAGTTGGCGTAGCAAGCGATTTGCCAGGTCATCAAAGTCACTGAACCGTTCGCGCAGATAGGGATCAGTGACCGAAGCCATTCTAGCGCGCATGTCGCTCTGGACCTTTTCAACGCCTGCTTCGGCTGTCAGACCGTTGCGCACAGCTTCTTCCATGCGGTCGACCCAACCCTTGTCGTGGGCAAACATTTTAAAGGTTTCGAGGACTTCGCGGTGCTCTCCTTCAAATTCCAATTCACGCCTTGCGAGCATATCGTCAATTGTCAGTCGAAGCGTACCTAGCGCCTGCTGCAAACGCACCAGCTCTTCGTCAGTGTTGTCGGAAAGCATTTCGGTTATCTCGACGCGCGGCTCATGCAAAACGACGTGACCGAGTCCGATACCGTCAGCTAGGGAGTTGCCATCAGCGCTGACCGGCTTGTTCAGATCGAGTTCGATACCGGTTGATGAGAGCCTTTGCAGGTCGCCGGAAGCAATCATCTCACCGATGACCATGGCTACTGTTTCAAGGGCCTCCGCCTCATCTTCCGTATATGCTCGTTCTGCAATGTTTTGCACAACGAGTACGCCAAGTGTGCGCCCGGCTCTCAAAACCGGGACACCCAGAAAGGAGTGATAGAGTTCTTCACCCGTTTCTGGCAGATACTCAAAAGCAGGGTGGTTCTGCGCATCCGTCAGCTTCAACATGCGTGATGATGCGGCGATCGTGCCGACAAGGCCTTGGCCGAGCTTCAACTGGGATTGGTGAACCGCGGTCGGGTTCAAGCCAACTGTCGCATATAGTTCCAGAACACCATCAGCACGCAGTGCGTAAACAGAGCAAACCTCTGCGACCATAGATTGAGCAATCTGCTGGACGATCCGGTCAAGGCGCTTTTGCGCTTCCATGGACTCCGCCATCAGCTCGCGGATGCGGCGCAGAAGAACTCTCGGTCCTGCATTGATGTCGCGTGCGGCTGGAGCGGTCATGGTATGTCAGTGTGTTTCCTTGCGTGATGCAGGAGAAAATGCGCGCCTCAAGCAGCTTTGTCGAGGCCGTATACTCCATGCAGAGTGCGAACTGCGAGCTCGGCATATGGCCCATCGATCAAAATCGAAATTTTTATTTCAGATGTTGTGATGGCGCGAATGTTGATTGATTTTTCGGCCAAAGCCTTAAATGCAGTCGCGGCAACGCCGGCATGGGAGCGCATGCCAATACCAATCACTGAGACTTTTACGAGGCCAGTCTCAGATTGCACATTGTCATACCCGATTGCTTCCTTGTTTTGCTCCAGCGCCGCCAGGGCCTTATCCACATCACCGGATGGGACAGTGAACGTCATGTCGGTATATTGACCGTCCGCTGAAATGTTCTGGACAATCATGTCGACGTTAATCCCGCTCTCAGCAAGCGGTCCAAAGATAGCCGCTGAAATGCCCGGCCGGTCTTGAAGACGACGCAGCGAGATTTGCGCCTCATCTTTCGTGTAGGCGATGCCGGTGACGGTTTGCTTTTCCACGATCTCATCCTCGTTACAAATAAGAGTGCCCGGTGGGTATAGCGGATCGCTCATGCCTTCCGCGTTTGGCTCATCAAAGGAAGAGCGCACGAATGTGCGAACATTATGCACCATGGCCATTTCTACAGAGCGTACTTGCAGGACTTTGGCACCCAATGATGCCATTTCCAGCATTTCTTCATAGGAGACGCGTGAAAGCCGCTTTGCGTTGGGCTCGACGCGCGGGTCGGTTGTGTAGACACCATCGACATCGGTGTAGATATCACACCGGTCGGCTTTGACCGCTGCGGCAATGGCCACGGCAGAGGTATCGGAACCACCCCGCCCGAGTGTTGCAATACGATTGTCCGGGCCAATGCCCTGGAAACCGGCGACCACCGCTACTTGGTTGAGGCCCATGCGCCGGATGATCTCTGTGCCATCGATATCTTCGATGCGCGCCGCGCCATGCGCGTTGTCTGTCTTTAGCGGTATCTGCCAACCCTGCCATGATCGTGCGTCGACACCAATGGACTGAAGCGCGATTGCCAGCAACCCGCTGGTGACCTGTTCGCCCGATGCGACGATCGCGTCGTACTCACGTGCATCATAGAAAGAGGCATTTGCCCCAGTGACTTTCGGCATCTGATTGACCCAACCAACCAGTTCGTTGGTCTTGCCAGCCATTGCCGATACGACCACGGCAACCTCATTGCCTGCATCAACTTCTCGTTTGACGTGCCGGGCTACATTATGAATGCGATCAAGATCGGCGACGGATGTGCCGCCGAATTTCATTACGATGCGGGCCATTTTGGATTGGGCTCTTACGTGTTTTTTACTGACGCTTGTGCGTTCGGTCGCGTCCATAAACAAAAGGGTTGGATGCTGCAAGTTGGCGCAGCGGCTTGACTTCTGGATTGGTGCGCCCGAATTCGCTCCACATGTAAAGGAGCTGCCCATGTCGACGGCCAATGCCACAACGATTGACGATGCAGAAGTTGAGCGCTTCTCAAAGCTTGCTGCCGAGTGGTGGAACCCGACCGGCAAATTCAAACCACTGCACAAATTTAACCCGGTGCGACTGACCTACATTCGTCAGACGGTTATCGAGCATTTTGGCTTGGAACCGAAAGAAGTCAAACCATTCAAGAATTTGCGTTTTTTGGATATAGGATGTGGTGGTGGCCTATTGAGCGAACCAATGGCTCGACTGGGTGCAGAGGTTGTTGGTGCCGATGCTTCGGAAACAAATATCGAAGTTGCCAAAATCCACGCTGCACAGTCTGAATTGGGCATCGATTATCGCGCTACGACTTCTGAGAGCCTGCAAGAAGCTGGCGAGAAGTTCGATGTCATTCTCAATATGGAAGTTGTCGAACACGTCGCTGATGTCGACCTTTTCATCAAGTCATGTGCGGCGATGGTCAAGCCCGGCGGTTTGATGTTTATCGCGACCATCAATCGAACCCCTAAAGCGCGTTTATTGGCCTTGTTCATGGCCGAGACCGTCCTTCGCTGGTTGCCAAAGGGAACGCATCAGTACGAGAAACTTGTAAAGCCGGAAGAACTAGATGCAGCGCTCGCCGACACTGGTATGGAAGTGTTCAAGCGAGACGGCGTATTTTATAACGTTTTGGCGGATGAATGGCGGCTTAGTTCGGACATGGACGTCAACTATATGGTTGTGGCAAAGCGGATAAGTTAGATGCGACTGACATATCCGCTGGCAGATTAAATGTTAGTGTTTGCTAACTAAAGACCCTTGTCCAAAAGCTCTTTGATCTGAGCTTCGGAAGTCCCGGCAACAATGCGGCCCAGTTCTGCATCGCCACGCAGTACCAACAGGGTTGATCTGCGTGGTATGTTCCGCGACTTCGTGACAGTATCGTTTTTATAGGTATCCCAGTCCACCTTGATGAAAGTCATGGCTTGATCATAGGCAGGGTTCTGAGCGCGCAATGCGGTGATCACGCGTTCTTGGCGGGCACAGGTGGAGCACCAGGTTGCCGAATAATCGACAAATACAGTCTTGCCAGCACTCAGTGCTGATTGGATTGCACCGGGTTTGTAATCAATAAAGCCCGCTGCTTTAGCAGCCATGGGAGCCAGCATGGTGGATGCCGCGCCGATCAGAAAAGTACGTCTTTGCATGATGAAGTTTCCTTTTAGAACATGACTGACAGGTCTTGGAGCCAGATTGGCATGATGTTGAGCAGCCAACCTTCAATGATGTGGTGAATTTGAAAAAAGAGCATCAAGCCGATGGTGATAAAGGCCGCACCGATAATAGGTTTTGAACGTTCGGCGAGCCCACGAAATGCTTGCGCGCGCGCCCTAATGGATTCACGCGCTCCCATGCCTAGGCCGATCGTGAAGGTTGAAACACCCAAAGCAAAGAATGCCATGATAAGCGCCACATAGCCGAGGTTCCCACCTTGCGATGCAAGGGCTATGGCTCCACCCAGCGTGGGGCCAATGCATGGGGACCATACAGTGCCAAGCAGCAATCCACCAATAAACTGCCCGCGGAGTGAGCCCGTATCGACATTGTTCATTTGTGCATCCGCGCCTGATGCTATGCCCGCCGTTGCAAGTTCAAAGCGTTTGGCAAACATGGGAACGATTAGCAGCGTTCCAAACGCAATCATCAACAAGGCGCCGATCTGCGCCAGGCGATCTTGTGTTAGCCCTATGCTGCTCCCGAACGCAGTTACCAGTACGCCAAAAACGATGAACGTGAAGCTCATTCCTGCGGCCAGCGCTACCGGCCCATAACGGCTCGCGTTCAAGGCCGAGATCAAAACAATAGGCAATACGGGCAGGACGCACGGATTGATGAGCGTCAGAAGGCCAGCCAAATATGCAAAGATGAGTTCCATGCTGAGCGCCAGTTAGTTCTGTCCATTTCCATTTATTGGAACGGCATGCTCAGACAACTAAAGCGTTTACACAATCGTGTGTTCTATAAGATCAGGCTTGAACTAGTTAAGTTCCTCGGGATCTGGCAGATCCGGTAGAGGCATGATTTCCACGCCTTCATCGACCAGTTCTTCTACCTGCTGTGGCTTGGCCTGTCCGTAAATTGGCGCCGCATCCTTCTCGCCATAATGCATCTTGCGCGCTTCTTCAGGGAACTTCTCGCCAACGTCAGTTGCTTGCTCTTTTACCTTAGCAGTCAACTCTCGCAATTTCCCTATATAATCCGCTTGCGCCATTTGAGCAGCAGCCATCATTACCGTTTGCTGCCGATCGTCTTTGGACCGTCCGGTAGAAACGGATGGTGCCATTAGTGCTTTTTGAACGTGTGAGGACCCGCAATGCGGACACTCGACAAAGCCACGCTTGGCCTGTGTTTCATAATCCTCATTGGACCGAAACCAGGCTTCGAACTCATGGCTATCATGGCAAACAAGTGTGAACTTCATGACGCGGCCTTTGGCATAAAATCCATCATCCCGTCAAAATGTCGAGCATTTGCCAGATTGGGAATTTTTTGGCGCGCTGCGCCAGCTTCTTCCAGATCAATGTTGGCGACGATAATACCCGGCCCATCATCGTTTTTTTCCGCGATAATCCGGCCCCACGGATCAATAATCAAAGAGTGGCCGTATGTTTCGCGACCATCTTCATGCAAACCGCCCTGCGCGCTGGCAATGACGAAGGCACCATTTTCGATGGCTCGAGCGCGCAGTAATGCATGCCAGTGCGCCTCGCCTGTCTGACGCGTAAAGGCCGCAGGAACCGTAAGTATGTGCGCACCTTTTAACGCTTGAGCGCGAAATAAATGCGGGAACCGCAGATCGTAACAGATGCCAAAGCCCAGCTTTGCGCCGTAAATTTCTTCTACAATGCATTGGCTTCCTGGCTGATAAACCGCGCTTTCCCGCCAGCATTCGCCATCATCTAGATCCACATCGAACATGTGTATTTTGTCGTAAGTTGCGGTGAGGGTGCCTTGCGGAGAAAAAAGGCCAGACCGGTTTGCTGCTTTACCGTTTTCCAAGTCGATTGGTGTCGACCCAACATGAAGCCAGATTTTGAGTTCGGCTGAAAGGCGAGCGGCTTCCTTGAAAATCGGATCACGATCTTGAACGCTGATCCTAGAAAACAGCGATTTGGGATCCTTCTGGATAAGCCCAGTCATCTCCGGCGTTTGGACATATTGAGCACCGTCGGCGGCAGCTTGAGCGACCATGTCTCTCATGGCGACCACATTGTCATCGGGCCTTGTGGTAGACCGCATCTGGATCGCCGCAACGCGCATCGCTAGCTTGCCAGCATCGCGTCGAGTTTTCCTGCACGCTCGAGCGCGTTCAGATCATCAAAGCCACCTACGTGGATATCGTTGATGAAAATCTGCGGAAAAGTTGCGCGGCCGTTGGCCTTTTGGATCATTTCTTTTTTGAGGCCGGGATCAAACGTGGCGTCAAATTCGCGATAGGTTTGCCCCTTATTATCGAGCAAACGCTTGGCTGCAGAGCAAAAGCCGCACAATTGGCGGGTATATATGACGATATCAGCCATCGGTTTCTCCAACTCAATTTTGTCGATATAGGCGTTGAAATTCTTCGAAGAAAGACCTCTTTATCTGTTTTGGCTGTTGCAAGATGTCCGGTACGACTCTTGAAAAGGTCAACACAAATATCTGATCTGCCTTTGCTTTGCGCAACGCGCGAGCAGCGGCGTTAACAGTGGCGCCAGTGGTGTAAACGTCGTCGATGAGCATGACTGACCGACCTTGTACATTGATCTCTTGTCCCTCTCGCACGACGAAAGAGCCGCCAACGTTGGCCTTTCTTGCAGATGCGGTTAGCCCGACCTGTGGCTGCGTCGCTCGTTTTCTTAGTAGAGAGCCGGTGTCGACGTTCAGGCCTGTTTCCCGCCCAACATGACGTGCCAGTTCCGCGGCCTGATTGTAGCGACGCTTCACAAATCTCTGCCAATGGAGCGGTACAGGTATGATGATGTCCGTTTGGCTTATCAGCGGGCCGCCTGCGCGTACCATCCACCGAGCCATGAGAGGTGCCAGCATGAGATGGTCATGGTATTTGAGGCGGCTGACCAATTGCCGCGCAACGCCGGTATGAATAGCGGCCGCTCGCGCCATCGAATAATCAGGTGGATTTGCTATGGCATCTGCGCTTTGCATGCCGGCCCCGAAATCGTGAGAAAACGGCAAGCCAGTTGTCTGGCAAACGGGTTCGTCGATGAATATCACTTCGTTCCAACAACCAGCGCAAATCGCGCCATGAACGCCTACATGGCGACCACAGGTCATGCATGCGTCCGGAAAAAGTACATGTCGCGCTGCGCCGCCGACTAATTTCAATAGTGATTGCACCCAGTTTGCCCCTTGGATATGAATCTTATTGTGACACAACAATCACCGCCAAGCATCATTGAAAAACATCGACTTAAGCTTGTTTGTCGCCGGGCACGGGCGCGTTTGGACACAATAGCCGGTGCTGATTTTCTTTTGACGCAAATCGCAGAAGACTTGGAACAGCGATTAGCGGTGATCAAAAAGCCATTTCATAAAGCACTTATCCTAGCGCCGAGGTTTAGCGGCTTTGTAAACGCACTGGGTAGGAGCATGCAGGCTGCAACTGTGCAATTGGATGAACGTGTACTGCATGATGAGCATTTGCCGGTCGATGATTTCGACTTTGACCTCATTGTGAGCATTGGACAATTGCACTTGATCAACGATGTTCCAGGAATGCTATCGCAGCTTAAGCAGCGCTTGCGACCAGACGGTTTGTTGCTTGCGTGTGTCCCTGGTGCCAACACAATTGCCAATATTCGTGAGTGCTGGATCAGCGCGGAAGCTGAAATAACTGGCGGCTTATCATCTCGCTTTTTGCCACTTTTTGACGTTCGAACGGCGGGCTCGCTGCTTCAACGTACCGGTTATTCGCTGCCGGTGACTGATATAGATGAGGTTTCGGTCTCCTATCGGGACACCCGGCAGATATTTGCTGACCTACGATCTATGGCCGCAACCAACGTTCTAGTTGGCGGTCAAGGACATGCTGTGACGCGCAAGCTGTGGGAAAAGTTCAATCAAAAACTGACTGCGCGTCGAGATTCACACGGGAAGTTACCGGCTTCCTATGAGTTGATCTGGATGTCGGGTTGGGCCCCGTCTCCGACTCAGCAGAAGCCACTCAAGCCCGGAAGTGCTGAAATCAGCCTTGCGGACGTACTAAAGGGTTTAGAATAAAGTGGAAGTCAGCGCAGCGCTTGATTCAAATCCGAATTGATATCGGTATATTCGGTCTGCAAAGCTGTCATCACCATGCTTACACCACTGACGATAACGAGAGACAGCACAGCGGCAATGAGCCCGTACTCGACTGCTGTTGCGCCGCGTGTATCCTGAATAAATCGAGCCAACATAGGGTTCTCCTTGCTCGACGATTATGAACGTAAAAAGTTAACACGGAACGGATTCAAACCAGACAATCCGCTCGATTCTGCTAGGTCAAGGAATGAGGTTAACAAATAGCTAGCAATCGCCTGAGCGGCTTCCATTGCTATGGATAATGCATGTCGATTGTGGTGTTGGTTGCAGAACGGACCTGCGAACGACAAAGCTATCCTGTCGATTTGTTGCAGTACCAGTTGCCGTGAAATCGATGCCGGGCCCCGTCAGATTGTTGACAAAGCGGGTTGAGCGATCGCTTTCCAAGAGTGGGACCGCCAATAGAGCGATCGCGATGGCAAAGCCTCCAAAGAGCAAAGTCACGCGCATTGGTCCGGACGTCAAATCAACGGACCTGCGCTCCGTTTGGTCGGGCATAACATCGACCCACTTTTGATAATCACTCATAGGATTCCCCTGTGTACGCGCGAGTTGGAGATGTTCGCTATCCCTCAACATGGTTAAGATTATCGCTTTGAAATAAACGACTGATTAACGCTGTTTTTAGCCGAGCAGGTCTTCAAGTGGAGAAATCAGCGGAAGATCAGCCTCGGGCATGGCGAAGTCTCGCAAGTTGCGTGCAGTCACCCATTTCAGGTTTTGCCCTTCGCGTCCGCGTGCTATGCCTTCAAACTTTCTGCAAATATAAAGCGGCATAAGAAGGTGAAAGTCATCATAGCTGTGACTGGCAAAGGTGAGTGGCGCCAAACAGGACTGCCAAGTCGTTACGCCGAGTTCCTCATCCAACTCTCGGATAAGCGCGGCTTCTGGTGTTTCGCCATTTTCGACTTTGCCGCCAGGAAACTCCCAAAGCCCCGCCATTGATTTGCCCTCAGGCCTTTGAGCGATCAATACTCGATTGTCCCTGTCAACAAGAGCGCAGGCAGCAACCAAAACCATCCGACGCATGTCTGTCATTTGCCTGGGTCCGCTGGGCCGCGATAAACATAGCGGTATGCCTCATCGAACCCTAGTCTTTCATACAAATTACGCGCTGACGCGTTTTTGCCCTCTACTTGAAGCCAGGCACGTTTTGCCCCTTGAGTCTGCGCCCACCGCAACGCGTTGCGAACGATAGAGCGGCCATAGCCCTGCGAACGTTTGTCCTCGCGAACTGCAATATCAAAGAGCCCGGCCATATCATTGTCATGGACGCATAGTGCGCAGGCGATTGGGCCATTATTATCTTCCATCACGAACATGCCAGTCGGAGGCCTGATCGCTTCCAGCACCTCCGTGAGACCGGGTTTGTGAATACGGTCATCATGATTCAGTTGGATAGAGGTATCAACAAAACGTCCGATATCTTTCAGCGGCAGCTGATCGATTGCGCCATCAATATCCATCTCATCAAGGTTGCCTGTCAGCACGCAAGTCTCATCAATGCGTGGCCAACCTGCGCTATCAAAGAATGATTGCAATGGTGCCGGGGCGAGCGGTGACATGCGAAATACGATGGGCCGGGAATAGGATTCAAATCTTTTACGAATGCGAGAGATGCGTGTCTCAATATCCGCATAATCAGCCGGATCTAGCGGATTCACCGAATTCAACCGGCGCGACGGGTGGCTTGCTGTTAGTCGAACTGCCCAGCTGCCATCATAATGAACGTTTGAGGCAGGCCAAGAACGGAAGCCGACCGCTTCAAGGCGTCTTACAAAAGCCAGTCCAGGCATCTCAACTCCGATAGTCCCCATTGATGGCAACATAGTCTTTTGTCAGATCGCAACCCCAAACGGTGAACTGACCCTGTCCCAAACCAATATCAACGGCAATGCTGATATCATTGGCTGTCATTGCTTGTGCGATGCTTTCCTCATCAAATTCGGTGTCGCGCTCACCTTCCACTGCGACGCGGGCGCCGCAAAACCAAATGGATAGTCGGTCACGATCTGCTGGCTCACCGGCTTTGCCGACCGCCATCACGACCCGACCCCAGTTTGCATCCGCACCGGATATCGCCGTTTTGACCAATGGCGAGTTAGCAATCGACATGCCGATTGTCTTGGCTGATTGATCAGACACTGCACCTGTTACATCGACTCTGATACGTCGTGAAATGCCCTCACCATCACCAACAATTTGGAGAGCGAGGTCATGCATGCATGAAGCAATTGCTTGGTTCAACGCGGCGTATTCTGTGTGGTTCTCTGTATTGATCTCTTCATTACCAGCCGCGCCTGTTGCGAAGGCAAGCAGTGTATCTGAGGTCGACGTGTCTGTATCGACCGAAATAGCATTGAAAGACTTGCCGACTGCGCCCGATAGCATGCTTTGCAAGGCGCTGGCTGAAACACGTGCATCCGTCACAATGTAAGCCAGCATGGTAGCCATGTCTGGCGCAATCATACCGGCGCCTTTTGCAATTCCGTTGATTGTGATCGTTCTGCCACCCAAGGTAACAGTACGAGTGCAGAGTTTTGGAAATGTGTCCGTCGTTTTGATGGCATTAGCTGCATCGAGCCAGGCATTTGAAGCGGCGTTTGCGAGCGTGTCTGCCAGCACGTTTTCAAACTTTTTGGCTTCCAAAGGCTCGCCAATCACACCTGTTGATGAAACGAAGACCTCTTCAGGTGCACAGCTTATGGCTTTTGCAGTCATGGCAACAGTTTCATCCGCCGCGTCGCGTCCTTTTTTACCGGTGAACGCGTTGGCGTTGCCAGAGTTGACCACCAATGCGCGCGCCTTGCCACCAGACAGATGCTGCCGGCATATATCAACCGGTGCAGACGGGCACTTTGATTGGGTCAAAACGCCCGCTACCGCTGTCGGCTCATCGAACACCATCACCATCAAGTCTTCGCGTCCGGCATATTTTATGCCTGCCTGTGCCGTTGCTAGCTTAACACCTGCAATTTCAGGAAGTTCTGGTGGTGCCGACGGAGCGAGCGGAGATACGGTCGACATAGTTGAATGAAATCACTCAGCTTGGGGCAATTGCACAGCAGCATCATAGGCGGCCTTGAGATCAGGATCAGAAATCGAGATGTCTGTCTCGCCGCGCAGTGACTGCAGTAATTCAGCGTACTTTTCCCGGAAAATGCCGGATTGAACCTGTCCGGCTACTTGTTCAAAGGGGGGCGGCTGCACGGGTCGCGCATCTTCTACCTTGATCACGTGGAAACCAAACTGCGTTTGCACCGGCTCTTTTGTATACTCTCCTACTGTGAGATTGAATGCTGCTTCTTCAAACTCGGGCACCATGCGGCCGCGCGTAAAATATCCCAGATCGCCGCCTTGTGGACCTGAAGGCCCTGTTGATCTGTCTTGCGCGAGTGTCGCAAAGTCGGCGCCTGCATCCAACTCTTCGATGACAGCGCGCGCTTCTTCAGCCGTGGCAACAAGAATATGGCGTGCGTTCACTTCATTTTCCGCAGGGCGGCTTGCTATCTCCTCATCATATCGCGCGCGCACTTCATCGTCGCTTACCGATTGAACGACTTGCGTGTTGAAGAACTCATTATGGAGCGCCCGGTCACGCAAGAAGTCCAGTCGCTGTTGGAAAACTGAACCATCATCGACGCCTTGCTCGTCGGCTTCAGCAGCTAATAGTCGAATATCGATCAGTGCCAAGAGAGCGGCAGCGCGACGCTGCTGTGGCGGCACTTGTCCAAGCTGATCTTGCAGGTCTGTCAGTGCAAATTCGATGTCACGATTTGTAATAGCTTTCCCGGCAACAATTGCAATTTGCGCGTCGGGATCGAGGTTGGCGCTTTCTTGCGCAGTGACCGGTGAGGCAAAAGCCGCGCCAAGTGCAATCACTGATGCGACGCAGGCGAGACGAGTGTTTTTCAAGGATTTCATAATTTAACCAAGTGGCCCCTGTTTGTTGTTTTGTATAATGAACATGGACCCAACAATTGGATCGAAGTGTCAGCGTTGACATCCATTTGAGCCACTCTTATCTGTCGCAAAACGTCGCGTCCACCGTATAGCCGGGTAATGTTGCGGACTTAGTATCGCTTCTTTGTTCACACTTCTGTCAGACCCGGGTTGGCGGAACATCGTCGAGAAGGAATATCCGAAATGGTCAGCCTAGGTGGTCTTGCCCGTAAAGTCTTTGGGTCGCCCAATGATCGTCGCTTGAAAGGTTACAACGCGCGCGTACCAGCCATCAATGCGTTAGAGCCAGAGATGGAAGCATTGAGTGATGACGCTCTTCGCGCAAAAACCGCTGAATTTCGCGAGCGCTTCAAAAACGGTGAAACGCTTGATGACTTGCTCGTTGAAGCCTTTGCTGTTGCGCGCGAAGGATCAAAGCGCGCCTTGGGTATGCGGCCATTTGATGTGCAGTTGATTGGCGGTATGGTCTTGCATGAGCGTTCTATCGCAGAGATGCGCACAGGCGAGGGCAAAACGCTTGTTGCGACGTTACCCGTCTATCTCAATGCCATTGCCCAGCGCGGCGTTCACGTCGTTACTGTAAACGACTATCTCGCGACGCGCGATGCCGAATGGATGGGCAAGCTCTATGGCTTTCTGGGTCTTACAACCGGTATCATTATCCAAGGCATGGATGATCAGGCACGCCAAGCGGCATACAATTGCGATGTCACCTATGCGACCAACAATGAACTCGGTTTTGATTATTTGCGCGACAACATGAAGTATGAGCGTGCGCAAATGGTTCAGCGCGGTCATTTCTTTGCGATCGTTGACGAGGTCGACTCCATCCTGGTCGATGAAGCCCGCACGCCACTGATTATTTCAGGACCCTTGGAGGACAAGTCCGACCTCTACAAGCAAATCGACAAGTTCATTCCGTTGCTCTCACCGGAAGACTATGAGGTTGATGAGAAACAAAAGTCGACGACCTTTACCGAAGAAGGTACCGAAAAACTGGAGCGCATGCTTGAAGAAGCCGGCCTTCTGAAAGGTGACAATCTTTACGATGTCGAAAACGTTTCCGTTGTTCACCATGTCAACAATGCGCTAAAGGCGCATGCTCTTTTCCAGAAAGACAAGGACTACATCGTTAAGAGTGACCAGATCGTCATCATCGATGAGTTCACCGGTCGTCAGATGCAAGGTCGACGGTTCTCTGAGGGCTTGCACCAAGCACTAGAGGCCAAGGAAAGTGTAACTATTCAGCCCGAAAACCAGACTTTGGCTTCGGTTACTTTCCAGAATTATTTCCGCATGTACGAAAAGCTTGCGGGCATGACCGGGACGGCGGCCACCGAAGCGGAGGAATTTGGGAACATCTACGGGCTGCAAGTTGTTGAAGTACCGACCAACCTTCCGGTTCAGCGTCAAGACGAGGATGATGAGGTCTATCGAACCGTTGAAGAGAAATTCGACGCTGTTGTTCTTGATGTGATCGATAGCCAAGTTCGTAAACAGCCGGTCCTTGTCGGTACAACGTCGATTGAGAAATCCGAAATCCTCTCAAGGATGCTTTCAGACAAGAAATATCTCAAAGGCTTGTCAGAAAAACTAAGTGCTCGCTTGGAGCAGATTAAGCCTGGCAAGGAGCAAGAGTTTCGCGAGTTTTTGGAAAAGTCTATCGCGGACGTCGGTATTGCTATCAAAGCAGGCGGTGTAACGCATGAAGTGCTGAATGCGCGCCAACACGAGCGTGAGGCTTACATTGTGGCGCAGGCGGGCGTGCCCGGTGCCGTGACAATCGCGACTAACATGGCTGGTCGCGGTACCGATATCAAGCTCGGCGGCAACATCGAAATGCGCGTCGAGCAAGAGATCGGCGATATGCCTGATGGCAATGAGCGCAACGCCAAAGAAGCGGCCATTTCAGCTGAAGTTGAGAAGCTTAAGCAAGAAGCGCTTGAAGCTGGCGGCTTATATGTCCTTGCCACCGAGCGTCACGAAAGCCGCCGGATCGACAATCAGCTCCGGGGTCGTTCTGGCCGCCAAGGCGATCCGGGACGTTCGAAGTTTTATCTTTCGCTTCAAGATGATCTAATGCGCATTTTTGGTTCCGACCGGATGGATGGCATGCTGCAAAAGCTCGGCCTGCGCGATGGGGAGGCTATTGTCCACCCTTGGATCAACAAGGCTCTCGAGAAGGCACAAAAGAAGGTCGAAGCGCGCAACTTCGACATCCGCAAGAACCTTCTGAAATATGATGATGTCATGAACGATCAGCGTAAAGTCGTTTTTGAGCAGCGTCTCGACATCATGGATGGCAATGACATCGATGAGACCATCAAGGAGATGCGCCAGGATGTTGTCGAGGAACTTGTCGAAAAGAATATCCCTGAAAACGCCTATGCTGAACAGTGGGATGTTGATGGTCTTGAAGATGGCGTGCGCACGCTTTTGAACCTCGACGTGCCGGTACGCGATTGGGTTAATGAAGAGGGCATTGCCGAGGATGACATTCTTGAACGCCTTTCAGAGGCGACTGAGAAAGCGGCAGCGACACGAAAAGCGGAGTTTGGCGATGATGTCATGCAGTATGTGGAGAAATCCGTTATCCTGCAGACCATTGACCATTTGTGGCGCGAACACCTCGTTGCCCTTGACCATTTGCGCTCAGTAATCGGTTTCCGCGGCTATGCCCAGCGCGATCCATTACAAGAGTATAAGGGCGAAGCGTTTGAGCTCTTTCAGGCTATGCTAGCCAACCTCCGGTCTGCGGTGACATCGCAACTGATGCGTGTCCAGATTGTTCGAGAGGCCGCCGATGCGCCTATGCCGACAGCGCCGCAGACACATGCAACGCAATCAGGAGCACCCGCTGCGGACCAACAGTCTTCCGCACCGCAACCGGCCATGGCGGCAGCCTCTGTTGGTGCCGCAGGTTTGGGTTTTGTGGCGCCAGAGGATCGCGATCCTGAAGATCCAACCACATGGGGCAAGGTCGGTCGCAATGAGCTTTGTCCATGCGGCTCGGGCAAAAAATACAAGCATTGCCACGGCGCTTTTGTTTAAATCCGACAGCTGATCTCAGCGGTGTAGTATCACCAACGGAATATTAAGCCGGCGTTGCTAACGTGGCCTCCGGAGGCCAAGTGCATTGCGGTTTTCAGCAGTCGATACAACAGAAGCCTTTTTGCCGCAGCCGATCTCACAACGTGTGCGGCCTTTGGCGGAAAAAGCTGATCAGATCCTCTCTGGAGGTGGCGATGTTGCGCGTACGCAACGTGCATCGCTAGCTGCATTTTTAATTCGTATTGCCAGTGCTGTTGTCGCCTTTGTCTCGCAGATTGCTTTTGCGCGTATGATGGGCATTGAGGCCTATGGCATCTTTGTCCTTGTCTGGATCACCATGGTGATAATTGGCAGCCTTTCTTGCCTTGGTTTCCAGACTGTTGTCATTCGCTTCGTTCCGCAATACCGCGAAATGGGTGACTTAAAGCATATGCGCGGGATCCTACTGGCTAGCCGTTTGGCGGTGCTTTTAGCATCCACGCTGGCAGCGGCGATCGTTATGTCGGTCACTTGGTTCGCTCGGGAGTGGATTGAGCCGTACTATGTTTTGCCCTTTATAATCGGTGCGTTGTGCCTGCCGATGATTTCACTTGGCGACACGCTTGATGGCACAGCCAGAGCGCAAGGTTGGACCATTCGCGCGCTTACGCCAAGCTATCTGATGCGACCGATTTTGATCCTTCTTTTGATGATCGGCGCATATCTGTTGGGTTTTGAGATCGATGCCGTCTTAGGTTTGCAATGCGCGGCAATCGCTTCATACCTGACGACTATTGGCCAATTATTGCTGATTACGCGCGATGTTGATGCAACTATTCCAAGGGGTAAGCGCGCTTACTCAATGATGCATTGGACGAAGGTTGCCTTGCCGATTTTTCTGGTTGAAGGCTTTTTCTTCCTTTTGATCAACGCTGACACACTAATGGTTGGCCTGCTGATGACACCAGCAGACGTTGCTATCTATTTTGCAACCGTCAAAACGCTCGCACTGGTTCATTTCGTGTTTTTCGCGGTCAAGGCGGGGATAGCTCATCGGTTTGCTGCGTTGCTCGCAGATGGCGAAAACAGTGCCCTTCATGACATGGCCCTTCGCAGTGTAACATGGACGTTCTGGCCTTCATTATTGATGGGGGCGGTGTTGCTCGCTGTCGCGCCATTAATGCTCGCGATGTTCGGTGCTGAGTACCAGCAAGGCTACCCGCTACTTTTTGTTCTGGTGTCTGGCGTGATCTTGAGGGCGGCAATTGGACCAGCTGAAAGCCTGTTGAACATGACAGGGCACCAAAATGCCTGTGCGGCTGTTTTTGGAAGCGTGCTGGTCATCAACATTGGCTTGAACGCTGTATTGATCCCATGGATTGGCCTTTACGGAGCCGCAAGCGCTACATTTCTTGCAACTTTGTTGGAAGTGTTTGCGCTTTATCAACTGGTTTATCGGCGTATAGGCGTGCGTATGTCGATCCTGACGGCGCGAAACATGGCAGCGGTTTAGATCCATGGCAGCGGTTCCAGTTCTTGAAGAGAATGTGCTCGTCCCCACCGGTGGAGACTTGGGCCTGGATGTGCCGCCACTGGCATTTGATGGCGATGCAAGGCTTAGCCCCGCGCAAACCACCAAACGCAAGCTCGTGGTTTTTCCGTCCGAGGCCGGGTTTGATGTCTTGCCAGACGTCGATCAAATCACTGACTATGCGCTAGAACCCAATATTTTCTTTTCACCACGTTTTGTCATACCGGGGCTTTCCAGGCTGGATGATCGTGACGTTCGGTTGCTTTTCCTCCACGATCAAGCTGATGACAGCTTGAATGAGAAACGCTTGGGCAACGTCTGCATGATGATGCCGTTCACGGTTGAAAAGCCGGGCTTTCAAATTGGTCCAGACATTGTGCGCGCCTGGTCAAATCCGTACGGCCCTTATGGGCTACCTTTGGTTGAACGCCGTGGTGCCGAAAAGATCATTGATGATCTGTTTGCAACTCTCGGGCAGCCCGATGTACAGCTACCCAAGATTGTCGTGTTTCCCAACATTTTCATGGATAGCCCGCTAGCTTCTCTCATTCGTGCTACCGCCTTGTCGGCAGGCTTGCCGATGGCGACTTCCAAATCCAAGGGACGGCCATGGTTGGACGCTACCGTTGATGCTGACGTCTACCTGCGCAATGCAATCAGCTCCCATCATCGTCGCAATCTGGGCCGCCTATGGCGAAAGCTGGAGAAACTGGGCTCACTGGAATATGATGTGGCCCGTGCACCTGAGCAGGTGCGCGTTCAGATGGAAGAGTTTCTCCTTTTGGAAAATGCCGGCTGGAAGGGACGAAAACGTACGTCCCTGGCCGCTGATCGCTACCGGGCCGCTTTTGCTCGTGAAGCTGTGAATTTGTTGGCTGAGCGCGACCGCTCTCGTATCTTCACGCTAAAACTGGATGGCCGGGTCATCGCATCGCTGATCGTATTTGTCGAAGGTGGCCGCGCTTGGACGTGGAAGACAACTTACGACGAGACTTTGCGTGAGCTCTCGCCGGGTCTGCAACTTATGACCCGTGTCACCGAGACTTTACTTGATGATCCAAACGTTACGTCGGCCGACAGCTGTGCTGTCCCCGATCATCCGGTAATGAGCCGATTGTGGACCCAATCGCGGGCTGTAACGACACTCGTGGTTGGCACGCAGCAAGCGAAAGATCGCGATGTGCGACAGGTAGCTTCGCAGATCGACTTCTATCGCTCCACCAAAGAAACAGCGAAATCGGTTGCCGACAAAGTGCGCAGCATTTTTGACCGCAAACGCTAGGCTCGTTTCCTGAATGCGCGGCGAATAATCTTGCCGCTTTCGGTTGTTGGAATGTGGTCAACGATCTCAACAGAGCGGGGATATAGATGGGCCGACAGTCTGTTCCGCACCCAGTCTTTCAGGTCCTGCTCGATGTTAGCGGTCTGCCTGGCTTCTTGCGTAATTTTGACAAAGGCCGCCACGCTTTCCGTGCGCTCATCATCGGCAATGCCAATAACAGCTGCTTCCAAGACAGCATTATGCGAACGCAAGCATTCTTCAATTTCAGATGGGCCGATGCGGTAGCCAGCAGAAGTTATGATATCGTCGTTGCGCGACTTGAAAGTGAACCAGCCATCACTGGTGCGACTGGCTAAATCACCGGTCCTGATCCAGCCGTCGACGTTTTTCTCCGCCGTTGCTTCAGGGTCTTCAAAGTATTCCAGCATCGCCACGGGCGTATCAGCTTTGATGACGATTTCACCCTCACCCTCTTGAACAAATGAACCGTCTTCAGCCAACAATTGAACTTCATGACCGGGTGTCGCTTTGCCCATGGAAGCTGGATTATTGATGCCTATCGCCTGGCTCGACCCGATAACGGTGTTGCACTCGGTCTGGCCGTAAAACTCATTGATGGGTGCTTTGAAGATATCGCTCGCTGCTTTGTGGGTCTGTGCTCCGAGTTGTTCGCCCGCTGCGCCAACTGCGCGCAGATGAAGTCTTGGTGCCTGACCTGAATAGCTTGCGATAATTCGAATTGCTGTGGGCGGCAGAAAGGCGTTGGTGATTTTGTTGCGTGCGAGCACTGATAAGGCCCAATCCGCAGAAAAACGCGACGCATTGGCAGCTACGACCGGGACGCCAAAATAAAGTGCGGGCAAAAGCGCATTCAAAAGTCCACCTGCCCAGGCCCAATCGGAGGGCGTCCAAAACACATCGCCTTCTTGAGGCATGCGCTCTTGAGCGAGCTGGATGCCGGGCAAATGTCCCAAAAGCACACGGTGGCCGTGCAAGACACCCTTGGGTTGCCCAGTGGTGCCCGAGGTAAAAAGGATTATTGCAGCGTCATTTGGCCGGGTGCCGGCTGTGTCAACATATGGCTTTGCTTGGTCGAATGCTTCGGCAAAACGCCGGTCCTTGCCATTAGGCTCGCCCACGACAAACGCAATTATCTGTTCAGTTACTTCGCGGGCAGCATCGCGCCATCGTGCTAGCGCTTCTGCTGTAGCGATGAACACTTTTGGACGCGCTTTTGCGATCCGATAGGCAATCGCTTCGGGCCCGAACTGTGTGGCAAGCGGTACGATGATTGCACCGATCCGATAGGTTGCCAAGTGAACCGCTAGCGCTTCCCAGCCTTGCGGAAGCTGGACGGCGACTCGATCCCCTCGTTCGACACCAACGGCTGTGAGGATGCCAGCAACTCTCTGACAACGCGTTTCGAGCTCTTGCCATGACAGTTTGAGCGGATCGGCCCCCTCGCTATTATCGATTAAGAGAGCATCTTGATCAGGAATTGCCTGTGCATGGCGTGTTAGGCACGCGTGCGAAATGTTGAAATGATCTGGAATGCGCCAATGAAATGATGCGCGCAGCTCTTCATAGCTTTCAATATCATCAGGAAGCATTTGCCGATCAAAGTTCTTGAAAGGTGAGTGTGGGTCAAAAATTTTCCCACTTGGGAAAGCGATTGGTGCCCCTGGCCCGACTCGAACGGGCACTTCCGAAGAAAACGGATTTTGAATCCGTCGCGTCTACCAATTCCGCCACAGGGGCCTGCCACGGTGGACGAACGTGTATGTGCGACCTGTCAAACCGTCAAGGCAATGTTTGCACATTGATGATAACTGGGTTGCAAAGTAACGGATTTAAGCGACCATGAATGCCAAGACTGAAGCAGAGTATCCTCATAGTGGTGCTTTGGAGAGGGTTGATACGCTGCTACGCGATCTTCCGCGTGATGAGGTGGGAACAATTTCTCTGGGCCAGCTGAGCGATGCCATGGAAGAGCGGGCATTCGGACTGATGCTCCTGATCCTTGCCATTCCATGCTGCCTGCCGTTTGTTTATCTGCTACCTCAAATCGTCGCCGTACCAATGGCAATCTTGGTGGGGCAGATGGCGATGGGCCGCAAGTCTCCTTGGCTGCCAGATGCGATGCGATCCCGTCGTCTGCCCGTTGAGGCCTTCCGATCTGTTTTGTCCAGAGTTCGCAAATGGGGCGGCTGGCTAGAGCGCTTGACGCACCGCCGTCTTGCCGGTCTGACGAGTGCTTTTGCGGCTCGAGTGGTTGGAGCACTCTTGTTTGTGCCCTGCCTGTCCATATTGACGCCTTTACCGCTTACAAACACAGTTCCGGGAATTGGTGTCGCTTTGGCCTCGGCGGGCCTCATTGAACGAGACGGACTTTTTGTCGTCGCCGGTGTCTTTATTGCCTTGGCCTGGGTTGTCGCGCTCTTGATTGGAGGGCCAGCCTTGATCTATCTCGCTGTAGACTTCGTCTTTAACAGGTAGGGATTGCAAATGCTCAATGCCGATGTCGATAAGCACCATATGGAGTTTGCGCTCAGCATTGCTTTAGCGATGGCAGCAATTGTCGGTGGGGCATTGGTGTTTGAATATGGGCTCGGCTACTTGCCGTGTTACCTCTGCCTTCTTCAGCGCACGCCCTATTACATCGGGGTGCCAGTTGCGCTTATTGCAGCTTTAGCCATCTGGCAGCGTTGGCCTTCCTGTGTCGCGCGCGGCGCGATCATTATTATCGGTTTGCTCATGGTCTACGGTGCTGTTTTGAGCGCTTACCATGCGGGCATTGAGTGGGCATGGTGGGATGGTCCGGCCGATTGTGGTGCTACAAGCGCCGGTGTCGTGACCGATGCAACGAACCTTTTGTCGGCCATTGATCGTGTTCAACCACCTTCCTGCGATGAGGCCGCTCTTCGTATCGCAGGCCTGTCTTTGGCGGGCTGGAACGTACTTCTCAGCCTCGCGCTTTTGGTTTGGACCGTCAATGTTTTGCGGCGCCGGGCTTAAAGCCCCCTTCGCTGGGTCCTAGCTAGGTTTCTTTTTGGTTCGCTCCGAGCCGACCGCATTTTTTAATCGCGCGATGCAATATGCGACCGGCATGATCAAGCTTGCGAACACAAGTGCCGCACTGATTGGCGCCAGATAGATGAATGTCACCTCGATGTCCTTGCACTCAGCGCTGTGGTACGTGCCGCCCTCGAAGTCGCATGCAACCGTGCCGTCAAGGTGCAGACGCACCAGCATTGAGCCGAAAAGCATTGCCAAAAAAAGGCAAATACACGTCGCTGCCCATCCCAGGTATTTGGCCATCTATCGCAGCCTTTTCAGTTTTTGGTATTGGCAAGAACGTCTCTAAGGTTCCAATTCGGTATCCCAATAAAGATAATCCATCCAGCTTTCGTGCAGATGGTTCGGCGGGAACCGGCGTCCGTTATTGTTCAGTTCATGGACGGTTGGCTGGAATGGCATCTGTCGTGGCTTCATGTCAGTCTGCGAAGGCATGCGACCGCCTTTGCGTAAGTTGCAAGGAGAACAAGCGGTTACGATGTTTTGCCACGTTGTCTGACCGCCATAGCGTCTGGGAATCAGATGATCGAACGTCAAATCTTCGGTCGACCCACAATATTGGCATTCGAAATGATCGCGTAGAAAAACATTGAAGCGGGTAAACGCCGGATAGGTCGCCGGTTTGATATATTCTTTAAGGCTGACGACACTTGGAACGCGCATGGCAAACGATGGCGAATTAACCTCTGTATCGTATTCAGCAACGATATTGACCCGATCCAGAAACACCGCCTTGATCGCATCCTGCCAAGACCATAGCGAGAGTGGATAGTAGCTTAGGGGCCGATAATCGGCGTTAAGCACAAGTGCCGGAAGTGCCTCAGGCGAGACCGCGACTGTCAACGTTTTCCCCTGTAAGTCGGTTGCGTTGCATCGCTTATACTAAGCTTGTTGTGACAGGGATGTGAAGCTGTTGCGTCAGTATTATGGCGCGTCATATTGCCCATTTATTTCAGATATTTAGGCAGAAAAGCGACAGTCACGGCATGACTTTGCGTTTCGCCAGCACCGCGTAGTACGCCCAAAACAGCCGTGCAGCGACACCTCGCCAAGGGGCCCATGATTCGGCTATCTTCCGAAGCGCTTTGTCATCCGGTCGCTCTGCAAGTGCCAGTCCTTGTCGCGCCGCATTTTGCAGTGCCAAGTCTCCTGCAGGGAAAATATCGGGATGGCCAACGGCGAAAAGCAAGTAGACTTCCGCGGTCCAAGGACCGATGCCTTTGACTTGCGTTAAATGAGCAATTGCATCGTCCGCAGGCATTTGTCCCACATGATCAAGCAGCAGCGAGCCGCTCTCGATCGCTTCGCACAAAGCACAAAGCGCTCTTTGCTTTGGGCGGGACAGGCCCGCTTCAATCCAAGCCGTTTCGCCACATTGTATGAACATCACAGGACTTAAGGGTGAGATGCGTTTTACCAATCGCTGCCATATGGCATCCGCGCTTTGAACGGACACCTGCTGGCCAATGATGATTTTCACGAGGCTTGCAAAGCCTGGCTCGCTTCTCCGTAGCGGTACTTGATCCACGAGTGCTGCTAATTCAGCAAGCTGAGGATCTTTTGAAACGAGCCATTCTACGCCCTCATTGATGTGCGCTTGAGTTTCGATGGTTGCGGGGAGTGAAACATTCATGGCACCCATTTGCCATGTCTGTGGAAATTGAGCGACCCATATTCCGTTTTGCCCCTTCGCCCAACGGACATCTGCATTTGGGCCACGCCTATAGTGCGCTCTTGAATCAGAAGCTTGCGCAGGAAGCCGGCGGCCGAATGCTCCTTCGAATTGAAGACATTGATACGGCGCGCTGCACGCCACAGCTTGAAGCTGAGTCGATAGAAGATCTTGGATGGCTTGGTTTTCATTGGGACGAACCGGTGCGTCGTCAGTCCGATCATTTTGCGGATTATGAACAAGCTTTGAGTACCTTGATCGCTGCTGATCTTGCTTATCGCAGCACGATGACGCGTGGAGAATTGCGCGCTTACGTTGCCGGCAAAGAAGCAACCGGTCAGACGTGGCCACGTGATCCGGATGGCGCGCCAATTTTCCCTGGCCGGGCATATGAGGCAGATCAATTTGATGAAGACAGCACCGGCGTCTGGCGCCTGGATGTGAATGCGTCGCTCGAGCATTTGGGCTTAAGAGAAGTCGCTTGGCCAGAAAACGGCGCCGGTCCAGATGGAGAAAACGGAACGGTGAAAGCCAATCCTGCGGTCTGGGGAGACTTTGTTTTGGCAAGACGAGATACGCCTACCAGCTATCATTTAAGTGTCGTCGTAGACGATCATTTACAAAGAGTGAGCCATATTGTTCGGGGGCGGGACCTATATTACGCGACCTCGGCTCACGCGTTGTTACAGGAACTATTGGGCTTTGAACGGCCAAGCTATTTCCATCATGATTTGGTGATGGAGCCTGATGAGAGGCGCAAGCTTTCCAAAAGCCGACAAGACACCAGCCTGCGGGCGCTCAGAGCTTCTGGCTTTACGCCTCGTGATATCATGCGGATGGTTGGATTGGCTGTCTAAGTGCCAAGTTTGTTAAGACCCAGCTTCGTCAGCACGAAAAGAGCCAGCAAAAGAAACGCACCTGAGACCATGATGATTGCGAGGACAGTTGGATCGTTGGCTCGGAAGTCGGTATATTCGACACCCACACCACCTGCCAGCGAGCCGGCGATGAGCAAACCCATGTTGCCGAGGGGGCCAAAACCGTCGACACCCAAAACGCCGTCCATAGCGCTTCCTATGAAAAAACCACCGGCTGCCAAAAAGAACCCAAGGAAAAGCCAGCCCTGCGTTGTCAATTCGGTAATCATGGCAATACTCCTTACCCAAGGTTACCAAATGATCGTTAATCAGCTGTTGAGAGGCTTGGTTAACGTCCTGCCGTTCAAAATTGCCCGCGCGTTCTGATAGCGAATGATCGCTGCGTTGATCTCTGCACCCAGAATGAAGATCGCTGCAATAATATAGAGAAACACGAGAGCAATCATCAGCGAGGCAAGACCGGCATATGTTGTGACGTAGGTTGCAAAGCGTTCAAGATAAGCAGCGAAAACAGACGCTCCGAGAATCCAAAAACTCATGGTCACGAAAATTCCCGGTATCAGCGAAACGAAAGTTCTTTGCCCGGCGGGTAGCCATTTGTGCACCACAAAAAGGCCGGTCACGAGCACTGTTACCGCGACGGCGTAGCGCCAGAAGCCGACTTCAAAAGACAGCGATTGAATGCCGGGAACGTATTGCTCAACAATACGGAAAACGAGTGGTGCCAAAACCAGTAAAAAACTGATCGCCATAAAGCCAAGGGTGGCAATGAAGACGAACCCGAGGCTTTGGAGACGCACATAAACCAATGACCGCGTTTCGCTAACCCGATAAGCCCGGTTCAGCGCCACACGCAGCGCTTCTATGCCATTTGTTGCAAAGAAGGCTGCTGCTACCACTGAAACCGTCAACAGCCCGCTGCGTGGCACAGTCAGAACGTTGCGGACTTCATTGGCGATGGGTTCGGCTATTCGTTCCGGCCAAGTGTCGAAAACCAGATGTACGGCCAGATCCGCAAACTGTTCAGCGCCGAGAAATGTTGCCAGCGTCGTAGCGAAAATCATGAATGGGAATATTGCCAGGAGTGTCGACAAGGCGACATGGCTGGCCATTGCCCAGCCATCAGCCAGGTCGAAATGTCCAAGCGCATCGAACAATATGCGGCGCGCTATGACGAAAGATCGGAGCATACGCTGTTGTCTGCCCTTTCAATTTCGATAAATACCACCAGACACATAGTCTAACGTTTCCGCCAACATAAGAAGCGATGCGAAATTTATGTCACAAAAGCCAACCATCATTGTCACCGGATGCTCGACCGGCATTGGCGCGCATTGTGCTCGGCGGTTGCTGGAAGATGGGTGGCATGTCATCGCCAGCGCCCGAAAAGAAGAAGATTTGGCGCGTCTAAAAGCTGAAGGTGTTGACGCGCTATTCCTCGAACACCGCGATCCCGATTCCATCATGAGCTTCTTCGACCAAGCTTTGGAATTGACGGGTGGAAGGCTAGATGCGCTCTTTAACAATGCCGGCTACGCGCAACCGGGCGCCGTTGAAGATTTGCCGATTGAAGCACTGCGCGAGCAGATGGAGGTCAATTTTTTCGCGTATCATCAAATGCTGCTGATGGCTGTACCGGTCATGCGCGCACAAGGGCACGGCCGCGTCATCCATTGTTCATCGGTGCTGGGTCGCGTCGCGATGCCATGGCGTGGTGCTTACACATCGTCCAAGTTTGCACTTAACGCGCTGACCAAAACCCTGCGCATGGAACTGGAGGGAACTGGCGTATATGCCAGTTTGATTGAACCGGGTTCCATTCCTTCAAACATTGCTGCCAATGGCGCGCGCTATGCGATGAAGTATATTGATCTATCGAACTCACCCCATCAGGAAAAATATCGGGCCCGTTTCGAAAGTCTTTTGTCTCAGAAACCACCAACAGAACTATCCGGTTCGGAGCCGGTTTATCAGGCGCTGCGAAAGGCGCTAACATCAAGACGGCCGCGGCCGCATTATCCGGTAAAACCTGAGACACATATTGCAATAATCATGGACAGGTTGCTGCCCAAGGATATTTTCTATCGACTCTTGAATCGGATGGCCTAAATCCGGTCCCTAGAATGTGGGCTTTGCCCGAGGAATATCATGTCAACAGTAATGTTTTTTTTGGCGCTAGTCGCTATGGGCGCCGTTGCGATTGTCTTGCTGATGGGACTGAAAAACCTGCTAACACAAGGGGACGTCAACCTTTCTAATAAATTGATGCAAGCGCGGGTATTCCTTCAGTTCGTTGCCGTGGTGATCATAGTGGTTGGCATAATAATCGCGCGTCAGGCGACAGGATAGATTGATGGTTACGCTAAACAAGATTTACACCAAGACGGGCGATAGCGGCACAACTGCGCTGGGTACTGGCGAGCGTCGCCTGAAGTTTGATTTGCGTATCTCTTCTTATGGTACGGTGGATGAAACCAATGCCTGTGTGGGTTTGGCGAGACTACATACCGGCGCGTCGGATCCTGACTTGGATCGCATGCTGTCGCGTATTCAGAACGATCTGTTCGATTTAGGCGCTGATCTGGCAACGCCTGAGACCGAAGAGCCTCCTGCTTACGAACCATTGCGGATCGTGGAAGCTCAGGTTCAACGCGTTGAAGCAGACATTGATGCACTGAACGATGGGCTTGAACCCCTTAGATCGTTTATTTTGCCCGGCGGCAGCGCGGCTTCTGCTAATTTGCATCTTGCTCGCACGGTAGCGCGGCGCGCTGAACGCTTGATTGTTGAGCTAGCTGAACAACCAGGTGAACACGTGAACCCGGAAGCGGTGAAATATATGAACCGCATCAGTGACTTCTTCTTTGTCGCCGCCCGCGTCGTCAACGCGAACGGAGCCGATGATGTTTTGTGGGTTCCGGGGAAGAACCGCTGAATGTCTATCGGCTGATTGCAAAGCAACTGGTTACAACGACGCCGTTCATGGTGTCAGCTGAATTCCACTGCGTGATTTCGAGCATAGCGTCTTCGTTGCCAACTGCACTCAAAGCCCACCCGTAGCAGTCTTCAATACCAGTATCGGATTCGACAAGAAGCTGGCGCGCTTCGCCATTAGTATCGACCAAATTGATATGCATCGAGCCTGGAGATTCAATCTCCATAGGCAATTCTTCAACCGACGTGATTTCGCCACCACTGATGCGCCAAGTTACAAACTCATCATATGCCGCAGCGCTGCCTGTAAAAGCTACCACACAGATGGTCGCCAATATAAGTTTCATGGTATGCCCCTTCGTTCGTGCCAAGCTTATGCATGTTGAAAAAAGCGCGCAACTCTTATTGACCTTGGGTGGGGCAATCAGTTTTGTGGGGCGATGTTTATTCCGCTCAAAGACCGTAACCAGTTAAAACGCATCAAGCTGCAATATGTGACGTTAGCACTAATTGTGATCAACTGTTTGGTTTATGTTGGTGTCAACCTCGCGGGCGCACCGGATTTTGTCGAAGCGTTGGTTGTACAGCTTGGTTACATTCCTGCTGTTGTGAATGATTTCGAAGAGCTGCCGCCCGCGCTTGTTGTAATACCTGAAGAGTTGTCGCTTGTTTCCTATGCGTTTCTGCACGCTGATTTCATGCATCTTGCGTCCAACATGATCTTTCTTTGGGTCTTTGGCGACAACATCGAGGATGCGCTTGGCCATGTACGATTTCTGATTTTCTATTTGCTGTGTGCAGTTGCAGGCGGCCTCACACATGGCTTGATGGACCCTGCCTCCACAGCACCATTAATCGGCGCGTCAGGCGCAATTGCTGGAATTATCGGTGCTTATCTCATTTTGCATCCAAGGGTTCGCGTGTGGGTTCTGGTATTGATGCGTATTCCGCTCCCGCTGCCTGCCTGGATACCGCTTTTGGGTTGGATCGGCTTTCAAATTTATATGCTTCTGATCGCTGGCGATGAAATGGTGTCATGGGCTGCTCATGTCGGCGGTTTTTTTGCCGGATGCATATTGGTATTGTTCATGAAGCGGCGTGGTGTCCCGCTTTTTGATCTGGAGATTAAAGAACCGAAAGCAGTGGTCAGATCTGTCCCATCGGTAAAACGAAATGGCTCGATACAACGGCCCCAACCCGCCGGCCATGAACCAGAAAAGACAAAGGTTTGGGGCAGGGGCAAATAGAATATTACGTTGACGTAAACGTCAAAATATCGCATTAAACGGCAAATTGGCGCGGTCGACGTCGCTTGTCGTTGATTTTATAGCCATTGATAAAAATGTGTGCTTATCACCACGCAGTTTCGGGAGTGAAAAATGAAAGTCTTGGTGCCGGTTAAACGCGTCGTTGATTACAACGTAAAAATCCGGGTGAAGCCTGATGGTTCCGGCGTTGAACTCGCAAATGTCAAAATGTCGATGAACCCTTTCGACGAGATTGCTGTTGAAGAGGCTATACGTCTTAAAGAAGCTGGCAAAGTGACGGAAATTGTCGTTGTTTCCATTGGCCCAGCGCAAGCGCAGGAGACCATCCGCACCGGCTTGGCCATGGGCGCTGATCGCGGCATCTTGGTCAAGCATGATGATTTGGTTGAACCTTTGGCAGTTGCGAAAATCCTGAAAGGTGTTGTTGAAGCGGAAGAGCCTGGCCTTGTTATTCTCGGTAAGCAGGCAATCGACGATGATGCGAACCAGACAGGTCAGATGTTGTCGGCATTGCTCGGCTGGAGCCAGGGCACGTTTGCATCGGACGTCGAGATTGAGGGCGATATCGCGAAAGTTACGCGCGAGATCGATGGAGGTTTGCAAACCATCGAGATCAAGATGCCTGCGATTGTCACAACAGATTTGCGCTTGAACGAGCCGCGTTATGCATCTTTGCCAAACATCATGAAAGCCAAAAAGAAGCCGATTGATGAGAAGACGCCGGGCGACTTCGGTGTTGATGCTGCGCCGCGTCTGGAAGTTTTAAACACGGAAGAGCCGGAAGGGCGCAAAGCTGGCGTCAAAGTTGGTTCGGTTGAAGAGCTGGTCAGCAAGCTTCGCGATGAAGCTGGCGTGATCTGAAGTTTCGGGAGAATTAAGATATGGCAACTTTACTGATTGCTGAACATGACAATTCGGCGCTTTCCGATCAAACGAACAAGACGCTTACAGCTGCCAAAGAAATTGGTGGCGATGTCCACATCCTGGTGGCTGGCAGCGGCGCCGGAGCCGTGGCCGAGGCGGCCTCAAAACTCGACGGCGTATCAAAAGTCCTTCACGCCGACGATGCCGCTTTGGAGCAACAGCTTGCAGAGCCCATGGCGGCCCTAATTGTCTCACTTGCCGAGGTCTATGACACCATCATAGCCCCGGCGACTACAAGCGGGAAAAACATCTTGCCGCGTGTTGCTGCGTTGCTTGATGTCATGCAGATTTCGGAAGTGATGGAGATCGTGGATGCCACGACCTTCAAACGTCCCATTTATGCAGGTAATGCCATACAGACGGTGAAAGCGACCGATGCAAAGCGTGTTATCACGGTTCGGACAGCGTCGTTTAATGCTACCGGTGAAGGCGGCTCTGCGGCTGTTGAAGCCATTGGCGCTACGGCTGATCCGGCTCTTTCGAAGTATATATCCACTGAGCTCTCAGGTGGTGATCGTCCCGAACTTACCTCGGCGAAAATCATCATCTCTGGCGGCCGCGCTCTTGGTTCCTCAGAAAAATTCGAAGAAGTTGTATTGCCGGTTGCCGACAAGCTCGGCGCTGCAGTTGGTGCTTCTCGCGCAGCAGTGGATGCTGGCTATGCGCCCAACGATTGGCAAGTCGGCCAAACCGGTAAGATTGTTGCCCCAGAGCTTTATATCGCAGCAGGTATCTCGGGCGCCATTCAGCACCTGGCCGGCATGAAAGACTCCAAGATTATCGTTGCTATCAACAAGGACGAAGATGCTCCGATCTTCCAGGTTGCGGACTACGGTCTCGTTGCAGACCTATTTGATGTGCTGCCAGAGCTGGAAAAAGCGCTGTAAGTCTTTTTCAGAAAATGTCACTTTCAAAGCCGCAACCCAAGATGGTTGCGGCTTTTTTTGTGGGGTCGCATGAGCGAGACAGTTGCTGAGCATACCGGCGGAACATTTTGCCCCAAGGCTAATCGCCATTTCGTATTGATTGCTGCCATTCTTGCAAGCGCTATGGGCTTTATCGACGGGTCGGTTGTATCCATTGCCATGCCGTCTTTGATGGCTGATCTTGATGCACGGATCGCTCAAGGCATCTGGATCAATAATGGTTACATGCTGCCGCTATCAGCGCTCGTTTTGGTTGGCGGTGCGCTGGGAGATGTTTACGGCCAGCGTCGCAGTTTTATTGCTGGGATTTTCCTTTTTGTCATCGCCTCGGCACTTTGCGCCGTCGCACCCAATGCTGACTTGTTGATTGCAGCCCGAGTGGTGCAGGGCATTGGTGCGGCTATCATGGTACCCGGAAGTCTGGCCATTCTTGCAAAAGCTTATCCCAAAGAGGAGCGAGGTGCTGCTATTGGTACATGGGCTGCGGCCTCCGCTGTAACCACTGCGTTAGGCCCGATGGTCGGTGGCTTGGTTCTGCAGACGCTTGGCGACAGCGCGTGGCGGCTGATTTTCGCCATTAACCTTCCTATCGGTGCGTTTGCCGTATTCTTGCTTTGGCGATTGGTTCCTGATGATGAAGCAGATGGTGGTCGGTCTCCTGACTGGGTCGGGGCGTTATTCATTTCTATCGCATTGCTTTTACTCGCTTATGGGCTGGCTGCACCGGAGGGCGAAGAAAGTTCAGTTGCCAGCGCTTCGCAGATCATCAGTTTTTCGTTGCCCGCCTTGATAGCATTCGCACTATTCCTCTGGTGGGAAAGCCGTGCACCGGCTCCAATGGTACCCCTGCGATTGTTTGCCTCGTCTACTTTTTCTGGCGCCAACATTTTGACGTTCAGTTTCTATTTCGGCCTGTCGGCTGTGCTGTTCTTCTTGCCCATTACGATGATTGACGCATGGGGTGTCGGTCAGCTTCAGGTCGCGCTGGCGTTTCTTCCGATATCAGTAGCTATCGGGCTTTTGTCGGGTTTTGTTGGGCGCTTGGCGGATCGCGTCGGGCCAGCACCCTTGCTTACGACCGGTTCGATTACGGTTGCCATTGCTTATGTGGGATTGGCACTGGCAGCACCAATGCAATCATTTTGGCTATCAGTTTTACCCTTCTTGTCATTGACTGCCATCGGGTTGGCGCTTGTGGTATCGCCGCTCTCGACGGCGGTTATGACCTCAGTTGATGAGACCAATACGGGTTCAGCTTCCGGCGTTAACAACGCAGTCTCGCGTGTCGCCGGTCTTTTTGCTGTTGCGTTGATGGGATTATTGGCAGCTACGGTTTACAATGGCTCAGTCGGCGTGACGCCTGGCGATTACGGCCTTTCGAGTGCTGCAGAAAATGCAGATGCCCACAGTCAAGCTATGACGGCTGCATTCCAGGCAGTTGCTTTGGTTGCGGCTGCATTGTCGTTTATTTCGGCGGCGGTGGCCTGGCTGATGATCCGCAAACCGCCTTCTAGCTAAAGTGCTGCGACCGTTTCAGTCTCTGGCTCGCTGGCGAGCAGAGCGTCAATACGGTCGCGTTCCAGCATGAAGGCAATGAGTTCGTCGCCAGTCAGTGTATCACTATCGGGCAGACGAACGCGCAGCGGGTCCACGCGCTTTCCATTTACGCGCATCTCGTAATGCAGATGCGGGCCAGTAGAGAGGCCCGTAGTACCTATATAGCCAATGACTTGCCCTTGTTTTACGCGTGCACCTGGCTGGATGCCTTTGGCAAAGCGCGTTTGGTGCGAATAGGATGTCTCATAACCGTTAGCATGCCGGATAACTGTTTGCCGTCCATAGCCGCCAGCCCACCCAGCTTTCTCGATGGTTCCGTTACCTGGCGCGATAATGGGCGTGCCGTGCGGGGCAGACCAGTCAACACCCCAATGCATTTTTGAATAGCCAAGGATTGGATGACGTCTCATGCCGAAGCCGGATCGGAATTTGCCGCTCGGTACAGGGTTCCTCAAAAGGAATTGGCGAGCGCTTCTGCCTTCACCGTCATAATAGCCAACAGAACCATCAGACTTTCTGAACTTGTAAAACCGGTTGTTCTGACCATTGAAATTGGCGCTGACATAGAGGAGGTCGCGTTCAAGATCCTCGCTTGTTTCACCATCTTCTGGGAGAGAGTAAAACAACTCCAGTCCGTCATCGGCACGTATGCGTGCACGGAAGTCTACGTCGGCTGCGACCATCTTGATGATGCGATCCGCGATGGATGTTGGCAAATCATGCGATGCAACAGCACGGTGTATTGCGTCATACGCTGTGGGTAGATTGGCTGTGTTAATCGGTGGGAGTACTGGTTCTTCGTTTGCCGCACTCAGCTTTTTCATAACTCCGCGATCGACAGGCTCCTGAGCTGGTACGTACTGACCAACATCATTGAGTGCGATCGTCATCAGATGCTCACTGCCACGATAAACTGAAGCGCGTTTGACCGCCCACATCTTTTGGCCGCTCTCTCGTTCCAGTCCCAAGCGAACCGATTGGCCGCCTGATAGCTGCTGACTGTTCAAGAGTGTGGCGATTGCCTCACCCATGCCATCAAGGCCCGCATAGTCCACTGTCGAGAATGCTTCGGTGATTTCAATGTCGCTGCGAGCTTCAACCAGGTCTTCTTTATAGGAGCTAGCGCCACTTGCTGTACCAGAGGGTGCAACCGAGACATTTTGCGGGACAATTCTCGTCACTTGAGGTGCCACAAGCGCTTGAAGCGAAGGATTGTCTATTCCAAATCTCAGAGGATCAACATAGTTGACGGACGCTACCTTTGTTTCGCCGCCTGTAAGCAGCGCAGCATTTGTTCGTAGTATTTGCTCTGCCTCATCGGCTGAGATAGTGAACTCCGATACATCTACATCTGTGTTGAACTCGAAGTCGGTGACTTTAACGGCTGCTTCGGTTTCGACATTGGCGCCATATATAAGTGCGCCGGTAACGCCGCTGTCCGGCACCGGTGGTACATTACCCTCTGCGAAAATGGTCAGCGGATTGAAGGGCGGATACTCGGCATCATCTGCCTGAACGCGTGCCAACGAGATTGTCAGGTGTTCAAATGGCTTGGTGCGAATAACATTGGAGTCACCAACCTGGGTAACCGTGGAGACACTCATTCGACGCCGGTCGGGCAACTCATTCGCGATCGCTAAACTGCCAGACGTGACAAGTCTGCTTGTTTTTGCGTCACCGCCGGTGGCGACTGTCCCGTCTTGAAGCTCCGTAAACCGGCCAATCTCTGGGGGTGTCGCCAACAGCTGCTTGCCATCGAGCGCTGTCAATAATGCTGCGCCCATAAGCGCCGTCGATGCAACGCCGGTTAGAATTGTTCCGGACAGCCAGCGCAGTGAAACTTCCCGCCGATCCGGCTTTCGCACTTTGCCAGTTAGCAGTGGCGCTTCGTCTGGATCGGTAATGTCGACAAGATTGGGGCGATTGGACACGCGATTTTCTTCTCTGTTTCCAGTGCGCGGTTGAAGCACAATAATATCTGCTTCCTATATGGATGCAAATGCGGCAATTTTTGCCTCCAAATAGGCTGATTTGGCCATGTTTATTTATTGGCAAAAAAAACGCAAAAAAGTTCAGATTCCTGATTGACAGTTTTGTGTCACCGGGATTATACACCGCTCACCAACGAGGGCGGCACCGCCGCTGGCGGCAAAACGCTTCGCTCTGTTGGTCATCATAAAGAGAGCCGCTTCAGCGACCCTCACACGGTTCAAAGCATCAAGCCACGAACCGGGACACTGCTTCGCTTTGTCTGATCTTTGACAATTGAATATGGAAGAAAGAGAAACGTGGGCGGCAGTCTTCTGCCATGCCGAGAGCTTATGCTCGAAGCGTAAAGAGACAACTGGTGTCGTACACGTTTCTGACAGAGACTTTTAAACTCGTCGCGTTAGCGACGGTGTACAAAATGTTCTCGTCAATTCAAAAGCGTGTAAGCGACGCCAGGCAAATTCTCATTCAACTTGAGAGTTTGATCCTGGCTCAGAACGAACGCTGGCGGCAGGCTTAACACATGCAAGTCGAACGCCCCTTCGGGGGAGTGGCAGACGGGTGAGTAACGCGTGGGAACCTACCAAGCTCTACGGAATAACACATGGAAACGTGTGCTAATACCGTATACGTCCTTCGGGAGAAAGATTTATCGGAGTTTGATGGGCCCGCGTTAGATTAGCTAGATGGTGGGGTAATGGCCTACCATGGCGACGATCTATAGCTGGTCTGAGAGGATGATCAGCCACACTGGGACTGAGACACGGCCCAGACTCCTACGGGAGGCAGCAGTGGGGAATATTGGACAATGGGCGCAAGCCTGATCCAGCCATGCCGCGTGTGTGATGAAGGCCCTAGGGTTGTAAAGCACTTTCAACGGTGAAGATAATGACGGTAACCGTAGAAGAAGCTCCGGCTAACTTCGTGCCAGCAGCCGCGGTAATACGAAGGGAGCTAGCGTTGTTCGGAATTACTGGGCGTAAAGCGCGCGTAGGCGGATTGATTAGTCAGGGGTGAAATCCCGGAGCTCAACTCCGGAACTGCCTTTGATACTGTCAATCTAGAGTTCGAGAGAGGTGAGTGGAATTCCGAGTGTAGAGGTGAAATTCGTAGATATTCGGAGGAACACCAGTGGCGAAGGCGGCTCACTGGCTCGATACTGACGCTGAGGTGCGAAAGTGTGGGGAGCAAACAGGATTAGATACCCTGGTAGTCCACACCGTAAACGATGAATGCCAGTCGTCGGGTAGTATACTATTCGGTGACACACCTAACGGATTAAGCATTCCGCCTGGGGAGTACGGTCGCAAGATTAAAACTCAAAGGAATTGACGGGGGCCCGCACAAGCGGTGGAGCATGTGGTTTAATTCGAAGCAACGCGCAGAACCTTACCAACCCTTGACATCCTGGGACCGCCAGAGAGATCTGGTTTTCAC
>JBCBDX010000009.1:0-157392 GCA_038529265.1 Pseudomonadota bacterium
GCACGGTAGCTACCGTGCCGCGCTGGAGGAACGCACACGCGAGCGCGTGCCGCTCGATTGGGCAGGCACTAGTTATATTTTAGGCTATACCGAATTGCTTATTGCCGAACGGACCGATGACTTGAAACGTGCAAAGGATGGCGCTGAACGCATCGAAAGTGCTATCCCTGTTTTAGAGGAGGGCGGTCACGCGGTTTGGGCTGATGCCGCAAAACATTATCTGGGCAAAGCAAAAGTTATCCTCAAAAGGCTAACCGACTAAATCTCTTGCCACCTTCCCTCCCAACCCATAGCCTGACATCTCCTTCACAATCGGGGTGAGCAGCATGGAAAAAGTAACCGGCATAGGCGGGGTGTTTTACCGGGCGAAAGACCCGGATGCGTTGCGCACATGGTATGCAACGCACCTGGGCGTTGAGGGCATGCCGTGGACGCAGGAGGGCGGCTATACGGTCTTTCAGCCCTTTGACCATGACACGGATTATTTTCCCGCCGAGAAGCAATGGATGATCAATTTTCGGGTCAATGATCTTGATGCCATGAAAGCGCAGCTTGAAAGGGCGGGCATTGACGTCAAAACCGATCCCGCCTGGGACACGCCGGAGATCGGGCGCTTTGCGCGCATCCATGATCCGGAAGGTAACCCGATTGAATTGTGGGAACCGGCTTCGCCGCCGCCTGCATGACGCTTATTCTGATCGCCATCGCGCTCGCGGTTTTGACGCCCGGGCCAGCCAACATGGCCATTATGACCACCTCCATGGCGCGCGGGCGGCTTTCGGGCATCATGTTCGCGCTTGGCGTCCAATCCGGCTCGGCGACGTGGGCGCTTTTGGCGGCCATCGGCCTTTCCACCTGGCTGGAAGCGACGGCCTATGGGCTGACCGCGATGAAGATACTCGGTGGGCTCTATCTTCTCTGGCTTGGCCTGAAATCACTGCGCTCGGCCTTTTCAGCGCGCGTGCCCGATGCCGCTGACGTGCAGGGCGTGTCGTTCAAAAAGCTCTATGTGCGCGGCGCGCTATTGCACCTGACCAACCCGAAGGCGGTTCTGTCATGGCTGGCGGTCGTCGCACTGATCAAGGGAACGCCGGACGCGCCTTTCTGGATGACGATGGTGATGTGCCTTCTGGTTTCCGGCGTCACCTTTCAGGCCTATGCGCTGATTTTCGGTAACCCCACTATGGTACGGGCCTACAAGCGCGCGCGGCGGTTGATAGAGGCAGCACTCGCGCTGGTTTTCGGCTATGCGGGCGGACGTCTACTGCTTTCATCGTATTAATTCTTGCCAATTGGTAACTTGCGCCCTGGTCGGCCTTAGCGCATTCAAGGCGCTGAAGTGGCGGCCTTGTGGGACGGCTGGATGGGCTTTTTAACATATCTTTGGACGCGTCAGCGCTGGCCGTTTCTGGCCTTTATCGGGTGCTTTGCCGTACTTTTGTGGGTCGGCGGCAAGTTTCTCGCGAACTTCCTCTATTTCAATGATCCGGCGCATCGCAACCAGACACTCGAAGCGTGGATGACACCGCGCTACGTGTCGCTGTCTTATGATGTTCCACCCGAGCGTCTGTTTCCCGTTTTGGGGCTCGATCATGAGGGGCCACATCGCAAGGTGCGCCTCGGCGAAATCGCGCTGGAACAGGGTGTGACGCTCGATGAGCTTCAGGCCCGTGTTCTTGCCGCCAAAGCTGCCCATGAAGCTGCGCGCGAACTGCGCAAGCGGCTCGAGGAATGGGAAGACCGCGTGGATGAGCTCAACGATGATTGACACGCTGCTCGCACTTGTCCCCGACTACGGGCTTTGGGTCATCGCCTTTGTGGTGCTGATCGGTTGCCTTGGCCTGCCAACGCCTGGCGCCATGCTGGTTGTAAGCGCGGGTGCGTTTAGCGCCAGTGGCGATCTTGCGTTCTGGCCCACTTTTGCCGCTACCTTCGCAGCCTATGTGCTCGGCGATCAGATGGTCTATTTCATCGCACAGCGCGGCGGGCGTCCGATGATTGAAAAGCGCAAAAGTTCGCCCCGCTTTGCCAAAACCATCAAACGAGCCGAAAACATGGTTGAACGTTGGGGCGCAGCGGCCATTTTCGCCAGCCGCGCGGTGTTCGCGCCAACGGCTCCCTATGTGGCTTACATCGCCGGAGCGACATCACTACCATGGATGCACTATACGCTTGCCTCGGTTCCAGGCGCTGCGGCGTGGACAACGCTTTACCTTGGTCTCGGCTATGTGTTTGTGAACCAGCTTGCGCAGCTTACTGCGCTTCTGGCGCAAGGCGCTGTGGTTGTGATGATCGCTCTGATTTTACTGGTTTTGGGTTGGTGGCTGGTGCGCAGTTGGCACAATTACCGCCGGGAAAACGCCACCAAAACGGCAGCCTGATCGGGCATAGAAAATCTTTCCAGGCTTAGTCGTTCAAAGATCCACATGCTCAGCTTGGAAAAGGCGTGAAAACGGCCTGCACCTCACCGGTGCCGCATTTGGAATCAAGCCTCAAAAAGCCTATATAAATTCATGATTTACTGCGGTGATTCGAATGTTTGGGGACATACGCACCGCATCACCGGACAGGATGCCAGATGAGCAACCCAGCAGACCAGATGCCAAACGAGATGGAAGCCGATTATGGCGCCGATTCCATCAAGGTTTTGAAGGGCTTGGATGCAGTTCGCAAGCGCCCTGGCATGTATATTGGCGACACCGATGACGGTTCCGGCCTGCACCATATGATCTATGAGGTGGTCGATAATGCCATCGACGAGGCTTTGGCGGGACATGCGGATCTGGTGACCGTGACACTCAATGCCGACGGTTCAGTGACGGTTACCGACAATGGACGTGGTATTCCTGTGGGTATCCACGAAGAAGAGGGTGTTTCGGCGGCAGAAGTGATCATGACCCAGCTTCATGCCGGCGGTAAATTTGACCAGAATTCCTACAAGGTATCAGGCGGCCTGCACGGCGTTGGCGTTTCAGTGGTGAACGCGCTGTCGGTGATGCTGAGATTGCGCATCGGACGTGACGGCAATTTCCATGAAATGAGCTTCACACACGGTGTGGCAGATGCGCCGCTGGCCGTTGTCGGTGATGCCGGCGACTATACCGGAACTGAAGTCACATTCCTGCCCTCAACTGAAACTTTCACCAAGACCGAGTTCAGTTTTGACACGCTGGAACACCGCTTGCGTGAATTGGCGTTTTTGAATTCCGGTGTGCGCATATTACTGACCGATGCGCGCCACGCGGACAAAAAAGAAGTTGAGCTTCTTTATGATGGCGGCTTGAAAGAATTTGTACGCTGGCTCGACCGCGCCAAGAAGCCGCTGATCGAGAACCCCGTCTACATCGAAGGTGAAAAAGACGGCATCACCGTTGAAGTCGCTCTTTGGTGGAACGACAGCTACCACGAGAATGTGCTGTGCTTTACCAACAACATCCCTCAGCGCGACGGCGGCACGCATATGGCGGGTTTCCGCGGTGCCCTGACGCGCCAAGTGACCGGCTATGCAGAACGCTCGGGCATTTTGAAGAAAGAAAAGGTCTCGCTGACCGGTGATGATTGCCGAGAGGGCCTGACCTGCGTGCTCTCTGTGAAGGTGCCCGACCCAAAATTCTCGTCGCAAACCAAAGACAAGCTGGTTTCGTCCGAAGTGCGTCCAGTTGTTGAGAGCCTTGTCAATGAAACGCTGTCAGAATGGCTGGAAGAAAATCCGGGCGATGCCAAAATCCTTGTCACCAAGGTCGTCGAGGCAGCTGCGGCTCGCGAAGCAGCGCGAAAAGCCCGTGAGTTAACACGCCGCAAAGGTGCGCTCGACATCACATCGCTGCCCGGCAAACTCGCCGATTGTCAGGAACGCGATCCAGCAAAGTCGGAAATCTTTATCGTTGAGGGTGATTCAGCTGGTGGTTCGGCCAAATCTGGTCGGAGCCGTAAAAACCAGGCAATTCTGCCCTTGCGCGGTAAAATCCTGAATGTGGAGCGGGCACGGTTTGATAGGATGCTGTCGTCCGATCAGGTCGGTACGCTCATTACTGCGCTCGGCACGGGCATCGGCAAGGATGAGTTCAACCCGGAAAAGCTACGCTATCACAAGATCATCATCATGACAGATGCGGACGTTGATGGCGCTCACATCCGCACGCTTTTGCTGACCTTCTTCTTCCGTCAGATGCCGGAACTGATCGAGCGCGGGCATCTCTACATCGCCCAGCCGCCGCTCTATAAGGTGTCACGCGGCAAGAACTTCCAATATATCAAGGATGAGCAGGCGCTGGAAAACTACCTGCTCGATGTCGGCTTGGATGATGCACAACTGGTTGCCGGTTCCGGCGAGGTGCTGACTGGTTCTGACCTGCGCGCCACGATTGAAGTCTGCATCCAAATCCGTTCACTCTTGAATGGTCTGCATTCGCGCTATGAGCATGGCGTTGTCGAACAAGCAATGTTGGGCGGCGCACTGGATGCCAGCGTTCTGAACGATCTGGGTCGCGCCAATGACATCGCTGCCAAGGTGGCCGAACGGCTTGATGCTGTGGCAGAAGAAACCGAACGCGGCTGGGCCGGACGTACCAACCCATCCAATGAGGGTATGGGCGGCTTCGTCTTCGAGCGCATGGTGCGCGGTGTAAAAGAAGCGCAATTGCTCGATGCCAATTTGATCCAGTCAGCAGATGCGCGCGCGCTTCATGGATTGCAACCGCGCCTTAATGGCGTGTTCGACACACCACCAACCTTGCGCCGCAAGGACAAGAGCGAACCTGTTTCCGGACCGCTGCAGCTCCTTGATCTGGTATTTGAATCGGCCCGCAAAGGTCTGACACTTCAACGCTACAAGGGTCTTGGTGAAATGGATGCCGAGCAATTATGGGAGACCACACTCGATCCTGATGCGCGGTCATTGCTGCAGGTCAAAGTCAATGACGCGACCGATGCCGATTCCCTCTTCAGCCGACTGATGGGCGATGAAGTGGAGCCACGCCGCGAGTTCATTCAGGACAATGCGCTGAGCGTGGCGAACTTGGATATTTAAAGCGTCATCAATCCGTCGCTCGATGTAACTGCAAAATGTGCTAGCGTCCTGCCACCAACTATTGTGGAGGCAAGACGCAATGGCATTTTATCGCGATCTGAAGAAAGAACGTTACTACCCGCACGGCACTGAAAAACCCGGCCAAGCCGGCTGGATCGCCAATCGGATACTCCGGCTTCGTGCGCTATTGAACGGCAACATCACCTCAAAGCGCAGACCAAACTCGCTCATCGTCGGGTCTTGGAACATCCAGCATTTTGACGGAGGGATGCCACGGCTACCGGAGAGCTTCCATTACATCGCGGAGGTGATTGACCATTTCGACATTTGCGCGCTTCAGGAAGTCAAAAGCATTGAGTCTGTCGAACGTTTGATGGATTTGCTCGGTCCCAATTGGGATTATTTCATCAATGACAGCGGTGGTCAGGGTCGTGGAAACCACGAGCGGATGGCGTTTCTCTACAACAAGAACAAAGTCTTCTTCCGCAATTTGATTGGTGAATTGGTGGTGCCACAAAGCGCATTACCCGGTGGCGAGCAGGTCGGCCGCACGCCTTACTTCGCAGCGTTCCAAGCGGGCTGGTTCAAATTCACACTGTGCAGTGCGCACATTGTTTTCACGGAAGTCGCTGGCCGACCTTTGCGCGAAGATGAAATTCGTGTTGTCGGCGAAGAACTCGCCAAACGCGCCAAGAAGACCGATGAAGTTCATGTCTTTATTGGCGATATGAACATCGAAACGCGCAATGATGCCGGTATGAAAGCTCTGGAAGATGCAGGTTTTGAAGTGCCGGATATGGGACCCACTTCCGCGTCGGGTACCAAACACTACGACCAGATTGCTTTTACCGGGCTGGAGGGCAAAACCGAGTTCCTCAACAAGGGTGTGATCCCTGTTTATGAGGCTGTCTTTCTCGACGAGGAAGCTGAAGCCTACCGCCCGATTGCCAACGCCATCAGACGCAACATGAAGGCAAGCGAGTGGTTCTGGAGCTTTCATCAAAAAGCGCTTGAAAATGCAGATGCCGGCATATCAGCTGCAGACCCGTATAAAGACAATTACTATAAAGACTGGCGCAACGACCAAATGTCGGACCATCTACCGATCTGGATTGAATTGGAAGTCGACTATTCCAACGAATATCTGAGGGAAATCAGCAAGTTGTAGAGCAAAAAAGACGTAACTTCAGGTTTTGCGACCTTGCCAATAACGCTTCATGCACCATGCTTCTCCCAGTCATGATCGACGGGAGGATAGAGCATGCCAGACAAGCCACATCGACTTTTGTTTACCGGCGGCTCCGGAAAGGCTGGCAAGCATATGATCCCCTGGCTGCTCGATAAAGGCCATCGTGTGGTCAATGTTGACCTGACACCGCTCGATCATCCGGGCGTGGACAATATCACCGCTGACATTACCGACAGCGGTCAGATGTTTGATGTGCTGTCATCGCTCGCCAATTTTGATGAGTTGGAACTGGAAAGCGTGCCAAAATTCGATGCGGTCGTCCACTTTGCAGCGGTGCCGCGTATCCTTTTGAACCCGGACAATGAAACATTCAGGGTTAATGCGGTTGGAACCTACAATGTCATCGAGGCTGCGGTGAAGCTTGGCATCAAGAAGATCATCTTTGCCTCATCGGAAACCACCTATGGCATCTGTTTCGCGCAAGGCGAGCGTAAGCCGGACTATTTGCCGGTCGATGAAGATCATCCTGTCGTGCCTGAAGATTCTTACGCTATGTCGAAAGTTGCCAATGAGGTGACCGCGCGCTCATTCCAACGCCGAACGGGCTCTGATATTTACGGTATTCGCATCAACAATGTGGTTGAGCCGCACGAATATGCGCAGAATTTTCCGTCCTATATGGACGACCCCGATCTGCGTCGAAGGAATATTTTTGCCTACATCGATGCGCGGGATTTGGCGCAAATGGTGCATTTGATGCTGCAAACTGATGGGCTTGGATATCAGATATTCAACGCGTCCAATGATAATCATTCGGTCAATCTTACGACGGCAGCGTTGATAGAGCGCTACTATCAGGGCGTACCGATCAAGCGTGAGTTAGCCGGCGAAGAAACGGTTTATTGCAACCGGAAAGCCAAGCGGTTGCTCGGCTTTGAACCGGCACACAATTGGCGCGACGTGCTTGATCAGTCGTAGCGCAGTTCCGTCGCCTTACCGCCAAAGACCCGATAGGAAAAGATCGAGTAACCGATGATTACCGGCAACACGAACATCGTGCCGAACAGGATGATGATGAGGCTTTCCGGTGCCGACGCACTTTCATAGATTGTCATGCGATCAGGCACCACGAATGGGTAGAACGAGTAAGCGAGACCCATAAAACCAAGCGTCATGATGCCGACCATGCCAGCGAAAGGCACCAGTGAAAAACGGTCGTTGCGATCCGGCAAATAGAGCAGCTGCCAGAAGAGAAAACCGAAAAGCCCCAGCGTCATGATCGGAAGCGGCAGTAATGCGATGATCTCCGGGACGGAGAACCATTTTTCAAAGATGCGTGGGCTGGCAAAGGGTGTTGCCAAAGAAATGATGCCCATGCCGATCATTGTGAAAAGCAGTGACCGCTGCATCCATCCGACTGCTCTTTTTTGGAGGTCGCCTTCCGTCTTGTAGATGAGCCAAGCTGAACCAATGGCGGCATAGGTGGCGGTTAAGCACAGCGCGACGATCAAGCCGAATTGGAAAGCCAACCAGCCGCCCGTTAAGCCAAGCACATAAACACCGAGCATGTAGCCCTGGCTGAGCGCTGTTCCGAGCGAACCGGCAAAGAAGACACGGTTCCAGAGCCATTTTTCTTCGGCATCCGCTTTGGCACGGAACTCAAATGCAACGCCGCGGGCAATCAAGCTGATCAACATGATCGCAACCGGCAGATATAGCGCTGTCAAAATGACGCCATGCGCCACCGGAAAGGCAACCAGCAGGATACCGATGGCCAGCACCAGCCAGGTTTCGTTGGCATCCCAAAATGGCCCGATGGAAGCAATCATCCTGTCTTTGTCTTCATCCTTGGCGACCGCGTAGAGAATGCCCACGCCGAGATCGAAACCATCGAGCACGACATAGATCAATATGGACAGGCCCATCAGCCCTGCAAAGATCAGCGGCAGATGCGGATAGAGGAGTGTGACATCCATTTTGACTACTCCGCTGGTTGCAGTGCAGCTGGCGCGCCGGGCATTGCAGGCTCACCGGCTGCGTCAGGCTTTGGCTCTTGACTGCCGCCCTTGGCCGCTTTGGCCGCCAACCGGATGATGACGAACAGATAGGCACCCAACAGCAGCACATAAACCGCGAGGTAGGCCAGCAATGTGGACAGAACCATGCCGCCTGCAATCGGGCCGAGCGCATCTTTTGTGGTCAACACGCCGGAGACCAACCAGGGCTGGCGCCCGATTTCGGTGACATACCAACCGGCAATCGTTGCTACCCAACCGGACAGCGCCATCGGAACAAAAGCCATCGCCAGGAACTTGGGCAGTGCCTCTTCCTGGTTTCTGCGGCGGTAGAGATACCAACTGCCTACCCATGAGAGGAACAGCATGGCCATGCCTGTACCGACCATAATCCGGAATCCCCAGAACAAGGGCGCGACAGGCGGGTGCATAACCTCGCCATCATCGGTGACGAACTCGTTCAAGCCGGGCACAACACCGTCGGCGCTGTGCTTCAGGATCAAGCTGGCGCCGGACGGAATACCAATTTCGAACCGGTTTTCGCGTGCTTCCTGATCTGGAATAGCAAAGAGAAGCAAAGGTACATTGCCACGCGTTTCCCAATTGCCCTCCATTGCTGCAACTTTTGCAGGCTGGTGCTCAAGTGTGTTGAGGCCATGCATGTCGCCAGCAAAAATCTGGATCGGGATCAAAACAGCGCCCAGGAACACACCCGTGTTGAGTGCCTTGCGCATCGCATCGGAACGATCACCCAACAAATAACGGAATGCGGACAGACCGGCGATGAGGAATGCCACCGTCAAGCCGGACGCCAGTAGCATGTGCACCAGGCGATAGGGCATTGAAGGATTGAAAACGATCGCCCACCAGTCTGTGGCAAAGGCAACGCCTTCGCGGATTTCAAACCCGGCGGGCGTGTGCATCCACGAATTCAAGACCAATATCCAAAACGCACTCATGGTAGTGCCGAAGGCCACCAGAAATGTCGCCAGCGTGTGAATGCTGTTGGATACGCGCCGAAAGCCGAACAGCATGATGCCAAGGAAGACCGCTTCAAGGAAGAAAGCAGTCATGACTTCATAGGCAAGAAGCGGCCCGGCAATATTGCCAACCGTTTCCATAAAGCCCGGCCAATTCGTACCGAATTGGAAACTCATGGTGATACCAGAGACAACACCCATCGCAAATGACAGCGCAAAGACTTTAACCCAGAAGAAGTAAGCGTCCATCCATGCTTGATCGCCTGAGCGCGCGTACCGCAGCTTGAAGTACAAAAGCACCCAGCCCAGCGCGATCGTGATCGTCGGGAAGAGGATGTGAAACGTGATGTTGGCCGCGAATTGCATGCGCGACAAAATAAACGGGTCTAAAACTGAGCTTTCCATGGTCTTGGCCTTTCACGCATCAAATGACGCTTGCGAGCCCATATTTTCATATGACAAGCTGACGCAATGGCCCTGGAGAGCAAGACATGATGACGCACCGCACAATAACTGGCGCAGTAATGGGTTTTATCATCCTTCTCGCAATGTCTGTAAGTGCTATGGCGCAGACACCTTATGAGCCAGCGCGCGGCACCGCAGAACGCAAAGCCATTCTCGATGCCGTTCGCGCGAAGATTGAAGCAGAAATGCGCGGGCCCGTCGAATTTGTCGTTGGCAGTCTACAGGTTCTGGATGGCTGGGCTTTTGCACGCCTTGAGCCACAACGGCCGGGCGGACGCCCCATCGATCCGGCAAATACCGTGTGGGCCGATGACATTGAGATGATGGATGGGCTTACTGTTTGGGCTTTGATGCGCGAAACCACGGGCGGCTGGGGGTTGGTCGATGCTGTTACAGGTCCAACTGACGTCGCTTTTTGGGGATGGTGGGACTTTTACGGCGCTCCAGAAGAAATCTTCGGTCTGCAAAACTGACGATGGAAATCCTACCCAAAGGCGTTCGCCATGTTCCCATGGCGCTGACAACCGTCGAACAACGTGCGCTGCTTGAAGATATTCGAGAGATCGTGCGCCAAGCACCGCTTTATGTGCCAACCATGCCGCGCACCGGTAAACCCATGTCCGTGCGCATGACCAATTGCGGGGAGCTTGGTTGGGTAACAGACAAGGAAAAGGGCTATCGCTACCAGCACTTGCACCCGGTGACAGAAAAACCATGGCCGCCCATGCCTGAGATCCTTCTGGCGCTATGGACCAATTATGCGGGGTATGATCAGCCGCCTGAAGCCTGCCTGATCAACCACTATGAACCAACGGCAAAAATGGGTCTTCATCAGGATCGTGATGAACAAGACTTCGATGCACCGGTTTTGTCGGTGTCACTTGGCGATACATGCCTGTTTCGCGTTGGTGAAAATACCCGCTCTGGCGGCACCAAGTCGATCAAACTGCAATCGGGTGACGTGCTGGTGATGGGCGGAGAAGGTCGCCTCGCCTTTCATGGCGTCGACCGGATTTATCCTGGTACGTCAACGCTTCTGAAAAAGCCCGGACGAATCAACTTGACGCTAAGACGCGTTACCAAACCGGTCTAACCAAAGATCAAAGCTTGCGAAGCAGTACGCTTTCTACCAAATGGTCGGCACCTTTGCGCAAGATCAGGTCGGCACGCGGACGTGTTGGAAGGATGTTTTCGCGCAAGTTTGTCAGGTTGATATTTGCCCATAAGCCTTCTGCGATGGCGAGTGCTGCATCCTTCGACAATTGCGAATACCGGTGAAAGAAAGAATTGGGATCTTTAAAGGCGGTTTCACGCAGGCGCATGAAGCGATCAACATACCATTTGTGGATCAGCTCATCGTCTGCATCAATGTAGACGGAGAAATCGAAAAAGTCGGAGACAAACGGGATCATACGCCCATCTTCAGGCAAATCTCTGACCTGAAGCACATTAATGCCTTCGAAGATCAAAATGTCCGGCTGCTCGATGGTCAGATACTCGTCTTCACGCACGTCGTAGGTCAAATGCGAATAAAGCGGCGCCTTGACCGACTTCTCGCCCGCTTTGATGGCGGACAGAAAATTCAAGATTGCGCTGACATCGTAGCTTTCTGGAAAGCCCTTGCGCTCCATCAAGTTGCGATTGCGCAATTCTTCATTTGGAAGCAAAAAGCCGTCTGTTGTCACCAAGGAGACTTTTGGGCTTGTGGGCCAGCGGGCCAGCAGCTCTTTCAGCACACGTGCGGTGGTAGACTTACCGACTGCAACGGAACCCGCAACGCCAATAATGAAAGGCGTTTTATTGACTTCCTCCACATTAAGAAATTTCTTTCGCTGCCGGAACAATTCCTGCGAAGCTTCGACATGAGCGGACAACAGCCGAGAGAGCGACAGGTAAATCCGACGCACTTCGTCCAATTCAATAGGGTCGTTCAATGAGCGCAGTCGGTGAACTTCGTCTTCGGAAAGCGTGAGCGGTGTATCGGCGCGAAACTCTGCCCACCGCTCCGCTGTAAAATATCGATAGGGCGAAAAGGGTCCGCCAGCCAACTGGTCGACAACAGCAGCGTCTTCCGGTGATTGTGGCGGCGGCGCTGGCGCTCTGGCCAATTCATCAAAAAGCGCATTATCGAGCGCAGAAGCACTTGTATCTGCAGACCGGTCCATCGCATCCCTCCCGAGGCGAAGCCGCTCTATAGTGCCTTACGCGAGGCTTTCTCCGCAAGCCCACTTTGCGCTGTCCGGCGTTCAAGCTCGGAAAACACTTCTTCCACGGATACGCCCTTTGCATGCGCCAGAACCAGCCAGTGATAAAGAAGATCGGCGCTTTCTGCCGTGAAAGAGGCTTGGTCCTCGCTCAGCGCGGCAATGATGGTTTCAGTCGCCTCTTCGCCGAGCTTTTTGGCAATCTTTTCGGGGCCGCCCGCAATTAATTTGGCGGTCCACGATGTTTGCGGGTCATCTGCCGCTTTCGCAGCAATGATCGCTTCCAAGTCTTTCAGTGAGAATTTACTCATACGGCGATCTCCGATGGATCGAGGCGCACAGGAATTCCCGCCTTTGCCATATGCGCTTTGGCCTCGCCGATTGTGTAGGTCCCAAAATGGAAAATCGAGGCGGCAAGAACGCCGGTCGCATGCGCATCACGCACGCCTTCAACAAGATGATCGAGCGTGCCGACACCGCCAGAGGCAATCACCGGCACACGAACCGCATCCGCGATGGCTCGGGTGAGCGGCACATCAAAACCGGCCTTCGTACCGTCGCGATCCATCGACGTGAGCAGGATTTCACCTGCACCCAGATCGACAACTTTTCGCGCGAACTCTATGGCATCAATCCCTGTCGGCTCACGACCGCCATGGGTGAAGATTTCCCAGCGATTGTCACCGACGGACTTTGCATCGATGGCAACCACAATGCACTGGTTGCCGAACTTGTCAGCCGCTTGCGCCACAAAGTCCGGGTTCTTCACCGCTGCAGTGTTGATGGAAACCTTGTCGGCACCCGCGAGCAAGAGCTTGCGAATGTCTTCAACCTTGCGCACACCGCCGCCAACCGTCACCGGCATGAAACAATGTTCAGCGGTGCGCGCAACCACATCATAGATGGTATCGCGATTGTCGGATGAGGCGGTGATGTCCAGAAAGCAGAGTTCATCAGCCCCTGCCGCATCATAGGCAATAGCTGCCTCGACCGGATCACCAGCATCAACCAGATCGACAAAATTGACGCCTTTGACGACGCGACCGTCTTTGACATCGAGGCAGGGAATGACACGGGCTTTCATGGTCATACTGTACGGCTCCGCCAATCAAAAAACTGCTTCAAAATGAAGGCCACTAGCCAAATAATGATCGAAAGGGCGCCTAGTGGGATCGAAACCAACATAAACCATCCGAATATGAACATCGCGCCCAGCAGTCCCCCTATGTCATTACCGGCGATGATGCAGGGGTTGGTGTACCCTTCATGCAAAACACATTCGTTTGCATTTGCAATCATACTGGAAATCACTACGGACAACACAGGGGAAATTCCGACAATCACACCGGCCAAACAAATCCGCGACAAGTATTTGAACCAACTCCTACGCAAATGACCAGCCTTCTATGCGGATGTGCGGTTTACGCCGTTTAAGATGGAAAGCGCGTTTTCTGGATCGATCCGACCATCATACAGCGCGCGGCCGGAAATCGCACCTTCCAGCTTGGCCGCATCGGGCATCGTCATGCGTACAATATCGGCAATTGAAGCCAATCCGCCGGAAGCAATCACCGGAATGGAAACGGCATCGGCCAGATCAATCGTCGATTCCCAATTGATGCCCGTTAAAATCCCGTCGCGGTCGATATCGGTATAGATGATGGCCGCAACGCCTGCGCCTTCAAAACGCTTTGCCAGTTCGATGACGCCAAGCTCTGATGCTTCCGCCCAGCCTTCGACAGCAACCTTGCCGCCCTTGGCATCGATGCCAACGGCCACTCTGCCGGGGAACAATTTGCAGGCCTGTTTGACGAGATCGGGATCGCGGACAGCGACAGTGCCCAAGATCACGCGCGCCAAACCCTTTTCGAGCCAAGCTTCAATATGGGCCAAGGTGCGGATGCCACCGCCGAGCTGAACGGGGTTTTTCGTGGATGCCAAAATGGCGTCAACCGCCGCGCCATTGACGCTTTCGCCCTCAAACGCACCGTTAAGGTCAACAACATGCAGCCATTGAAATCCTTGCTCTTCAAAGGCTTTGGCCTGCGCACCGGGGTCTTCATTGTAGACGGTGGCAGTATCCATCTCACCGAGCTTGAGACGCACGCAGTGCCCATCTTTCAGATCGATGGCGGGAAAGAGGATTTTCGATTTCGTCACGGTGCCCACTTCAGGAAATTCGTGATCAAAGCCAGACCCAATGTCTGGCTTTTTTCCGGGTGAAATTGCGTGCCGAAGACATTGTCGCGCGCAACGATGGCCGTTACCGGCCCACCATAATCGCAGTTAGCCACTACATCATCGGCATTGGTTGCATCCAGAAAATAAGAGTGGACGAAATAGGCATGCAGCCCGGTGGGCCCCGTTTTGATACCATCCAACATTGGGTGCTCGCCGTGGGCGTCCAGCGTGTTCCAGCCAATCTGCGGAATGCGTAATGAGGCATCGTTCGGCTGCATGACTTTCACATCGCCGGGTATCCAGTCAAAGCCCGACGTTACTGTTTTCTCCAAGCCGCGCGTTGCCATCAGCTGCATGCCGACGCAAATCCCAAAGAACGGGCGGCCTTTTTCTTTCACAGCAACATCGATGGCCTGTCGCATGCCGCCAACTGCTTTAAGACCTGCCGCACAATCGGCGTAAGCGCCAACGCCCGGCAGCACAATGCGATCTGCGCTGGCGACGCGGGCCGCGTCTGCCGTCAGATCAATCTCGGCTTGGATTGACGCTTCGCGGGCCGCGCGCTCAAACGCCTTTGCCGCCGAGCGCAAATTGCCCGACCCATAATCAATGATCGCTACGCGCATAATGCCCTATGCCAACCCCAAAATCATGTCCGTGTCAGCATCCGGTTTGGGCGCTTCTTTCTTTTTGGTCGAAGGAACGCGAGCCATCAGTTCGGCCGCATGAAATTCGGCTTCTTCATAGTTTTGCGCTTCCGCAACCGTACCGATTTCCCGGTAACCGCGCCGTTTCAGCCGGGCAATGATGCGGCCATCGCCCTCAATTGCCACCAGCAACCCCAGTGTCAAATTGCCAACCAAGACGATACCCATCGTTTCCGGATTGCCTGAGAAGAGGCTGATCGCCATGACAAGAGGCAAAAGAAGGATGGCTTCAAACCAGAGCCGATGAAAAATGAGCCAGGGAACAGGAAAGCCAATCGCAAGCACCGCAAAGCCATCGCGCATCACGCGCACTTTCTGGCTTTTGGTTTCGATATCGCTTTCCAATACTACGTAACGTGGCATGCCTTATCCGTTCAAAGTGCCTTTTGTTGACGGTATCGCACCCTCTTGGCGCGGATCCAGTTCGATAGCGGTACGCAAAACCCGCGCAACCGCCTTGAAACATGTTTCTGCAATATGGTGCGCATTTGCGGCATAAAAATTTTCAACATGCAGCGTCATGCCGGAATTTTGCGAAAAAGCCTGAAAAAACTCGCGCACCAGTTCGGTGTCAAACGTGCCGATCTTTGGAGCCGTGAAGTTCACACGCCAAACCAAAAACGGCCGACCCGAAACATCAATGGCAGCGCGGGTAAGCGCTTCGTCCATGGCAAGATCCAGGCTTGCGTATCGTGTCACGCCCGCGCGGTCTGCCAAGGCCTGATTGATCGCCTGACCAAGCGCGATACCAACATCTTCCACAGTGTGATGATCATCAATGTGCAGATCGCCATCTGCCTTGATGGTCATATCAATCAATGAGTGTCGCGATAGCTGATCAAGCATATGGTCAAAGAAGCCAATGCCGGTTTCGATTTCGCGTTTCCCGGTTCCATCAAGATTGACCGAAACGATTATGGCCGTTTCGTTGGTCTTGCGGGTCACTTCAGCAATGCGATCTGCCATCTTCTTATATTCCTGATGCATTCGCGCCGGTGTGTATCAAGCCTTTTGGCCAATGACCACCATACGTTTGCAACAAGCTTATCGATCCTTACATAGGCCCAAAGAAAAGGAATTTGCTGATGAGTGAAAACAGCGCTTTGCCGTCAATGCACGCTACTACAATTGTGACCGTTCGGAAGGGCGGCAAAGTTGTCATCGCCGGTGATGGTCAGGTGACCATGGGCCAATCCGTGGTCATGAAGGGCAATGCCCGCAAAGTTCGCCGCATCGGAAAGGACGGGCAGGTGATTGCCGGTTTTGCCGGTGCTACAGCTGACGCGTTCACACTACTCGACCGACTGGAAAAGAAACTGGAACAATATCCAAACCAGCTGATGCGTGCGTGCGTGGAACTTGCCAAAGACTGGCGCACGGACAAATATTTGCGCAATCTGGAAGCCCTGATGCTGGTGGCAGATAAAGAAATATCGCTCTGCGTTACCGGCAATGGCGATGTGCTTGAACCCGAATATGGCGTGATGGCCATCGGCTCTGGTGGCAATTATGCGCTAGCCGCCGCACGGGCCCTGGTTGATCTTGATATGGATGCTGAAGAAATCGCCAAACGCGCTATGCAAATTGCGGGTGATATTTGCGTTTTCACCAACCATAATCTGGTGATCGAGACGATGGATGCGGCTTGACGTAAATATACGTCGGCTAAAAGCTGATGATGCGCAACGGTACAAGGCGCTGCGATTACTCGGGTTGAAAACTGCGCCCTTTGCCTTTGGCGGAGACTATGATGAGGAGTGCGAAAGACCGGACACGAGCTGGCGCGAAGCGCTTGCTGGTGATGCTGTACACATCGGCGCATTTGTTGGCGATGCGTTGGTCGGCATGGCTTATTATGTCCAATTCAAAGGCATCAAAATTAAGCATCGCGCCTTTGTATACGGTGTATTTGTGCATCCTGATCAAACCGGCAAGAGTTTGGGCCTTCAGGTGCTGAATGCTCTTGCTGACCACGCGAGACAGGTAGGCATTACGCAGTTGCATCTGGGGGTGGGCGATAAAAATGAACCCGCCAAAAGACTCTATGAAAAAGCCGGCTACCAGCCTTATGGGCATGAACCGTCTGCCATTCGACTACCTGACGGTGACGTCGATGAAATATTGATGATCAAGCTCCTCAAATAAACCATGCTTTTGAAATTTAAGCCTGTTCAAACAAGTGATCTGCCTCTGATTGGCTCTTGGATGGCGCTGCCCCATTGGCGTGAATGGTGGGGTGAGCCTGAGATTGAACTCGGTTACATCAAGGACATGCTGGAAGGGCGCGACCCGACAAAACCGTTCTTGTTTTTGTTGGATGATGAACCCGTTGGTTACATCCAATACTGGAAAATCAAGGACGCCAAGGTGCCGCCGTGGAACGTTCAATCGCCTTGGGTCATGGATTTTGATGACGACACGATTGGCGTCGACTTGTCGATTGGCCCCGTGAATCAATTGTCAAAGGGTCTTGGAACCGCAGCACTTTCGTCTTTTGTTGAACGCCTTGGAAAGGAAGGCTTCACCAAGATCATCATTGATCCCGATAGCGAGAACAAACGGGCGATCCGTGCCTATGAAAAGTCAGGTTTTGTGCCCATAAAGGTAGCCAAGGAGCAGGATGGTTCGGTGCTGCTCATGGAATGGAGAGGCAGTTCTAGCCCATGACAATTACCCGCGATCAGCTGGACGAAGCAGTACGCCGCGACATTATCTCTGCGATGCAAAGAGACAGGCTTGTTGCCTTTGCGACGACGGCAAACAAACCCCATTATGGCGATGATGCGGGCGATGCGGCAGCCTCGGGAGATGAGGCCATGCGTCTCGTCGGCGGCGGCAATGATGTATTTGTCACCATCGGTGTTGTGCTGGTCGCTGCGGGTCTGTTTTTTGCGCTGTCGTCTGTTTTTGGCCCGCAGCCAATGATCCTTTATGGCGTTCTGGCTGCCTTCCTTTGGGGCGTGGCAGAATTCGTGACACGCCAACACCGGATGCGTTTATCATCGACGGTGCTCGGGGTCGGCTTTATCGCCTCGATCACCGAAGTGCTAACTGGTGTCATGGCGGGCCAGTTTGAGCTGAAATTGCCGGAGAACATGGTCCAGCTGGTTGCTATGCGGGCCGATCTTGGCATGGCGGCGACTGTTTTTTTCGGGACAACGATTGTCGCTGCTATTGTCTACTTCTGGCGATTTAAAGTGCCGATCATGGCAGCAGTGATTGCCATCTCAACAACCGGGCTGTTGTTCTCCTATGGCGCTCTTTTCCTTTATGATGGCGTGACATCCGGCAATATTCAGGTTCCTTTGCTGGAAGAGCTGCCGAACCTTCTGCGCAACGCGCTTTATATTCCGCTCGTGGCAGGTCTCTTAATCTTCGCGGTGGGCGTGATGCTCGATCTGCGTGATCGCGAGAGGATTACTGTCTGGTCGGACTGTGCGTTCTGGCTTCACGTTGTGTCAGCGCCGCTGCTGGTTCATCCGCTGTTTATTCTCTCCACCGGGCAAGAAGTTGTGTTCGGTGAAGTGGAACCTGGGATGACAGCAACGGTGCTGCTGGCGATGCTGATCTTCGTCTTTGTCTATGTGGCGCTGGCCATCGACCGACGTTCTCTACTTATCCCGACGCTCGCCTATTTCGGTACACTTGGTATTTATTATCTCGTCAACTCGGCTTCTGAGAACACCGGTATCCCTGCCTTTGCTCTCATTTTGCTTGTGGTCGGCACCCTGATCATGGTCTTCGGCGCGGGCTGGCAACGCATCCGCCGCTTGATCATTACGCCTACGCTTCCCACATCGGTGCTCAACAAATTACCACCGATAAGAGTGAAGCAGACTGTATGACTGATTTTTCCCCACGGGAGACCGTGTCTGAACTGGACCGCCATATCATTGGCCAGAAAGACGCCAAGCGCGCCGTTGCCATTGCGCTGAGAAACCGCTGGCGCCGGCAGCAATTACCGGAAAATCTGCGCGACGAAGTGATGCCCAAGAACATCTTGATGATCGGGCCCACCGGCGTTGGCAAAACGGAGATTTCGCGTCGTCTGGCCAAACTGGCCAACGCGCCCTTTGTCAAAGTTGAAGCCACCAAGTTCACAGAAGTTGGCTATGTGGGCCGCGATGTTGAACAGATCGTGCGCGATCTTGTTGAGATCGGTATCGGTTTGGTGCGCGACCTGAAACGCGAAGACGTCAAGGCAAAGGCCCATGTGAACGCGGAACAACGCGTGCTCGAAGCTCTGGTCGGTAAAACGGCGAGCCCGGCTACCAAAGACAGTTTCCGCAAGAAATTGCGTTCAGGCGAGCTGGACGACAAGGAAATCGAGATCGAAATCGCCGATACGGGCAATGGTATGCCTATGATGGATATACCAGGCATGCCAGGCGGCAATGTCGGGATGATCAACCTCAATGACCTGATGGGAAAGGCACTCGGTGGTCGGACCAAGAAAACCAAAACAACCGTTCGCGACAGCTACGATCTTTTGGTGACCGATGAGAGCGACAAGCTTCTTGATCAGGAGCAGGTCACCCAAGAAGCGCTGAAACTTGTCGAGAATAACGGGATCGTCTTTCTTGATGAGATCGACAAGATCGCGGTATCTGAGGGCCGTTTTGGTTCAGGTGTGAGCCGGGAAGGTGTCCAACGCGATCTGCTACCGCTCGTTGAGGGTACGACCGTTGCGACCAAACACGGGCAGGTTAAGACCGATCATATTCTCTTCATCGCATCCGGCGCGTTTCACGTATCCAAACCCTCTGACCTACTTCCGGAACTGCAGGGTCGCTTGCCGATCCGAGTTGAACTGCGGGCTTTGGAAAAGGATGATTTCAAGCGTATCCTGACGGAGACCGAGGCAAGCCTGATCAAGCAGTATGTTGCGCTGATGGAAACGGAAGGCTTGACGCTCAGCTTCACCGACGACGCCATCGATGCACTGGCCGATATCGCGGTTGAATTAAATGCAACGGTAGAGAATATCGGTGCAAGACGTCTCCAAACTGTCATGGAACGTGTGCTCGACGAGATTTCATTCGATGCATCTGACCGCAATGGTCAGGAACAGGTAATCGATGCGGCCTATGTGCGCGAAAATGTCGGAGAACTGGCGAAAAATGCGGACTTGTCGCGCTATATTTTATGATCTCATGCTTGACTCACGGTGAAGTGAGCCAAGCCCCTCGACATGACGGGGCGCTTGTCATATTCACGTTGCGGAACATCATATGAGCGCGGCATGTTTGCGGTTAACTCCACAAATTCAAAGGTGAAGCAAGGTCTTATGGCCGGCGCGCTTGTGGCTGCCCTTTTCGCTTTTTCAGAGCCCTCACATGCTGATGTGATTGTCGTGGAGCCTGGCAACAGCATAAAAGAACAGCCAGCTATTCCGAACGCATCCAAGCGTCGCACGCGCCAAACCAAAACCACCTTTGACAGCAAATATGAGCGTGCTTTGGGGTTTTTGGCGAAAGATGAACGTCTTATTGGCCAGATCAAGTCCGTGGCTGAGGACTTTGATATAGATCCAATCCACATTGTTGGCGCGATCATCGGCGAACATACCTATAATGTGGATGTGATGGACCGCGCGCAAAGCTATGTCATCAAGGCCGCCAACTACCTCAAACAGGATATTGATTTTGAGTATCGCGGTGAAAAGGTTCTCGACTTTGTTAAGCGCGAGCAGTTTTCACGTTGTGAGGACCTTACAGACAGTGAGTCGCTTTGGCTTTGTCGCGAAAGTGTTTGGGAAGCCGAGTTTCGTGGCGAGACAGTTGATGACAAAGCTTATCCCAATGACCGCTTCAGCGCCGTTTTCTTTCAGCCCTTTTTTGCAGGCCAGACTTTTGGCCTCGGTCAGCTGAACCCACTAACAGCGCTCAAAATGACCGATCGGGTCGTCGATACGGTGGGTGGCAGAAGACTGAACGCCAGAGATGGCCGCAGGCTATATGGCACCATCATGGAGCCGCGAACAACGCTGCCCTATATCGCTGCAGCGATTGCGACCTCCATTGAAGCCTATGAAGAAATTGCCGGTTTCGACATTTCGAAAAATCCCGGCATTACCGCAACCCTTTACAATGTCGGGAATCCCCGGGCACGTGCGACCAAACTGGCGGATGAAAACAAAAACCGCCGCAGGCCCAAACAACCACAGGTCAATTATTATGGTTGGCTGATCAATGATCGCGAAGAAGAGCTGCGCGAGCTTCTTTAGTTGATCAGGAGACGTTGCGAATGGCCGCTTGTATGCGGTCCCGCAAATCAATCATCTGTTCTTCGGTCAAACGATCAATGCCGCTGGCCAATAGATTGACCAATTCTGTTGCTGTCGGTGAAAGGCCCGACGTATCGACCGTAATTTTCGGATCGGACAATAGCGCGAGCGTTTCCAGTTCATCGGCTTCATCCCAGATGATGCCCAAAAATCCGATGATTTCCTGAATGAGCATCCATCTTGGTGTTCCGCGTTTTCCATGTTCCAACGCAGATAAATAGGCCGGTGTGACACCCAATGCCTTGGCCATTTCTTTTTGTGTGATGCCGCGTTCCTGACGAAGCTCACGGACACGTCTGCCAAAGGGAGTCATGGTTTTTGACCCGTCTTTTCACGTTTCAAACGAATGTACCAAGCGCCCTCGCCGCCGTGATCACGGCTGGCATGCCGTATGGCACTGACAAGCTGATTTAATGGCGGCGTTGAAATCCAGATGGGAAGCATTTTGCGCAAAACACCCTGAGAGTTGGGGCTACGGCCTTTTCCCGTGATGACTAGCACGTGGCGGTGTCCGCTTCGGTGGCTGCCAGTTAAAAAATGAATCAACGACTGATGGGCCTGATCTTGTGTTTGATTATGAAGATCAAGACGCGCATCGATAGGTAGCCGTCCCTTGGCCAATTTTCGATGAGTTGGACGTTCAATTTCATGGACCTGTTTTAACCTTGGCGCCGTAGGTCTTTGTGGTTTCGTTGCAGGTCTATGTGGGTTCCTAACAACTTGCGACAAAACATCTGGATCGGTCGGTTTTGGCTCAACACTGGTGGCAACAGTCTGGGGGGCGGCCGTGCGATCCACCATTCCATGCTCTTCCACCCAATTGAGCCAGATATCTTCATTGTCGGTATCAGCTGATGGTGCTTGCCTGTCCCGTTTCTTCAAAGGTGAAACCGTTTTCGTTACACGTCGCCACAACTGCCGATCATCCGGGTTCAGAGTTGTTGATTTCGTTGTACGTTTCTTCAAAACTCTTGCCACCTGGTCAGATAGGCTTGGTAGTCAGTCTTGGGACAAAGAACAAAGAACGTGGACGGTGATACAACACCACCGGCCAATTTTCCTGCCTCTTCACCAGTGCCGAAAAAGATATCACCGCGCGACGGACCGACAATGGCCGTGCCGGTTTCCTGCGCCATCATCAGTTTCGCGAACGCACTGTTGTTGACGTTCTCGGCAAGAACATAAATCGGCGTGCCAAAGGTGTGATATTCCATATCAACTGCCAATGACCTGTTTGCGGTCAATTGAATCTTGGCGGCTGCCACGGGGCCAAGTGCCTCATCGCCGGGAGGGGTCTCCTTGAAGAAAATGTAAGACCTGTTCTCATTCATCAATTCCGGGCCTCTGTCCGGATTGGCCTCCAGCCACGCAATAATCGACTGCATTGACACCCGGCTTTTCTCAATTGCGCCCATCTCAACCAGAAGTGAGCCTATCGCCGTAAATGGATGCCCGGTCTTGGCCGCATATGACAAACGCATGCGTGAACCATCATCGAGCCTTAAATGTGCAGCGCCTTGAATGTGCATGAAAAAAGCATCAATGGGGCTTCTCAGCCACGCTAGGACTTCAGCACGACCATCAAGCGCAGCCACGTTGATGTCTTTGCGGTCTGGTGCGGTTCCAAAGCGGCCATCATCATGCCGCCAAGCGAAACGATAACCTGCCGGTACCGTGCCCTTTGGCGCGAGCTTGGCATCAACAAGTTGTGGGGGTCTCGCATAAATGGGAACGCAGTACATGTCGGACCGGCTTCGCGAAGCTATGTATTCGGGCTCAAAAAAGCCGGTTACGATTGATCTTTGATGGCCAGTATTTTCAATAAGAACCGGCTTGAAGTGATCTTCAAAGAAGGCGCGGGCATCACTTGGATCGGTATTGGCAGCTTTTCCAGCTAGCTGAAGCAAAGCTTCGTGGTCACAGCCTTTGGGCGCATTCTTGTAGGTTTCGTGGTTCGGTTTTTGGGTATGGCGCGCAAAGGCAACCAATGCTGCTCGATGGTCATCAGTTAGCCACTTTGGAATTTTATCAAAGCTGGTCGCTGTCGCGCAGTGCGTTTTGGGATCGGCCAACACTGATCACCTTGGTGATCAGGCGTTTTCAGGTTCAGTACTGATCAGTTTCCAGTTGGGATCGCGATCACGCACATCCTTGGCAAACGTCCATTCGTCACGTACCTCGGCAACCTCATTGGGATCACCATCGATAATCTTGCCTTCATTGTCCTTTGTTGCCGAGATGAGCTGTGAGATCACCGACACTGTAACGTGGGCGCTGTTATCACGCAGCTCGGCGCCGACAATGTCCATTTTTTCGATACCGACGAAATTGGTCTGGACCGTTTCACCCGCCTTTTCGCGTTCCGCAAGTGCATCTGCAAAACCATCATATACCTCTTTTGAAAGAAGGTTCTGCAGCGTTTTGCGATCACCATCGGCAAAAGCCATGACGATCATCTCGTAAGCCATGGTCGCGCCGGAGAGAAACTCGCGGGGACTAAAGATTGGTGCGGCGTCTTTAATAGCCCGCAACTGCTTGTTCAACGCTGTTCCGGTTTTAGCAACGCGATCAATCTCGCGATACTGATCGGCGCCATCGCGAGAGGGAAGCGTAATCACATTATCATCGCCCTCAGCACCATCAGCCTCGGTCGCACGATCCTCTCCAGATCCAGGAAAGTCCATGGGAGGGCGTTCATGGCCGGTACGCTTACCAAGCACACTGCGCAGCTGCAAAAACACAAAAACGGCAGCCGCCATGAATATGAGAGTGACGATATTCGATGAGTCCATGGTTTTGTGCTGTCCGGTTTGCGTTTGTGTCGAGTGAATATAGAACGTCAATCGCTATCATTCAAACACTGACAATACGTCCCTATGTAATGGTAAAGGAAACCGTCCGATGCCATTTACAATGATCCCTTTCATTTTACTCGCTGTGCCACTTCTTGAGATCGGCGCCTTTATTGTCATTGGCGGTCAGATTGGCGTTTGGCCGACACTCTTGATGATCTTAGTGACTGCAATTGTGGGGTCTTTCCTGTTGCGTTGGCAAGGGTTCGGTCTTTTTGCCCGGATACAGGCTGAAATGGGCCAAAACAGGGTGCCGGCTCGCGAGTTAGTACATGGTGTGATGATCTTGGTCGCTGGCGTTTTGCTTTTGACGCCAGGTTTCATCACGGACAGCCTGGGCTTCCTGTTGTTTGTTCCAGCCTTTCGTGATCTGGGCTGGTCTTTTTTGAAGAACCGCGTTCGCGTGGTGGATGTAGCAGGTGCAGCTGACCGGTCTCCCTATCGGGATGCTCAAACCATTGATCTGGAAGATGATGAGTTTGAGCGCGAACCCGATCCAACATCGCCGTGGAATGAAAATAAAAACTAGTGCGGGGCCGCGTATTTCCTGCGCTTGTTATGGCACAAACCGCGTGGTAGGCGCAGCGCGACAATTTTTCGACGTAACTCCAATTTTACAGGCAGATTAAATGGCCAAGGACACAACAACAAAGCCGGAAGAAAAGCCTGCTGCGGCTGAAGGAAATGGCCAGCAGCAACTCAGCATCCTGACGCAATATGTCAAAGACCTCTCATTTGAGAGCCCTGGCGCACCACTTTCTTTGCGTCCCCGCGAAAAAGCGCCGGCGATCAACATTAATGTCAATGTCAACGCGAACCCGCTCGCGGAGAATGATTATGATGTTGTGCTGACACTAACAGCCGCTGCTAAAGACGGAGACACTGTTCTTTTCAATGTTGAGCTTGTCTATGGCGGCGTTTTTCGAGTTTCCGGCTTCCCGCAAGAACATGTTCTGCCAGTGGTCTTCGTTGAGTGCCCGCGGATGCTTTTCCCGTTTGCGCGACAGATCGTTGCCGAATGCACGCGCAATGGTGGCTTCCCACCGCTGATGATCGACCCAATCGACTTTGCCCGCATGTTCCAGCAGCGCATGGCGGAGGAGCAAGCCAAGAAAAAAGTGGCCAACTAACACTCTTTAATTGGCTTCAAGCTTTTTCCAAATGGCTTCAGCACCAAGCCGCTCCACCATTTCGGCGTGAGCGGCTTTTTCTTGTTCCGTGATCCGCGGTTCCAGCGGCGTGGCCCGCTTAGGCAAGACAGTCGTCACATCAACACTACCGGCGTTCTGACTGGCGTCTGAACCTGCATTAGAGTCGAGTGTTAGAGTGGCCTGCTTTCCGCCAACCAGCTCGATGTAGACGTCAGCCAACAATTCGCTGTCTAGCAAAGCGCCGTGCTTATCGCGCTTGGAGTTGTCGACACCATAGCGCTTGCACAATGCATCCAGCGAGTTAGGGCCCATTGGATGGCGCCGCCGTGCGAGCGCTAAAGAGTCAATTACGCGCTCAGGATCAATTTTGGGAAAGCCAACGCGTTCAAACTCGGCATTGAAAAAGCCGACGTCAAAATTGGCGTTGTGGGCGATGAGTTTGGCATCACCGATAAACGCATACCAGTCATCGATGATCTGAGCGAAAGTCGGCTTGTCTTCGAGCATCTCATTGGAAATGCCATGGACGTTCAAGGCATCGGGATGAACCTGGCGTCCCTGCGGATTGATGAACACATGGAAGTTCCGGCCTGTAATAAACCTATTTTCCATCTCCACCGCACCGATTTCGATGATCCGGTCTTCCTGATTGTTGAGGCCGGTTGTCTCTGTATCAAAGATGATTTCACGCATGGTCAGACAATGCCACTGAGTGGGAGCGCCTGCCAATAAGCGGACAAGGCCATCAACTGTTTTCAGATTGGTTGGTCAATCTGGCAACAATATCACTCACCGCGCTACGCGCACGATCCAAACCAAGCGAAGTATCAATAATGAAATCTGCCCTCTCGCGCTTTTCCGCATCGGGTGTTTGCTTGGCCAATATCGCTTCAAAACGCTCCTTGGTCATTTCGGGGCGAGACAGAACACGTTCACGCTGAACGTCGGCAGGAGCGGTAACAACCAGAACCTTGTCGACACGCTCCTCACCGCCCGTTTCAAACAAAAGCGGTATGTCGAGAACCACCAACCTTGCACCCTCTACTCTGGCGATTTCCAGAAATTCCAGTTCACGTTGTCTGACGAGCGGGTGAACAATGGCCTCGAGCGCCCGCATACCTTCTTGGTTGCCGACGACAAGACTGCCCAGAACGCTGCGATCAATTTTCCCATCCAGCATAGCTTGCGGAAAGCGCTCGCCAACGAGCGGTACAGCGTCATGTTCATAAAGATCATGAACCGTTGCATCAGCATCATGTACAGGCACGCCAAGATCTCTAAAGAACTGGGCGGTCGTCGACTTTCCCATGCCGATCGAGCCCGTCAGACCCAAAATGATCATTAGGCCTCGCCCAGGTCGTCAAGTATCAACTGCCGGAGACCGGCATCCACCGTTGGGCGAACGCCGAACCATTTCTCAAACCCGGGCGCTGCTTGATGCAAAAGCATCCCCAGGCCATCGACCGTTTGGAGGCCATTGCCTTTTGCGGACAGAAGAAACTGCGTGTTGAGAGGCGCATACACAATGTCTGCCGCAATCGCGTTTGACGGCGCAGTTTCAAAGCGTATCGGCAAAGGAGGAACATCTCCCATACCCGCTGAACTTGTGTTGATGATGAGCTGGTAAGGAGACAAATCAGCAAGGGCGGTATCTGGAACCCCGGCGTTCACACCGAAATCTCTCGCCAATTCTTGCGCTTTTTGAGCCGTGCGATTGACGATTGTTATCGAACCAATGCCAGCCTCTTTGCAAGCATGAACGATTGCCCGCGAAGCGCCGCCGGCGCCGATGATCAGGCAAGTTCTCGCATTGCGCCAGTTCGGCGCATAATCATCCATATTGGCTGCGAAGCCATACGCATCGGTGTTGGTTGCCTTCAGCCGGCCGTCTTTCAGCCAAAGCGTATTGGCTGCTCCTATTTTGATGGCTTCAGTGGAAACATCATCCACCAGCTGCATGACTGCCTGCTTGTGCGGTATGGTAACATTGCAGCCGCGCCAGTTTTCATCACGCAATTGCTGGACAAAAGCCGGCAGCGCATCGGGGGCAACATCCAGTTTTTCGTAGCTTCCACTTAGTTTGTGGTTGTGCAGCCAGTGCCCATGGATCATCGGCGAACGAGAGTGTGATATCGGGTGACCGATAACGAAGGCTTTCGCAGACTTATCCATCAATTGCTTCCATTTGGCGCAATTGATCCAGCAATGGCAGTAGCGGCAAGCCGATCACTGAGAAGTAGTCACCATCCATCTGTTCGAGCAACTGAATTCCAATTCCCTCGATCTGGTAAATTCCGACACTTTTGAGCACAGTTTCACCTGCTTGGGCCAAATAGCGTCCGACGAAGGCGGGCGAATAGTTACGCATTTTCATGTTTACCACGGTCATGTGGCGCCATAGGGTCTGACCATCACGGACCAAACAGAGGGCCGAGTTTAGTTGATGCGTTTTACCTGCCATCGCAATTAACCGGCGCCGAGCTTCATCAAAATTCGCAGCTTTGTGGAAAATTTCTCCGTTCATCGACAAAGTCTGATCACCGCCAATGACCAAAGCACCAGCGCGCCGCGCAGAAACGTCCAGTGCTTTGGCCTCGGCAAGCAGGGAAGCGACGTCTTCCGCGTCAGCGCCGGTTTCTAACAGTGGTTTATCCGCTGCTCGTTCATCGATGTCAGCGCCAACAGCTTCGAAGGTAAGGCCAGCATTTTCAAGAATCGCGCGTCGAAACGGGCTTGTAGATGCAAGTACGAGAGTCACGCCTTTTTTTCGCTCCATTCCCAATAAAATATCGTGCCTGTGAATCGATGTGGAACTTTAGCTGCCAGTTCCTCCTGCTTGGAAACGGCTGTGCAAAGCGCCACGACTTATCCTCATGTGTAAATCTCGTTGGCCAATTGTCCACTGTCCAAAACAGTGGGGACTGAAACTCCTGTCGTGGCCCTCCTTGTGGACGCCTTGTGGGTGACCATGGCCTGGTCAGAGAATATTGATAGTTAACAAAGAGTTAATGACTATCGGATTCACAGACCGTCACTTGTTAAAAAGTGTCAACTATGTGTGACAATTTTTTTGTCAAACAGTGGCTGGTGGATAAATCATAATCCCTGTAATCCACAGACTCATAAAAGAAGAACAAAACCACGAACTCATCTTCTTTAAGCGGAGTTGTGGACAGAAAGGCTTATGAGATGGTGGAACGGAAAATCATCGAGGTGATGAAAGGGAAATCCTATGCTGTGCCACCAATTTGGGTAATGCGCCAAGCGGGCCGCTACCTGCCTGAGTATAGAGAAACACGCGCCAAGGCGAAAAACTTTCTGAATTTCTGTTATACACCGGGTCTTGCCGTTGAAGCGACCATGCAGCCGATACGCCGTTATGCGTTTGACGGCGCGATTTTATTCTCAGATATTTTAGTGATCCCCGATGCTTTGGACCGTGACGTACATTTTGTAACGGGTGAGGGTCCGAAGATGCGGCCTCTGGCAGACGGGGAAATTGATAAACTTGATATTTCGAACGTGACGAAACATCTGGCACCGGTTTTTGAGACGGTGAAACGCCTAAGATCGGACTTACCCGAAGAAACGACGCTGCTTGGTTTTTGCGGTGCACCGTGGACTGTTGCCACGTATATGATTGCCGGGCAGGGCACGAATGATCAGGCTCCCTCGCGCTTGATGATGTACAAAGATCCCAGGAGCCTGGAAAAACTGGTCGATATATTAGCCGACGCATCCGTTGAATATCTGGTTGCCCAGATCGATGCCGGTGCTGATGCGGTCAAAATCTTCGACAGTTGGGCTGGGGTCATGGATAAGGAAGCTTTTGCGACCTATTGCATCAAGCCCGTCAAAAAAATCATTGATGGTGTCAAAGCTGCGCGACCCGGAACGCCCATTATCGCCTTTCCCAAAGGTTCAGGATATCAGTATCGAGGCTACCGCGAACAAACGGGCGCAGACATGATCGCTATTGATTGGACCGTGCCGTTGGACATCGCTGTCGAGATGCAGAAAGAAGGCGCTATCCAGGGCAATCTTGATCCTCTGCGCGTTGTTGCTGGTAAGGCCGCCATTAAAGAGGGTGTTGATCGGATCATGGATGCTTTGGCTGGAGGCCCGTTTGTCTTTAACCTTGGTCATGGCATAACGCCGCAAGCAGATCCCGACGATATGGCATATCTTGTTGGCTATGTGCGCGGAGAAGCCTAGGTGAATAATGCTGAAACAGATGAAAAGGCCAGCAAGTCAGCTTCACTAAGGGCTGGAATGGCAATCGCGTTTTTCGTTGGTCTGATCGTACTGATTGCCGTCTTGGCGCCTGACGACCTCTACAATTGGCTCAAGGCGTTCCATGTGATTGCGATTATCGCATGGATGGCAGGTATGCTCTATTTGCCGCGACTATTTGTTTATCATGCTGGCGCTCAAATAGGTTCTGAAACATCCGAGACTTTCAAAGTCATGGAGCATCGCCTTTTGAAAGTTATTATGAACCCCGCCATGATTATCGCTTGGGTGCTTGGTCTTTGGCTTGCCTGGTCGGGCGGGTTCTTCACTGAAACATGGTTTTGGATCAAATTTGCTGCTGTACTGGGAATGACAGCTGCGCATGGAAGTCTGGCAAAAGCTGTTCGTTTGTTTGCTCAGGACCAAAATAAGCGTACCGCTCGTACATGGCGCATGATCAATGAAGTACCTACGGTTTTGATGTTTTTTGCTGTCCTGACCGTGATTTTGAAGCCATTTTGATATTTAGAAACTTTTGCGCACTTGAATTGGAGCGCGTTCGCACGTATGTGCGCGGAATCTGAAGACGCCCCAACTTCCTGCCTTTTGGCGTCTGCTCCCAAGAAAAAGACTTGAATGAGCCAGCTCAGATATCTCCAAGAAACGTAACTTATGGATTGTCCCAATGGACCAAATGAAACTGAATGACTTGCAAACAAAGTCAGCAACTGAGCTGGTCGAGTTTGCAGAATCGCTGGAAGTTGAAAACGCCAGCGCCATGCGCAAACAGGAATTGATGTTTGCGATCCTTAAACAGCTCGCCGCAGACGATGTTGAAATTATCGGTGAGGGTGTGGTTGAGGTTCTCCAAGACGGCTTTGGGTTTCTGCGCTCCGCTAGCGCAAACTACTTGCCCGGTCCCGATGATATCTACATCTCGCCATCGCAGCTTCGCCGTTTTTCGCTCAAGACCGGTGACACGGTACAGGGGCCCATCAGAGGGCCTAAAGACGGGGAGCGTTATTTTGCGCTCCTAAAGGTCAATACGATCAATTTTGAAGATCCGGAAAAGATCCGTCACAAGAGCCATTTTGACAATCTCACACCGCTCTATCCCGATGAGCGTTTGCTCATGGAAGTGGATAATCCGGAAAAGAAAGATAACTCTGCCCGGGTTATCGATCTGGTCGCCCCATTAGGCAAAGGCCAGCGTGGCTTGATTGTTGCACCACCACGTACCGGTAAAACCGTGTTGCTGCAGAATATCGCGCATTCGATCACTGCCAATCATCCGGAGTGTTATCTGATTGTCTTGCTGATCGATGAGCGACCTGAAGAAGTGACGGATATGCAGCGATCGGTGAATGGCGAAGTTGTTTCGTCTACTTTTGATGAACCAGCATCACGGCACGTCCAAGTGGCTGAGATGGTCATTGAAAAGGCAAAGCGCCTGGTCGAGCACGGGCGTGATGTTGTGATTCTACTTGATTCGATTACGCGGTTGGGTCGTGCCTATAACACGGTGGTTCCTTCATCTGGTAAAGTGTTGACGGGTGGTGTTGATGCAAACGCACTGCAACGCCCGAAGCGGTTTTTTGGTGCTGCGCGGAACATTGAAGAAGGCGGATCACTTACCATCATCGCGACAGCGCTGATCGATACGGGTAGCCGTATGGATGAAGTGATCTTCGAAGAGTTCAAGGGTACGGGCAACTCTGAAATTGTTCTGGATCGCAAGGTCGCGGACAAACGTATTTATCCTGCCATGGATATCCTCAAGTCCGGCACGCGTAAGGAAGATCTTTTGGTTCCGCGTGCTGATCTGCAGAAAATCTACGTGCTTCGTCGTATTCTTGCGCCCATGGGTACAACCGATGCGATTGAGTTCTTGATTGATAAGCTCAAACAGACGAAGAACAATCCAGAATTCTTCGATTCAATGAACGCTTAAAAAGCCAAGGCAGCAATTTCGATTCAGCGGCGTAATGATTAGCCGGATTCATGGAGCCAACCCATGGACACAATCGCAGCTCTATCAAGCGGTGCCCTTCCTGCGGGCATCGCTGTCATTCGACTTTCCGGACCTGATGCTTTCCAAGTTGCACAATTAATCAGTGATTTAGGCGTCCACACGGGATGGGCTGAAGATCGGAAAGCGAGGCTTGCAAGCATCTTCGATCCTTTGACTAGGGAAAAGTTGGATCGCGGGTTGGTCTTGGCGTTCAAGGCTCCCCACAGCTTTACTGGTGAAGATGTTGTTGAACTGCACCTGCATGGAAGTCGGGCCATTGTTGATCAGTTGCTGGCTTCCTTATCAAAGCTGGATAATGTGCGCTTAGCGGAGCCCGGAGAGTATACACGCCGTGCATTTGTTAATGGCAAGATGGATATCGTTGCCACAGAAGCGCTAGGCGATCTCATTCAAGCTGAAACCCAGTCCCAGCGTCGTTTGGCATTCACGACCGCTGATGGCCAGTTAGTCAGCATGTACCGAAACTGGCGAGATAAAGTACTGCGCAGTCGCGCGATGATTGAAGCAGACATTGATTTTGCCGATGAAGAGGATGTACCTGGTTCTGTTGCGGATGCCATTTACGCCGAGGTACCTGCTTTGCTTAAGGCGCTCCAAGACCAGATTAAGAACGCTGAAGTAGCGGAGCGCGTTCGGGAAGGATTTCGGATCGTTATCTTTGGTCCTCCCAACGCTGGCAAAAGCACCTTGCTTAATGCGTTGGCAGGCCGTGAAGCGGCTATTGTAACTGACATACCCGGCACCACCCGCGACATGATCGAGGTTCAGTTGGAGCTAAATGGGTATTTGGTGCGCGTGGTGGATACGGCTGGTATCCGAGAAACAGATGAAACCGTGGAGAAGCTCGGTGTTGATCGCGCGCTTGGGGCTGCATCTGAAGCTGACCTTGTCTTAAACCTGTCGTCAGACAGTGTTTGGTCCCAGCTCACGGAAGCTAACCAACTAATGGTATTGACAAAAGCAGACTTAAGATCCGAACAGATTAACTCGGAGGCCGATGTCGCTATCAGTGCGAAAACCGGCTGGGGCATGGATGATTTACTTGCGCTCATAGGCGAAAAGATCGGCGATGCGGTTGCTGGACTTAATGAGAGAGCGGCGGGGAACAGGCGTCACGTTGCCAAAATGCAGAAGGCAGTTGTGCACTTGGGCGATATAGTAGCCAGCAGACCACTGGAATTGAATGCCGAGTCTTTCCGTCTGGCCGGGCAGCAATTGTCTGAGCTCACCGGCGAGATCGGTAATGAGGAAATATTGGGTGAGATCTTCTCGTCGTTTTGTATCGGGAAGTGAGCTCCTGCGTACATGCGGTGATTCACGTGAAACATACGGAAATGCGTGCAAATTAGTGTCACCCTGTTTCACGTGAAACGCATCTGGCGTTGACGGCATCGCATCAGCGAGTCAATGAAAGCCATGCAAAACAATATGGAATCAAATTTTGACGTTATTGTCGTGGGCGGTGGTCATGCCGGTTGCGAAGCTGCGCGTGCTTCGGCGGCCTATGGTGCTCGAACGGCGCTTGTCACTCTGAACTTGGAAACAATTGGCGTGATGTCTTGTAATCCCGCCATCGGCGGTTTGGGCAAGGGCCATTTGGTGCGTGAAGTAGACGCGCTTGATGGTTTGATGGGCCGTGTTTCGGATCAATCGGGTATTCAGTTTCGCATGCTCAATCGTCGCAAAGGTCCGGCGGTTCGCGGTCCACGCACGCAAGCGGATCGAAAGCTCTATCGTGAAGCCATGCAAAACGAACTGACTTTGGTTAGCGGTCTGGATATCATTGAGGGCGAAGTAGCGGATTTGGTTTATAGCGCTGATGGCGTTCTGAGCGGCTTATTACTCGCAGACGGTCGTACGCTATCATGCGGCGCTTTCGTTTTGACCACTGGCACGTTTTTGGGCGGGATCATTCATATCGGGGATCAACGCAAGTCAGCCGGCCGAATGGGTGAGATGCCCAGCGATAAGCTGGCTGCTCGTTTGCGGGCTTTGGACTTACCCATGGGTCGCTTAAAGACCGGAACGCCTCCACGTCTTGATGGCCGGACTATCGCATGGGACCAGTTGGAATTGCAGCCCGCTGACGATGAACCAGTCCCCTTTTCGTTTCTGACGGAAAAAATTACGGTGCCGCAAATTGAATGCGGCATTACGCGGACGACACCAGAAACGCATAAGATCATTGAAGACAATCTTTCACGCTCTGCCATGTATGGCGGGCATATTGAAGGTGTCGGTCCCCGTTACTGCCCTTCGATTGAAGACAAGATCGTTAAATTCAAGGACCGCGATAGCCATCAGATATTCCTCGAACCGGAAGGCCTTGAAGATCACACTGTCTATCCAAACGGCATTTCAACGTCATTGCCTGAGGATGTGCAGGAGGCTTTACTCAAGACAATACCGGGTTTGGAGAATGCGGTTATCCTACAGCCTGGTTATGCGATTGAATACGACCACATTGATCCGTGTGCTCTGACAGGCAGCCTGATGGTCGAGAAGTTGCCAGGAGCTTTTTTTGCCGGGCAGATTAATGGCACGACCGGCTATGAGGAGGCCGCTGCGCAAGGGTTGGTGGCAGGGTTGAACGCTGCTCGGTATGCAGCTGGTGACGATCCTGTCATCTTCAGTCGTACCGATAGCTATATCGGCGTTATGATTGATGATCTGACGACCCGCGGTGTGACCGAACCTTATCGGATGTTTACGTCCCGTGCTGAATACCGACTGTCGTTGCGAACCGACAATGCAGACACCCGGCTAACGCCATTGGCGATTGAGTTGGGGATCGCATCAAACCAGCGTGTCTCCGTGTTTGGGGCTATGCAGGCAGCAATAGATGATCTCGCGTCGTTATGCCGTGCGTTGTCGTTGACACCCAGTGAAGCCGGCAAAAATGGTATCAGACTGAACCAGGACGGTGTTCGTCGATCCGCCTATGACTTACTATCCTATCCTGACATCGGTTTTGAGCAGCTGGAAAAGGTTTGGCCCGAGCTTGCAGCCTTTGCAGAAAGTGTTCGTGAGCGTGTCGCAATTGAAGCGCAGTACGCCGTTTATCTTAAGCGGCAGTCGGCCGATATCGATGCGGTCAAGCGCGAGGAAAACACTGAAATTCCGACCGACTTACAGTTCGATGAGATTGCCGGCCTTTCCAAAGAGCTTGTTCAGAAGCTTACGGCGGTAAAGCCAACCAACATAGCCATGATGCAGCGCATGGAAGGTATGACGCCAGCAGCTGTCGCTTTGGTCATCGCGCGTATCCAGTTGGAACGTCAAAGTGCTATGAAACCTAACGATCTGTCAGGTGTTGCGTGACTCCAGACACATTATCGGAACTTTCCGGGGTTGATGTTTCACGTGAAACATTTAGCCGGCTTGATGCTTTCTCAGAGGACTTCGATGCATGGGCCAATCGCATCAATCTTGTTGCTCCATCAACACGAGAAGAGTTTTGGCGTAGACATGTGATCGACAGTTTGCAGCTGATTGCCATTCGTCGGGATGCCAAGGTTTGGGCAGACATAGGCTCGGGTGGCGGCTTTCCGGGTTTGATCATTGCAATCGCGCTTGCCGATGATCGTGATTCACGTGTGACACTCGTTGAAAGCAATCGTAAAAAGTGCGCCTTCCTTCAGATGGCCAAAGCCAAGTATGCGCCCCGTACAAATGTCGTGCCCGCACGTATTGAAGAAGCTATTCCCAAGATTGATGCACCGGAGATTGTTACTGCAAGGGCGCTGGCGGATCTTGAAACACTGCTTTCCATGACACGATCCTGGCTTGAAAAGAGCACCGCTGGTTTGTTCATGAAAGGTCGTGAATATGTTGGAGAAATCGAAAAAAGCCGTACTCACTGGCAATTCGATCTGGTAACTTATGAAAGTCGGACGGCAGCGGACTCAGCCATTTTGGAAGTGTCAAAGCTAGCCCCCCTTCGCTCGTGAAAACCAAACAGAAGCTTTGCGCAATGTCTCTTTCACCTCGTGTCATCACCATCGCCAATCAGAAGGGCGGTGTCGGTAAAACTACCACCGCTATCAATTTGGCGACGGCACTGGCTGCCATAGGTGAGCGGGTTCTCGTCGTGGATGTAGACCCCCAGGGTAATGCCAGTACTGGCCTTGGTATCGAGCGCCATTCGCGTACGATTTCATCTTATGATGTGATGCTGGGTGATGCTGAAATCAGTGACACGGTTATCCCCAGCGCGGTACCTAACCTGTCCGTCTTGCCATCGACAATGGATCTCCTCGGTTTGGAGATGGAAATTGCTGACAAGGCAGATCGTGTCTATCGTTTGAAGAAGGCGTTACAGTCCTTGCGACCGGGCCAATTTACACACGTCTTGATTGATTGTCCGCCGTCACTCAACCTTTTGACGTTGAATGCACTTGCAGCCGCAGATGCCCTGCTTGTGCCGCTCCAATGTGAGTTTTTTGCGCTGGAGGGTTTGAGCCAGTTGTTGAAGACAGTTGAGCAAATCCGTTCCTCGGTAAACCCGTCACTCATCATTCAGGGCGTTATTCTGACGATGTATGACCGCCGGAACAATTTGGCCAATCAGGTTGTTGATGACGTACGTGCCCACATGGGCAGCAAGGTTTATGAGACCATTATACCGCGCAATGTTCGTTTGTCCGAAGCGCCGTCTCACGGCAAGCCTGCCATCCTGTACGATTTGGAATGTGCGGGCAGTCAGGCATATTTGCGTTTGGCGAGCGAGATGATCCAGCGCGAACGTAAAAACGAAGCTGCATAAAAGAGACCAGAAAAATGGCAGAAGAAGCACGCAAACGTTTGGGCCGGGGTCTTGCCGCTCTAATCGGCGAAATGGATCAGCCGGTACAAGAAACAGCACCGACCAAGATTGCGCCAAGTGATCAACGATTGCCGATTGAGCTGATCAGTCGAAATCCGAACAACCCGCGTCACGTGTTTCGTGACGAGGAAATTGACGAGCTTGCCAAGTCCATTGGTGATCATGGTTTGCTCCAACCGATTGTGGTGCGTCCTTCGCCTCGTGGACAGGGTTATGAAATTATCGCCGGCGAACGCCGCTGGCGTGCAGCTCAAAAGGCCGGCCTCATCGATGTGCCAGCTATTGTTCGTGATGTTGATGATCGCGTTGCGTTGGAGCTGGCCATTATCGAAAACGTTCAGCGTGCTGATCTGAACGCAATTGAGGAAGCGCTTGGCTATGAGCAACTGATGAATGAGCATGGCTACACTCAAGCTGACCTCGGTGAAGTGATCGGTAAAAGTCGTAGCCATGTGGCCAATACGCTTCGACTGCTCAAATTGCCTAACGATGTACGTGACTATGTGGGTGATGGCCGTATATCGGCTGGTCATGCCCGCAGCCTTGTCGGTTTGCCGGATGCTCGCAATGTCGCTGAGCGCATCGTCTCGGAAGGGTTGTCCGTTCGACAGATCGAAGAGCTGGCTGCAGAGGCTCAGTCAACGATCGACAAGCCTCGCGGAAAGGCTGAAAAAAGCCAGAAAGATGCTGATACCGTGGCTCTTGAAAAATCCCTTTCCGATGCCCTCGGATATAAGGTGGAAATCAATCACAAATCCAAAGGCGGAGAGCTGAAGATCCATTACAAGTCACTTGATCAACTGGATTCGCTTTGCGCTGCGTTACGCGCAGCATAGTCACCGACTATCAACGCCGTCTTTGCAAGTGCGCTTTGTAACCAAGCGACAATATCATCATGCGAATGTGACTGGTTTCCAAACGATGAGATTGGCGGCTATCGATTAGTGTTTCGCGAATGCGCGCCAATGCGTCCCGTATCATTGAGCCTGACCAGACGTTGAGTGCATCGGTAACCAGTTGTTTCCGCTTGAAAAATATAGGCGGGCGAGCTGACTCAACAACTGCTCTTGCTGTTTTGCGATCATTTTCCATGGCACTTCGCATAATCGCCAAAGATTGAAATTGCCGCATCAAGGCTGACAAAAGCACAAAGGATGATCCACCGCCGGCTTCAAGACGCACCAAGCCTTTCTCACACTGAGCGAGTTGGCCAGTGAGCACACCATCAACAATGGAATCCACTGCAACGGATGCTGTATCGCCGATTATTGAAATGACATGCTCCAACTCAATGCGCTCAATTTGTGCGCAAAATGTCAGTAATTTTTCAATTTCCTGGCGCGTTGTACCGCGATCTCCACCCAAGTTAGAAATGAGGAATTGCCGAGCTTCCAGTGTCAGTTGCTTTCCGGCCGACTGCATAGATTGGTCGACAAGGGTTTGAAGCGACTTTTCATCATCCGCGTAGCACGGAATTGCGATTGCCTTTTCAGCGCGCTCGACTGTCGTCCTGAGTGAGGCACTCTTTTTCAAATCACCGGCTTCGATAACCAGAAATGTGCCAGGTTGAATTGCTTCAATGACATTTTTTACCGCGCCCACGAGGCCAACATCGTTACCTGCATCTTCAAGATGGATAAGCCGGGCGTCACCAAACATGGAAACTGTGTTAACCTCTTCCACTAGCCTAGAAGCGGCGGATCCCGATATATCGCCTGCTAGAATGCGTATGTAAGAGAACGGATCTTCGACGTTGACCCTGGAAAGCGCAATGAGCTTTTTGGCGCGCTCACTAACGATCCCACGGTCCGGACCATATACAAGAGATACCAGTGCCGGCGGCTCTTTCGCACTATTTAGGACGCGGTCAGCTTCATGCGCTTTTATTGAGCCCATGGAACTATTTAGCTTTTTCCCGCTGCGTCCGGTGCCACCGGGTTGTTTTTCAAGAACACGGCAAGCTGGTTGCGAAGTGATTCCGCGGCTTCCGTTGCGGCTCGCTCTTCAGCATCAAGTTGGGAACGATCATTTGCAAATTCTTGGCGTGAGCTTTCGTAAAATGTTTCCCCGATGCCCGTGAACTTTGCTGTCTGTTCGCCTGTTTTGCTGTTTGTTAGTGTTAGAACTGCGGTGATGACCACGCGCCGGTTGCTGATTGCGGTCACGGAGTCCGGAGCATCGGAACGGAAGATCGACTGAACAGCAACGTTGGCTGTCACCTTGCCATCATAACCGCGCGAACCATCAGCCCTGCCAATCAGGTCAAGCAACGCATTTCGTACCAGCTGATCGTTACGATCAGACGGATTTTCCAGCGGGATGTTCAGTTGTTCGACTTGCCCTGTGCTTGGGTCAACTGAGTAGAGAGGCTGCACGGTGCAGGCCGCAATTGAAGAGATGGCCACCGACAGGATTGCCCAACGTATTATCTGGCGCATTTCTTCCATTCTCACTTTCGCGGATCTGACTGGATGTGTCATACCACTATGTTGACGATCCTGCCCGGAACCACAATTACCTTTTTCGGCGGATTTCCACCCATATTCTGGATAGCAGCTTCACTGGCGAGGGCAATGGCCTCTATGTCTTCCTTTGCCGCGTCCTTAGGTACCTCGATATCGCCCCGCTTTTTACCATTAATCTGAAGTGGCAGAGCGATTGTGTCTTCCACGATCAAGCTCTCTTCAAACGCGGGCCAGGGTGCTTGAGCTGCCATGTTAGTCTTGCCAAGCAAAATCCAGCATTCTTCCGCAAGGTGAGGCATCATCGGCGAAATCATTATAACGAGCTTTTCACAAGCATCTCGCAAGGCAGCCTTGTCGTCGTTATTGGCATTTTCTTCGAATTTTTGAACTGTCGAACCAAGCGTGTTCGTCAACTCATAAAGGCGGGCTACGGCCTTGTTGAACGCCAAACGCTCGATATCAGCACCGACTTCGCTGACAGTCTTGTGCGCTGACTTACTAAGCACCAACAGTGCGCCGTCTTTTGCAGGTTTGGCTTCGACGCCTTCGATTAACGGCACAACCGAAGTCAGTAGACGCCAAACTCTTTGAACAAACCGGTGCGCGCCTTCCGCACCGGCCTCTGTCCAAATGACGTCGCGCTCTGGTGGCGAGTCCGACAGCATGAACCACCGCGCCGTATCGGCACCATACGATGCGATGATATCATCTGGGTCGACGACATTCTTTTTCGACTTCGACATTTTTTCAATCGAGCCGATTTCGATTTCTTGTCCGCTGTCAATCAACGTTGCGCGCCGTTTCCCATCGACTTCTTCCACGCGTACTTCGGCGGGCGTTACATAGCCATCGGGACCGCTATAGGTTTCGTGTACCACCATGCCTTGTGTAAAGAGGCCTTTGAATGGCTCTTTGACAGACATGTGACTTGTTTCTTTCATCGCGCGCGCAAAGAACCGAGAGTAGAGAAGATGCAGAATCGCGTGTTCCACGCCGCCAATATATTGATCGACCGGAAGCCAATTATCGGCCTGAACAGGGTCGGTTGGATTGTCCTCCTGCGGTGCTGTGAACCGCGCAAAGTACCAAGATGAATCCACGAATGTATCCATCGTGTCGGTTTCTCGGCGTGCTGGCTTGCCGCATTCCGGGCAATCGACCCTGCTCCAGGTGGGGTGATGGTCGAGTGGGTTCCCGGGTTTTTCGAACGTGATATCTTCCGGCAATTGTACGGGCAGATTTTGTTTCGGTACCGGTACAATACCACAATCATCACAGTGAATGACCGGAATTGGGCAGCCCCAGTAGCGTTGACGTGAAATACCCCAGTCACGAAGCCGATATTGCGTATTCGCAGTACCCAATCCCTTTTCTTCCGCCCAATCAATTGTGGTGTCGATGGCTTGCGTGCCGGTTGCAACATCAATCCCGGTTGGTTGGTTAGCCCACCGAACTTTCTCAGTCTTGGCAGGAACCAGTGCTTCATCTCCGACTGGCTGGTCGTCATCCAGCAGGTAGAAGGCATTTTTGACCGGTAAATCATATTTGCGCGCGAAATCGAGATCGCGCTGGTCGTGTGCCGGGCAACCAAATACAGCGCCGGTGCCGTAATCCATCAAAACAAAGTTGGCGACCCATATTGGCAACTTCTTTTCAGGATGAAGCGGATGAACAACCGTTTTGCCAGTGTCAAAGCCAAGCTTTTCTGCCTTCTCAATGGCTTCTTCCGATGTTCCCGATCGGCGAACGTCGACAGCAAATGCAGTAAGTTCGGCGTTGTCCTTGGCCAGTTCCTTGGCCAGCGGATGCTCAGGTGCAATGGCGATGAAGCTTGCACCCTCAAGCGTATCAGGTCGGGTCGTATAGACATCCAACTCCGAATGTTCGGCGATTGGCTCGCTCAGCTTGAAGTTAAGGCGCAAGCCACGCGATTTGCCGATCCAGTTACGCTGCATCAACCGGACTTTTTCCGGCCATTGATCCAGTCCTTCCAAGGCCTGCAGCAAATCTTCGGCGTAATCGGTGATCTTAAATACCCACTGGGCCAGTTCGCGTTGTTCAACCAAAGCGCCTGAACGCCAGCCGCGCCCATCAATCACTTGCTCATTGGCCAAAACTGTCTGGTCCACCGGGTCCCAATTGACCTTGGAAATGCGTCGACCCACCAAGCCAGCTTTGAGAAAGTCAGTAAAAAGCATTTGCTGGCGGTGGTAATAATCTACATCGCAGGTGGCAAATTCACGTGACCAATCCAGCGAAAGCCCCATCGTTTTGAGCTGTGAGCGCATCGTTGCGATGTTTTGATAGGTCCACTCTTTTGGGTGAACTTTGTTTTGCATCGCTGCGTTTTCAGCGGGCATGCCAAAGGCATCCCACCCCATCGGATGCAATACGCTGAAACCTCTGGCGCGTTTATAACGCGCAACCACGTCACCCATCGTGTAATTGCGAACGTGGCCCATATGAATGCGCCCGGATGGGTAGGGAAACATTTCCAATACGTAATAGCGCGGCCGTTTGTCCGCGTTATCTGTTTCAAACAGCTTGGCTTCGTCCCAAGCCTTTTGCCACTTGGGTTCCGTGACGCGTGGATTATATCGTTCAGCTGACATGCGGATATTTGGCCGTTTGTGCGGTGGCCGTCGTCTTGGCGCAAAGCCTTGGAATAAGCCCAAGTTCTTGCCTTGACGCGGTGTGCTTCAATCGGCCACCTCATGCAATCTATGGGTCGTCACGTCAACATCTGGCGGCCGCGGCGTTGGAGCAATGGCAATGAATGAAATGATAAGTGGAGCAAGTGCTGCCGATAAATACGCGTATATTGCCGCTGAAGTTGCCAGCATCGCCCAGAGCGCAGCGCTTGCCGTGGAAAATCCAACGCTGGTTGCTGTATCCAAGACCTACGACGCCGATACCATTCGTCCTGTCCTTCAAGCTGGTTGCCGTGTTTTTGGAGAAAACCGTGTTCAGGAGGCCGCAGGTAAGTGGCCACAATTGCGTGAAGAGTTTCCAGATTTGGAACTGCACCTGATCGGCCCGCTTCAATCAAACAAAACGGCACAAGCAGTTGCCCTTTTTGACATGATTGAGACTGTTGATCGCGAGAAAATCGCAAAAGCGCTCGCTATAGAAATGGAGAAGCAAGACCGAAAGCTTCCTGTACTTGTTCAGGTCAACACTGGATTGGAAGAGCAAAAGGCTGGTATAGCGCCGAAAGAGGTGCCGAATTTTGTGCAAAATTGCATTGACCTTTACCAGTTGGATGTACGTGGACTGATGTGCATCCCACCCTTTGATGAAAATCCGGGACCGCATTTTGCACTTCTGTCGCAGTTGGCTGATCAGTTGGACCTCCCGATTCGCTCCATGGGTATGTCCGGTGATTATCCGACAGCCATCGAGTTTGGTGCGACACATGTGAGGGTTGGATCAGCCATCTTTGGTGCACGCACGACAGCTTGATGACGTAGCGACAATTGGCTGCAGTCTTTACTCTAATTGGGCCTGACAAGTTTTTGTTAATCGGTCATGGTATGTGATGTTTCGGGCATTGGCGAAGGGGAGATACCAATGAGTTTCTCAAAAGGTTTTCGCATCGCGGCTATCGCGATGACACTTTCATTAGGCGCAACATCTGCATATGCAGCTGCTTGCGGCAATAACTCCAGCGGCTTTGAAGCTTGGAAGGCATCTTTTGCCAATGAGGCACGCGCTGCTGGTGTGGGCAACAAGGGGCTTCGCGCGCTTGCTTCAGCAAAATATGCAAGCAAGACGATTGCTGCTGACCGCAACCAGAAGTCGTTCCGATATTCACTTGATAAGTTCATGCAAGTGCGCGGCTCTGCCACCATTGTGCGCAAAGGCATTGCCGAAAAGAAACGCAACGCAGGTTTGTACCAGCGGCTGGAGGCAAGATATGGTGTCACGCCTGGTGTCTTGATCGCCATTCATGGCATGGAAACAGCTTTTGGCGGCTTTATGGGTAATGCCAATGTTGTCTCTGCGATTACAACATTGGCATATGATTGCCGCCGACCAGCTTTCTTTACACCGCATGCGATTGCAGCATTGAAGCTGGTTGATCGCGGTGTCTTGTCTGCCAACTCACGGGGTGCGATGCATGGCGAGTGGGGGCACACCCAGTTCCTGCCGAACAATGTGATCAAATATGGTGTCGATGGTGACGGTAATGGCCGCGTCGACCTGGCGCGATCCAAGGCTGACGCGCTGGCATCAACGGCCAACTTCCTCGTTGGTCACGGTTGGCGCCGTGGTGCCGGGTACCAAAAAGGCCAGACTAACTTCCGTGCAATCCGCGGTTGGAACGCAGCTGGCGTTTATCAGCAAGCAATCGCGATTATGGCAAAGCAGATCGACGAAGGCTGATTGTTCAAACAGTTTAGATAGGAAAACCCGCTGTCACATGGTGTGACAGCGGGTTTTCATGTCGTCTTGGTGAAAAGACCTTAGTCTTCCTTCACACTCAAAACTTGGCGACCGCGGTACATGCCGGTTTTCAGATCGATGTGGTGCGGGCGGCGAAGTTCGCCTGAAGACTTGTCTTCAACATAGGAAGGGTTCTTCAGCGCGTCAGACGAGCGACGCATGCCGCGTTTCGCGCGGGTCACTTTTCGCTTCGGTACTGCCATTTCAATAACTCCAGAACGTTCACACGCCGGGTTCGTCCGGTAGGTTTGTCCGGCCGCAACTTCCGCCATGCATTGGAAAGTGGTGGGCACATACACAAAGAATCTTCATTTGAGAAGACGGGTTAGCAAAAAATAGCTGACAATGCGCCCGCTATGGTGAAACGCAGCCAATATAGGCACCAGATTGACGTGCTCGGCGCTCCACGACATTGGCAACCCGGTTCATGCCACTGCTTGGTTGGGCGGGATCACGCGCATAGGGGTTCGGCAATGTGACAGCTAAAAGCGCGGCTTGCCGCCTGGAGAGATTGTCTGCCTCCCGGCCAAAATGATGGGGTGCTGCTGCGCCAATGCCATAAATCCCGTCGCCCCATTCTGCGATGTTCAAGTAAATTTCCATGATCCGGTCTTTGGGCAAAACAAAGTCAATCCAGATTGCCAGCGGGATTTCCAGGGCTTTTCGCACGTAGGATCGCCCACCCCAAAGGAACAGGTTTTTCGCAGTTTGCATGGTGATGGTCGACGCGCCGCGCGTGCGTTCGCCTGCCAGTGCGGCCTCTACGACAGCTCTTAGTTCACCCAGATCAACTCCATAGTGATTACAGAACTGACCATCCTCTGAAATCAAAACGGATTGGACGAGATTGGGGCTTATGTCCTCTAGGTCCGTCCAACTGCGCTCAAATGATTGCAAGGTGACACTGTCAGCGAGCATCAGCGTTGATGCCGGTCTCACAAACTCAAAGCGGTAAAGCACCGTGAGGACCAGCGGTGTTGAAACGATCAGGCAAAGGGCCAAAAACGAGCGCCAGAAAACAATGCGCCAGCGCAAATGTCTTAATCGCTGCATAAAGCGGGGTTTTGACTTCCGGGTTCTTGAAGTTGCCTTGCCGGTTTTTTTGGTTGACTTACCCAAAATATAGAGTTCCCGGCTTGTGAAATTCGTCTTTTGCTTCAAATGGTCATCCGACATCTACCGCTTATAACGAGATGACGATCAATCAAAGACCCTCACCCATGAAACATCTGGCCCATGACGCATTTGCCAAAAAGCTGAATAGCTGCGCCGCGCTTGTTTCGGACTACTTGGATGGTGTGCTCGGCGAGTTGGCACGCGATGGTGAAGCTGGCACGCCGCAACAACTGACGGATGCCATGCGCCATGGCGCACTCAATGGCGGCAAAAGGCTTCGACCCTTTCTCGTGTTGGAAACGGCACAAATGTTGGGCGTCGCTATGGAGGATGTACTGGATATAGCCGCGGCGCTTGAGTGCATTCATTGCTACTCGCTGGTTCATGACGACCTACCATCAATGGACGATGATGACCTGCGGCGCGGCCAGCCCACCGTTCATATCGCGTTTGATGAGGCCACCGCCATTTTGGCAGGTGATGCGCTGTTGACCCTGGCATTTGATTTGGTAACGCGCCCTGCATCGCTCAGGCCTGAGCAGAAATTGATGCTTGTTGAAAAGATGGCACGAGCCGCCGGACGCGGTGGCATGGTCGGCGGTCAAGTATTGGACCTTGCTTTCGAAAACAGCGGCGGTAGTGCCGCTTTGATCACTCAAATTCATGCAATGAAAACCGGTGCACTCCTGCGTTTTGCCTGTGAGGCTGGTGCCATTTGCGCAAGTGCATCACTCAGTGAAAGGTCGGCGCTTGTCCAGTATGGAGAAACAATTGGAGTTATCTTTCAACTGGCCGATGACTTGCTCGATGTGACCGCCAGCACCGGGACGTTGGGCAAAACAGCCGGCAAGGATATCGATGCCGGCAAAATCACGCATATTGCTCTGCACGGTGAGGAATGGGCGCGCAATCGATTAAGTGAATTGGTTGGGGCAGCTGACGCCTGTCTGGAACCCTTTGGTGACTGCGCAAACATCTTAAGTGCGGCAGCGCACTTTGCCGCTTATCGCGATCATTGACGCCTTAGTTTTTTCGGACAATGCAAGGCGTTCCACGCGCTTTGAGTTGACTACACAACGCGTTGGCTGCTGATCTACTCTCCTCGCCAATGCGCACCGCGTATATAGGTCGGCTGCCTCTCGATGTCGGCAACTGGCTGACTGCCACAGGCCGCGCGCCGATCAAGGAACCATTGCGTGTTTTGATGTTGGCCCATTTGCGTTCGGCGACGGCTCTTTGAAAGTGCCCAGCAACTTGAACCGCCCAGGGCATCACGAACGTTTGTGCCATGGAGCTGCCGCTATCGGCTCCAAGCGGTAGACCAACACAGGCATCCTGAAAGGATCGAGCTTTGCTCAAGGGCTTTTGCTCCACTTGTCGGCGCCGGTCTCTAAAGGTTTCCGCTGGTTCTCCTGTGATTTCCAGCACATAGTTTTCGGTTTCCAAAGGCAGTGTTGTTGCACCTGAAAGCCACTGGCTTACGCGCTCTTCGCCGGCATTATAGGCTGCGGCTGCCAAGCCGAGGTTGCCGAAATTCACCCGCAGATAGCCAAGATATTCAGCAGATTTCGGAATTGCTTTTCGTGGGTTAAATGGGTCATCCAGGCCGCGCCGCTCTGCTGTTGCAGGCATGAATTGTGCAATTCCTTGTGCACCTGCCGGCGAAACCGCATTCGGATCGAACCGGCTCTCTTTCCAGATCAATCGCGCAAAATATGCCGGCGGCAAGCCGTTTTGCCTGGCCTCGGTTTCGATCAAGCGACAGATACCAAAGATTGAAACCGGCTCGTTAAGTGTTCTTAACTGAGCAAAAGCCTGACTCGTTACGAGAACGAAACAAAATAAAGCAAGTATGCCGAGTGCTTCTCGGTTAAGCCGCATCGGAGCTGGCAGCATGTCCGTAGCGCTGGTCGATATAGTTTTTGACCATCGCTTCGAAGTCACCGGCAATATTGTCGCCCCGCAGTGTCGCTGCTTTCTTGCCATCGATATAGACCGGCGCTGCGGGTGTTTCGCCAGTACCGGGTAGTGAAACACCGATGTCGGCATGTTTGGATTCGCCAGGTCCATTCACAATACAACCCATCACGGCGACTTTGAGATTTTCGACGCCCGGATATTGCTCGCGCCAAACTGGCATATTCTTACGCAGATCGTCCTCGATCTTGCGCGCCAGCTCCTGGAAAACAGTGGACGTGGTGCGCCCGCAGCCGGGGCAAGCGGCAACAACCGGCAAGAACTGGCGGAATCCCATCGTTTGCAGAAGTTCCTGAGCCACCTGCACTTCCTTGCGGCGGTCGCCATTGGGTTCCGGTGTCAAGGAAATGCGAATTGTGTCGCCGATGCCCTGCTGCAACAAAATGGATAGCGCTGCTGAAGAAGCGACGATGCCTTTGGAACCCATGCCTGCTTCGGTGAGGCCCAAATGAAGCGCATAGTCGCAACGTGCGGCCAAATCAGTGTAGACACCAATCAAATCCTGCACTTGGCTGACCTTGGCAGAAAGCAGAATCTTGTTTCGTGGAAGGCCGGTTTTTTCCGCCAATTGTGCAGATAAAAGCGCTGACTGAATGATGGTTTCGCGCATCACCTCGGCGGCGGAAAGTGGAGAGCCTTTCTCCTGGTTCTCGTCCATCAGCTTTGTGAGCAGTTCTTGATCAAGCGATCCCCAGTTCACGCCGATACGAACTGGCTTGTCATATCGGATCGCCATTTCCACAATATCGATGAATTGCGTATCGCGTTTGTTTTTAAAGCCCACATTGCCCGGGTTAATGCGATACTTTGCCAATGCTTCAGCGCAGGCTGGATGATCGGCCAGTAATTTGTGGCCAATATAGTGGAAGTCACCGACCAGAGGCACATCAAAACCGAGCCGTTCCAGGCGTTCACGAACCTTTGGCACTGCCGCAGCGCTTTCATCGCGATCGACGGTAATGCGCACCACTTCCGAACCGGCGGTATAGAGATCGGCAACTTGTTTAACCGTGGCATCGATATCTGCGGTGTCGGTGTTCGTCATGGACTGGACAACTACTGGTGCATCGCCACCGACCATTACACCGCCGACGTTGACCGGCACCGATCTGCGCCGCGGGAACATATGTCCAATATAGTTGACGCCTGTGTCTGTCATTTAAACATCCTGAAATGCTCATTTATCTCTAATCAAGCATCTGGCGACATTCAAGCAAATGCGGATCGCCAAGCCTCTTTGTCAAAGCCTGTGAGCACATTTGTTCCGTTGGAGCCAACCGGGCGTTTGATCAGACGTGGGTCCTGAAGCATGGCGTTCAGCTTGCTTGCGTCGGTTGCCAAGATCGCGTTGCGTTCGACATCATCCATCTTTTTCAGTGTTTGTGACTTTTCGTTGAAAACAGCGTCTATACCCGCAGCTGCAACCCATTCGTCTAGTTGGGCTGCAAGGTCATCAACTTTATTAAAGTGCGCGTAATCGTGCTCGACCCCCATGTTAGTCGCCCAATCGCGAGCTTTTTTGACGGTGGTGCAGCCTGCATACCCATAGACGTGTAACATTTGTCGCTTTCTCATCATGCACTTGTGTCATCCCTAGATGACATTCTGAGTTGCGATGATTATGTTGCAGCGCAACACAATCAAAGCGTCAAATGTCGTGCATAAGGGGAACCATCATGACTGACAAGAAAACCGCCGTGGTTACTGGGTCGAACTCGGGGATCGGCCTCGGCATAGCTCGTTCATTGGCTGCGGAAGGCCATAACGTCGTCATCAATTCTTACACTGACAGTGATGAAGATCATGCGTTGGCCGCTGAAATCGCCAAAGAACATGGCAATGAAACGGTTTATGTCTCCGCTGATTTGTCCAAAGCCGACATGTCACGCATGCTGGTTGAGAAAGCTGCCGAGAAGTTTGGGTCTGTTGATATTTTGGTCAATAATGCTGGCATCCAGCATGTGGCTCCAATCGAAGACTTTCCGGTTGGAAAATGGGATGCGATCATCGCGATCAACATGTCTTCGGCCTTTCACACTTCTGCTGTTGCCGTACCCATGATGAAGGAAAAGGGCTGGGGCCGGATCGTCAACGTCGCTTCGGCACATGGTTTGACGGCGTCGCCCTACAAGGCTGCATATGTGGCTGCCAAACATGGTGTCGTTGGTCTTTCCAAAGTCACCGCATTGGAGTTTGCAGAAGCCAAGATTAATGCGACCTGCAATGCGTTGTGTCCTGGCTATGTGCTGACGCCGCTCGTCGAGGGTCAAATTGAAGACCAGATGAAGGCGCATGGTATGGATCGTGAAGAGGTTCTCGACAAAGTCATGTTGACCCGCCAGCCAACGCGTCAATTTGCAACGGTCGAACAGATGGGAGCAACGACGGTTTTCTTATGTTCTGATGCCGCTAGCCAGATTACCGGAACCGCGATCTCGGTTGATGGTGGATGGACGGCTCTTTAAGGACGCAAAGACATCTCCATGGCCAAAAAGTCTAACGGTAAGTCGGCTAATAAAGTTATCAATCTTGCACTCCAGGGCGGTGGTTCGCATGGTGCTTTCACCTGGGGTGTTCTTGACGCGCTGCTGGAAGATGGCCGCGTTTCCTTTGAAGCTGTTTCAGGAACGAGCGCCGGTGCCATGAATGCGGTTGCTCTTGCCGATGGCTGGACGCGTGGGGGGCGCGATGGCGCCCGTGAACGACTGGATATTTTCTGGCGGGCGGTAGCTCGCAAAGGCATGTTTTCACCGATCCAAAGAACGCCGTGGGATGTCTGGTTCGGTAATTTCTCTTTTGAGAATTCTCCGACATTCAGGTTCTATGATCTCCTGTCACGTGTGTTTTCGCCTTACGACACGAACCCACTTGATATCAATCCGCTCCGCGATGTGGTCGAGGAAGTCATCGATTTTGAGAATGTGACCCACTGCAATGCTTTTAAGTGCTTTGTCTCTGCGACCAGCGTACAGACCGGCAAAGTTCGTGTTTTCAATCGTGATGAAATCGATTGTCAAGCTGTGATGGCGTCCGCCTGTCTTCCGACTTTGTTCAAGGCTGTTGAGATTGATGGTGTTCCCTATTGGGATGGCGGTTTTGGTGGCAATCCGGTTCTATTTCCGTTTTTTTATGAGACGGATACCGAAGATTGCTTGCTCGTTCAGATCAATCCGATTGACCGCATGGAAACGCCTAGAACAGCGCAAGAAATTCAAGACCGCATGAATGAGATTACGTTCAATGCGGCATTGCTACGGGAGTTTCGAGCAATTGAATTCGTTAGACGACTGAAAGAAACCGGCCGTCTTGAAGGCACGAACTACTCAGCCATCCGCATGCATCGCATTGCTGCAGACCCGATCGTTGAAGAGCTTTCCGCTGCATCCAAGCTCAACGCAGAACTCGATTTTCTTCTTTACATGCGCGACATGGGCCGCGCCGCGGCGGAGGACTTTTTAGAAAGTTCCTTTGACAAAATCGGTGTTGAACCGACGCTTAATCTGGAAGAGGAGATCAAGGTCCAGTTGCACGCTATCGCGCCCGAGGAACGCCCCATGGGGCGGCGCATGTCGGATGCTTTCAAGCGATTTGGGCGACGGAAGGGCTGAATTCTTCAGTTTCGGAAGCTTTCTGCGCGGTTAAAGCGCCGACAAAAAAGCGTACCGTGGTATAAATGGCATCATTGACCTTTTCGCCGCGCATGCATCGGGTACGCAAGCCTTCCATCGTGTGATCAAATAACTGGGCAGCCTCTTGCGCCGTTACGTTGACCAAAGAAAGCTGAATTTCGCCACGCTCTTGGGCTTCGCTGAAGGCTCTTGTCAGCAAGGCAGTGAAGCGTGAGTTCCAAACCTCTTCGAGATCGTGGGCAATCTCATCATTGACCGCCATGAGTTCCATGCCATGCGGTGTCGCTTCCACCATCGCATTCATTTCAATAACGGAGACTTCGATGGCACGCGTCAGGCGCTGTTTGAAATCTGAATTGGTGTTGAGCTCGACTTCGGCTTTGGCGAGTGACACTTCACAAAAGCGGGCTGATAACGCTCGAAAGATGTCCGTCTTGTTTTTGAAGAACTGATAAAGTGCCGGTCGGGACATTCCTGCCGCACGCGCAATGTCGTCCATCGAGGTCTTGCGAAACCCGTAGGTTATGAAGACTTCGAACGACGCTTTGAGAATCACGCCTTTTTTGTCAGTAGGAAAGTTAAGCATGATTGACGTTATGACAAAATTTGATATTTTGTCAAAAGCTTATGGGGCACATTCACTGTTAATTGACGTGTTCCTGTTTGAGTTTTTTACAGCAACCGCAAATGCCAGAACGGAATAAATAGATGAAAGCGCATCAATATGCGTCGGTCTTGGTGCTCGTACTCACGGGTGCTTGGGTAGTCACAGGCGACTTTTCATATGTTGGCAGCGCTGCCAGCCAAGCGTCAGATGAAGCTTCGACAATTGAGGCCAGCGCAACGGCCGATGACGCATCGGTTTCGGGGCGCGCACTACAAACTGTAGGCACGGCATTGATCCCGCAAATCCAGCATGCGCGCACGGTGCGCGTGTCGGGCGTGACACAAGCCGATAAGACTACGCAAATTACAGCGCGCGAAAGCGGTGTAATTGGCGAACTACCGGCAACACAAGGTGGTCGTATTTCAAAGGGTGACATGATCGCGCGGCTTGATCCTGAAGGCCGTGATATTCAGCTGATATCCGCCGAGGCTCAACTCAAGCGCCGACGCACTGAGTTGGAAGCACGTGCCGAGCTTGTCGAAAAAGGTACATTGCCGAGACTGCAGTTGGAAGAATTGATCACTGCGGTTGCAGAAGCAGAAGCTGATTTGGCAGGCCTGAAAGCCGAAATCAGCCGCTTGGATGTGACGGCGCCCTTCGATGGCGTTTTGGATGTGGTCAATGTGGAACTTGGTTCGGCCGTTCAGCCGGGTGTTGCCGTCGGTACTTTAATCGCGCTTGATCCAATCATTGGTGTCGGTGAAATCAATGAACAGGACCTGCCGCTGATCGGGGTGGACGATACTGCGTCTTTGCGTTTGGTTTCCGGCCAGATTGTCGAAGGCACGGTTCGGTATATTAGCCGCGAGGCCAATCCCGCGACACGCACTTATGAAGTCGAAGTTGAAGTTCAGAATCCTGATTTGGCGATACCGTCAGGTATGACAGCTGAAATCATCTTGCGGGGCAAACCGGTTCTCGCGACGCCAGCGCCACGCTCGATCATCACGCTCGATTCGCGCGGCAATCTGGGCGTGCGTTCCGTCGATGAGGAAAACAAAGTAGTCTTCCATCCGATCGATATTGTTGATGATTCCAGCGATGCGCTGATCCTTGGAGGGATTCCAGAAGGTGCGCGGGTGATCGTCACGGGCCAGAACATAGTGTCCGATGATCAAACAGTTGATCCGCAGCCGGTTGAACAAGACATCATCGATGCCTTGATTGAAGAAGTACGCGGCGAGGTAGCTTCACAATGATGGCACTTCTCGATGTAGCGGTAAAAAATGCGCGCCTGACCATTCTGGCGTTGATCTTCTTTTTACTCGCAGGCGCAGTTTCTTACGTCAACATACCAAAGGAATCGGAACCTGATATCCAGTTTCCGGTCATCTACGTTGGCGTTAGCCTTGATGGTGTGTCGCCAGAAGATGCCGAGCGGCTTCTGATCCGGCCCTTGGAAAGCGAACTTTCCAATATCAAAGGCGTCGATACGATTACAGCCAGTGCCTATCAGGGTGGCGGAAACGTGGTCGTTGAGTTTGACACATCTGCCGATCTTGGCCGTGCGCTTGATGATGTGCGCACAGAAGTCGACCAAGCCAAGAACCAGTTTCCATCCGGCACCGACGAGCCGCTGGTTCAGGAAGTCAATATTTCGGAATTTCCGGTTTTGGTGGTGACGCTTTCCGGTGATGTGCCAGAGCGTGTTCTGACCCGTAGTGCCAAGGAACTTCAAGATCGCATCGAAGATGTTCAGGGTGTGCTGGAAGCAAATCTGCAAGGTTCGCGCGATGAGATGGTCGAGGTCATTATCGACCCGGTTAAACTGTCCTCCTATGGGCTCCAGCTTGATCAGCTTGTTGCCGGTGTTGGGAGCAACAACCAACTCGTCGCAGCGGGTACGTTGGAAGGTAATGAGGGCAAGTATGCTGTCAAAGTTCCCGCGCTAATCGAGACCGTTGAAGATATTGCCAACCTGCCGATTGCCGTAAGTGGCAACGCGGTAGTGCGCGCGCGCGATCTGGCGACCATACGGTCGACTTTTGAAGATCGTTCGACCATTGCGCGTTTGAATGGCCGCCCAGCGATTGCCATTGAAGTATCAAAGCGTGCGGGTGCAAACCTGATTTCCACGGTTGATGGCGCGAAAGCTGCCGCCACTGAATTTGCGCCGTTCTTGCCGGAAGGGGTGGAGGTAACATTCACGCAGGACACCTCTGTCGATATCCGTACAATGCTGAGCGATCTTCAGAACTCGGTCCTGACAGCAGTGATTCTCGTTTTCATCGTGATCCTGTTCTTCCTCGGGTTCCGTTCCTCGCTTTTGATCGGCTTGGCGATCCCGACATCGTTCCTGATGGGTATCCTGTTTCTTTCCATTGCCGGTTATACGGTGAACATCGTTGTGCTGTTCTCCTTGATCTTGGCCGTCGGCATGCTCGTCGATGATGCCATCATTGTGACCGAGTATGCCGAGCGGCGCATGGCCGAAGGCATTGAAGCAGGCCCGGCCTTTTCAGAGGCGGCGCGCCGGATGTTTGGCCCGGTCGTTGTCTCAACGCTGACACGCATCGCAGCGTTTTCGCCGCTTCTGTTCTGGCCCGGCATCGTTGGCGAGTTTATGCGTTATATGCCGATCACGTTGATTGCTACGCTATCGGCGTCGACAATTTATGCGCTGCTTTTTGCGCCGACCATAGGCTCGATAGTTGGTAAAGCAGCGGTGCAAAAACGTGTTCCAGATGGCGCTTACATGGCGCTCATCAAGCGCGTGGTTCGCGCCCCTCTTGTGACGCTTGTCTTGGTGATTGGTCTGATGGGTGGCATAGTCTACTCTTTCACCCAGAACAATTATGGCGTCGAGTTCTTCCCAAATGTGGAGCCGGAGTTTGGCCTTCTTTATGTCAAAGCGCAGGGGAACCTGTCCCTGGATGAGCAGGATCGCATCGTGCGATTGGCTGAAGATCAGGTATTGAGCTGGCCAGGCATTGAATCAGTCAATACCACCGTTGGCAGCACCCAAGGTGGGGTGCAGATCGGCGGCGGCGCAAGCGAAGATACAATCGGTACCATCCAATATGAGTTTGTCGATTGGCGTGAGCGCAAGCCAGCTGGCGAAATCCTGACCGACCTTCGTGGCGCTATTGCAGGTATTGCCGGTGCGAGCATCGAAGTTTCGGTGCCCGATGCAGGTCCGCCGCAAGGTAAACCTATTCAGGTTCGTTTGTCAGCCGATGACCCAACGGGTCTTGAAGATGCTGCGCGTGATGTGGCTGCGTATTTGCAATCCATTCCAGAAGTGATCGATCTTTCTGATGGACTTCCGCCATTGAGCGTCGATTGGGAACTGGAGGTCAACCGGACCGAAGCTGCCAAGTTTGGTGTGTCGCCAAACGCCATTGGCACCGTCGTCCAACTGGTTACGACTGGTTTGAAGCTCTCTGACTATCGCCCGGCTGGTGTCGATGATGCTGTAGATATTCGTCTTCGACTTCCAACTGACCGACGCACTTTTGCGACGCTTGATCAGCTTCGTGTCGAAACCTCGCAGGGTTCTGTTCCAATTGCCAACTTCATTGACCGGCAACCGGCTGCATCTCTGGGCACCCTGACAAGGATTGATCAGGCCCGTACGATTACAGTTGAATCAAACCTCGTCGAGGGATCACAGGATTCCGTGTTTCAGGCACAAGTTGCTGAGCATATGGCGACCATGAACCTCCCAGAAAACATCCGTTGGGAAATGGTTGGTTCCGATCAGGAAAGTGACGAGGCCGCGGCGTTCTTGGGACAAGCCTTTGGCGTGGCGATCTTCCTCATCTTTGCGCTGTTACTCGGTCAGTTTAACCGGTTCCGCTATGTGTTCCTGGTGCTGTCGGCTGTGGTCATGTCAACGATTGGCGTCTTGCTTGGCCTTATGATCATGGAGATGCCATTTTCCATTGTGATGACAGCTGTCGGTACCATTGCGCTGGCGGGTGTCGTTGTGAACAACAACATCGTGTTGATTGATACGTATGCCTATCTGCGCGGCAAGGGCATGGACAAGCACGAAGCCATCCTCGAGACGTGCCGCGAGCGCGTGCGCCCGGTCATGCTGACAGCGGTAACGGCTATTCTTGGCGTCTTACCCATCGCTTTTGGTGTAAACCTTGCGCTTCTCAGCCAAGAAGTGACGATTGGTGCCCCGTCTACGCAGTGGTGGATTGCCCTTTCATCAGCCATCGTGTTTGGGCTCGCGTTTTCAACGCTCCTCACATTGGTTGTTACGCCAGCGGCCCTTGTCATCTTCACCCGCAACAATGCTGTCCTTGCACAAGGCGGAACCTTGGGCGTTATCAAGGCTTGGCTCGTGCGTCGTGCGAAACGCGCTCAAGCCGCGGAAGCTGACGAAGAGTTAGACGCCGAGCCTGTTGGATTGACGGCGAGTAATGATGACCAACTGGAGGAATATTTCCCGCCGGATGATGGTCGCGAATATCCGAAGGCTGCTGAATAAAAAAAGCCCGCTCGTTGGAGCGGGCTTTTTCATGATCTAGAAGCGAAGTTTCAGGCCGCTTGTTTTTTGGGTTCAATCAGACCGCGATTAACCAGAACTTCTGCGATCTGGACCGTATTAAGCGCTGCGCCCTTGCGAAGATTGTCCGAAACTACCCAAAGGTTGAGGCCGTTTTCCACGGTGATGTCCTCGCGTATCCGGGAGATGTATGTCGCATCTTCCCCGGCGGCTTCATAAGGCGTGATGTAGCCACCGTCCTCATGCTTGTCGATCACAAGACAACCTGGTGCTTCCCGGAGGATTTCCCGTGCTTCATCGGCTGTGATCTCATTTTCAAACTCGATATTGACCGACTCTGAGTGAGAAATGAAAACCGGAACCCGGACCGCTGTACAGGTCACCTTGATTTTCGGATCCAGCATTTTTTTGGTCTCAGCCGTCACCTTCCATTCTTCCTTGGTGTATCCGTCTTCCATGAACTGATCGATGTGCGGGATCACGTTAAACGCCATACGTTTGGTGAATTTTTTTGGCTCCACAGGATCCGCGACATAAACCGCACGTGTCTGCGAGAACAATTCGTCCATGGCCTCTTTGCCCGCACCTGAAACGGACTGATAGGTTGAAACAACCACGCGCTTGATTTTGGCTTTGTCGTGCAAAGGCTTTAGCGCAACAACCAACTGGGCTGTTGAGCAGTTGGGGTTGGCAATGATGTTCTTTCGGGTAAAGCCTTCAATCGCGTCAGCATTTACTTCCGGCACAATGAGCGGCACGTCTGAATCATAGCGCCAAGCCGATGAATTATCGATTATCACGCAGCCTTGGGCTCCAATCTTGGGCGCATATTCTTTTGATACAGATCCGCCAGCTGACATGATACAAATGTCCGTGTCAGAAAAATCATAGTTCTCCAGCGCTTGAACTTTGAGTTCTTTATCGCCGAACGTCACTTCCTGACCAACGGAGCGACGTGATGCCAGCGGTACGATTGTGTCAGCCGGGAACCCGCGCTCTGCAAGTATGTCCAGCACTTCACGGCCAACATTGCCGGTTGCGCCTGCGATTGCGATTTTGAAACCCATGGTCTTCTGCCTTGTTCCTCTCTCCCCTTTCGCTTTTCCCAAGCGCCACTCTTCCCGCCCCGGGGAGAGTGTGGGGCGGAACGGGTCAGATGGTCGTTTTTGTCTTAGTCAACATACGCATGGTGGCCGCTTAGTGATGGAGTGCGCGCAAAAAGTCAAATATGTCTTTTGGTGAAGCACTTCACTTCTTCATATATACCGCTCGGATGGCGTCAGGAGACAGGCGTGCTTTGGTTCACATTACCCTGTGGCTCCGTAATGGGCACGACTGGTACAATCGCGGTTTGAGCGTTTTCAGGTTGCAGTTGGATAATGACCGGATTTGGCGTGTGTTCCAAAGCCGCACCGGTTGCAACATCAACACCCATGCCAACGACACCACCCAACAATGCGTTGCCGGCAAAACCAGCAGCGCCGCCGCCGCTTACCTTTGTATTCACATCCACCGTCTGTGTGACGTAGCCTTCGCGCTGCGCAGTGACCTGAAAAGACTCTTTTCTTGGTATACGCACTGAACATGGTGTTGCTGTGCATCGGTGGTTCAGTGACGTGGTAACAACAGCGTCGCTTGGTTCATATTGAATGACCACATCATCATTGACACCACGCGTGATCGACGCGCAGCCGGTCATGGCCAGCAAGCTGGCCACACAAATAAGATTTTTCACGGATTGCCCCATCCATTTGAAGATTATTGCCCGTAAGCTGCCAGTATTTCGTCGCCCATCTCGGCTGTTGAAATCTGGCGACATCCGTCTGCCATAATATCGCCGGTACGCAAACCCTCATCGAGCACATTGGAGATGGCTTTTTCCACGCGGTCAGCCTCTTCAATCATGTTGAACGAGTAGCGCAGGCACATGGCAAAGGAAGCAATCATCGCAATTGGGTTGGCGATGCCTTGGCCAGCGATGTCCGGTGCGGAGCCATGAACGGGTTCATAAAGCGCTTTGCGCTTGCCGGAGACCGGGTCGGGTGCACCAAGTGAAGCGGACGGTAGCATGCCGAGTGAACCGGTCAGCATGGCAGCAACATCTGACAGCATATCGCCGAACAAGTTATCAGTCACGATGACATCGAACTGTTTTGGCCAGCGCACCAGCTGCATGCCGCCTGCATCGGCGAGCATGTGGCTTAGATCAACGTCGCTATATTTGTCTGCATGTGTTGCGGTGACCACTTCATTCCAAAGAACGCCGGATTTCATCACATTACGCTTTTCCATGGAGCAGACTTTGTTTTGACGCGTCCGGGCCAGATCAAAGGCCACGCCGGCAATGCGCTCAATCTCGAATGTGTCGTAGACTTGTGTGTCGATGCCGCGTCTCTGGCCGTTTCCCAGATCGATGATTTCCTTCGGCTCACCGAAATAAACGCCCCCGGTCAGTTCGCGCACGATCAAGATGTCCAGACCTTCGACGACTTCCGGTTTCAGCGATGAAGATGCAGCCAAGGCTGGATAACAAATCGCCGGGCGCAGATTTGCAAAGAGCGCCATGTCTTTGCGCAGACGAAGAAGACCGGCTTCCGGGCGAACCTCATAAGGGACATCGTCCCATTTGGGGCCGCCAACTGCGCCGAACAAAACAGCGTCGGCAGCCATGGCTTTTTCCATGTCCTCTTCGGAAATGGCCGCGCCATGGGCATCGTAAGCAGCACCGCCAACAAGTCCCTCAGAAATTATGAAGCCAGTATTCTCGTTGGCATTCATATGGTTGATGAATTTGCGTACCTCGGCCATGGCTTCCGGGCCGATGCCATCGCCTGGCAGCAAAAAGAGAGACTTTTCTGTCATGGATATCCCCGTCAGTGTACTGGTCGGTACTGTTGGATTTTGATCAGCTTGTAAGGTGGTAATTGGTCAAACGCAATGCGTTGTGCGGCTACGATTAGCTCTTCGATTTCTGCTTTGCGCGCCAATCGAGCGCACGCTTGTTTTGCGCAGCCAACTCAGCAGTTTCCTGAATGCGCTTTGCACGCGTTTCTTTCTTTTTGGCCAATGTAATCCATTCGAGAATGCCGCGGCGTGCTGACCATGGAAAGGCCTCGAAATTTGCGCGCGCTGGCGGCTTGGCATCTAGCGCTTCCGTCAGGTCGGTGGGTAGTCTTCCGTCCTCAACTTCATCGAGCGCCGACCAACTGCCATCTGCCTTTGCCGCTTCAACGGCGGCCTTCCCGGAAGGATGAAGACTGTTCTCAGCTATCAACTCTTCGATGAACCGCTTGTTTACAGTTGACCAGGCGCTACCCGGCTTGCGTGGCGATAATAGAAGTTTCGATCTTTCTTCATCCAAGCTTCTTGGCAACGAGTCGATCCAACCATAGCGAAGAACAGTTTTCACCAAGGTTGATCGATCAATATATCTATCTGGTGTTGCCTTCTTCCAAAATATTCCCCATATCGATTCGGAAGTGGAATGATTTTGGAGGAGCCAGGTATCCAAGGCTTCTGCATTTTCAAATTCAATATTTGAAAGCGTTTCTCCGGCCATGCTTATGCGTCAGCGCGTAGGGCGGTCACTTCGATTTCGATTTTCATCTCGGGTTTGATCAGTCCGGCCACGACCATGGTCGCAGCTGGTTTGATTCCTTTGAAGTATGCGCCGACAATCGGGAAAACGATGTCCGCATATTGTGCGTCGGTGATCGTATATTGAACCCGGACGATATCGCGCCGTTCGAACCCCGCCTCTGTCAAAGCTTTGTCTATCGTCGTCTGAGTGTTGCGGGTTTGCTCCTCAACACTCTCCGGCATTGTCATGGACGAATAGTCATAACCTGTCGTCCCTGACACAAAACACCAGTTGCCTTGCACAACAGCTCGCGAGTAGCCCGCGACATCTTCAAAGGGAGAGCCTGTAGAGATCAGCTTGCGCATGGCTTAAGCCTTCTTGACCGCTATCACCGCGTTGGCACCACCGAAGGCAAAAGAATTGCTCAAGGCAGCGTCGATGTTCAATGCGCGGGACTTTTCGGGCACATAATCGAGATCACACTCGGGATCCGGCTCCGTCAGATTGATCGTTGGTGGCGCGATGCCGTCGCGGATGCCATTTATGCAAGCCAACAGCTCTAATGCGCCGGATGCGCCAAGACAGTGCGCATGCATTGACTTGGTTGACGAAACAGCCAAGCCGTCAGCATGGGGCCCGAAGACTTTGCGGATCGCCTGCGTCTCGGTTTTGTCGTTGCCAGCTGTGCCCGTGCCATGCGCGTTGACATAGGCAACGTCGCCAAGGGACAGATCCGCGTCTTCAAGCGCCTTTTGCATCGCCAAAGCTGCACCATCGGCATCCGGTGCTACGATGTCACCCGCATCGGCCGACATGCCCGCGCCTGCGATCTCCGCGAGTATTGTCGCACCGCGCGCTTTGGCATGGCTTTCGGTTTCCATAACAAAGATACCAGCGCCATCACCCAGCAACAGTCCTTCGCGGTCCGCTGAAAAAGGCCGGCAACCGGTTTTGGCCAGTATGCGCATGGATTCCCACGTTTTCAGAATGCCGAACGTCACCGGTGTTTCAGAACCGCCCGCCAGGACAACATCCACACGCCCTGCTCGCAGCAGATCAAGTGCGGACGCGATGGCATTGTTAGCCGACGAACAAGCCGAAGCTAGGCTGTAAGTTGGACCCTTTATGCCAAAGACCATTGAAATGTGCACCGATGGAGACGATGGCATCACTTTTGGGATGGCGAAAATTTCAGTGCGTTTTTTGCCGTCGCGAAGAATATCTAGATAGGCGCGGTCAGCGGCGTCCGCGCCAAAGATGCCGGAGCCGACAACCACGCCGGTGCGGGTCGGATCAAACGCGTCTTCTCCATCAAGACCGGCATCTTCCAGCGCTTCGGCTGCTGCCATTACGGCGAGCATGCCAAACTTCGACATCGTCGTGCGGTGACGTTTGCTTATCTCTCGATCCGGCATTTCGCGGATTTGTGCCGCAAGCCCCACCTTCAAATCGCGTTGGTCGGGAATTTCAAGCGGGCCAATGCCGCAAAAACCCGCCTTCATACTATCCCAGTTAGAGCGCGCATCTGGTCCAAGGCTGCTGATTGCGCCTTGCCCGGTTACGACAATGCGTTCTGTCACGAGCCTTTGGCCTCGACGATCTTGGTGATCGCGTCCGTTACATCGCCAACAGTCTTAAGCTCTTCCCAAGCTTTTGCTGCGTTAAGCTCGATTTCGATGTCAAAAGCATCTTCAAGATCAAAAATGATTTCAGCGAGTTCAAGAGACTGGATTTCGATATCTTCCAGAACGCTGTCGCGTGTCAGCGAGCTAGCATCGAGTTCTGCCTTTTCGGCCACAATGCTTCTCGTTTTTTCAAAAACATCGTCTGACATCGGCTAATCCCTCAAACCTTGTCGTTTTAAATCCACGGACGCTGTTGCGCCAATCCCTGCTCAAAATCACCGATGGCAGCGGTTTTTTCCATCGTCAAACCGATATCATCAAGCCCATTGAGCAAATTGTGTTTGCGCGCCTGGTCGATGTCGAACTTGATCACACCGCCATCCGGGCCGCGAACTTCTTGTGCTTCCAGATCGACAGTCAACGTCGCGTTGGCGCCGCGTTCGGCATCGTCCATAAGCTTTTCAAGTTCTTCTGCAGTGACCACGATCGGTAAAATGCCGTTCTTGAAGCAGTTGTTATAGAAAATGTCTGCAAAACTCGTTGAGATCACGCAACGAATGCCGGCGTCGAGGAGCGCCCAGGGCGCGTGCTCTCGAGACGAACCACAACCGAAATTGTCACCGGCCACCAAAATGGAGGCCTCACGGTAAGCGGGTTTGTTCAGAATGAAGTCGGGGTTTTCAGAGCCATCCTCGTTCAACCGCATTTCGGCAAACAAACCAGCGGAAAGGCCGGTACGCTTGATGGTTTTCAAGTAATCCTTGGGGATGATCATGTCAGTATCGACATTGATTATAGGCAGTGGTGCAGCAACGCCCGTCAATGTTGTGAATTTTTGCATGCGACTTTTGCGTCTTTTCATTTAGCCTTTGCGGCGTGATAGAGGCGTGGCCCATGCGCGTCAATGATCCTTGCATCAAAGGTCCGATTTGAAAAACAACGATATGACAGAAACGAAACCGCCGCTCCTGCGAAGTGTGCTTTATATGCCCGCCAACAATGAGCGGGCTTTGGCAAAACTACCAACGCTGGATTGTGACGCGGTGATCTTTGATCTGGAAGACTCTGTTGCACCGGATACCAAGCCCGGTGCGCGCGAACAGTTGCGCGCCCATTTTGAAGCGGGTTTTGAAACACATGCAGTCAAAGCCATTCGTATCAATGGGATTGATACGCCATGGTTTACCGAAGATTTGATGGCTGCGCGCGCCTGCTTGCCTGATGCCATCGTGATGCCAAAAGTTTCGCAGCGTGCTCATTTGCAACTGGTCGAGGATGCCCTGTCTGAGACGGATGCGCCGAAAAGCATCAAACTGTGGGCGATGATTGAAACTGCTGCAGGTGTCTTGAATGTTGCTGATATCGCCAGGCAGGCACGCTCCACCGTTGACCGGTTGGAAGCTCTGATCCTCGGAACCAATGATCTCTTCAAGGAAATTGCTCTTTCTGAGCAAAACGCGCGGGAAATTGCGCATTCTTGGCTTATGCAGATCATACTTGCTGCGAAAGCAAATGGGATCGCGGCCATCGATGGTGTATTTAACGGTTTTCGAGACATCAACGGACTTGAACTGGAGTGCAAGAAGGGCGCTTCCATGGGTTTTGATGGCAAAACGCTGATTCACCCGGCACAAATCACGCCGGCAAATCTGCTCTTTGCGCCCAGCGAAGAAGCAGTTGCTGAAGCTCAAGCCATTGTTGCTGCTTTTGATCAGCCGGAGAACGCTGACAAGGGTGTGATTTCACTCGGCGGCAAAATGGTGGAACGGTTGCATGCTGATCAGGCGCGTGCGCTACTGGCGCGACAGGTAGCCATCAAAGCATGCGAAATGACCAGGGAGGAAAAATGATTGCTTACAGGCTGTTGACCGGCCCCGATGATTCCAGCTTCTGCCACAAGGTTACAGCCGCGCTCGCCGAGGGATGGCAGTTGCACGGCGATCCCTCCTATGCATTTGATAGTGAAACAAAGATGATGCGTTGCGCACAAGCGGTCACCAAAAACGTGCCTGGAACTGACTATGACCCCAACGTCAAATTGGGTTCACTTTGAAAAGTCTTGGACTCATATCCGGTCTGGCGGGCCTCTTGCTGTCCTCACCAGTTTACGCCTGTTCTCTTTCGTTGATTCTGGCGATTGATGTGTCATCAAGTGTCAACTCTGATGAATATCTTCTCCAAGTTGGTGGCACAGCCCGTGCGTTGGAAGATCCGGAAGTGGTGGCAGCGATTGAGGATGTCGGTGGCATCCAAATCATGGCGTTTGAATGGAGCGGGACCTACCGTCACTTTGAGATGGTTCCCTGGACATATGTTCAGAGCGCTGCGGATGTTTTTGGTGTGAGCGCTGCGCTCCGCTCGCATCAACGTGTACGCAGCGATTTGCCAACTTCCATGGGAAGTGCGCTCGGATTTGCTGCGACGCGTTTTGGAAAGGCGCGTGTGCAATGCACACGGCAGGTGATCGATGTTTCCGGGGATGGCGTCAACAATGAAGGCTTCGGGCCCACCGAGGCCTATGCCAATTTCCCGTTCGACGGTGTTCAGGTCAACGGCTTGGTGATCAAAGGCGCTGATCCAGACCCTGAACCGTTTTATCGCGATGAAGTTCGATATGGTGTCGGTTCGTTTGTGGAAGTAGCGTTCGGTTTTGAGAATTTTGAAGGTGCCATGAAGCGCAAATTGCTTCGGGAGATCCGCGGTGCGGTCCTGTCCATGGCGCGATAGCACTTCTATGGATATCTAATTTCACATTGAGATAAATGGAGCGGGCGAGGCGATTCGAACGCCCGACCCCAACCTTGGCAAGGTTGTGCTCTACCCCTGAGCTACGCCCGCTCGGCGCTTCCGAAGAAGTCGGCGCTATATGCGCCAACGCAATCGCCAATGCAAGCGCCAATTTTCCGGTTTTCTCTTGCGTTTTTAATTGGCATTGGCCAATCGATCCGAAACGGACAGACTTACCATGACAAAGACAAGCAACGCGCTATTTGCCCATCTCGATGCGTTGGGAATTTCCTATAAAAATCATGAACATGAACCGGTTTTCACGGTTGCGGAAAGCCAAGCTTTGCGTGATGAGATTTCAGGTGGTCATACCAAGAACCTGTTCCTGAAAGACAAAAAGGGCCGCTATTTCCTCCTCACGGTTGGTGAAGATGCGGAAATTGATCTTAAACGGATTCACACGCTTATCGGCGCGCAGGGGCGGGTCTCCTTCGGCAAGCCAGAGGCACTGATGGAGCTGTTGGGGGTTATTCCGGGGGCTGTAACTGCCTTTGGTGTGATCAACGACACTGAGAACCAGGTGACGTTGATCTTTGACGAAGCGCTCATGGCAAATGAAGTCGTCAACTGTCACCCGCTTCGCAATGATGCGACTACCTCTATCGCATCGACTGACCTGCAAACCTTCGTTGAATCAACCAGTCATGAATATCGTGTCTTGAAACTGTCGCAGCCCGAGGCGACATAGGCGCAAAGACAGAGACGAGCCCATTATGACTTCTTCCAATGATAATCCTTTTGCCGGTTCGACGGGCGGCTACGGTGCGCAAAGTGTTGGTTATACAACCGAAACTGAGCCAACCGTGACTGCAAGCCGTGAAAAATCGTCTGGCCCGTTGATCAAGGACACCACGACGGCTGAGTTCACGAAGGATGTTGTCGAGGAGAGTCGCCAACAGCCGGTGCTTATTGACTTTTGGGCGCCATGGTGTGGACCTTGCAAGCAGCTCACGCCAATTCTTGAAGCTGCCGTTCAAAAGTCGGGCGGCAAGATCAAACTTGTAAAAATGAACATCGATGAGCACCCTGCGATTGCTGGTCAGATGGGCGTGCAATCCATACCTGCCGTATTGGCGTTTTCCAACGGACAGCCAATAGATGGCTTCATGGGCGCTTTGCCGGAAAGCCAGGTTCAAGCCTTTATCGATAAAATCGTTGCAGCAGCCGGATCAGACCCGGAAGCGGAGATGGTTGAGCAAGCCTTGAAGGAGGCCGCAGAAGCAGTAGCTGCGGGCGATGCAGCCGGTGCGGCCCAACTCTATGCCGCCGTTTTGCAGCAGGAGCCCGAGAATGCCATTGCCTTTGCAGGCATGGCGGGTTTGATGATCGATAATGGTCAGGCAGATCGTGCGAAATCCATGCTGGAAACCGTACCGGAGGCCATCAAGGACGATCCTTTGCTTGCGTCGGTCAAAACACGCCTGGAGCTTGCAGAAAAAGTAGCAGCAATTGGTGATCCCGCTGCGTTGGAAGCGCGCCTTACCGCAGACGAAAATGATCATGATGCACGTTTTGACCTGGCTCTGATTGCCAATGCCCAAAGCAGCCGGGAAGTGGCTGCTGACCATCTGCTTAAAATCATGGAGAAAGACCGTGATTGGCGCGAAGATGGCGCGCGAAAAGAGCTTCTCGTCCTTTTTGAAGCGTGGGGCCCAACCGATCCCGCAACGGTTGCAGCACGCCGCAAACTCTCCAGCATCTTATTCCGCTAGCAGGACATCGCCTGCCATTGCCGGATGCGTGCGGCGCACCATGTATGTAAATAATGGAGCGCACTGTATGAAAGCCGGAAACCAGACCTATCGAGACGTGGATGATATCCCGGCTGTCGTATCGGTTTTTCCATTATCTGGTGCGTTGTTGTTGCCAGGTACGCAGATGCCGCTAAATCTGTTTGAGCCACGCTATTTGGCTATGTTTGACGCAGCGTTGGCCACAAACCGTTTGATTGGTATGGTTCAACCGGTCTTTTCTGGAGATGAGGGCCCCGCCGATAGACCCAATTTGTGCCGCGTTGGCTGCCTGGGGCGTATAACGGCTTACTCCGAGACCGGCGATGGGCGCTATGTCATAACTTTGCAGGGTGTCTGCCGTTATCGCATCCTTGAGGAATTGTCAGTCGCGACACCGTTCCGGCAATGCCGAATCGCGCCTTTCGCATCTGATTTGGCTGAAGCTGACCAAGGCGATGACGTGGATCGTGCCGCTCTCCTCGAAGCGTTTAAGAGCTATCTGGAAGCCAATGAACTTGAAGCGGACTGGGAGAGTGTTGAGAAGGCTGCCAATGCACCGCTGGTCAATGCACTTTCCGTCATGTCGCCTTATGGTTCTGCGGAAAAACAAGCTCTCCTGGAAGCTCAAACGATCAAGGCGCGCGCTGAGACTTTGATCGCCATCACGGAGATGACGCTTGCGCGCGGCAGTGACGATTTCAAACAAACGCTGCAGTAAGCTCTCGGTGTTTGAACTGCGTTGCGGTGTTGGCAGATGCATCGTATTCAATGTTCATGTCGGAAGAAAAGACACCAGAAACTGAAACGTCCACCAGTGAAGAGCAGTCTGGTCTGGACGATGCCATGGTTCAATTGCTTGTTTGTCCGCTGACCAAACAGCCATTGACCTACGATAAGGAAGCCGACGAGTTTATTTCCAAAGCGGCGCAGTTGGCTTATCCGGTTCGAGGCGGGGTACCCATTTTACTGCCTTCCGAAGCACGTTCGCTGGACGCGCCTACGGGCACTTCATCATGGCAAGATGAGTGATTGATCGGGCGTGATGGCTAAAGCCGCTTCATCAATGAGCAAGGGGCAAGCTCGCCGCGAAGCGTTGACGCTCGCTGCTGCTGAACTCTTTTGGCGACGTGGCTTCGATGCGACCAGTATTGCTGATGTTGCCAAAGCAGCTGAGGTACCCGTCGGCAATGTCTACTACTATTTCAAGACCAAGGCTGACATTGCAAACGCTGTCGCGCAACTATTCGTTCAGCAGACCGAGGCCCTGATTGTCGAGGTAGAGGCCGAAGCAAAATCGCCGCGTGAGGCTGTCAGATTGACCATTCAACGCCTGAAATCATCTCAGGCTGATCGTGTTGCCTACGGGTGTCCCATTGCATCGGCCTGCCATGAGTTTTTAAGAGCCGCGCCATCGGCTGCTGAAGTTGCAGCACAAAGCTTCTCGCTATTGTCGAGTTTTTGGGCCCGGAAACTGACCGAAGCCGGTCACCGGCCTTATGTCGCTTTGGCACGCGCGCGCGCCTTACTGTGTGAATGGCAGGGCGGTATCGCGCTTGCACATTCGTTGAGGGAAACGCAAGTTCTGTCCGAAGCGATGGCACGCATGGAACGTATGGCGTTACAAGGCTAAGACGCCTTAGAGCGACTCGCCCCTTAAAAGCCGTGGCGCATCACCAACGAGACCAGCTGCTTGTTTGATGAAAAAGTCTTTGGCAAACGGCATACGATCCACCAGACCCAGGCCGATGTTTCTCACGGCTCTTAACGGCATGATGTCATTTGAAAAGAGACGGTTCAGCACGTCAGTTGTAACGCCCATTTGCACTGTATCAAAACGGCGCCAACGCTCATAACGCTGCAGGACATCTAGTGTCCCAAAGTCCTGCCCGTTACGATGGGCTTCAACAATTGTCTCAGCTAGAGCGGCAACATCCTTGAACCCCAAGTTCAATCCCTGCCCCGCAATGGGGTGGATGCCGTGGGCGGCATCGCCAGCAAGGGCAAAGCGGCTTTGTACAAAGTCGCGCGCCAATGTCAGGCCGAGCGGATAAGCGCGTGGCTGCGTTTCCAACTTTATCGATCCCAGATGAAGACCAAATCGCCGTTCCAGCTCAATTTCGAAACTGAGCGGGTCGGTATTGATTAGTCGTTCAGCGTCGTGCGTCGATTCGGTCCAAACGATGGACGAACGATTGTCCTTCAATGGAAGGATTGCAAATGGTCCGGCAGGCAAGAAATGCTCAATGGCTTGGCCACCATGGTCACGTTCATGGGCAATGGTCGCAACAATGCCGGATTGGCCATACTCCCAAGAGACGGTTTTAATGCCCGCTTTGTCGCGTAAGCTGGAGCGAACACCGTCGGCGGCGATCAAGAGTTTCGCTGAGATTGCGGTTCCATCGGCCGATTGGATATCTACCTTTCCATCGACTTCGACAAAGCTGTCGATAGAAACGCCTTGGACTATTTCAACGCCCGCTTTCTTGGCTTTTGCCCGCAACGAACGCACCAATTCAACATTGGGTATCATATGCGCAAAAGGCTCATCTTCGCTCACGTTGCCGTCAAAGGTCAGAAAGACGGGCCGAACCGGATCATTTGTCCGGCTATCGGTCACGATCATTTCCGTCATCGCTTGCGCATATGGTTCAAGATCAGACCAGCAGCCCATTTTCGAGAGCATGCGCGAAGCAGCAGCGGCTATGGCAGAAGCGCGGCCATCCTTTTCCCACATGCCCGCAGGCGCGCCATCAAAAACAATAATCTTCAGGTCGGGAGCGCCTTGCGCAATGGCGACGGCAGCAGCTAGTCCAACATAGCCAGCCCCGGCGACGATTATGTCGGCGTTTTCAGGATTTGGCTTGCGCGACATAATCGTCGTCCTCAAATTTTGCTTGCGTAACGTTACGCAATGTTGCGTAAGGTCTAAAGTAATTTATGCCTTTTTCGGGCGGGGCAACAGTATCAGCTTATATGGAAATTGTCGCATGGGGTCAGCGGTCGAACGCTTGGTGAACTATTTGAGCCTTGAAGCACAAGGTAATGATGTCTTTGTCGGACAGAGCCCGCAGACCGGGCGCCAGCGTGTGTTTGGTGGTCAGGTAATTGGCCAGGCGATGGTTGCCGCCGCAAGCACGATCGGCGCAGATCGCCATATGCATTCTCTACACTGTTACTTTATGCGTGGCGGGGACCCGACAGTGCCGATTGAGTATCATGTGCAAAGGCTGCGTGATGGTCTGAGCTTTTCAACAAGGCAAGTGACGGCTTGGCAGCATGGTAAGGCGATATATACGCTAACCGGCTCCTTTCAGCGTGAAGAAGAGGGTTTGGCTTTCGAAGCGCAGATGCCCTCGGGTATGCCGCTTCCGGAGGAACTTTTAAGCGAGACCGAGTTCGTTGAAACTTACGGGGAGAAGCTTCCTGACAGTGTGCGCCAGTATTACCGCCGCGAGCGCCCGATTGAATTGCGGCCCGTCTCGCTAGCGCATTATTTTACCGAAGAACCACTCGATGCGCAGCAGCTGGTTTGGGTTCGTCCAACGGCGCTGGTTCCTTCTGACAGGCTCACACAGGCAGCCGTTCTTGCCTATCTGTCGGACATGACATTGCTGGATACGGCGCTTTTTGCCCACGGCCGATCGATTTTCGATCCAAAACTTCAGGTTGCCAGTTTGGACCATTCAATGTGGTTCCACCGGCAACATGCGCTCGATGATTGGCTGCTTTATGTTCAGGATAGTCCAAGCACTTCCGGTAGCCGCGGATTTACACGTGGCACTTTTTTCACTCGCCATGGCGATCTAATCGCTTCAACGGCCCAAGAAGGGCTCATCCGCCTAAAGAGTTAATCAAAGGCTAAGTTGAACATTTCCGCTGCACAATATTTGTGCAATTGATGATTTGTGATGCAATTGGCGGCACTTGCTCCACAATTGTATCATAAAATTGCCATGTTTTCGGCACGATCGGCCGGACTGGCACGCTTCATGTATTTCACGAGGCAGAGGGTGAGGAAACCTTCAAATCCACGCTGCGGTGCAGTTGCCGCGGTATAATCTCAATGGGGAAACAGAGTTCATGAAAATCATCATGGCCATCATCAAGCCCTTCAAACTGGATGAAGTGCGTGAAGCACTGACCGGTTTGGGCGTTCAGGGCCTGACCGTCACCGAGGTCAAGGGCTATGGGCGTCAAAAGGGTCACACTGAAATCTATCGTGGCGCCGAATACGCCATCAGCTTTTTGCCCAAGCTGAAGGTTGAACTGGTTGTCGACGATGACATGGTTGAAAAGGTCATCGACGCCATCTCAGGCGCAGCCAAAACCGGACAAATCGGCGACGGCAAAATCTTCGTTCATTCCATCGATCAAGCCGTACGCATCCGTACCGGCGAAACCGATTCTGAAGCGCTGTAAAGCGCTGGCATGATGGTTAGGAGTTTGACACACATGTCTAAGAAAATTTCACTGATGGCGATGGTCGGCGGCGTTGCTGCCCTTGCTGTCTCCCCAGCGCTTGCTCAGGACGCACCGGTCGTGCCGCCTGTCGAGACACAATATATCTTCAACACGCTGCTCTTTTTGATCGGCGGCTTTCTCGTTATGTGGATGGCAGCGGGCTTTGCGATGCTCGAGGCCGGTTTGGTGCGTTCCAAGAACGTTTCCATGCAGTCCCTCAAAAACGTGGCACTCTATTCAATCGCTGGTATCATGTACTGGGCCATCGGCTATAACCTGATGTACACCGGCGTTGACGGTGGCTACATCGGTTCATTCGTATTCAGTTACGGCGCAGATCCCGTTGGTGGTGACGCACTTGATACAGGCTATTCCACAGCCTCGGACTGGTTCTTCCAGATGGTGTTTGTGGCAACAGCTGCGTCAATTGTCTCCGGCACAGTGGCAGAACGCGTTAAGTTGTGGCCATTCCTGATCTTCGTGGTCGTGCTGACTGGCTTCATCTACCCAATCGCCGGTTCTTGGCAGTGGGGCGGTGGCTGGCTGTCCGAAATGGGCTTCTCTGACTTTGCTGGTTCTACACTCGTTCACTCTGTGGGCGGCTGGGCCGCGCTTGCCGGTGCGATCCTTCTTGGTGCACGCACAGGCAAATATGGTGCAGATGGTTCCGTTTCGCCTATGCCAGGTTCCAACATTCCTCTTGCAACACTGGGTACATTCATCCTGTGGCTCGGTTGGTTCGGCTTTAACGGCGCGTCACAGCTCGCTATGGGCACAATCGGCGACGTGTCCGACGTGTCTCGTATCTTCGTGAACACCAACATGGCTGCTGCTGGCGGTGTTGTTGCAACGATCATCCTGCTGCAGGTCCTGTACAAGAAAGTCGACGTAACCATGGTGCTGAACGGTGCCCTGGCTGGCCTCGTCTCCATCACAGCCGAGCCGCTGGCTCCAACAGTTGGCGCTTCTATCCTGACTGGTGCTGTTGGTGGTGCGATCGTTGTCTTCACGGTTCCACTTCTCGACAAGCTGAAGATCGATGACGTTGTCGGTGCGATCCCTGTTCACCTGTTCGCTGGTATCTGGGGTACGCTCGCAGTTGCCTTCTACACTGGTAACTGGGCGGCTCAGATCACAGGTATCGTTGCATACGGCGTCTTCACCGTCGTTCTCTCGCTGATCGTTTGGTTCATCCTGAAAGCGGTTCTCGGTATCCGCGCTTCTGAAGAAGATGAAATGATGGGCATGGACAAAGCGGAAGTGGGCGTCGAAGCCTACCCAGAGTTCAGCTGATCTGACACTTTCCGGGCGGCTCACAAACGCACCGCCCGGCTTTTCAATCCCGTCGTGATGGTCTTAACCGTCACACACAATTGGCCCGGTCATGTACCGGGCCTTTTTTTGTGCTCCAGTATCTGCACACCAGCGCATGGTTAATGCAGCCTTAACCATCAGTGCTTAGCGTTGCAGGCATAAAGCAAATGACGGATACCGGCATGAATATCGACACTGGCCATGTCATCGATAGCGCTGACGAGTTTTCAAATCCTGCAAACGGTGGCGGGCTGTCCGACAGTATGCGCGGATTACTCCGTCGACAGGCACAGTTCGCGCTCGGCGTTGCACTGATCATTGGTGTCGCATACTGCGCAATTTCGCTCCTCTTCTGGAACGTGGCAGATCCAAGCTGGTCGCATGCCACCAGTGCACCGGTCACCAATTTGATGGGGACTGCCGGTGCCATTATTGCTGATCTGCTGACCCAGTTTCTGGGACTTTCCTCCTTTTCAGTGCTGTTGATTGCTGGTTTTGGCGGTTATGCGTTGATGCGCGGTGTCAGATGGAGCCATTTGCCAAAACGAATGGCCGTTGCAGCCTTCGCTGTGCTGTTGGTTGCCATGTTCTTTGGCACCGTAGCGGCTCCTTCTTCCTGGCCTCTTCCAACGGGTCTTGGCGGTGTTATTGGCGATCTGTTGCTCGGTATTCCCGGTGTTTTTATTGGTGATTATCCGCGATCTGTAACGGGTTTCCTTCTCGGTGTCTTGCTGGTTGCACCGGCAATATATGCCACAGTCATTGCATGCGGCTTCGGTTGGGCCACTGATGAGAGCGATGAAGACAATGATCACGGGGCTTTGGTTGGCGCATTGATACATGGGCTTTATTCCGCAAGAGCAACCGTAATGCGCGCACTACCCGTTAGGCGTCAGTCAAAGAAACCGCGCCGCGCGCGACGCAATGCCGTTCCTGAAGATGTTGGTGGACTGCGGGTAGAGCCTGATTTGGGTATTTTTGTCCGCGATGATGTCAGCGCTCCCATGGCGGCATCTGTCGAAGATATTGATCAAGATATTGCCGAAGCCGTAGAACGCGCGATGGTAGAGCCGTCGCCAACAATTGAGACACCATCTGCCGCGTCCATGCCAGTTGGCTCACAGCCGCGCGTTCTGAAACCTGCCGCACCACCAAAACAAAGCGCTCGTGTGCATCGCGATGCCCAGCCGAACCTTATTGATGACGGCCTTTTCGAGTTGCCTTCTGTTCACTTGCTCAATCAGCCGAAGAACGTTGAGCGCGACCCGACGTTGACTGATGATGCGCTGGAACAGAATGCGCGGTTGCTCGAGGGCGTGTTGGATGACTTTGGCGTCAAAGGCGAAATCATTCAGGTGCAGCCCGGCCCTGTTGTTACGCTTTATGAGCTAGAGCCAGCGCCTGGCATCAAGTCCTCACGGGTCATCGGCCTAGCGGAAGATATTGCGCGCTCAATGAGCGCTATTGCAGCCCGTGTTGCCGTGGTGCCGGGCCGCAACGCAATTGGTATTGAACTGCCTAACTCGCGCCGAGAGACGGTTTATCTAAGAGAGCTGATTTCCAGCCAGGCGTTCGAGAAGGCCAAAGCCAAGCTGGGTCTGACACTCGGTAAAACCATCAATGGCGACGCTGTCATCGCTGATCTCGCCAAGATGCCCCACCTCTTGGTCGCTGGTACAACAGGCTCCGGTAAATCGGTTGCCATCAATACGATGATCTTATCGCTGCTATACCGCATGACGCCGGAGCAATGCCGGTTGATCATGATTGATCCCAAAATGCTGGAATTGTCTGTTTATGACGGCATTCCCCATTTGCTGACACCGGTTGTCACCGATCCGAAGAAAGCCGTTGTGGCGCTCAAATGGACCGTGCGCGAGATGGAACAGCGCTACAAGAACATGTCCAAGCTCGGGGTGCGCAACATTGATGGCTATAACGCACGTGTAAATGAGGCGCTCTCAAAGGGCGAAGAAATTACGCGTACCGTTCAAACCGGTTTTGATCGAGAAACTGGCGAAGCAGTCTATGAAACCGAAGCGCTCGAGTTGGAGCCTATGCCATACATTGTCGTGATTATCGATGAGATGGCTGATCTCATGATGGTCGCCGGCAAGGAGATTGAAGGAACTGTTCAGCGCCTGGCGCAGATGGCGCGTGCGGCGGGCATTCATGTGATCATGGCGACGCAGCGTCCGTCTGTTGATGTGATCACGGGTACAATCAAGGCGAACTTCCCGACGCGTATCTCGTTCCAGGTGACCTCCAAGATCGACAGCCGGACCATTTTGGGTGAACAAGGCGCTGAACAACTGCTTGGCATGGGCGACATGCTTTATATGGCTGGCGGCGGGCGTATTCAGCGTGTGCACGGACCGTTCGTCTCGGACAATGAAGTTGAGGATATTGTGCGTCACCTGAAAAGCCAGGGCGTGCCGCAATATCTCGATGCTGTCACCGAAGAGGATGATGAGGACCCCGTGGATGGTGGGGGCCAGGCTGGCGCTGGCGGCATGGGCGATAGTGATGATCCCTATGATCAAGCCGTCGCGGTTGTCCTGCGTGACCGCAAGGTATCTACCTCTTATATTCAGCGTCGTCTTGGCATCGGTTACAATCGCGCCGCCTCCATTATTGAGCGTATGGAAGAAGAGGGATTGATCGGCCCCGCCAACCACGCTGGAAAACGCGAGATACTCGTACCATCTGAAGAAGAACAGATCGCTGGCATGGGGTGAGCAAACTTTAATGTTAGCGCCCAAGTGCGGACAAAGTGTCGGCTTAACCCGGCCATAGTTTGAAGAAGAATGGTGAAACCATGACCTTGAAGAAACCCTATGCCATCTCCCGTCGCAGCCTTTTGACCGGCGGTTTGGCTGTTTTGGCGAGCACCGGGTTCAATTTTACACCAATCGCCGCGATGGCTGCACCTGCAGCGCCGCAAGAGATCGCTGACCGTTTCTCCAATGTGCGCACCATGATGGGCGAGTTCATTCAGTTTGGGCCCACAGGTCAACAAACCGGCGGTCGATTTTTCATCGAGCGCCCCGGCAAAGTGCTGTTTCTATACGAAGATCCGGCGGCCATTCGTGTGGTAGCTGATGGTCGTAGCGTTGTCGTCAACAATACGAAGTTGAAGACATGGGATATCTATCCGCTCAACCAAACACCCTTGCAGCTGGTTTTGAATGACAGGATTGATCTGTCAGGTGAACGCGTCACAAAGGTGGAAGAAACCGATGACCTAACCACCATCGTGATGCAGGACAAAAAGCTCTTCGGTGACAGCCAGATTACCATGATGTTCGACCCGGCTTCATTTGATCTTCGCCAGTGGACCATCCGTGATGCTAAGGGCAAAGATACGACGGTGATGATTTTCAACGTCGAAGAAGGCGTCAATTTTGGGCCGGACACATTTGAGATCGACTACCGACGTATTCGCCGTGAGCGTGAGCGTCAGAACCGCTAAGCTCAAATCAAGTTTCATGTGATTGGCCGCGCAAACACGGCGCTGCCACTTGCTTTTTGCCTCGGTGATTGTTTCACCGGAGGACGAGGAGCAAGGCATGGCACAAACTGACTTTTCTATTGCGACCTGGAACATCAATTCGGTGCGGTTGCGGCGTGGGCTGGTCGAACGTCTCATTCTCGATCATGCCCCGGACGTGATCTGCTTGCAGGAAACCAAGTGCCAGAATTCAGAATTTCCCTCTGCGGCCTTCACCAAGCTCGGTTACCACCATTTGGCGATTAACGGTCAGAAAGCCTACCATGGGGTGGCTACATTATCACGCCTGCCGATCGAAGAAATCGAGCGGCGTGAGTTCTGCCAGATGGGAGACGCCCGCCACGTCAAAGCGGATATTCTTTTGGGTGAAAGAAGGATTTCTGTTCACAATTTCTATGTGCCTGCCGGAGGCGACGAACCCGACCCCGCCATCAATCCGAAATTCGACCATAAGCTGAAGTTTCTGGATGAGATGGAAGATATCCGATCCCAAGGTAGCGATAATCATTTCTCCCTTTTGCTTGGTGACCTGAACATTGCGCCACTTCCAGAAGATGTGTGGTCACACAAGCAGCTTTTGAAAGTCGTAAGCCATACCCCAGTTGAAACCGACGGTTTGGAACGTCTGCGCCAGTCAACGGGTTGGGCTGATTTGGTGCGAGATTTCTTTGGCGCTGATGAGACCCTATTTTCTTGGTGGAGTTACCGTGCAAAAGACTGGGCTGCTTCCAATCGAGGCCGCCGTCTGGACCATATTTGGGGTTCGCCCAACATTTCACCAAGTTTGAAAAGCGTTGAAATATTGTCTGCGGCACGAGGCTGGGAAAAGCCATCCGACCATGTGCCGATTATCGCACGTTTTAAACTCTAAAGATCACTTGCTGCGTTAAAGCGCGCTTCCAAGCGTCCAATATCTTGAAGCAGCTTTTTCAGGTCGCGACTAAGTTCGCTGTGAATGGCTGCTGCTGTTTCCGGGTATTCGCGTAGCATTCGGTGAAATAGTGAACGGTTGATGCGCAGCAATGTCACATCACTGGTTGCCACCGCTGTAAATGCTCGCTCCAGCTGTGTCAGAAGCGCCATTTGCCCAAGCATGGCAGGTCGCTTGAGGCTTTTCAGTGTCTTGTTGCCATCGGTAGTGGCGACAAGCGCTTCGACTTCGCCATTTGCAATGACACAGCTATAATCTGCCAAGTCGCCCTGTCTGAAAATAACCTGGCCATCGAGGAAGGAGAGGCGCTCAGCGCCAAAGGCAAGCAGCCTCAACTGATCCGCATTAAGATCAGCGAAAAGCGGCGCCTCGGCTATCAGGCGAATATCATCGTCCAGTGACACGGCTTGACCATCGGTTTGCTGGTTGCATCAGGGGGCTGACCACTAGCGTCTTTGCCGTCCGATGCAAAGCCGGTTAGGTGCCTGTTCAAGGCACCAATTTATAGCCACCGCTTTCTGTCACCAGAATTGACGCGTTGGATGGGTCTTTTTCGATTTTTTGGCGCAGTCGATACACATGGGTTTCGAGCGTATGTGTCGTTACGCCGGAATTATATCCCCACACTTCTTCTAACAATGTGTCACGCGAAACGACGCGAGCGCCTGCGCGGTACAAAAATTTGATGATGTTGGCTTCTTTTTCAGTCAGACGCACCTTGGTGCCATCGCCCTCAACCAGCAATTTGTGGGCTGGCTTGAAGGTATAGTGCCCAACGCTGAATGTTGCGTCTTCGCTCTGTTCATGTTGGCGCAACTGCGCACGCACACGCGCTAAAAGGACAGCGAATTTGAAAGGCTTGGTGACATAGTCGTTAGCCCCCGCTTCAAGACCGAGGATTGTGTCTGAATCGGTATCGTGGCCGGTCAACATGATGACAGGGGCCTTAAAGCCACCTTTTCGCAGGATTTTCACCGCTTCACGACCATCCATGTCCGGCAATCCAACGTCCATGACCACAAGGTCGATCATGTTGTTGCGCGCAGCTTCGACGCCCTTCGTGGCAGTCTGTTCTTGCAGAACATGGAACTCTTCATAAAGCGACAGCTGTTCGTTGAGAATTTCGCGCAGATCGTCGTCATCGTCGACGAGAAGTATGGTCTTGGTGGTCATCGGTCACCTTGATATTCGTGTTGCTGCAAATCACTCTCGATCATTGCATTGTTTCTTTTTATGTTTGGTAACGTCAACTGATGTTTACGGCCAAAATAAGCAACCATCGGCGCGATCATGTTTGAACACATCGCTGTGAGAAAGAAGCCCGGTTCCGTGATCGAAGCTGTACTAGCCGCCGGTAACCGGCAATTTCAGTGCGTTTTGGGTAAAGGCGGCACCACTGTGTTTAAACGGGAAGGCGATGGTGCAACGCCTGCTCATAGGGTTTTGCACCCACTTTCCGCCTATTGGCGCTCGGATCGCTTGTTGAAACGTCCAGTGTGCAGTCTGCCTCTTCGGGCCATTCAATTTACCGACGGCTGGTGCGATGAGCCCGCAAGTGCCACATATAATCAGCCTGTGCGCCTTCCTTTTGCGCCGTCACATGAAGTGATGATGCGTCAGGACTGCCTCTACGATCTTTGCGTTGTGCTTGACTGGAATATGCCGCCTGTGCGGTCGCGTGGCCGCGGTTCTGCGATTTTCATGCATGTTGCCAAACCCGGCTTTCCGCCGACTGCCGGATGTATTGCCATGGCATTGCCCGACCTTTTGCAAATCGTATCGCGTCTTTCGATAACGACCAAAATCATCGTTTATCGCCAAAGCTAGGGGTCAGAGCCCCATGAAGCCGATAACAGCACCCATGATGAGCAGGACACCAAGCCAGTGAGCGCCATCAATGAGGGTTAGATCCCAACCCTTTCCGCCGTAGCGGTGGTTGATTGTCAGTGTCGTGATCACAAAGCCCAGCCAGACGAAAAATCCGGAAACCACGCCGTTCCGCAGTGTCACCTGGCCTTCGCCCAAATGTCCGATCAAGCCCGCCATCATGGTGGCCATCACCAGTTGGCAGACAAAGGTGATAGCAAATATCGACGGATTCATATTGGCGTCTTCCGGCGCGATACCCGCTGCTTTCATCCACGGCTTTGACAATACGCCATAGTAGATGGCACCAAAAACGAAGGCCGCAATGGTTGCCGTCCCGATCGCGAACGGATTAAAGCCTGAAAATTCCATCTGATCCCCCAATCCTGAACTGTTCAGATTAGAGTGTATTATGATGAGTGCCTTAAGACTAGAGCGGTGGGTTTTCCAACCCGCCCATGGCACATACTTCCAACCACTCCTCTTTGGTCACGGGTTGAACGGAAAGCCGCATTGAGGTGACAAGCGACATGTTCCCTAGTGCCGGGTTGGCTTTGACGTCTTTCAGGCTGACCGGGTTGGGCATGTCGCAAACAGCCTTGATGTCAACGCACTCCCAACGTTCATCATCGGTTGTCGAATCAGGGTGAATTTCCGCGCAGACCTCAACAATACCCACGACATCGAGGCCCTCGTTGGAATGGTAGAAGAAACCTTTGTCACCGAGCTTCATGGCACGCATATTGTTGCGGGCCTGATAATTGCGAATGCCGTCCCACTCTTCGCCAGCATCGCCTTTGGCTTTTTGTTGTTCCCATGACCATTTGAACGGTTCTGATTTGAAGAGCCAGTAATTGCCCATTTGTCGCTACCTGCATTGCCTTGACCGACACATAGCCCTGGCAGTTCGCTGGTCAATCAAGTTCTGCTTTAACGGGTCTCGACGTCAGACTTTCAACAGCTTCTGCGATGGTTTGATCCCCGGCAAGAACATCGGCCACGGCGGTTATGATGGGTGCTTCAACGCCCAAACGTTCTGCCAGCCTTTTTGCGCTGCTTGCGGTGTAAGCTCCCTCGGCGAGCTTTTGTGACGGGTCAGCGGAAGAACGTGCCAATGAAAGCCCATAGCTATAGTTGCGGCTTTGCTCTGTGCCACAGGTCAAAACCAGGTCACCAAGCCCTGACAGCCCCTTTAGTGTTTCGGAGCGCGCGCCATAAGCTTCGGCAACACGCTCCATTTCGACAAACCCGCGCGCGATAATTGCAGCTTTCGCGCTTTCGCCGAGCCTCGCCCCTTTAACGATACCGGCTGCAATCGCCATTACGTTTTTTAGTGCGCCTCCCAGTTCCACACCACACATATCACCACTGGCATAAAGCCTGAGTGTGTTGGATGAGAGAGTTTTGCATGCTGCCAATGCAGCCTGCATGTTATTGCAAGCAAGCGTTACGGCCGTTGGAAGGCCGGAAGCCACGTCGTTGGCAAAACTTGGCCCAGACAGTACCATGATCTGATTGTCGGGCAAGAAATCGGCGAGTGTTTCACTCACACGCTTGCCGTTGTTTTGATCAAGGCCTTTTGCGCAGCAGATGATGGCCGTTCGCTGCTTAACGCCATGATCTATCAGCATACGTGCGGTGTGCGCTGTTGTTTGGGCGGGTGTCGCCAGAAATAGAAAATCTGCGTCAGCGATTGCGCGGGCCAGATTGGCCGTTGCTCTTAGTCGAACGCTGAGCGCAATTGCGCCGAGATAGCCTGGGTTTTGGTGCTGATTGTTGACTTGCGCGGCAACCGCATCATTGCGTGCCCACAAAAGCGTGTGGTGATCATTTTCGGCCATTGAATGCGCAAGGGCTGTCCCCCAAGCGCCAGCTCCGACGATACCGATGCGGCTCATACTTTTGCGCCCCGCTTGCCCGAGCCCATCATGGGTGGGCTGGCCTCATCGAGCGGCCAGCGCGGGCGCGGCTCCGGATCGACATTATTGGGTAAGCCCATTTGGATGCGTTCTGCCGCAGCCCATGCAATCATAGCCGCATTGTCGGTGCAAAGGTTCAGAGGCGGCGCGATAAATGAGAAACCCCGATGCTTGCAAAGCTCTGTGAGCATGCTTCTGATCGCGCTGTTGGCTGCTACACCGCCAGCAACAACAAGCGTCGGATTTTCCGCGTCTGCCGTTTCCTGGAATTTCTGCAACGCCCGACCCACCCGCTCATGCAGTGTTTCGGTGACAGCAAGCTGAAAGGAGGCGCAAAGATCGGCCACATCCCGGTCCGATAGTGCTCCAATTTCGGTGGCTGTTTTGCGCAAGGCAGATTTCAGTCCCGAAAAGGAAAAGTCCAATCGTTCTTCGCCTCTAAGTGGCCTTGGCAGAGGAAAGCGATTCTGTTCACCTGACGCTGCTGCATGTTCCACTGCCGGACCTCCGGGATAGGGTAGGCCCAACAGCTTGGCGGTTTTGTCGAACGCTTCGCCCAGCGCGTCATCTATGGTTGATGCCCAGCGCTCATACTGGCCGACACCGCGTACGCATATGATTTGGGTGTGCCCGCCGGAAACGAGCAAAAGAAGATAGGGGAATGCGACGCGGTCAGTGAGACGGGCCGTCAGTGCATGTCCTTCAAGGTGGTTGATCGGTACAAACGGTTTTCCCGATGCTTGCGCGATAGCGCGCCCGGTCATAGCGCCCACGATCAAAGACCCGATCAAGCCCGGCCCAGTGGTTGCAGCCACGGCGCTGAGCGCTTCATAGTCAATGCCCGCATCGTACATCGATGCTTCAACAATTTTGTCGAGGCGGGTTACATGCGCTCGTGCCGCCAACTCTGGCACGACCCCGCCAAACGCTGCATGTTCGTCAATCTGGCTGAAGACGATGTTGGATAACACGCGCCTTTCGTCTCCTTCCAAATGGACGACCGCGGCGGCTGTCTCATCGCAGCTTGTTTCGATGCCAAGGACGGTGATCGACGACAATTGAGGGCTCGTTTAGATTCAAGTTAGGTCCAACGCCGGATTGCGGCGACGTTTTGAACGGGTTAGTGAGCGCGTAACACGGATCGGGAAGGTTTCAAACGTGGCGAAAGATTTTGGACCTGTGCGTATTGCAACGCGCGGCAGCCCATTGGCATTGGCGCAGGCGCATGAGGTGCGCGACAGGCTGATAGCGGCACATGGGATGCCTGCTGACGATATTGAAATTGTTGTCTTATCAACGGCCGGCGACCGAATATTGGATCGTCCGCTCTCGGAAGTTGGTGGCAAGGGCCTTTTCACCATGGAGCTTGAGGAGCAGTTGCTGGACGGGCGTTGCGATATCGCCGTTCATTCGTCCAAGGATATGCCAACGGTTTTGCCAGATGGTTTGTCCATCACCGCTTTTTTGGAGCGTGAAGACCCGCGCGATGCTTTTATCGGTGTGGCTGCGCCGAAACTCGATGAACTGCCGCGCAACGCGGTTGTGGGTACATCCTCGCTGAGGCGGCAAGCGCTGGTGCGCCGCGCTCGCCCGGACGTGACGGTTGTGGAGTTTCGAGGCAATGTTCAAACGCGATTACGCAAGCTCGAAGAGGGCGTCGCTGATGCCACCTTGCTGGCCAATGCCGGATTGCGGCGGTTGGGAAAAGCTGACGTCATTACCGACTTGATTGATCTGGAAACCTTCCCGCCAGCACCCGGACAAGGCGCGATCTGTATTGAGGGCCGCACTGGTGACGAACGCACCGACGCGCTGATCGAGCCTCTCAATCATATTGCAACCAACACTTCGCTGACATGCGAACGGGCATTTCTTGCCGCGCTGGACGGTTCATGCCGTACGCCGATTGCTGGTCACGCGATAATTGATGGCGATGATCTGCAATTTTACGGGATGATTTTGACGCCCGATGGACGCCAAGCGCATGATGTATCGCTATCCGGAAAAGTTGGCGATGCCGTCGGCATTGGACAAAGGGCGGCTGAGCAGGTTCGTACGGCTGCCGGACCTGGCTTTTTTGAAAGCTGGACATAATGGCTCGCCCGCGCATTCTTGTAACGCGGCCGGAGCCAGGTGCCACGGCGACCGAAACGGCGCTCGCAGCACGCGGATTTGACGTCATCAAAAGACCGTTGACTGAGTTAGCACCAGTGCCCGTCGATGAAGCCGCCGGGAGCGCTTTTCTTCAATCTGATATCATCATCGTCACCAGTGCCAATGCGCTTCGCTTTGCGCCACCTGATCTTTTGCGCGCCAAACAGCGAACGAAGCTTGTTGCTGTTGGTGATGCAACGGCTCGGCAAGCGCGGGATTTTGGCATGTCTGACGTTATCAGCATTGGTGGAGATGCTGATGCATTGATTGGTGAAGTGCTCCCCACACTCCAACCCGGTTCAAACGTTGGTTATCTTTGTGGAAAATTGAGACGCGATACGATTGAAAGCGTGCTGGTTGAGGGTGGCTTTAACCTTACGATTATCGAAACCTATGAAACTCAAAAAGTCAGTCAGATAACTAATAAACTGATAGCAGACTTCAAGCAGGTTAAAGCCGATGCTGTGGCTGTATTTTCTGGAGTATCAGCTGGGATATTGGCCAAAGCCGTGGCACTACCGGCTCTTCTTCAAATCTTTGAAAGAAAACCGGTTTTTGTCATCTCAAAGCGCGCGTCCGAGCCGCTCGTGGAGCGGTGGCCTGGTGATATTCACATCAGCGAAAGTATGCAGGCTGATGCCATGCACGAGCTTATTGAAAATCATTTTTTTGGTCACACATCTTGAGCTGTCATGATGCGACTGCATTGATAGAACAAATTTAACGGCGCTTGTTTTAGGGGTTTAGTATGACCACAAGACCAAAAAAAACGCCGAGTGTGCGCACCCGCCGTAAACCGGTAACAATAGATATGAAAGCCGAAAAGGCTGAACCAGTGGAAGCACCAGAATCCGCCGAAGTGCCGGGCGCTGAACCCGTTGCGATGACGAATAAAGAAGGCTCCAAAACGACGCCCGCTACAAAAGAAGAACCAAACGCGAAATCTGAAAGCAGACCAAAGGCCGCGCCAATGGCTGATTCCAAACAACCAGCCAAGGCCCGCTCGGGTTCTAGTCTTGTGGGTGGCTTGGTGGGGGGTGCTATTGCCCTTTTGGGCGCGGCAGGGCTTCAATGGAGTGGCTTTATCCCCAATCTCGGAGCCGTTTCGGTTGATACCTCAGCTATAGAAGCCGAAATCGCAGCTCTCAATACAAGAGTTGATGCGGCTGAGTCATCCGCAAACGCTGGCGCTGATTTGGATGCGGTGGCAGTGCGCCTTGATGAATTGCGCGCTGCTTCAAGCGCCAACACAGATATGGTTGGCCAACTCGCCAGTCGCGTGGATGACACTTCTGACTCAGTTGCACAGTTGACGACTGCTATTGAAGGCGGCGAGGCCGGTGATGGCGCCGCGCTGGAGGCAATCACGACGCGCATTGCAGAGCTGCAATCTCAAAATGACGAGCTTGTGGCGCAACTGGCTGAACTTTCAAACACCGAACCCACGGCAATTGATCTTTCGCCAGTTACCGCGCGTTTGGACGCGCTGGAGGCGCTCGGAGATCCGTCAGAAGCCCTTGCTGCACTGGAAGCATCGACGGGTGAGACGATGAATGGGTTTGCTGAGAACCTGCAGGGCATAAGTGCCGATGTTGCTGCTTTGAAGGATCAAGTTGCCGCTGGCGGTGCGGATTCAACAGCGGTCGCGCGCGCTTTTGCAGCATCCAGTCTGAAGAATGCAGTCGATCGTGGTGGCGCTTTTGGCGCTGAACTGGAAGCGTTTGCGACCGTTGCGCAAGATGTCGACGGTGAAGCTATTGCGACGCTGCGCGGTTTTGCATCCGGCGGTGTTCCCACGCTAAGCCAGCTCGTTGATGCCTATCCTGCCGTTGCCAACTCTATCATTTCATCGGAGCGAACCATCGATGAAAGTGCGGGTATCGGCCAGCGTCTGCTCAACAACATGCAAGGACTGGTTTCGGTGCGTCCCATCGATGAACAGGCCGGTGATACGCCGACTGCGATTTCTACCCGTATCGGGGCGCGATTGAATGAAGGCGATCTAAACTCCGCGCTTAGTGAATGGGAGGCGCTACCCGAAGTTGCAAAGTCTGCTTCCCAAGACTTCATTGACCAACTGCGCGCGCGCCGAACCGTCGATGGACTTCTTTCCAACATTCTGACCAGTGCCATGTCCGGCACAGCTTCGACACAGTGAGGAGATCGCAATCATGATCAAGCTACTCCTCTTCATCCTTCTTGTTCTTGGCTTGGCTTATGGATTTGCGATCCTTGCCGATATGCCGGGCGAGGTGGTGATAACCGTCGCCGGTCAGGAAATCAGTTTCACCCTGATGTTTGCCGCCGTTGCGCTGGTTGCAACTGTTGTGGCGGTTATGGTGACGTGGTGGCTGATACGCGTTGTTCTGACATCGCCACAGCGCGTGACACGCTTTTTTCGTCTGCGGCGGCGCGATCGTGGCTATCAAGCATTGTCGACCGGTATCATTGCGGCAGGTGCAGGCGATCCAGCCACTGCACGTCAAATGTTGCGGCGCGCTGATGGTCTTCTGGTCAAGACTTCCGAGCCACTTATCCAACTTTTGGAGGCCCAGGCCGTAATGCTTGAGGGCGATCATGACGGGGCGCGGTCCAAGTTTGAAAAGATGCTGGAAGATCCCGAACTTCGCGACTTGGGCCTGCGCGGCCTTTACATGGAAGCGCAGCGCCTGGGTGACCGCGATGCACAGAAGCATTATGCCGAGAAAGCCGCAGAGCTTGCGCCACAACTTGGCTGGGCCAGCAAGGCTGCGCTTGATCTGAAGACCAGCACCGGCGATTGGGAGGGCGCACTCCGCCTGGTTGAGAAACAGCAGACTGCCAAGCATATCGACAAGGAAGCAGCCAAGCGAAAGCGCGCCGTTCTTCTCACCGCCATCGCAATGGAAAATGTGGAGCCTGATCCCGGCCGTGCCAAGCAGGCTGGTTTGGAAGCTCATCGATTGGCACCTGAATTTGCGCCAGCTGTAGTCGCTGCATCTGATGCTTGTTTGCGCCTCAACGAGTTGCGCCGTGCGGCCAAAATTTTGGAGACAACATGGCGTAAGGCGCCGCACCCCGATGTTGCACTGGCTTATGTCAATGTCCGCTCCGGTGACAGTGCTGCGGACAGGTTGAAGAAGGCGCGCAAGCTTGAGCAATTGAAGCCGAACAATGCGGAATCGAGTCTCATTGTTGCTCAAATGGCGATGGAGGCGGCCGAGTTTGATGACGCTCGCAAAGCCGTGGCTGCTGTGCTGCGCAATGAGCCGCGCGAAAACGCTTATCTGTTGATGGCTGACATTGAGGAGCAGGAAACCGGCGATCAGGGCAAAATTCGGGAGTGGTTGTCGCGTGCGCTGCGCGCGCCACGCGATCCGGCTTGGACGGCAGACGGCTACGTTGCAGAAAAATGGGCGCCGTTTTCTCCCATCAGTGGGCGGATCGATGCCTTTGAGTGGAAAGTGCCGGTAGAGCGCATTGGCGATAATCTGATTGAGAACGATTTAGATCCGATGCAGCGTGGTGTTGCACCGGTTTCGATGATTGAACCGGCCTCTGATGAACGGCCAACTACCGTTGATGTTGAGCCGGAAGAGGTTAAGCCTGATATTGAAGCGGCAGAAGCTGCCATGCCAGTTGCAGCGATGGCTGCAACTGCGGTGGTCGCTGAAAAAGCGTCCGAAGAAGAAAAGCCCGAGGCTTCGAAAGAAAAGGAAGCTGAAGCCAGTTCAAAAGAAGAACCGGCACCCGAGCAGTCTGATGTTGTCGAAGATATTAAGGTCATTGAGCCGGTTGTGCAGGCCGAGGAAGCCGAAGAAGCTGCTGCTAGTCAGCTGGAGGCCGACAAAAACGAGACCGGAAGCTCTGCAGAAGCGGAAAAAGTGGACGTAGCTCCAAATACTGAGGTGCCCGATACAGCCGAGGCGGTTGAAAAGGTTTCTGAGCCAGAGCTGGAAGAAGAAATTGTTCCCCCAATCCCTGATGACCCCGGGATTGATCCAAATGAAAAGCCAGCAGAAGAACCGCGCCGGTTTCGCCTTTTCTAACGAATTGAAAATCATATATGAGGGCACAAAGGATTGTGCCCATGCTCGAGAAATTTCAGCAGTTCATTGCCAGTTTGACCAGCAGCCTTGATGGCGGTGCGTCAGAATCAGATGAAGACGCGCATCCCGGCCGAACTGCTGCTGCAGCGTTGATGTATCATGTCATTCAAGCTGATGGCGTGCTTCGCGACATCGAGAAGGAACGCTTTAAGGAAGTGCTGACTGCAGAGTACGGCCTTTCTGAAAAGGAGCTTGAATCGCTCGTCGCAGCTGCAAAAGCAGCGGACAGCCAGGCCGTCGACTTCTATCGCTTCACCTCTGTATTGATGAGCCGATTGGACGAAGAAGAACGTGTCGCTTTTATAGAAATTCTGTGGGAACTGGTTTACGCAGACGGCTACAAACACGAGCTTGAAGAAAATGTTGTGTGGCGCATTTCCGAGCTGCTGGGTGTATCGGGCCGTGATCGGGTCTTGATGCGTCAACGTGTTCAAGAGCGACTGGGTATCCATGGCAGCGGCGAGCCGCATACCCCAGCATCTGAATAGTTGTCAGTTCAGTCAACGCCCTCGCCTAACTCATGGAAAAACGTCATCCCATCCTCATCGTTTTGCACCAGGCCACCTCGTCCGCTGGCAGAGTAGGTCAAATGCTGCAGGCGCGCGGCTACCCACTTGATATCCGCCGTCCACCGCTCGGTGAGTACCTGCCTGACACGCTTGAAAACCATTCCGGCGCTGTTGTTTTTGGCGGACCGATGAGTGCCAATGATCCTGAAGATCATGTGAAACATGAAACGGACTGGATGGCGGTTCCCTTAAAGGAAGACAAACCGCTCCTTGGCATTTGTCTTGGCGCGCAGATGCTCGTCAACCATCTTGGTGGCAGCGTAAAAGGCCGGGATGATGATGAGGTCGAGATCGGCTGGTATCCTTTGGAAGCAACGGAAGCGGGCGAACAGCTGATGTCATGGCCGTCCATGATCTATCATTTCCACAAGGAAGGGTTCTCTCTACCCACGGGCGCGGTGCATCTTGCCCATTCCGAGGCTTACCCCAACCAGGCTTTTCGCTACGGGGACAATGCTTGGGCCGTGCAGTTCCATGCTGAACTGACACAAATCATGATGCAGCGTTGGGCGGTCAAGGGTGCGCATCGCTTTGTGTTGCCCGGTGCGCAACAAGGCAAGGAACATCTGCAAGGCCGCTTGCTTTATGATGCGCCCGTCCGAGCTTGGCTTGAAGAATTTCTGGATATTGTCTTCGAGCGCAGCGATCAGTGAAAGCCACTATTGCGTTCGGTCAAGGTAACGCACATCGCGCAATTGCGGGAACAACCAAGCCCAAACGCCCGCTACTGCCACCGCCCCGGCGCCTCCCAAGACAACTGCTGGCACCGCGCCGATCCAAGCGGCAACAAAGCCGGCGCGGAACTCACCCAACTCGTTTGATGCGCCTATGAAGACCATGTTGATAGCGTTAACGCGGCCACGCACTTCATCGGGTGTCCAAAGCTGGATAACTGTTTCGCGGATGTAGACACTTACTGCATCTGTTGCGCCGACCAAGAGCAACGCGATGATGGAAAGCCAGGTTATCGTTGAAAAACCGAAGACCATTGTGAAAACGCCAAACAGGGCAACGAAGATCAGCAAAATTCGGCCCGCATGATCGCGGATTGGCGATGCGGTGAGCATAAGCGCCATGATGACAGCTCCGATGCCGGGTGCAGCACGCAAAAGCCCCAGGCCCCAAGGCCCTGTTTCCAAAACATCGCGGGCAAAGACCGGCAACAGCGCAACGGCGCCTCCAAGCAGAACGGCAAACAGATCAAGCGATATGGCACCAAGAACAACCTTCTGTTTGCGGACGTAGCGGATGCCCTCAAACAGGGAAGATAGCGTGACTTTTTCTATTTCGCCCTTTTCTTCCGGCTTTGGGATCATTCGCACCAACACCAGGCCGATGCCAAGGAAGATGGCTGCAATCAAATAAGCGGTATTGGCACCCAAACCATAAAGAAGACCACCCAAAACCGGTCCGCCAATCGAAGCAACCTGCCAGGCCGACGAGTTCCAAGCCACCGCGTTTGGAAAAACTTCGCGTGGGACGAGATTTACAACGAGCGACTGGGAAGCGGGCCCTAAGAAAGCGCGTGCTGCGCCAAAGCCCGCCAAAGCAATAAAGACTGGGAATGGTGATGTCAGCCCTCGCCATGAATAGTAAAGGATAGCAAGCGCACAGGCCAGTTCTGCGGCGATGGCCCAACTCATGACGTTGCGACGACCAAACCGGTCTGCGACCGTGCCGGTTATAAACACCAATAGCAGCAATGGTATAAATTGGACCAGACCTATGATCCCGAGATCGAGTGGATCGCGCGTGAGATCGTAAATTTGCCAGCCCACGGCAACCGCGATCATTTGGGCAGCCAGTGTGGCCAGAAAACGCGATGCCCAATATTTCACATAAGCCGGATATCGGAACGCGAGAAACCGGTCGGTGGCTGGAGCAGGATTGGACGAAGACGACATTGATTTCCGTTACGCCCAAAGTCAGGACAACGCAAAGAAAGATTGCTGCTTGCTGCGCAAGCCACTGATGCCTAAATGAGGGGACATATTTTAATTTTGAAGGAAAACGCCGTGGGCCTTACGATCATCCAAACCCTGCTTTTTGCTTTGGACATTTATACGTGGATTTTGATCGCGGCGATTGTGGTCTCCTGGCTCTACGCTTTCCAGGTCATCAACACATCGAACCGCTTCGTGGGCATGGTGGCCGAATTTTTGCACAAGGCGACTGAGCCGCTTCTGCGCCCCATTCGGCGGTATATGCCGGATTTGGGCGGCATCGATATTTCACCAATCGTTCTGTTCGTCGGTATTTTCTTCTTGCAACGTTTCATCGTTAATGTTGTGGCGCCCGCCATCGTTTGATGACCTACCGGATTGGACGGAGTGAGCCTGATACTGTCCAGATTTTCATCAAGGTTACGCCCAATGCGGCTGAAGATGCGGTCGGTGCAGTTGAGCGGCAGGCAGATGACACTCTAAGGCTTGCTGTGCGTGTGCGCGCAACACCTGAAAATGGTGCCGCCAACACGGCTGTCATCAAGCTGCTCTCCAGACATTTTGGAATTTCAAAATCTGCTTTGCGTATGTCTCACGGACAGCAAGGCCGGTTGAAAACCATTGTTGCGCCAGACAGTGAGGCACTGAGAGCGCAGCTGGAAGCCTTGGTTTAGGCTCTATTTCTTGGCTCGCTCGATGGCTTCCACAATGAGCTGTTGAGCCACTTCCACACCCTGCCAGCCGCCTGTTTTCACCCACTTGCCCGGTTCTAGATCCTTGTAGTGCTCAAAAAAGTGCTCAATCTGCTGAAGCGTGATTTCCGGCAAATCCGAGTAATTGTGTACCTTGTCATAGCGTTTCGTGAGATGATGCGACGGAACTGCAATGACCTTCTCATCCTGGCCGGAATTGTCTTCCATGAGCATGACACCAATCGGACGGGCATTGATAACACATCCTGGAACAAGGGGGCGTGTATTGGCGATCAAAACATCAATCGGATCGCCATCATCGGAAAGTGTGTGGGGCACAAAGCCGTAGTTTCCCGGGTAGGACATCGGCGTGTACAGAAACCGGTCCACGACCAAAGTGCCCGCTTCCTTATCCATCTCATACTTGATGGGGTGCCCACCCATTGGCACTTCGATAATCACATTGACATCTTCTGGCGGGTTATCGCCGATGGAAATCGCATCAATGCGCATGGTTTTGGTGCTCCTGAAATTCTGACACGGGTCTATGCGGGATTGCCCGCCATATGCAACAAGACCTTAGGTCAGTGCGGTCTTTCATTGGCCTGTTGCATGAAGCGTGTCATAAGAGGTCAAACGGAAGATTGCCATGAATATGTTCAGATTTTTTCCCGTGATTTTGGTTAGCCTTCACGCCCTACCGGTGCATGCACAGACCGTCACAAGTGAATATACAAAACTTGATGTTGGCGATGCTTGTACAACATTTGAAGCTGACGAGCTTGGCGCATCTTTTGCCTGCCCGGGATACGAAGGATATGGCATTTTGTTTTCGGAATATGATCTGAGAACGTCCATCTTCTATGGTTATGTAGGTGAGTGGTACGCTGAGGGTGCTTGGGAAAGCTTCCAATCGTTCAATGCTGTCAACGACACCGTTGAATGGCGGCTCCATGACGGTGTTCCGCGCGCGTCTATCTTGCGCTGGTTCATTGATCATCCCGACCCGGATACCGGTTCGCCTTCTGAACGTACACGTGGCCAAGTGCTAGTGGTGTCAAAGGTTGCGCAGCCTGGCACGGGTGAAGGTTGCATCATGGCTTATGTTGATGCGCGCGCAAACAGTGATGCTAACATGCTGGCAAGGCAGGCTGCAGATACATTGTTGCCAACTTTCCGGTGCCGGATTGATGTGCCTGCCTATTTGGGTAGTGAAGGCCGATTTGCCGGCTTTCCTTCACGCACCTTTGGGCCATGAGGCACTTTCTCAGCGCCAAACGTACGCGATTTTCTTGATTGATTTTCCCGCGAAGATTTCATGGCCTTCGGCTACGTCTTCGCCGCCCAGATTGGCGTAGAATGCGTTTGCGTTGACGTTTTCTTCCAGCGTCCAAACTACCAGCCCTTGGCAACCATGACGGTGCAGTTCGCGCCTTGCAGCATCAAACATACGTTTACCTAGTCCCACACCTTGGTATTCCGGCAAAAGGTACAGTTCGTAAATCTCGCCATCTTGCGGCAGTGATCGCGCGCGGTTCAAACCATATGTAATGTAGCCAACAATCTCACCGGCCATTTCCGCTGTCATGATACAGGTTCCACGCTTGACGGCACGAACCCACCAATCGCCATTGCGGCGGTTGATCATGGACAGAAGAGATGCATGTGGCAGAATACCGGCATAGGCATGCTGCCAAGCGGTTGCATGTACATGGGCAATCGCTTCACCGTCATCGGTAGTCGCGGGACGTATGTCTATGGTTAACAGCGTCATAACTGCCACCATGGGCCAGCTTAGCGCAGGCGGCAACCTTGTTGGGGCCACCGCCATCATTTTTCACAGTTTCGACATGCTTGGATGACGCTAGGACGCCAGCGCGTTCCGGCTTTTTTCAAACCGCTTGCGCTCATGGGTGTCGAGGTAAAGTTTGCGCAGGCGGATCGATTTCGGTGTCACTTCCACCAGTTCATCGTCCTGGATCCAAGATAGTGCGCGTTCCAGTGTCATCTTGATGGGTGGGGTAAGTTTCACCGCATCATCCTTGCCTGCTGCACGCACATTTGTGAGTTTTTTGCCCTTCAGGACGTTAACTTCCAGATCATTGTCTCGCGTGTGAATGCCGATGATCATCCCTTGATAGACCTTCGCGCCCGGGTCGATAACCATTGGCCCGCGGTCTTCCAGATTGAACAGTGCGTAGGCGACGGCTTCGCCCTGCTCCATGGAAATCAACACGCCGTTGACCCGTCCTTTGATTTCACCACGATAGGGTGCGTATTCATGAAACAGACGGTTCATGATGGCCGTGCCCTTGGTGTCTGTCATCAATTCTGACTGATAGCCGATAAGGCCCCGGGTCGGCGCATGGAAAACCAGTCGTACCCGATTGCCGCCCGAAGGGCGCAGTTCGAGCATGTCGCCTTTGCGCTCCTGCATTTTTTGAACGACGGTGCCGGAGTGTTCATCATCCACGTCGATGACGACTTCCTCAATTGGTTCGAGAAGCTGGCCGTTGTCGTTCTTTTTCATCACCACACGCGGACGTGAAATAGACAGTTCAAACCCCTCACGGCGCATGGTTTCGATCAGAACCGCCAGTTGCAGTTCGCCGCGTCCCGAAACGTAAAACGAATCCTTCTCTGCGGAGTCTTCGATTTTGAGCGCAACATTGCCTTCCGCTTCTTTCATCAAGCGATCGCGGATGACCCGGCTGGTTACCTTGTCACCTTCAGTGCCAGCGAGCGGCGAGTCATTGACGATGAAACTCATGGTCACCGTTGGAGGGTCAATCGGTTGCGCTTGTAGCGGTTCGGCCACAGATGGATCGCAGAATGTGTCTGCAACGGTTCCCTTCTGAAGGCCCGCAATGGCAACAATGTCTCCGGCAACACCTTCATCAATCGGCTGTCTTTCAAGGCCACGGAACGCGAGAATTTTGGAAACGCGACCGCTTTCAAGCAGTTCACCATCCTGATTGAGCACTTTGATGGTCTGGTTTGGTTTGACGGAACCGGATTGAATGCGGCCCGTAATGATGCGGCCCAAAAACGGGTTTGCTTCAAGGATCGTCCCGATCATTCGAAACGGGCCTTCAGCAACAGTGGGTTCGGGCACATGTTTGAGCACCAGATCAAACAATGGCTTGAGTGATGCGTCCTCCGGCTTTTCCGGGTTTGCGTCCATCCACCCGTCACGGCCGGATCCATAAAGGATCGGGAAGTCCAGCTGCTCATCCGTCGCATCGAGCGCGGCAAAGAGGTCGAACACTTCATTGACCACTTCGTCGGCGCGTGCATCTGGCCGGTCGATCTTGTTAACCGCGACAATCGGGCGAAGACCAACTTTCAGCGCTTTGCCAACCACAAACTTGGTCTGCGGCATCGGGCCCTCAGCGGCGTCGACCAGCAGCACGGCGCCATCGACCATATTGAGAATACGCTCCACTTCACCGCCAAAATCGGCGTGGCCGGGGGTATCAACAATGTTGATACGCGTACCTTCCCACTCAACGGACGTGGCCTTTGCAAGGATCGTGATCCCGCGTTCTTTTTCGATGTCACCGGAATCCAGCGCCCGTTCGGTGACCTGCTGATTGTCGCGGTAGACACCGGACTGTTTGAGAAGCTCATCGACAAGGGTCGTTTTACCATGGTCGACGTGCGCGATGATCGCGATGTTACGAAGTGCCATTTGAATATTCCGGGAGTTCATACGCCCCGGATACACATGTTCGGAGCGGTGCGGTTCATGTTGCAGCGCGCATAACGCAAAATGGTGCCAAACGAAATGCCCTTGTTAGCAATAATCCTCCACGCCCAGCGCCTGCGCATGGCTGTATCGCGCGCCATGGCACCAGCCTACGGGAAGTAGTTCCTCAATTCTGGCTAAGTCTTCGCGAGAAAGAAGCAGATCGGCCGCTGCCGCATCTTCGGCCAGATGGTCCGAAGATCTGGTGCCGGGGATCGATACGGAGTTAGGAGCCATCGCAAATGTCCAAGCAATGGCGAGTGTTGATGTTGCCACGCCTTTCTCGCGCGCGAAGGCGCGTAGAGCCTGAACTCTTTCCAGGTTTGCGGTCAGATTGGGCTCGGTAAACCGGGGATTTGCTTGTCGGAAGTCAACATCAGGAAATTGATCCCGATCTGGATCCTTGTCTGTCAGCAGTCCGCGTCCGACCGGCGAAAAGGATACAAAGGTGGCGCCGACTTTTTCGCACATTTGTAGAAGACCGAGTTCAGGCACCCTCGTCTGCAAGGAATATTCCGATTGAACAGCAGCGATCGGATGCACTTTGGATGCGCGCTCGAGTGTCGCAGGTTGGATTTCAGAAAGGCCGATCGCGCCGATTTTTCCTTCCTCGATGAAGCGGGTCAGCGTACCCATCATCTCTTCGACCGGTACACGCTGGTCGCGCCGATGGATATAGAAAAGCTCCACATGGTCCGTGCCGAGGCGCTTCAGGGAAGCCTCCAGTTCAGCGCGCAGATAGGGCTCGTCGTTGCGGAAGTCACGTTCCGGGGCAGTGATAATGCTTGCCTTGGTCGCGATGATGAATTGATCTCGCGCGCCGGGATTGTTCCTTAGGAACGAGCCGATCACGTTTTCTGATACGCCCATCCCGTAAATGTTAGCCGTATCAATGTGATTGACGCCCAGATCGAGCGTTTTGGCCAGCGTCGCATGGCTTTGCGCCTCATCGGTCGCACCATAAATGCCGCCAAAGCTCATGGCACCAAGGCCAACTGCGCCCACCTTCGGGCCGGATTGGCCCAATTGCACTTGTCTCATATTTTGTATTCCGTCCTCAGATCAGCCCGCGGCCTTCCAGCATTGCATCGGGTGTGGGCAGCTTGCCGCGAAAACCCAGATAGGCGTCCTCGGGCTCCATCGTACCGCCGGTGGAAAGAATGTTGGCGCGAAGCTTTTGAGCCAGTTCTGCATTGAACGGATCGCCCGATTCCTCAAATGCGCTGAAGGCATCAGCATCAAGAACTTCAGACCACATATAGGAGTAGTAGCCCGCAGCATAACCATCGCCGGAAAAGATGTGCAGGAAATGCGGTGAGCGATGACGCATCACCATGGCATCTGGCATTGCCAAGTCTTTCAGCGTCTGGGCTTCAAAATTGAGTGGGTCGGATGGTGTTTCTTCCTGCCGGTGGTAAGCCATGTCTACCAACGCTGATGAAGTATATTCGACCGTGTCAAAGCCTGCATTGAAGGTTTGGGCGGCCAAAACCTTGTCGAGCAGCTCCTTGGGCATGGGTTCGCCTGTCTCAAAGTGGACCGCAAACTTTTCCAGCACCTCCGGCACCGTCAGCCAGTGTTCGTAAAGTTGGGAAGGCAATTCTACAAAGTCGCGGCTGACCGATGTGCCCGAAACGCTTGGATAGGTCACATCCGACAGCATGCCATGCAGCGCGTGACCGAACTCATGGAAAAGCGTGCGAGCATCATCAAAAGAAATGAGTGCAGGTTCGCCATCGGCGGGTTTTGCGAAGTTCATCGTGTTGGTGATGATTGGGGTTTCACCCTTCAGTTTGGATTGCGTGCGGATGGCGCTCATCCACGCGCCGGAACGTTTGGACGGCCGGGCGAAATAATCGGCGACAAAGAGCGCCTGGTGGCTGCCATCGGGATTGAGCACTTCCCAAGTGCGCGCTTCCGGGTGAAGCCAATCAACACCAGCTACGCGTTTGAATGATAGGCCAAATAGTCTGCCCGCCACCCAAAAGGCGGCCTCAATCATATTTTCGAGCTTCAGATAGGGTTTCGTGTCCTCATCCGAATAGTCAAAGCGCTCTTTACGAATGCGTTCTGCATAGTGGCGCCAATCGGATGCTTGTAGTGGCTCGTTGATGCCGTCGGCGTTCATTAAAGCGCGAATGTCATCAGCTTCCTCAATGGCGCGGTTTTGGGCTTTCTCCCAGACGGTTTCTAGAAGCTCCATGACTGCCCCGGGCGTTTTTGCCATGGTGCCGTCCAGTTTCAGTTCAGCGAAGGTGGTAAAGCCGAGAAGCTTGGCCTTTTCAGCACGCAAACGCAGCGTCTCTTCGATGATGGCACCATTATCTGTTTCGCCGCCACTGTCCCCGCGCGACGTCCAAGCGGCAAACGCCTTTTCGCGCAAGTCGCGCCGTTTGGAAGACACCAGGAAAGGCACCATGACGGAACGTGATGCGGTGACCGCATACTGACCATCATGACCGCGTTCGGTGGCGACGCCTGCCATGGTGGACTTCAAGTCCGCAGGTATGCCGTCCAGGTCTGCCTCATCAAGCGGCATGATCCAGTCACCTTCGTCCTTGAGGACATTTTGCGAAAATTGTGTGCCGAGGGAAGCCAGTCGTTCGTTGATGGCTATCAGTCTGGCTTGCTCTTCGCCGACCAACGCTGCACCCATACGAATGAAACCACGCCGAGTTTTCTTCAGCACCTGCTTTTGCTCTGGCGTCAAACTCAGTTGATCGCGCTTTTCCCACAGTGTTTCAATGCGCTCAAAGAGCTCCCGGTTTTTTGCAATCTCACCGGAATGACGGGCAAATTCGGGAGCAAACTCGCGCTCCAACGCTTGGATGTCATCATTGGTGTGATTGCCGCCCTTGGTAAAGAACAGCGATGCGGCTTTGCTCAGCGTCTCGCCAGCATACTCTAGCGCGTCGATGGTGTTTTCAAAGGTTGGCGTGTCCGCATTGGAGGCAATTGCTTTGATCTCTTCGATATTGTCTGCAAATCCTTGGCGCAGCGCAATCGCAAAATCACCATCGGCAATTTGCGAGTAATTGGGCAGTCCTTTTGGACCGGTCCAGTTCAGAATCGCCGGATTGATGCTTTCATTTGCCGTCATGGCGCGCTCCCTGTTCTGATCGGAGCATGTAGGCCCGATACCCTGTTAGGCCAAGGCCTTACCGCAATTGTGTGATGCGGTCGTTGATGCTCTCGCGGACCGCTTCCCAGAGAATGGAAAATGACTGGAAGCCCTCGTCGGAGACTTCGTCAGTGTCCAGAGCGATCACCACAGTTTGTAAAACATCAGCCAACTCGATTTTCAGTGCATGCAGCTCTTGGACATCATCTTCCAGGAAGGCGCGTTTTTGGATGTCTAGGATCTGGTAATTATAAATATCAGCACGGTTTTTCTGACCCGCATTCAATCGTGAGCGAAGGGCGAACAGGCTAGAGATCAACAAGGTGGCAACTGTTACCATCAACGCCAGTGGTTCAGCATTCTCCTGAATAAAGCTTGGTTCGTTTCGAAGGTAAAACGCTTCGGCACCATCGTGTAGTGGTACCGAAAGACCACGGCTTTGATCTGGCTGTGCAATGGCGGAAGCCAACGAAAAACGGATCGTCAGATCAAGGCGGTGTTCAAACAGGATGCGTGTTAGTTCGCGAATGGCATCGTCGGAAATATTCTCACGTGACACCAAAATGCGGTCGACCGAAGGCGTGGGCAAATCCATGCCCGGAACGGGTGTCGCGCCCGTATACGTTCCAGCCGGTATCATAGCCGGTTCCAGGAATGGTCGCTTCACAGCAATCGCTGACGCTTGCCGAACTGGTACCAAGCGAAGGCGCAAACCCTTCAGTTGCGCATCTTCAAACAAACGGATCAGCTTGGCGTCCCGCAGCGAACGGGTTGCAAACAGCGCATCAACATTGCCATTCAAAAGCCGTTCCGCGCCCTTTGCAAAAGGTTCCGCATCCCAGTCCATCGTGTCGATGGACAGATCATAGTGATCACCCAAAACCCAGAAAGACCGAAAGGCGTCTGTTCCAAATGGCGGGATCGAAACGGAGGCGCGGGCCAAATCATTCACGGAACGAATACCTGCTTCACTGCGCGAGATCACATGCATAATGTCAGGATATAAATTCGCGATCACACGGACGTCGGAAACCACCGGCGTGTCTGAACGGATAACGGCCGTATCGATTTCACCCCGATTGAGCAGAGCAATGTTTTGTGAGGCATCAATGGTTGGGCGCACGGACAATCGCAAAGTGTCTGAATGCCTGATGACGACCTCCGCCACCTCTCGCATAAGGACATAGGCATCTGAACCAAGCGGTCCGGTCGCCACGGTTAGTCGCATTGGTTCCCGGTCTCGATTGAGCCAGAAAGCGCCAGCCACGGCGCTGATCAAAATGACAATCAGTGCAAAAGCCAGAAATCGACCGGTTTGCGACGAACGCTCCGACTTCGCATTGGCATCACCATTTTGTCTCATCGGTTCCATAGGCGTTGGATCGGCCCCACCCGAAAAACTCTTAGGCCCGATTGTTAGCCTTTTCTGCGCCGCGCCGCCAATGTGCGAAGGCGCAACGCATTGAGTTTGATGAAGCCGGCTGCGTCCTTTTGGTCATAGGCACCGTGATCATCCTCAAAGGTAACAAGGTCTTCTGAATACAGCGATTTGTCGGACTTGCGGCCTGTAACCATGATGTTGCCTTTATAGAGCTTGATGCGCACGGTGCCTTCGACGTCTTTTTGGCTGAGATCGATGGCCGCTTGCAGCATCTCGCGTTCTGGTGAAAACCAGAAGCCGTTGTAGATCAGTTCTGCATAACGTGGCATCAGTTCATCTTTGAGATGCATGGCACCACGGTCCAGCGTAATTGATTCCATGGCACGGTGTGCTTGCAAGAGGATGGTGCCCCCCGGAGTTTCGTAAACGCCGCGGGATTTCATGCCGACAAAGCGGTTCTCCACGAGATCGATCCGGCCAATGCCATTGTCGCGACCCAGATCATTAAGGGCGGCAAAAAGCGTTGCCGGGCTCATGGCGGTTCCGTTCAAGGCGATCGGGTCGCCATTTTTGAACTCAAGCTCAATTTCCGTGGCTTCATCTGGCGCTTCCATCGGAGACACCGAGCGCATGTGTACATATTCCGGGGCTTCGACCCAAGGGTCTTCCAACACTTTGCCCTCCGATGATGAGTGCAGCATGTTTGCGTCGACGGAGAATGGCGCTTCGCCGTGCTTGTCTTTGGGCACTGGGATTTGATGCAGCTGGGCGAAATCAATCAAGTCGGTCCGCGACTTGAACTGCCAGTCACGCCAAGGCGCGATGACCTTAATGTCGGGGTTGAGCGCGTAGGCCGACAGTTCAAAACGGACCTGATCGTTACCCTTACCGGTTGCGCCGTGCGCAATGGCGTCTGCACCGGTTTCTTCTGCGATTTCAACTAATCGTTTTGAGATCAATGGGCGGGCAATCGACGTTCCCAGCAGGTAGATACCTTCATAGACTGCATTGGCGCGGAACATCGGAAATACGAAATCCGATATGAATTCCTCACGCAAATCATCGATGTAGATTTCCTTGATTCCAAGCATTTCCGCTTTTTGGCGCGCAGGTTCCAACTCTTCGCCTTGGCCGAGGTCGGCTGTGAATGTAACGACCTCTGCGTCGAGCTCTGTTTGCAGCCATTTGAGAATGATCGATGTGTCTAGGCCGCCCGAATAGGCCAGCACCACTTTTTTGATGTCGGTGGGGAGGGTCATGAATTTGTCCGGAAAAGGCGTGTTGAAGTTGGGCGCAACATATTGGCTTTGCGCGTGGGCGCAAGTCAGGCTTTTGAAGCCAAGCGGGTCATCGTCGTAAAAACCAGCGCAAAGACGGCAATTGAACCCCAATATCCCAAAAACGCATCTGACGTGTAATGGGCACCGAAACCGATCCGTAGTCCCGCCATGAAGATAGAGGCCGGTATTAGAATCATGGCCGCAAGCGGGCGCAATGCAGGTGGAAAAATGAAAACGAGTAATGCCAACCATCCAGCCGATGCAGCTTCGCCGGAGACAAAGGAGCAGTTGGCAGCACAATGTTCGCTGATCCGTCCAGCTTCAATGAAGGGTGATGTTCCTCCGAACGGTTCAGATTGCCATGGGCGGGGGCGACCCCAGAAGGCTTTGAGAACGCCGTTGACGATCAAAAGTGGCCAGATAATCAATGTTGTTGTGAGCGCTGCCTTCTGCCTGAAACCAGTATCCTTCCATCGAAGACCAATCCACCAATCCGCGATGAACCACAGCAAGACTGCGATACCAAGCCATGTTGGCAGTGTCTGCAGAATCTGTCGGATAGTCCTCAAAACAGGCTCTTCTGCCAGAGAAAAACCCCGGCAAAACGTTGAACTGTCGCGGGTTTGGGCGCATCTTTCAGCATCGAAAAACAGTGCGGAAATCTGCAAATCCCAGTGTGCATTGGTGATAAACAATGCGAGCGCCAAAAACCACATCCCGATGGATGACAACGCAAGAAGCGGGTTGCTGAATGCTTGCATGGTCTTATTAATGAGCCGCGGGCTTTGATGGTTGTTCATAAAGACCTGTTGCACGCACTTTGGCCTCTCAGCAAGGAAGAGAGATAAATGTTAGAGTATATTCCCTCGACTGCGGTTCTGATCCAATTTGCGCTGGCAGCTGTTGTGTTAGCGATAACGCCCGGGCCTGACATGGCGCTTTATGTTGGACGCGCTGTGACCCATTCACGTGCGGTTGGTCTTGCCTGCTTTGCCGGTGCCGTTACCGGAATACTGGTTCACACCATGCTTGTAGCGCTTGGACTTTCCGCGCTGCTGGTTGCCGCGCCAACCGCCTTTTTGACGCTGAAGATTGTCGGCGCTGTGTATCTGGTTTGGCTTGCCTATCAGGCGATCCGTCATGGTTCTTCACTCACCATCAAGGGTGAGAAGAAGGAAGCCGGTTCATTATGGGGACACTATCTGACGGGCATTGGCATCAATATTTTGAACCCCAAAGTGGCGCTCTTTTTTATGACGTTTTTGCCGCAATTTGTGTCAGCCACTGATCCCCAAGCGCCTGGGAAACTGATTTTTCTTGGTTTGTTTTTCCTCGCGGTCGCCATTCCAACCATCTTGCCAATGATTTTCGCTGCGAACGCTTTCAGTCAGGCCTTGACCAAGAGACCGCGCGTTACACGTGCGCTGGACTGGTTGTTTGCTGGGGTTTTTGGCGCTTTTGCGCTCAAGATTCTGACTGCGCGGGCCAGTTAATAAAGCGTTGGTGAAACCTTGCGTAGGCAAAGCCACCTGCTGCGCCTCCAAAGAATACATACCACATATTTGGCATTCCCGTTAAACCGCTAAACAGCGCTAGCGCCAAGCCGGCCGTCAGAACGCCGCAGATGCAAAAATATGTCGTGGACCTTTGCTCGAAGTAGCAAGCGCCAACAAGGGTGAGAGTAAAGCCTGGCCATGCAAAGGCGCCCGTCAGGAAAATGGCGGTAATTGCAATCATCAATAGTTCGTTGCCAGCCGGACCAGGGCCGTTGCTTGTTGCGACAACAGCGAGCAGCAATATGAAAACGGTTGTCAAAGCCGCCACAAGTACTGCTAACACATAGCCGACTAATATATAGCCGATAAACCAGGCTGCCTTTTTAAGGCGCTCAGTCACCGTGCCCTGCAATCATCATGGCTTCATAGGCCAAGCGCTCGGTCTTCTTCATGCGTTCGGATGCGGATTTGAGTTGACCACAAGCGGCCAGAATATCCTCACCGCGGGGCGTGCGGATCGGTGAAGCATAGCCATTAGCATTGATGAAATCGGCAAATTTTTCGATTTGCTCCCAGTCGGAGCATTCGTAGTCAGACCCGGGCCATTTGTTGAAGGGGATCAAATTGATCTTCGCGGGAATGCCCTTGAGCAAACGCACCAGTTCTTTTGCGTCGTGTAGCGAGTCGTTGACGCCTTTGAGCATGACATATTCAAATGTAATGCGCCTTGCGTTGGAAAGTCCTGGATAATTGCGGCAAGCGTCCAGCAGTTCTTCAAGCGGGTATTTCTTGTTTATCGGCACGAGGATGTCCCGCAGATCGTCCGTTACCGCGTGGAGTGAAATGGCAAGCATGGCGCCAGTATCTTCGCCAATGCGGGCGATATTGGGGACAACGCCGGAAGTTGACAGCGTTATCCGTCTTTTGGACAGGCTCAATCCCTCTCCATCTGAGAAAACAAGCATGGCATCGCGCACATTGTCATAATTGTAGAGCGGCTCGCCCATTCCCATCATGACGATATTGGATACTTTTCTGCCGTCTAAAGGAACGACCGCCCCCATCGGCGTGTCCGCGTCGGGAAAGTCACCGAGACGTTTTCGGGCCAAAATCACCTGCGCGACGATTTCGCCTGCGGTGAGGTTGCGAACGAGTTTTTGAGTGCCGGTGTGGCAGAAGGTGCAAGTCAGCGTGCAGCCGACTTGTGACGAAACGCAAAGCGTGCCGCGGCCTTCCTCCGGGATGTATACGGTTTCGACCTCCACAGGTGCGCCCGCACCGCGTGAGGGAAAGCGCAGTAGCCACTTGCGTGTGCCGTCAGCGGAGATCTGCTCCTCAACGATTTCGGGTTTTTCGATGACGAAATGACCGGCCAGCTTGGCGCGCAGGTCCTTTGAGACATTGGTCATCGCATCGAAGGCATCGACACCGCGAATGTACAGCCAATGCCACAGCTGTTGGACGCGCATCCGGATTTGTTTTTCGGCAACACCAATGCTGCGCAATGCATCTGCAAGACCCTTGCGTGTTAAGCCCGTCAGGCTCGGCTTGTATGCCGCTACCGGTGACGTTGGGCGCTGATTTGGTTCAGATAAGTCGAGTGAAACAGCCATACAGCCTGATCCGGTTTGCTTTGCGCATCGCTATAGCGCTTAAGAGCCACAACAAAAAGGCCGCGCAGGAGGCGCGACCCGCAATGCCGATGATTTGCGACTGGTCAGTTACAGCTTTGAATGGCGTCCAAAGCAGCCGTGACACCAGAAAGCGAATATTCGTATGTTGTATTGGTACCGCGTCTCGACGTTGCTTTTACAACCATTTGGCTGCCCGATTTCATTGCAGCGACCAATGCGGGGTCTTGGGCTGCGTTTTCAGTCCAAGCGCTGTTGTCTTTCACGAAGAAGCTGAAGTCCGTGCCATCGACGTTGACAGTAACTTTCGAGCCTTCGCGCAGCGTATATCCAGCGATGAACTGTGGTTCGTAGGTGACGTTTTGATTGCCACGTTGTGTGATGACGAAGAAATTGTCGCCATGGTTCACGTTGGCAGGCTGCTTGGTTTGGGGAATCGACAGCGCATAACAGACCTTGCCGGTTGGCGAATCATAGCTGATGGCGCCCCAATCGCGGAACTGACCGATGGGCTGCTGAGATTGGGCGAGCGCCTGCGTCGACAAGCCTGCTACCATCGCCAAAACACAAGCTGATAGGGCGGATAGACGTAGTTCCATTACTGAACACCAATTTTGTCGTTTACGAGTGGATGATCTCTCATCGTGTCTTTGCTGCATATTGTTGAGACATGGTTACCAAATGTTAAATTTCTCTGCCAGCCGATGTGCCGCATAAGCATGAGTGACCAAGTGTCGCCTGATGTTTTGCATGGATTCCAGCCGCGCCAACCTTTTGAACGTTTCATATGATAAAAGAGGCAACAGTTTGACTTACCAAGCACATCTGGATGATGTTAGACGTGTGAAACGAACACCAGAATCGTAAGGTACTGCTTTAAATCGTGATTTTGTGTTTCTGATTGGGCCGGTGAGTGCATGAGTAGAGAGCAACATCAGCATTTTGCGACTCTCGCCTTGGCCATTGCCAATGATCGAGATCAGACGGCATTTGCTGAACTGTTTGACTTTTTTGCGCCGCGTTTAAAAACCTATTTGCGTCGTTTGGGCCTTGGCGATTCTGAGGCTGAGGATTTGGCGCAGGACGTGCTCATCGTTCTTTGGCATAAGGCTCATCTTTTTGATCCGTCCAAATCGTCGCTTTCAACCTGGTTGTTCCGGGTCGCGCGAAACCGGCGCATTGATGCGCTGCGGCGTGACAAGTCCGGACTGCTGGATCCAGATGAACCCATGTTGCGACCGTCAGAAGAAACACCAGCCGATGCGCTCATGGATGCTGAACGCCGAGATGAACGGGTTCGCGAAGCGATGCAGGAATTGCCCGAAGAACAGATTGAGTTGGTCAGATTGGCCTTTTTCTACGGTCAATCACACAGCCAGATTGCGGATTCGACCGGTCTGCCACTTGGCACAGTCAAATCACGGATCAGGCTTGCCTTTGGACGGCTGCGCCGCAAACTCGAGGCCGACGACCTCGTTGATACTGACTTCGCCTAAGTTCAGCTTTGGTCCGTTTCCAGTTCAGCTGTCTTCCATTCATCGAGCGTGTTTTTGGCAGCTGCTCGGTGCGCTTTTTTAATGCTGCCATGCACGGCGGCAAATGCTGCCGTCAGAACTGCGATGTCGTCCGTGAAACCGAAACCGACGATAAAGTCCGGAAGTGAGTCGAGCGGCAAAATGAAATAGGCCAGTGCTGCAAAGAGAACACCGCGCACGCGCGTTGGTGTTTCAGGATCCATGGCGCAGTAATAAGCGGACAAAATATCGCTCGCGAATGGCAAGTTACTCGCCACTCGTTTGAACTTGGGCCAGAAACTATCCCGAACTCGCTGTTCATTTGCGAAGCTAGAATCGTCGTCCGGTTGAAGAATCTCACCGATTTTTACGTCGTCCATTGGCATCTCCCTTGAAGGAATTGGCCATCAAAGTTCTGAGATTCAAGATGCGGCTTCGTTGAGCGCTTTGGCAAGTGAAAGGTCCAGCTCGGTGATACCACCTGAATCATGGGTTGTTAGCTTCACATCGACACGGTTGTAAACGTTGAACCATTCAGGGTGATGGTCAAGCTTCTCGGCGCAAAGGGCACCATGGGTCATGAATGCAAAAGCTTCTTTGAAACTGCCGAACTTGAAGCTCTTTTCGATGGCCTTGTTATCATCAATCAACGTCCAGCCTTCTAGTCCCAACAATGCATCTGCCAATGCATTGTCGCTCAATATCGGTTTTGACATGGACGCTCCTTTCATTCAGCCCTTTCCCAACTAGGGCCGAAATCGATCAATCCAAATCGAACGCCTTTTTTAACCGCTTACCAGCGAACTTGTCGTGCTGCGGCGGTTGGGCTTGGAACCCGGTTGGCTAACGGTAGGGAGAGGTTCCCCAATTCATAGCTTTCCTCAATGATATAGGGGCCACCACCGATGGATTCGCGCGATGACATGATGACGAAGCGCTCGATCTTGAACGGTGCCACATAAAAGCCGCCGCGCATGGAAAGATAATTTGCGACAGTCTCCGGCGATGACTTGCGCAGCCGAGCAACTGTGACATGTGGCGTGAATTTGCGCGGATCAGGCGCCAAGCCAATACGCTGGCATTTGCGTGCAATTTCGGCCTGCAGCTCAAACAAGTCCGGCGATGCGGTTGGTTGCGCAAAAATTGAGTGGGGCTTCTTGCCGCCAAAAGCGCCTAGTCCGGCAAGCCCGATTTCAAAGCTCGGGCGTTGAATGGTGCTTAGTGAATTGAGGATTTCATCGGCTACATGGTGCTCCACATCGCCCATAAAACGTAGTGTGAGATGGTAGTTTTCCTGGTCAATCCAGCGTGCACCTGGCAGGCCGCCCTTCAACATGGACAACATCATGGCGGCATGGTGTGGGATTTCGATTGCGGCGAATAACCTGGGCATTGCAGCATCCCCTCTGCATATGCGGCCAGCTTGCCTTCACGGTGAGGGCAAATCACTCGACCGCTGAAATAGATCGAATCATCGAAACGAGATCTTGTCCAGAACAATCGGGCAAAAAGCTTGCGCGAAAGTCACCGCCATTGTCACGGAACTGACATGCGGTTTTAGCTCGGGGGGGTTTCATCCAGATAGTTGGCGACGAGCGGCAATAGTTTTTCCGCCATGACTGTCGTGCCCTTACCATTGGGATGAATGCCGTCGGCGAGCATGAGTGATGGATCCGTGATCACACCGTCGAGAAAAAACGGATACAGTGGCACGTCATGTTTTTGCGCCAGTTGCTCGTAAATAGGATTGAAGGCGTCTGAATAGCTATCTCCCATGTTAGGCGGTGCCAGAATGCCGACCAGAATGACGTCAATGCTTCGTGTTTTAAGGCTTTCGATCATTTGATCGAGATTGGCGCTTGTTATGTCGGGTGTGATGCCGCGCAGCGCGTCATTGCCTCCAAGTTCCAGTATTACCAAATCAGTATCATCTGGAACTGACCAGTTCAGGCGTGCCAGACCACCCGATGTCGTATCGCCGGAAACGCCCGCATTTTGAACGCGAACATCATAGCCACGATCTTTAAGAGCGGCTTCCAGTTTTACGGGAAACGCATCGATGTTCGGAAGTTGATAGCCCGCCATCAGACTGTCGCCAAAGCCGACAATGTTTACGGTCTGCGCCATTAGGGGACTGATAAGCATCAGATTGAACAAACCGAATAACGCAGCTTTGCGTAGATTGACCAATGGACCTTGCATACCCATCTCCACTCGAATGATTGAACCGCATATAGGAAGCCGTGACAGTGTCAGAACCCGCAATCAACTTAAAATCTGTCGATTTGACACTTGGTGGTGCTAGCAACCCTGTTCATGTCCTCAAATCAGTTGATCTAAACGTTGATCGCGCTGAGACGGTGGGCATCGTTGGCCCATCAGGTTCCGGCAAAACGACCCTGTTGATGGTTCTGGCGGGTCTCGAACGGCCCGATAGCGGTGAGGTTTGGGTTGCCGGCTCGCGCCTCGATCAGAAATCGGAAGATGAAGTGGCCGCCTTTCGTGGCAAGAACATTGGTTTTGTGTTCCAGTCGTTTCACCTGATTGCCAATATGACGGCACTGGAAAATGTGGCGGTACCGCTTGAGTTGGCTGGCGAAGCCAATGCCTTTGACCGAGCACGCGAAGAGTTGGAAAATGTCGGTCTGAAGGATCGTTTGACGCATTATCCGGGGCAATTGTCGGGTGGTGAACAGCAACGTGTTGCGGTGGCACGTGCTTTGGCGCCCAATCCGCAGATACTAATTGCCGACGAGCCAACTGGTAACCTCGATACAACAACCGGTGCACAGATTTCCGATCTCATTTTCAAAAAACAACGTGAGCGTGGCATGACTTTTGTTCTCGTGACGCACGACATGTCTTTGGCAGCGCAGTGTGATCGTCAGGTGCGTGTACGTTCTGGTGAAGTCTTCGACAGTGGGCGCGTTGAACCCCAACTGAGCCAAGCGGCGGAATAATTATGACCACCAATATTGCGCTCGCATGGCGGTTTGCTGCCCGTGAAATTCGCGGCGGCTTCTCCGGCTTTTACGTTTTCCTGGCCTGTATTGCACTTGGTACGGCCGCCATTGGCGGCGTCAACGCTGTAAGCCAAGCCATCACTCAAGGTATCCAGCAAGAAGGCCAGTCCATACTTGGGGGCGATCTGCGCTTTGAGTTGATTCAGCGCGACGCCACCAATGAGGAATTATCAAGTCTGGAGAGCATTGGTGAAGTGGCGATTATGGCCAACACCCGATCCATGGCGCGGCTTGAAGATCAATCAGATCAGGCGCTGGTAGAGATCAAGGCGGTGCCGGCCATCTATCCGCTTTATGGCTCTTTTGAAGCTTCACCTACTGAAGCTGCGGAGCAAATACAAAATGAACCGGTCGCCAATGGTGCCTGGCAAATCGTTGTTCAACCATTGCTTCTTGAGCGTTTGGGTCTCGACATTGGTGATGACGTTCTTATCGGCAATTCAACATATACAATTGCTGGGACGATCATTCGTGAACCCGACCAACTGTCTGACGGTATTGGCTTGGCCCCACGTGTGATCATGTCAAACGGTGCTCTTGCAGCATCTGGACTTATTCAGCCTGGTTCCCTCGTGGAGCGCGTTTACAAAGTGCGTGCACCGGAAAACACGAGCGAAGGGCAGCTGCGTGCCGCGATTGAGCAACTCAACGAAACACATCCCCAAGCAGGATGGTCGGTGCGATCACGTTCCAACGCCGCGCCCGCTTTATCCGCTAACATCGACCGCTTTGCGCAATTCCTAACACTTGTTGGCCTCACTGCGCTTGTGACCGGCGGCGTTGGCGTCGCCAATGCCGTACGCGCATTTCTTGATTCCAAGCGTAATGTGATCGCCACTTTCAAGTGTCTCGGCGCGCCAGCCGACTTTGTCAGCGTCATCTACTTCATGCAAATCATGGCGATAGGCCTGATTGGCATTTCGATAGGCTTGGTTTTGGCAGCGCTTGCGCCCTTTGCGGCAAAAGCTGCGCTGACCAATGTGTTGCCGATCGCACAAAGTGGAACGGGCCTTTATCCAATTGCTTTGCTTCAGGCTTTGGTGTTCGCCTTGCTGACGGTCATTATCTTTTCGATCCTCCCGCTTGGGCGCGCGCGCGACGTTCCGGCATCAAGCCTTTTTCGAAACCAGCTTGGTGCGGTCAGCAGCGCCCTGCCGCGTTGGCCCTATCTTTTAATTGCTCTGGTCGCGGGTGCAGTACTGGCTTCGATGGCGATCTTCTTATCGTTTGATCCGCGTATTGCCGCTGTTTTCCTGGCAGGTGTTGCCATTACGTTTCTCGTTTTGCGTATTGTCAGCCAATTGCTGATGGATGGCGCAAGGCGTTTCAAAAATGTGCGCGGCACGGCGCTTCGTTTGGCGGTTGGCAATATTCATCGGCCTGGAGCGTTGACGCCGTCCGTGGTATTGGCGCTTGGATTGGGTCTGACACTGTTGGTTTCGCTGGCACTGATCGACAATAATCTGCGCAGCCAGATTGCGGGCAATATCACGCAGCGGGCACCCAATTTCTTCTTTGTTGATGTTCAATCCAATGTGGTCGAAGATTTCGCTGCCCTGATCGATCAAGAGACAGGTGCCGACGACAAGTTGGTTCGCGTTCCGATGCTTCGAGGCCGGATCGTGGAGCTCAACGGACAGGATGTTTCGCAGATCGAATTGCCACCGGAAGCAGCGTGGGTCCTGCGTGGAGATCGCGGTATTACCTACGCACGTCACGTACCGGAAAACTCGACGCTTTCTGCTGGTGAATGGTGGGCAGAAGACTATTCCGGCGAACCGCTCGTTTCCTTTTCGGCCGAAGAGGCGGGTGAAATCGGCTTGGAGATTGGCGACACTGTCACCGTCAATGTGCTTGGCCGTGATATCACGGCGCGGATTGCATCGTTCCGCCAGGTTGAGTGGGAGTCTCTGGCTATCAATTTTGTAATGGTTTTCTCACCCAACACATTTGCCGGTGCGCCGCACTCATGGCTTGCGACTCTGACAATGCCTGAAGCTGACGGCGCAAAAGAGGGCGAAGTTCTGACAGCAGTTACTCGCGCTTTTCCGTCCGTTACGAGCGTGCGGGTGAAAGATGCCATTGATGTGGTCAACCGAGTCGTCGGTCAATTGGCGACCGCCATCCGCGTATCAGCGGCCGTTGCTTTGGTAGCATCAGTGCTGGTTTTGGCAGGTGCTTTGGCGGCGGGTAACCGTGGCCGCGTGCATGATGCGGTTGTGTTAAAAACGCTAGGGGCCACCCGTGGCACACTGATCCGCGCCTTTGTGACGGAGTATGCGCTTCTTGGTTTGGCTACGGCGATCTTCGCTCTTGCCGCCGGTGGCGTTGCGGCTTGGTTTGTGGTCAACCGGATCATGACTTTGCCGTGGTCCTTTTCTCCCACATTGGCGATTGTTACGATCTTCGTCTCGCTCATTTGTACTGTTGGTTTTGGGCTCGCCGGTACGTGGCGTGTGCTCGGCCAAAAAGCTGCACCAGTGCTCCGAAATTTATAGTCTGTTAAGAAAAGCCCCGATTATTCAAAAATCGAGGCCTTTTGTCGCCCTAAGAGTCCGTTTGCGGTCGCGAATCCGTCTTGAATGGGACTAATTGATTACTCATATTATGCCCAGGCATGCTGGAGCCCCGCCAGCGGAGCCTCGGATGTGCGCAAATTTGCAGGTTCGGACACCCGACGGGGTCTTACGCAAACAGAGGTCAAAATGGCTGAACTTAGAAATTATCAAACGCAAGCGGGTTATGGCACCCGTACTGCTGCGGATGTTGATGAGGGTCTGCGCTCTTACATGCTCCGCGTCTACAATTACATGGCAATGGGTATCGCGCTCTCTGCCGTGATTACGCTTGTGCTGGCCAATACGCCCGGCCTGCTTTCCGTCATCTCTTCGCTGAGCATCGTCTTTTTCATCGGTCTGCTGGCTATGAGCTGGTTCGGCCCACGCATGGTTATGAACGCACGCAGTGAAACCATGGCCCATGTTGCCTATTGGGGCTATGCTGGTCTTTGGGGTGTGGCGATTGCGCCGATGGTGGTTGCCTATTTGAACTTTGCGCCCGAACTGGTTGTTCAAGCCTTCGCTATCACGTCAGCATTGTTCGGTTCCATGAGCCTGATCGGCTACACGACCAAGCGTAATCTGACCGGTATTGGGCAGTTTGCTGTAATGGCCATGATTGGCCTGATCATTGCGATGCTTGTGACTATGGTTTTCGGCTTCTTTGGCGGTGGCGGCATCAGCCCGTGGGTGAGCTTTGGCTTCTCAGCAGTCTATGTCTTGCTGATTTCAGCAATCACTGCCTGGGAAACGCAAGAGATCAAGCAGATGTATGTTGAAAGCGATGCCCAAGGTGTTGCGACGCGCAAAGCAATCTTTGGTGCGTTTTTGCTGTACGGTTCATTCATCTCCATGTTCATCCATATTTTGAACATGCTGGGCATTATGAACCAGGAATAAAGGCTCAACGCTATCGGGTTTTGAAGGCGGCATTCGTGCCGCCTTTTCTTTTGCGTATTTTGCGAACAGAGTGCTCGCATGGAATTTACGATTACTGCCGCAACGGTTGACCATGTCACCGCGATTACCAAAATCTACCGAGAAGCGGTTTTGCACCACACAGCAAGCTTCGAGTTGGTCCCACCAGACGATGTAGAGATGGCGCATCGTATGGCTGCCATTGTGGACCAGGGCTACCCATTTCTGGTGGCATTGGGGTCGGATAGTTCGCTACTAGGCTATGCCTATGCGAGCGCTTACAGGTCCAGACCGGCTTATCGTTGGAGTGTTGAGAACTCTGTTTATGTTGATCCGCTGGCGCACGGACTTGGTGTAGGCACCTCACTTACCAGAGAAGTGATCATGCGATGTGAAGCGCTTGGTTTTCGACAGATGATCGCCATCGTTGGCGGGTCGGACAACCTGGCGTCCATTGCGATGCATGAAAAGCTTGGGTTTGAGCGTGTGGGGCTTTTGCCCGGGTTTGGCTTCAAGCACGGACAGTGGCTGGATAGTGTGCTGATGCAACGGTCGCTCGGTGATGGATTGAAAACCGAACCTGATATGGATGCGTTTCCCGGTAACCGGTATCCATAGCGCTTAGACGGATTGCACCAGACTGATTTTCTTGTCGAAATACTTGAGTAGCTTGTCGAGCTCATGGCCGCGCTTGAGGATTTGTCCGGTCGGCGCAATGACCGCGTAAGCCCCTTGCCGTTTCGCGTTTCTGGGGCACTTTTCTATGCGATAGAGCGGCATTTCCGACGCGCGGCGGAAAATTGAAAACACAGCACGGTCTTTCAGGTGTGAAATGCCATAGTCACGCCACTCGCCCCCGGCGACCATGAAACTGTAGACGCGCAAAATCTGATCCAGCTCTTGGCGTGTGAACTTTGTTTCAGTTGCTGCTTTTGTCTTGTTTTGCCCGCTGTGCAGTTGGACGATATTGTCACTTGATGCAGCTTTTTCGTCTGGTTGCCAGTCTATCGCCGTTCACTCCATTGATTGCATTTATGTGACAATGGCCGAAATGGCACGGAGTGCAAGTGGACAATTGTTACGGGTTTGGTTCACGGCCTGTTTCAGCGTGCAGAAATCGTTGATCGGAAAATCGCGCGATTCCCAATCCTGCCAAGAATTCTTCTGAAGTACGCCGCAATTGCCAGTCATCTTCGTAAACAGCAGGGACGAACGGGATTGCCCACCCATGTCACTGTAGAGAGTGTTCCACTTACCGGAGGAGCATTTTCAAGGTCCGGGTCCGGGTGGTCTGCAAAACCAACAGCCCCCAGCCCCCTTGTGGATCACCCACCCGGATCAACCCTTCAACAATAATTGAAGCTCAAGCTTGGACGCTCAGCCTTCCAGAATGGCCGCGCCGACGATCTCACCGGGATTACCCTGCGCGTCGTAGCGCTGAAGCAGTACCGCACAATTATCGGCGTTGTACTTCATCATTTCCGACACAGGCATTTCCATGGTCGCAGGGTCGCCCTTCCACATGCCGATCACCTGCTGACCGATTACCGCATTGACGTAAGTCCTGCTTTTTCCTGCATTCTCACCACGTCGGATTTCAACGGGCGTGGCGTTTCTGAAATAGACAAGCGTGATGCGAACATCGCTGGTGTAGGCACCGTTCTCGGGCTGGCCAATATCAACAGACAAGCGATCCGATGATTTCGTAATGCTGACCGGTATCGGTAAGCTTTCTTCAAAGCGCGCATTGATACCCGCGACGTTACTGCCGACCAGATGGGCTTTCCCGTCAACAACGGCCTGTGGTGTGTAGACGCTGCGCGCGCGCATTGCTTTCGCGTAAGAACGTTGACGCGCGGTGTTTTCAGCGCTTCCCAGCGTGTCTTTCCAGCCAAGATAGTCCCAATAGTCGACATGATATCCGAGCGCCAAAACATCATCGCGTGCTGCATAGGTTTTGAGTGCATCATCGGCGGGTGGGCAGGACGAGCAGCCCTGGCTGGTGAATAGCTCCACAACCGCGCGAATTTCTTGCGCATGTGTAGACGTTGAGCCAGCCATGAAGCTGAAGCCCAATGCACTTAAAGCGGCCGAAGCAAGTGTAAGGCGTCTGAAACAAGCAATCATACAAATGAGATAACAAGTCGGCCGGTCACCTGAAACTCACATTCAGGTGACCCGGCACCGCAGCAACAATTATTCAGCTGCCAACGGTAGCGGAGCGGCAATGGTGCTTTTTGCGAACGGCTCGAATGAACTCTCCACTTTTGCGGCGATCATATCCGCTGTGGCGCCGGACAATGTCCAACCCAGATGCCCATGTCCGGTGTTGTAAAATACGCCCGAAGCGCGGCCTGCGCCAACTTTTGGCATCATGTTTGGCATCATTGGACGAAGTCCTGCCCAAGGTACGACATGCTCAGTAGAAGCTTGCGGGAAGTATTTTTGGCACCAATCCACCAAAGGTCGGATGCGCGCGGCCCGAATGTCCCTGTTAAAGCCCGCAAATTCTGCCGTGCCCGCAATGCGGAAACGATCCTTGCCCAAGCGGCTCGTGACAATTTTGGCATCATCATCAAGAAGCGACATCCATGGCGCGCCTTCTTGGCTTGCACGGTCATTCAAATTGACGGTGATTGAATAGCCCTTGACTGGGTAAATGTTCACGCGATCGCCGAGTTGGCGTGCAAACTCACGGCTATGCACGCCGGCACAAACAATAACTGCATCGTGGTGCGATGCTTGTAGTTCGCCGTCTTTCGCGAAGGATACGGCGATACCGTCTGCACCGCGGCTCAGTTGCTGAACGTGTGCGCCGTGTGAAAAAGTCACGCCCTCACGAACGCATGCTTCAGCCAGCCGCGTGGAGAATTTGTGAATGTCACCGGTTGCATCGCTTTGGGTATAAAATCCGCCGACAAATTGACCCGTTAGCGTTGGCTCGATTTTACGCATTTCAAGCGGCGTAACCTCGCGGCGATCAAGGCCGCCTTGTTTGAGGAGTGCATTGACCTTGCGCGCATGTTTCAGAGATTTTTCGTTACCATAGAAGTGCAGAATGCCACGCTTTTCGAGATTGAAGCCAACGCCGGCTTCCTGCGCCATAGCGAGTAGATGCTTACGTGCGGCGATAGCCAACTTGGTCGTGGCAATTGTATTTTTCTCGTAGTTTGGAATGTTGGCGAGGAACTCTGCCATCCAGGAGTATTTATGCCATGAAGGCGCCGGCGACATTTTTAATGGCGCATCTTCCTGCATCATCCAGCGGATGCCTTTTATGACCGACGACCAGTGGTTCCAAACTTCTGCGTTTGATGCCGAAAGCTGCCCGCCATTGGCAAAGCTTGTTTCCATTGCTGCATAATTGTTGCGGTCGTAAAGTGTGACGTCGAAGCCGCGCCGTCTGAGCGCCCAAGCTGTGGTCACGCCGGTAATACCGGCACCTATGATCGCAATATTTGGTGTCTTCATGTTCAATCTCCTGACAGCACCATGCACGCGCTTTTGCGCATTCATTGCCCCATCTGTCAGAAGACCTGAGAGCTTCACCCTGATCAGTGCCGTTTTTCGGTCACCGACACCGCATCCCTTGCGGCGGGGCTTTCTCCTTCGGTGGGTTGAAGTCAACAACCGTCAACCACTCTCCAGATTCTATAATCTGATTCACAGTCCTTTTGCCTGAGAGTTTCCGGGGCGGTTGCTCCTTCGGCGCCGGTCATCATTTCAGATGTTAGTCCGGTCTCTCCCGTGAATCAGGGAATTCAAATTCAGTAACACAAAATGGCGGAAATACAATCCGGCTCATTCCTTCATGATTGATTGAATACCATAGGATGGTTTTCAATCTCATACTTTTGTCGCATAGGGGCTACACCCTCTCAAAACCGTAAAAATGATCAAGGACACATCATGAAAATCGCAATTATGGGCGGCGATGGTTTCGTCGGATGGCCGACTTCTCTTCACCTGTCGTCGCTTGGCCATGAGATCCACATTATTGATAATCTGTCACGGCGCTGGATCGATACCGAACTAGGTGTTCAGTCTTTGACGCCAATGGATTCCATTCAAGAACGCACGCGCATTTGGCACGATGAAACCGGGCGCCGCATCCATTTTCATCTGATTGATCTTGCTAGTGACTATGACGTTCTCAAGAGCTGGTTGGCGGAACACCGACCCGACGCCATTGTTCACTTTGCTGAGCAGCGCGCCGCGCCCTACTCAATGAAATCAGACCGCCACAAGAATTATACGGTCAATAATAACCTTAACGCGACGCATAATCTGCTCAATGCCATGGTCGATATCGACCTGGATGCACATGTTGTCCATCTGGGTACAATGGGCGTTTATGGTTATTCGACGATTGGCGCGGCTATCCCAGAAGGCTATCTGCCGGTTGGGATTGAGACTTTATCAGGTGACACGGTCTCGCAGGATATTCTTTACCCGGCTAATCCCGGCTCAATTTATCACATGACCAAGTGTCTGGATCAGCTCCTGTTCCAGTTTTACGCCAAGAACGACCAAATGCGGATTACGGACCTGCACCAGGGCATCGTATGGGGTACGCATACGGAACAGACACGCCTGCATCCGCAGCTTATCAACCGTTTTGATTATGATGGCGACTATGGGACCGTGCTCAACCGTTTCCTTATTCAAGCTGCCATCGGTCACCCGCTGACAGTCCATGGGACAGGCGGGCAGACCCGTGCCTTCATCCACATTCAGGATTCAGTGCGCTGCATCGAGATCGCCTTGAACAACCCGCCGGAAAAAGGTGCCAAGGTTGAGATTTTCAACCAAATGACCGAGACACACCGTGTGCGTGATCTGGCAGAGATGATTGCTGAGAAGACCGGCGCTGAAATCGCATATCTGCCAAACCCACGAAAAGAAGCGGCTGAAAATGAGCTGATTGTGAAAAACGACAAGTTCCGCGCGCTTGGCCTCAACCCGATCACATTGGAAGAGGGTCTGCTTGACGAGGTCGTCGAAGTTGCGCGCAAATTCTCTTACCGCGTTGATCGAAGCCGTGTTCCCGCCGTCTCAGCCTGGACCAAAGACTTGGCGCAGAAGGTGGAGCATGATGTTGAGGGCAAACGCCTTAAGGCTGTTTCCTGACGTCAAATGACACGCAATGCCTATGTGACGCTGGTCACGAATGAAGACTATGCGAGCGCGGCCGTCGCGCTCGTTCGTTCACTGGTGCTGACAGGTACATCTGCCGACATTGTCGTCATGCATACGGGCGGGGTTCCAAATAGTGCGCTGGCTGAATGTGTTGCGCTTGGCGCCAGTGCTCATCTAGTGGAGTTGCTGGACACATCCGCGGCCTTCAACGAACGCCATCAGCGTGATCGCCTGCACGGAGCCGCTCCTTTCACCAAAGGCAATAAACCGGCCTTCCACACTCCGCTGGATAATTTCGCAAAGTTGCGTCTTTGGGAAATGACCGACTACCAGAATGTGACCTTTCTGGATGCCGACACCATCGTAGTGCGCAATATCGACCGACTGTTTGACTATCCAGAGTTTTGCGCCGCACCCAATGTTTATGAGAGCGTCGCGGACTTTCACCGGCTCAATTCCGGCGTGTTTACGGCCAAGCCATCGGTGGACACTTTCCGCAAAATGATGAGCGCTTTGGATAGGCCGGATGTGTTCTGGCGGCGCACTGATCAGACTTTTCTGGAGACTTATTTCCCTGATTGGCACGGGCTACCGGTCACGCTTAACATGCTGCAATATGTGTGGTTCAACATGCCCGACCTTTGGGATTGGCGGTCGGTGCATTTAGTTCACTATCAGTATGAAAAGCCATGGCAGATAGATCATCCCAAGGCCGAACAGCTGAAGCCGCTCATTGACCTTTGGTGGGCCTACCGAACGGGTGAGAACGTGCCGATCACCGACAAGCTTCCCAACCCCAGCGCATGAGCAGAATTGTCATATCCGGCGCGACAGGTCTTGTCGGGCGCTTCATCGCTGAACACTTTTTGCAATTGGGCGAAGATGTCGTGGCGATGTGTAGAAAAGCACCGGCGGCTGGATTTTTCTCCAAACCGGTTCAATGGGTGCCGGGCGACTTGGAGCCCGAAAAGGATTGGACGGCCAGTTTTGAAGGCGCTGACTATTTCGTCCATTGCGCATTCAGCCATGTCACCGGGAAATATCGAGGCGGAGAGGGTAATGACCCTAATGAATTTCGCCGGCTAAATGCCAACGGATCTTTGGCCTTGTTCAATGCTGCAAAGTCTGCCGGTGTGAAACGTGCAGTCTTTCTTTCAAGCCGTGCTGTGTATGATGGAGTGTCTTCTGGTTCAAATCTGACCGAGGATATGCAGGTCGCGCCGACATCGCTTTATGGCCAAGTGAAGCATAAGGTGGAAAACGGTCTCGTTGAATTAGCCGACAAATCTTTTTTACCAATGAGTATTCGCGCAACAGGTGTCTACGGAGCGAATCGGGGTCATAAATGGGAAGCCTTGTTCGAGGCCTTCAAGCTCGGTGAAGCGATTGCGCCTCGAATTGGCACTGAACTCCATGGTGATGATCTGGCTAAAGCGACTGCTCTGCTGTTTCACGTTGATGAGCAAAACTTGATAGTTTTTGGACGCGTTCCCCTATTCAACGCCTCAGATATCATGCTGGATCGTCACGACTTGTTGCGGGCCTATGGGGGTCAAAAAGAAATTGATGGCATGCTTCCCGTTAAGGCGGATGCATCCATGGTTAGCGTCATGGACTGCTCTCGATTGAAATCACTTGGCTGGCAGCCCCGTCAAAAGCTTGACCTTGAAGGTTTCTAAAACTGGTTAGCCAAGCGCTAACGGCGTCTAAGCCTGAATTTAACTGTTCTTGCCTATCATGCGCGCAAACAACGGAGGCGGGCATGAACAATTTAATGTTTGGCGGTATATTGATTGTTGGCATTGGTGCAGCGGCTGTGGGCGGCGCGCAACTAAGCTCGCTTGGCGAGCCACCATTTGCCTATGAATCAGCGACGGCGGAAAAGCGGATCGCTTGGCTCGATGGCCATGCGGCGAAAATGGAACGCCGGGTCAAGGGTGCCCTAATCAGCCCAAGCGGTGTGGGCGCTTCTTTCAAGCTGGACAAGACGCGTACGGACAGTCAGCGTCGCCAAATCACTTTTGACATCGCTGTTAGCGGTTCAGGCAAAATCAACCATCAAGCACTTCGCAATTTCGAGAAAGCTTATCTGGAACGGGAGTGTCCGCGGTTTATGCGCACACCATTGGCCGACAATAATGTGACCGTGAACTACAGCTTCAAGCGCAAGACTGGCGGCACTCTACATACGGTGCGTATGTCACCAAGTAGCTGTGGCCGCTACGTTTGATCGCTGACAAATAAAAACGCCCGCTTGGAACCAAACGGGCGCCTTTCGAGATTAAGCCTTCTCGGCTTACGCTGCCAAGTCGCGCAGCACGTAGTGCAGAATACCGCCATTGTTAACGTAGTCGATCTCGTCAGCTGTATCGATGCGGCAGATCAATGGTAGATCGACGGTTCGACCATCGCCATAGCTAAGCTTTGCGATAACTTTTTCGCGTGGCTTCACATCAGCCAGGCCCTCGATGGTGACGGTCTCGTCGCCCTGAAGATCAAGTGACTTCCAGGATGTGCCTTCTTCGAAAACAAATGGAACTACACCCATGCCGACAAGGTTTGAGCGGTGGATGCGTTCGAAGGATTGTGCAATCACGGCTTTGACGCCCAATAGGTTTGTGCCTTTTGCTGCCCAGTCACGCGAAGAACCATTGCCATATTCGCCACCCGCGAACACAACGAGAGGCACACCTTCCTCGCGATAGCGCATGGCCGCATCATAGATCGGCATTTCTTCTTTCGAAGGATAGTGAATGGTGTAGCCACCTTCGCGACCGTTCTCGCCCAGCATGTGGTTGCGGATGCGGATGTTGGCGAATGTGCCGCGCATCATGACCTCGTGGTTCCCGCGGCGCGTGCCGTACTGGTTGAAGTCCATGACGCCAACGCCATTGTCCATCAGGTAGGAGCCAGCGGGAGAATCGGCTTTGATCGAGCCAGCCGGTGAAATGTGGTCGGTCGTGATCTTGTCGCCGAAGAGGCCCATGACGCGGGCATTCTTGATATCGGAAACACCGCCGGGCTGTTTGCCCATACCTGCAAAGTAAGGCGGGTTCTGGACGTAAGTGGATTGATCGTCCCAAGCGTAAGTATCGCCTTCAGGTACTTGTACTTCCTGCCAGCTTTCATCGCCTTTGAAGACGTCAGCATACTTCTGTTCGTAGAGCTCGCGAGTGACGTGTTCCTCGATGAATTGCTGGATTTCATGGTTGGAAGGCCAGATGTCCTTGAGCATCACATCGTTGCCATCCTTGTCCTGACCAATTGGCTCTGATGTCAGATCAATATTGACGGTACCCGCCAGCGCATAGGCGACAACCAATGGCGGTGAGGCCAGATAGTTGGCTTGGACATCTGGCGAAATTCGGCCTTCGAAGTTCCGGTTGCCGGAAAGAACACCGGCAGCGATCAAACCCTTGTCATTGATGGTCTTGGAGATCGGGCCAGGCAGTGGGCCGGAATTGCCGATACAAGTCGTGCAACCAAAACCGACAAGGTTGAAACCAATTTGGTCGAGCTCTTTTTGCAGGCCAGAATTGTCTAGATACTCAGCGACAACCTGCGAACCCGGTGCGAGTGATGTTTTCACCCAAGGCTTCTGCTTCAGACCAAGCTTGTTGGCGTTGCGCGCCAACAGGCCAGCACCGATCAGAACCGATGGGTTAGATGTGTTTGTACAAGATGTGATCGCAGCGATGGCCACGTCGCCATTGCCAAGATCATAGTCTTCGCCCTCAACGGCATGGCGTTTGTCGAGTTCACTGGCGTTTTTCTTGTACTCAGATACGTATGCTTCGCGGTAACCTTCACCGATTTTTTCCAGCGGGATACGGCCTTCCGGACGTTTTGGCCCGGCCATGGACGGTACAACATCTTCCAACGCCAGTTCGAGTGTGTCGGTGAAGACCGGTTCTTCGCCGGTGACGCGGAACATGCCCTGTGCTTTGCAATATTCTTCGACCAGCGCGACGCGGTCAGCTTCACGGCCCGTCATGTTCAAGTAGCGAAGTGTTTCAGCATCAACCGGGAAGAAGCCGCAGGTCGCGCCATATTCAGGGCCCATATTGCCGATGGTGGCTCGGTCCGAAGCCGTCAGTGCATCGAGACCTTCGCCGAAGAACTCCACGAATTTGCTCACGACGCCTTTCTGGCGGAGCATTTGGACAACGGTCAGAACGAGGTCGGTCGCTGTGACGCCTTCTTTGAGCGAGCCGGTTAGCTTGAAGCCGATGACTTCCGGCAGCAGCATGGAGATCGGTTGACCCAGCATCGCAGCTTCTGCCTCGATTCCGCCAACACCCCAGCCCAGAACGCCGATGCCGTTGATCATGGTCGTGTGGCTGTCTGTGCCCACACATGTATCCGGATAAGCCACGGTGTCGCCGTCAGCGTCTTTCGTCCACACCGTTTGGCCGAGATATTCCGTGTTCACCTGGTGGCAGATGCCGGTGCCGGGTGGCACCACGCGGAAATTGTCAAAGGCCTGTTGGCCCCATTTCAGGAAACGATAGCGCTCGCCGTTGCGTTGATATTCCAATTCAACATTGCGGGCAAAAGCGTTGGGATTGCCAAATTCATCGACAATGACGGAGTGGTCAATGACAAGATCGACGGGAACAAGCGGGTTGATTTTTTGCGGGTCACCACCGAGCGACTTGATGCCGTCGCGCATAGCGGCAAGATCAACAACAGCTGGTACGCCGGTAAAGTCCTGCATCAGGACGCGGGCTGGACGGTAGGCGATCTCATAGCCTGCCGTGCCTTTGTCATTCAGCCATGCGGCGACTGCTTGAATATCCGCCTTCGTAACGGACCGATCATCTTCGTTACGCAGCAGGTTCTCCAAAACCACTTTCATGGAGAATGGCAGTTTTGAAACGCCTTCAAGCCCATTTTTCTCAGCCTCTACCAAGCTGTAATACACATATTCTTTGCCATAGGCCGTCAGTGTGCGGCGGCAGTTGAAGCTGTCGATCTTTGACAATTGATGTCCTCCGTTCAGGCCGGCCCCGATACTTACCGGCGAAAAGCGCAACCAGCGCCAAACTTCCGTTGGCCGGGATACCAACGGATTTTGCGTCCCTTTAGAATGAATTTGATGTGGTGGACTAGACCGACGAAGGTAAAAAAGGTCGGGTGATTGCAACCATTCGCCGTTTCATGCTCATTGGCGCCATGGAATCGGAAGAAATGCGGCTGACAGTCAATGATTTAAGTGCCTCAAGGGGCGGGCGTACGATCTTTGAAAATGTCGGATTTGACCTCTCCGGTGGTCAGGGCTTACTCGTCACCGGACCAAATGGTGCAGGCAAGTCGACTTTATTGCGCGCCATTGCGGGATATTTGCCGGTTGATAGGGGGTTCGCCGCTGTATTGCCGGAAAATGAGCCCGTTTCCGCCCACGCGCATTATCTGAATTTCAATAACGCCATGAAGGCTGCGCTTACCGTTTTTGAGAATTTGGAGTTTCATCAGCAGTTTGGAGGGCAAGCAGCAATTGCGGTGGAAGAGGCTCTTAATAACGTTGGCCTGCTTCATCTTCGGGATAATCGCTTTGGCGATCTTTCAACGGGGCAGAGGCGACGCGTGGCGCTTGCGCGACTTTTGCTCAACCATCGACCGATTTGGCTGGTGGATGAACCAACAACAGGGCTTGATAAGGCCTCCGAGCAGACATTTGCGCGGATTTTGGATGACCATATGCAGGCGGGCGGCATTGTTGTTGCTGCCACGCATCTGCCGATCAATGTAGCAGGTTTAAAGTCCCTTCGTTTCGAGGAGGAGGTGGTTTGATTGCGCTGATCAAACGTGACGTCCGGCTGGGTATACGGTCAGGGGGCAGCAGCTTGATCGGAGTTTTGTTTTTTCTTTCTGTCGTTGCCGTTACACCATTTGCGATCGGCCCAGATCTCAATCTGTTGGCGCGCATTGGCCCTGCTGTTCTTTGGATCGGTGCCTTGCTAGCCTCTCTTCTTGGGCTGGATCGTCTTTTCCAGATCGATCTGGAAGATGGCTCGCTCGATATTTTGGTGCTGGCGCGCCATGATCAACCGTTGGCGATGACGGTGTTCGCAAAGTGTGTGGCGCATTGGCTCATCACCGGTCTGCCGCTGGTCGTTGCTGCTCCGCTTTTCGCGGTTCTATTGAACATGCCGCCAGAGGCAACGGTTGCGACAACGGCGACCCTTTTGGTGGGGACGCCGGCCATCACTTTTATCGGCGCTATGGGCGCATCGGTTACTGCCACCTTGCCACGTGGTGGTTTGCTCGTCTCAGTGATTGTTCTGCCGTTTGTCATTCCAGTGCTGATCTTTGGTGTCCAGGCTGCCTTGGGTGCGACAATGGCTGGCGCACCATTCACGCAGCCTTTCCTGTTTCTTTGTGCGATGACCTTGCTCTTCTCCGTCCTTGGTCCTGTCGCTGCGGGGCTAGCCCTGAAGCAACTTGAAGGGTAAGCGGTGACAACTTTGATGAGCGGCTGGCAGTGCGCGAATATGAAATATGATGAACTTGTCGAAAACGCCTTGCTGGCAGCTCGCAGGGGTGACGCGCGAGGTTCGATACAAGCGCTGGTCGAACTATCTGAAACGATCGATGAAAATGAGGGTGCCGCACTTGCAGCCGCTCACGGCACCAAGAGTGAAGCATTTACACTTGCCTATCGCGAATGGATCTTGGCGCTGGAGGCTGACGAGGTAAATCGCACTCTTTCGGACGCCGAAAAAGATGCTGCCGTTTCATATCGCGATGTGGCCGGTGCAGATGGTGCAGCAGCCTATGACCGCGTGGCTGATCTCTTCGATTATGTCGATTTTCAACCCGGCTCGCATTTCGTGCTTGTTGGAGCAGGAGAGTTGCCGATGACGGCCTTGCATGTCCACGACAAGTCTCAAGTTGGGCGTATCGAATGTTTGGACACGAGACGCGAAGCCGTCGAGAAGGTTGATGCCTTTGGCAAGTGGATGAATTACGACCGACTGGTTGGGACTTTATCGGATGGCTCAGCGCACGACTATAGTCAGGCAGATGTGGTTTTCATCGCCAACATGGTCAGCCCCAAAGCGCAAGTGTTGTCGCGTGTGCTGGACACGGCAAAGCCGCGTACTCAAATTATTTTGCGCGACCCATATTCACTCGGTTTATTGTGGGCGGAGGAGGGAGCAAGCACCCTTGATGAACGCGTGGAAATAGCGGCTGTGGGCGCTGGATCGCGTTTTCTGTCACGAGACCTTTATCTGCGTCGTGTGTGATCCCTACTTAAAGAGAGTATGCGCGTGACAGCGTTCTACGATCGTTTTCTGTTTGCGCACGTTTTTCTATGCACACGCGTCCGCTTTAACCGTTTGATTGATCGTTCGCAGCGCGATGCCGGTCAACGGTTGAATTATATCAAGCCGGAAACTTTCAGGGATAAGTTCCTGTGGCGCAAAATATTTGATCGCAATCCGGTGTTCGTCCGCACGTGCGATAAGCTTGCTGCACAGCGGTATGCCCGCGAAAAGATCAGTTCCATTCAGACGGCAAAACTGATTTGGCGTGGCTATGATCCCGATGAGATAAGCGATGAGATGCTTGCTGACAGCGCAGTGCTGAAAGCAAATTGCGGTTCAGGTCAGGCTATCGTCATCACGAACGGTACCCCTGATCGTGCAGAGTTTACCAAAAGAGTTCGTTATTGGATGTCAAAAGCGCCCTACGGTCGCCATCTTGGTGAATGGCCATACGCCCTTGGCGATAACTGTCTGGTGTTGGAGCGTCTGCTGACAACACAGGGGCGCCCGGTAGAGTTAGAATACAAATTTCATGTAACTTCGGGTCGCACTGCCTGTATCGTTGTGAGGCTTGGAAGTGGTGCCGGGAAGGCCATTTTTCTTGTTCTGGACCGGCAAGGCAATGCATGGACAGTGACAAAGACTGGTGCATCCGATCCCATAGACTTCGAGCTCCCCGTTGAATTTTGTGACATGCGAACGATGGCCGAGAAGCTGGCGGAGGATTTGGACTATGTGCGTGTTGATCTATACCTGACCGACGATGGCATTTACTTCAGCGAGCTAACGGTTTTTCCATCATCTGGTGGTGGCAAGCTCGGGCAGCGCGATTTGGAAGAGTTGCGAAACACACAGTGGGATATTCGCCATTCTTGGTTTTTATCGACGCCGCAGCGAGGATGGCGGAGGGCTTATGCCAATGCGCTTCGTCGCTATTTGAACCAAAAAGAGGCGACCCGTTGAACAAGATAACGTGACGTTCGATCCCGCAGCGTTCATTGCGCCTTCTGCCGCCACGGCTTATATCCTCAGCCATGAGTGATGTTTTGACAGCTCCGCGCAAGCCAACCGGTTTTTCAGCCTTAGCGAACCCGACCCGTTTTATGGCATTGTCGGCAAAGCTGCTGCCTTGGCTTTGGTCAATGGCTATCGCGCTGACTGCTGTTGGTTTGTTTTGGGCTTGGAACGCGCCGGAAGATTATCAGCAAGGCATTACTGTTCGCATCATGTATATCCATGTTCCATCGGCATGGATGGCCATGTTTGTTTATATCGTAATGGCAATATCAGCACTTGGTGTACTGATTTGGCGCCATCCGCTCGCTGATGTTTCCATTCGAGCTGCTGTGCCACTCGGCGCTGCGTTTACGCTGATCTGTCTCGTAACGGGCTCCCTTTGGGGTCGACCCATGTGGGGAACCTGGTGGGTGTGGGATGCGCGCCTCACATCCGTCTTTGTGTTGTTTCTGATGTATCTTGGCATTTTTGCGCTTCAACGCGCCATGGACGACCCGGTGAAGTCTGCCCGGCCCGCCGCAATTCTTGTTTTGGTCGGTGTAATAAACATTCCAATTATCCGCTTTTCAGTGGACTGGTGGAACACGCTGCATCAACCGGCTTCAGTGATCCGCCTTGATGGCCCTACCATTCACCCAACCATGCTGTGGCCACTTTTGATTTGCGCCATTGGTTTCACATTGCTGTTTTTTGCCATGCACATGCTCGGTATGCGCAATGAGGTTCGTCAACGCCGGATCGAAGGTATGCGTCGTGCCAACGCAATTGATGGTTTTTCTAAACCGATGCGTGTTGTCATTGATGAAGGTGGTTCATCATGAGCCATATGAGCTTTGTGCTTTTATCGTATGGGTTGGCGGCCGTAATTTTGACTGGCGTAATAGCCTGGCTTTGGCTGAGCGCGCGCGCCACCCGTATCGAATTGGCCCGACTTGAAGCCCAAGGCATCAAACGCCGTTCCGAGGCATAAGGCCATGCAAACGTCAGACCGTGATGCAAATACAAATGGCGTTTCATGGCCGTTGATCGCGGTTGCCGGAGCGCTGTTCGTACTCTTCGTGGTTCTTGGGGCAATGCTGCTGCAGCCCGGGCGCAACGCATCTGCCGTACCTTCTGCTTTGATCGGGCTGGAAGCACCGCAGACGGACTTGCCGCCCGTAGACGGACTACTACGCGCAGACGGCGCAGATATGCCCCCGTTCACTTCCATTGTATTGGAGGGGAAGGTGACACTGGTCAATGTTTGGGCTTCATGGTGTGCGCCATGCCGTGAAGAGCACCCGTTTTTGATGGAGTTGGCTGCTGACGGACGCCTGCAAATCGTGGGCTTGAACTATAAGGACACGCCCAAGAACGCTACGCGCTTTCTTGCCACTCTGGGCAATCCTTTTGATGCCGTTGGCGCTGACGATACCGGGCGCACGGCCATTAATTGGGGTGTATATGGAGTGCCGGAAAACTTCCTCGTAAGCGCCGATGGCATAGTTATCTGGAAGCATGTCGGGCCTTTGACCACTGGCGTAGTGCAGAATGATCTTATACCACTCATAGATGAGCAAATCAGTCAGCAATAACTTATGCGGGAATGTGACGCCCGTAACTATTCTTGAATAGTATTATACTGCTAAATCTTGGATTCGTTTTGTTGATATACGCTATTTCTGCGCTAGTTACGGTGAAGTGGAGCGGACTAATTCGTAACAGGGGCCTGCTGTAAAAAAAGCTCTAACATCTGATAAGTAGGTGCATAAAATATGCCAAGGAGACTCAGACAATGCAGTTACCCGTCAAGAGAGTAGAAACTGCGGAAACGGCGGAAGGTTCCCAACTTTGGCAGCTGATGGCCTTATCTTGCAGTGTGTTTGTTCTGGTTTTTGTCCTTTATCTTATTGTAATGGATCCTCGTCGTGATGCGCGCAACGTGGCATCCGTCGCCGTTGGGGATTTGGCGCCTGAAACCGATGTACCGCCGCTTGATGGTGTTACGCGCTCTGACGGAACAACAATGCCACGTTTCACGTCGGATTTGCTGCAGGGCCAGCTTTCGTTGGTCGAAGTTTGGGCATCCTGGTGCGACTATTGCCGCAGTCAACATCCGCTTTTGGTCGAGCTCGGAAAAGATAATCGTGTCCAGATTATTGGGCTCAATATTAGCGATAGTCCAGAGAATGCGATCCAATTTCTAGAAACTCTGGGTAATCCGTTTGACGCTATTGGTTTGGATCCAGCTGGGAGCGCCGCCGCTGATTGGGGGGCGTACGGGGTCCCTGTAAACTACCTAGTTAATGCTGATGGGGTCATCGTTTGGAAGCGAGTTGGTGTTCTTACGCCTGAGGTCATGGAAGCAACTTTAATGCCTGCCATTGAAGAGCATGCAACTGCGAAATAGTTTTTCCGCCTGTTGGCCCTATTTCTCTTTCCATGAATGACTTCCTGGAAAAGCGTTTTTCTAAGCTTCAACCTGATGGCGATACGCAAGCAAGGGACGTGTGCGACCGATGCGGTTTTGTCGATTATCAAAACCCCAAGATCGTGGTCGGATCGGTCGTTGAGCATGACGGCAGAATAATGCTGTGTCGCCGCGCAATTGAGCCTCGTTACGGTTATTGGACTGTTCCTGCAGGCTATTTGGAACTGGGTGAGACGCCTGTAGAAGGCGCCAAGCGCGAGGCTTTTGAAGAGGCTAACGCAACACTTGAACTGCATGAATTGATGGCGGTCTACACCGTTAGACGTCTCAGCCAGGTACAGCTTATTTACCGCGCAAGCCTTGCCGCGCCTGATTTCAGTGCTGGTGAAGAGAGTCTTGATGTTCAGCTTTTTGAATGGCCTGAAATTCCATGGGATGAACTGGCTTTTCCGACGGTCAGATGGATGCTTGATGACTTTTCCGCATGGAAAGCGGGTAAGCGCGTGTTGCCGACGTCAAATCCGACCGGCGCTGATGAAGATTTGCGTAATCATGCCTGAGGCAGCGCGCCACTTTCAATTAGGGGCACCATCCGCCATATAGGCCCGACATTGATGGTTTAGTTGGGAAGGCAATGGACGTTCCATTTGCGAAAATGAACGGGCTAGGGAACCAGATTATCGTGGCTGACATGCGTGGCCGCGGGGATACTGTTTTGTCGGATGCCGCTGTTGCGTTGAACGCTTTTCCAGACACAGCCTTTGATCAGCTGATGGCAATTCATGATCCGCGCCATGAAGGAACCGACAATTACATTGCCATCTTGAACAATGACGGCTCTGAGGCCGGTGCCTGCGGCAACGGCATGCGTTGTGTAGTGCAGGCTTTGAACGCAGGTAGTGAGCAGTCGCTTTTCACTTTTGAGACCATTGCCGGAATTTTGAATGCCGAAATGCGCGATGATGACTTGGTGACTGTCGACATGGGTCGGCCGCGGTTCGGGTGGCAGGACATTCCACTAGAAGAAGAGTTCGCGGACACGACGGGTATTCAGCTTCAGATCGGCCCGATTGACGACCCGATCCTGCATACACCGGCTGTTGCCTCCATGGGAAACCCGCACGCGATATTTTGGGTCAATAATGTCTGGTCATACGAACTGGACCGTTTTGGGCCATTGCTGGAAAACCATCCTATTTTTCCTGACCGTGCCAATATCAGCTTGGCTGATGTCAAATCACGCGACCACATCGTCATCCGCACTTGGGAACGCGGGGCTGGGCTGACACAGGCCTGTGGTTCAGCTGCTTGCGCCACTTTGGTCTCTGCGGTGCGGAAGAGACTGGCCGAGCGAATGGCAACGGTTACCGTGCCGGGCGGAGACCTGCGCATTGAATGGGCCGAGAGCGACCATGTGTTGATGACCGGGCCTGCTGAGTGGGAGTTTTCAGGCCATTTTGATCCTCGTACCGGCGAGTGGCGGCGTGATGGTGTTGCTGCCAATGACAACAGCAAACATGATGAGGCCGCCCGCTAATGGCAGTAAACATCAAGAACTTTGGTTGTCGTCTCAATATTCATGAGGGCGAAGTGGCCAAACGCCAGGCCGAGGAAGCGGGTCTTGCTGCGCTTGAAGGTGGCGCCGTTGTCGTAAACACCTGTGCTGTAACCGGTGAAGCGGTGCGCCAAGCCAAACAAGCCATCCGCAAGGCGCGGCGTGAAAGGCCCGATGCCCGGATCATCGTAACTGGCTGTGCGGCACAAATCGCGCCTGAGGACTTTGCAGAAATGAGCGAGGTTGATTTGATCATCGGTAATGATGACAAACTCAACGCACAGTCCTATCGCGCTCTGCCGGAGTTCGGCATCAATCGGTTCGAAAAGGTGCGGGTAAACGACATTTTTGAAGTAACCGAGAATGCACCGCATCTGGTCAATGCCATTGAAGGACACACCCGCGCTTTCGTTCAGGTGCAAAATGGCTGTGATCATCGCTGCACTTTTTGCATTATTCCATATGGGCGTGGCAACTCGCGTTCTGTACCGATGGGCAGCGTCGTCGAGCAGGTGCGCACGCTGGTTGAAAACGGTTATCGCGAGGTCGTTCTGACCGGCGTTGACCTAACGTCCTTTGGCCCAGATCTGCCCGGTTCACCCTCTCTCGGCAGGCTCGTAAAAACAATTCTGAAATCGGTGCCGGCGCTTGATCGCTTACGCTTGTCGTCCATTGATTCAATCGAGTCGGATGTGGATCTGTTCGATGTGATCGCCAATGAAGAGCGTTTGATGCCGCATTTTCATTTGTCCATGCAGCATGGTGATGATCTGATTTTGAAACGGATGAAACGTCGTCATTTGCGTCAAGATTCCATCGCCTTTTGTGATCAAGTGCGGGCATTGCGTCCTGAAACTGCTTTCTCTGCTGACATGATTGCCGGCTTTCCGACCGAGACGGATGCGATGTTTGAAAACGCACTGTCCATTGTTGACGCTTGTGGCTTGTCCAAAGTCCATGTGTTTCCATTCTCTCCCAGGCCCGGGACACCAGCGGCAAAAATGCCGCAAATGGGTCGTGGGATCGTCAAACAGCGCGCAGCGCGGCTGCGCGAAAAGTCAAATGCCGCCTGGCAGGCCCATCTCGACCGTCAAATTGGAAAAGAGTTCCGCGCGTTGATCGAGAAGGGTGGTGTTGGACGGACGGAAGATTTTACGCCTATTCGGGTTCCTTCTGATGGGGAAATCGGATCAATCTTACCTGTGGCGGCCAATGGCCATGATGGCGACATGCTTGTCGGGAAGGTGCAGGCCGGCATCAATATGCAAATGCTGGCAGCGGAATAAGAATGGCGGGATTTCTCAAACGGATATTTTCATTTGGCCGTAAGCAGGTCGAGGAAACAGCGGGCAAAGCCGATCAAACGTCTCAGTTAGAGGAAGCGGATACCGAGACTGTCGAAGAACAGGTTGTTGCCGATCAGGTCGTTGAGCCGGAACTAGAACCCAGTGAGGCGCTGGCTCATGAAGATGAGCCTGCTGAGCAGGCCCATGATGAAGCGCTGGATTTGGAGCCGTTATCTGAAGAAAAACAACAAGCGGACGAAGCTACCGTTGAAGAAGCAATCGCTGAAGCGGCCGTTTTAGAAGAGCAGTCCGCAGATCGCCCGACTGAGAAAGTTGTGATCGGTGACGAAAAGCCGAAAACGCAGGTTGAGAAAAAACCTGATGAGCCAGTTGGCTGGCTGGCACGGCTAACATCGGGCCTGTCGCGCTCATCCAAGCAGTTGACCGACAATATAACCGGCGTTTTCACCAAGCGGAAGCTTGATGATGAAACGTTGGAGGAGCTGGAAGACATACTCTTGCAGTCTGATCTTGGTATCGAGACAGCGATGCGTATCACAGATTCGCTGTCGTCCGGTCGCTATGGCCGTGATGTTTCGACAGAAGAAGTCCGACAAGTGATGGCGGAAGAAATCACGTCTGTTTTGGACCCGGTCGCGATGCCTTTGGAGCTCGATCTGAGCCATAAGCCGCATGTGCTCCTTGTGGTTGGTGTCAATGGTAGCGGCAAGACGACGACCATCGGCAAACTGGCTGCGAAACTGCGTGATGCTGAATTGAAAGTTACGCTTGGTGCTGGCGATACATTTCGTGCTGCAGCCATTGAACAATTGAAAATTTGGGCGGGCCGCACCGGCTCCACTTTTGTCGGCACAGAGATTGGCGCCGATGCTGCCGGCTTGGCCTACAGCGCCTATGAGCAAGCCCGTGACAATGGCTCTGATGTTGTGATCATCGATACGGCGGGTCGATTGCAAAACAAAACCGAACTGATGGATGAACTCGCAAAGATCGTTCGTGTTCTGCAAAAACATGATCCGGAAGCACCGCATACCGTTTTGCAAACACTGGATGCCACGACCGGGCAGAATGCGCTCAATCAGGTTGAGATTTTCCGGAACGTTGCTGGCGTCAACGGGCTGGTCATGACCAAGCTCGATGGAACGGCCCGTGGCGGTATTTTGGTGGCGATTGCCGCAAAATTTAAGTTGCCGGTCTATTTCATTGGCGTCGGTGAAGGCATAGATGATTTGGAACCGTTCCGCGCGTCCGATTTTTCTTCGGCCATTGTCGGTATGGGTTTGGAAGAGCCAGCGGAGGCATGATCCTTGGCGGATATTGAAGCAGATACAAAAGAGATCGAAGAGAAGAAGGAGAACCCGCTGCTCAAGCTCGCCCTCGAGTTTGGCCCACTTATCGTGTTCTTTTTCACCAATGCGCGCGCCGAGTGGATTGTTGAGCGCTTTCCGATGCTTGAAAATCTGGGCGGGCCAATTTTTGTTGCCACGGCTGTCTTCATGGTCGCGACAGCGATAGCACTAACGCTATCTTGGATTTTGACGCGTACCATCCCGCGCATGCCCCTCATATCGGGCATCTTTGTTTTTGTCTTTGGCGCGCTGACGCTGTGGCTACAAAATGATTTGTTCATCAAGTTGAAGCCAACCATCGTCAACACACTGTTTGGTACCATGTTGCTTGTGGCCTGGTACGGGTTCAAGACCTCTCTCCTGAAATATGTTTTTGATGCTGCTTTCCAGATCGATGAAGAGGGATGGGCGAAGCTCACGGTGCGCTGGGGGCTATTTTTCTTCTTCCTTGCCATCCTCAATGAGGTGGTCTGGAGAAACTTCTCGACAGATTTTTGGGTTGCCTTCAAGGTCTGGGGCACGATGCCGATCACCATCGCGTTTACGTTGGCGCAAGTGCCGCTGCTGATGAAGCACTCAACGGAAGAAGAAGAGGCGAACGAAAGTAGCGCCTGAGGCTTGCGCCGATAGCTGCCGCTCGTTACGGGTGCGCCGCTCAAAGAAAGCGTAAGCCATGGACTCCATTCTCCAGTTGGCAGCCTCCAACTTGCTGTCGCCGCCTGTCCTGTTCTTCATTCTCGGATTTGTCGGGTCGATTGCTGGTTCGCAGCTTACACTGCCGGAGGCGATGGCAAAAACGTTGTCCATCTATTTGATGTTGGCCATCGGCTTTAAAGGCGGTGTAGCCCTTTCCGAGGAAGGGTTTTCAACAGCGCTTCTGCTTGCTCTTCTGGCAGGAACGATCCTGTCAGCGCTGATTCCGCTGGTTGCGTTCTTTATCCTGCGTTTGATTTCTGATCTGCCCCGTTATGAGCTCGCAGCTGTAGCTGCGCATTATGGATCCATTTCAATTGTTACTTTTGTAGCAGCAACGCAGGCCGCTGAAGGAATTGGCTTGATGCCAGAGGGCTTTATGGTTGCGGTTGCTGCAGCGATGGAAACGCCTGCCATCCTTGTTGCGCTTTTTCTAGCGCGTTCGTCTGCTGAAAGACGCGGCGCATCGGAAGCGGACAAGGGCAGCTTGTTGCATGAGGTATTTCTCAATTCATCGGTCGTCGTGCTGATGGGCGCGTTTGTCATTGGTGCTTTAACAGGCGTTGAAGGCAAGGCTGCTATCGATGGGTTCATAACTGTGCCATTCACCGGCGTTTTGTGCCTGTTTTTGTTGGATATGGGCGCGGTAGCTGGGCGTGGCATGGCGCAGGCTCGAGGTGTTTTGACCTGGAAGCTCGTCGCGTTTGGCCTGGTTATGCCGTTTATTGGTGCTGCAATGGCCATTCCGTTCGCGTTGATTGCCGGGCTGAACGCCGGTGGGGCGACACTTCTTCTGACACTGTCGGCCAGTGCTTCCTATATCGCTGTTCCGGCAGCTATGCGTCTTGCGTTGCCAGAAGCGCGTCCTTCCATCTATCTTTCATTGTCGCTTGGCGTGACGTTTCCGATGAACTTGACCATCGGCATCCCAAGTTATGCGGCGATCGCACAAGCGCTCGTGGGAGGATGAGCAACCATGCAGACACATGCAAAAAAACAAATGACGGTTATCTGCGAACTACCGGTTGTCGGCCGCATTACCCGCGCTTTAGATCGCGTTGGCGTGACGGGCTACACCGTTTTTAATGCTCATGCCGGTAAAGGCTCGCAAGGTGAGTGGGATGAAGATCGCATGATCGGTGATGCGGGACGTATGGTCATGATCGTTTCAGTCATGTCTGCTGAGCATGCTGAGCAAGCCACGGACGCGATCTATACTGTCATCGATCCGCAAATGGGTATTGTGACCGTTGGCGACGTGTTTGTTCTGCGCCCGGAGCGATTTTAACAGCCGGATAGACCAGAAGACGTGAGCGCCTGCCATGCCGCGCGTTTTTATTTTGGATCCTGAATTCAGCCATGCTGGCGGGCACTATTTTACTGCCAACAGCACGTTTGCTGGCCGCATCAATCCACGCGTCATCATCCATGCTTCGCAGCATGTTGATCCGGCACTCACGATTGATGGCACTGTGATCAAGCCAACTTTTTTCAATCTTGGAAGATCACAACGTTTGCGGGCGAAGAGGCTGAGCATTCTTGGCCATATCTTTTCGTTCACAAAATCAAGCGGACTTCAATGGCTCCCCAAGAGCCGAATATATGGTCCGTCTATTGCGCACGTTTTTGAGTCCGAGCGGATGAATGAATCCGACCATTTGCTGATCCATTCCGGTAATGCGGTTTTTCTGGAAAGCCTTGTCAGTATTTTGAGTGCCAAAGATCCTTCGGAACGTCCACAACTCCATTACAGAGATGCGGCACCGGCACCGTTTCAAACAGATGATATCGACGCATATCGTGGTCTCGCGCATTTGTGCAATCAGGGTAGCGCAGAGGTTTATTACGAGACAGACGCATATGCTGAATGCTTAAAGCATGCCGGTATAAGTGAAGCCCGTCTTTGTAAAATCGAAATGGCCGAGTTGGGCCGTCTATATCCACTACCTTCCTTGGAAAAGCGGCTAAGAGTTGCGATCTTGGGCGCCTATCGCGAAGAAAAGGGGCCGCTGAGACTGCCATCTATCGCGCGAAGATATAATCAGTTAGCGCGGGCCAAAGGCCTGCCTGAGATTGAGTATGTCATTCACACGCCCGATGTTGAAGGCAGTGCTGATCGCTACAAAAAGCTGACCGAGTGTCTTCAGGATGGCCAAATCCATCATCATTATTCAGAGGGTAGTGGGCTGAACACTGGGTATCTCGATTACATGCTTAACAGCCATGTCGTCCTTCTTCCCTATGACCCTGAAGTTTATCAGGTACGTGGCTCTGGGTTAGGCTGTGATGCGGTTGCCAATGGTCGTATTGTGGTCTCGCAGGGAGATTGTGCCGTTTGCGAATATGTGCGTGGCGGTAATGGCTTAACGGCTGTCAGTGACGAGGATTTTGCCAATGCGCTCATTGGGGTCGTATCTGATTATGAACGCTTCTCGCAGAACGCCTATCGGCAAGCTGAAACGTTCAGAGCGGCACTTGAAAACCATCCCCTGTTTGTGCGACTTAACGGTATGCGTGATACGCAGCCTGCCGTTTAAACCGGCTGGTCTATACAAGCTTGATCGACGCAGTACGTCAGAATGTTAGTTCAGTACGGAAGTCTATACCGCGCGGGGGTGGTGTCTAATGGACATGCATCAAGTTGGTGCGGTATGAAGCACAGCGCCGTAATCGGGAGGCGTCGGACGACCACAAGATGCGTACATTTCCACTAAAGCTACTGAGCGGTTACAAAGGCTTTCGATCTGCCGTTTCGCATGAAGGCGCCTATCAGCACGGGCGTTTGGCCGTCGAAGGTCAAAAGCCGGACACGATGGTTGTTGCCTGTTGCGATAGCAGGGTTACGCCGGAGTTGATTTTTTCTGCAGATCCGGGCTCGCTTTTCGTTGTGCGCAGCGTTGCCAATATCGTCCCGCCTGAGATGGGGGATGGTCGTAACCTCTCCACTGCAGCTGCGCTTGAGTTTGCAGTTTTGGGATTAGAGGTAAAGCACATCGTCGTTTTGGGACATGCCCAATGTGGCGGGGTCAAAGCAGCCGTTGATCGATCACACTCCAAGCCTTTGACAGATAAGGACCATGTCGGCGGTTGGATTAGCTGGTTGGATAATCAATTGATTAATGAAGCGCTGACCCACTCGCACGATCATGACCATGATCCAGTGCCTGCCGCTGGCCACCGTGACGATGCGCGCCAACGCTATAGAGCTGCAGAAGAAGCCGGTATCCGCCAGTCTATTGCGAATTTAGGAAGTTTTGAGTTTGTCAAAGAGCGAGTCGATAAAGGACGTCTGACGCTTCATGGCGCGTGGTTTGACATCGAGCATGGTCAACTGTGGGTTATGGATAATCCCACCGGACAATTTCACTGGACCGATGGGATCGATTTTCGCTGATCGGGCTTTTTGGTCTGCTTTACCGTTCGGCGAATCAGCTTTTTGCGCTGTTTCAATTGCCCTGCCAGAGCCTGTGCCTGCGCGCCGAAAATGATGCTGCGTGGTATCAGTGCGATCATGAATGCCTCCATAGTCTTAGTACGTAGGGCGGCGGCGCTGGATTTCCGGTGTTTTCTAAAAACTATCGGCGCCGAGTTGTAAAAGAACACGCATGTGCCACGCCAAAACGGCATTGCTCGATATGATAGGCATGCCCAGTTCCTGCCCAAGCTGCTTCAGCAGTGAGTGTGTCCTCAGGTTTGTGCAGGAAAGAAATAAAGCCTGCATATCGCCTGTCGCCACTATTTCTCTGGATGCTACCTCAATGCTTTGTTTATCTATTCGAACGACCGCCGATTCACGTTGCTCGCCGAAATACCCGAAGCCAGGCGTTTCTATCCCGGCTTTTGACAAATTTGCCCGCAAGGAATCTGATACATCAGCCCGATAGGGCGACAGAAAACCCAAGCGCTTTATGCGAGCTTGACGACAATAGGCGATCAAGGCCGTCAGCGGGTCAGTCACAGCTTTGGTTTGGCAAGCAGCAGCCACTTGGCCGTGTACTGCTGTAGCACCGATCATCGATGTTCCCGAGGTGCAGGCATAGGCAACGCAATCGAAATTCGCTGATCGGGGAAATAGCGATGCGGCCGCTGCCAAATCGCTCTTCATCTGCATAATTGTATCGGGGGTGAGTTCCTCGCCGCTATTCACCCGGCTTACGTGCAACGCAACATCCGGCTCGGGAATGAGTTGCCGCATTTCATACTCAACGGTTTCATCCTCGCTCAGAACGACCATGCCAATCGTAGCGCGTTGGTCGAGCGTTGGATTGATATGATAGTTAAGCTTCTTCAAGGCAAACCCTAGCCGCAGACCGGTATAGTTTCGGGTGCCGGTGGCGTGAGCATATCGCAACCATTGGCCGTAATGACGATGTTTTCTTCATGTACGAGAATGCGACCTGCCTTCGTCTCAATGCTGGGTTCAAGGGTCAACACCATGCCCTCAACGAGCTCCGTATTGTCGCCGTCGATCAATGATGGCCACTCTGTCAGTTGCATGCCCAGACCGTGACCAAAACGCCCGGCGCTTGTGCCGCTTAAATCTGCAGAAACTATCTTGCCCATGACATGAAACAGGTCGGCCGCTGTGATGCCAGGCTTTGCTGCGTCCATGGCTGTATCGACTGCTTCTTTCAGTTTTTCCCACGCGTATTGTGTCACCGCGCTTGCGTTCTGGCCCACGCTGAAGTTGCGATCAAAGTCACAGAAATAGCCGTCCCAAACCATTCCAGTATCAATCATCAGAATGTCAGCAACCTGCAGTTCTGTTGAGCTCGCTGGCGAAATAACGTCGTCATAACCGTGTGGGCCAAGCCCGGTTGCAACATAGGAAACCCAGTCCGCACCTTCCTCCATTCCGATTATCTGAAAATTGCGGATGATAGCTTCATGGCTTCGGTGAAGCATTGGCACATGCTCCATGCGCGCAAAGGCCCGGCCACCGATACTGCATACGTGTCGGATCTTCTCAATTTCAGCATCCGATTTCACCATCCGCAACTGCGCCATGATTTGGTGATCATTGCCAAAGCTGATCAAAGGGCTGCGCTCCATTAGTCGCTGCAGGTCGTTGGCGGGCATTCGGATATGGGTCTCATGGCCTGACGGGATACCAATGCGACCAGTTGTGCCAATGATGTCGTGGATTGTGTCTGCCAACAGTGAAACACCGTCATCGACCAGGTTTGGCGATTGCCAGCACCTGATATCTTCAATCCAGGATTGCCCCATTAAGTGGGCGCCGATGGATGGGATGATTGCGACGGGCTTTCCGGAGGAAGGCACAAGCAAAAACCAGGGCCTCGTGGGGCTTTCCCAAAAGCGTGTCAGAAAGCCGGTGAACCATCGGATTTCAGGTTCGGTTGTGAGTAGCATTGCATCCAGCGCGTGATCGTTCATCAACCGCTGCGCTCTAGCCAAACGCATTTGAAATTCGGATGGGTCGAAGCCACGCTGCGGTACGTTCATTGTGCCGCTTCTTCGGATAGAAAGCAGAGCACACGTGATGCCTCGTTGAGGCCCAGCGCCGCTCGGTCCGCGCCTGTGGCCGCCAGTAAAGTTGCGATCCCAGCGCCACCGGATGGTGTGGTGGCCAACCCTACCTCTTCAAGCGCGGTCAACGCTGCTTCAGCTTGGTCATCGCTGACAGTAACAAAATAGTCGGCATCGCGCGCGAGTCCCTTTAGCGCAATGAGTGATGGCTCCTTACAATCAAGGCGGCCCATATTTGACACCGGACCAATGGTGACTTTGGGTTCGCCTGCTTTGACACTCTCGATCAGTGCTGGCGCGGCGTCGGGTTCAACAACAATAATGGTAGGTGCTTCGCCATATCTTTTTCGTGCTAGAGCCGCGACCGCACCTGCAAGACCGCCAACACCGGCTTGCAGCATGATGTGAGTGGGTGGTTCGAGAAGCGCTTCAAAGGCTTCATCAGCCATTTGTAGATAGCCTTCCATCAGTCGATGGGTTGGCTTTGTATAGCCGTCCCAGGAACTGTCAGAGAGCAAAAACCAACCATTATTGGTTGCTGCATTTTGAGCTGCTTCCATTGAAGCTTCATAGTCAGCACCTTCGATCACAACGGTCGCGCCTTTTGCTTTCAGCTTGGCTGCAAAGCTTGCAGGTACTGTTCTTGAAAGATAGACGACCGCTGTGGCCCCAAAGACTTTCGCTCCTGCTGCAACCGACATGCCATGATTGCCCGCGCTGGCTGTTACAAAGGTCTTGCCGTCAAGCGCCTTTGCCAACTCTTCTTTTCCACTGGCTGCGGCTTCGCAAGCAATTACGTAGGCAGCACCCAAAGCCTTGAACGAGCCAAGGCCCATCCTTTCGCGTTCATCCTTTACGTGGAGGGCGCTGATGCCGGCAGATTGAGCGAGCCCGTTCGCATCAATCAGTGGTGTTGGGGAATGGGCCGGGCAATTGGTGAGCAACTGGCGCACCGCTTCCACATTTATGCTCGGCGTTGGAATGTGCTGGGGTAGGCCTTCAAATGTCCGGCCGCGATGGCGATTGGCAAATATATCCAAGCTTGGTCCTCCGCAGACGAGGCTATTGGCGGGCGCTCTTGGTGCCAAGTCATTTTGTTGACTTTCAAGGCGCTTTCCTTCATACGCCCGCTCATCAACAGCTAGCTTGAATTTTCGAGCCACTGACTGCGAGGAGATCGCAGAGGTCAACACCCGACAGCGCGATGCGCCCTCGGGTGCTTTTTGGCTTTGCCTTGCGGCTTGAGTGTTTGGGTCTGGCGCAAAACATCATTATCTCTGAGGTCAGTTGACCAATGAGGATGGGACAAAATGTTTGATTCACTACAGGACCGTCTTGGTTCGATCTTTTCTGGCCTGACCGGTCGCGGCGCACTGTCTGAAAAAGACGTGTCTGCTGCGTTGCGCGAAGTGCGTCGGGCTTTGATCGAAGCCGATGTGTCGCTTGAAGTGGTGCGTGGCTTTGTCGATCGGGTCCGCGAAAAAGCTGTCGGTGTTGAGGTCCTCAAGAGTGTCAAGCCCGGCCAGATGGTCGTCAAGATTGTCCATGACGAGCTTGTCGAAACGCTTGGTTCCGATGCTGAAATCATTGATCTGAATGCGCCCGCCCCGGTCTTCATCATGATGGTGGGCTTGCAGGGCTCTGGTAAAACGACGACGACCGCCAAGATTGCCAAGCGTTTGACCGAGCGTGATGGCCAGAAAGTCTTGATGGCTTCGCTTGACACACGCCGTCCCGCAGCACAGGAGCAGTTGCGCCAGCTCGGCGAGCAAACGGGTGTCACTACCCTGCCGATCATCGAAGGCCAGTCACCTGTCGAGATCGCAACGCGTGCCCATCAAGCCGGCAAGCTTGGTGGTTATGATGTCGTTATCCTCGATACCGCTGGTCGCACCCATATTGATGAGCCGTTAATGGTTGAGATGGCAGATATTCGTTCTGCCGCCAGCCCACATGAAGTTTTGCTTGTCGCGGATTCGTTGACAGGTCAGGACGCTGTCAACCTTGCCAAGAGTTTTGATGAGCGCGTCGGCGTTACTGGTATCGTGCTCACCCGTATGGATGGTGATGGGCGCGGTGGCGCGGCCCTTTCCATGCGCGCAGCCACGGGTAAGCCGGTCAAACTGGTCGGTATCGGCGAAAAAATGGATGCGCTGGAAGAGTTCCACCCCAAGCGTATCGCCGACCGTATTCTGGGCATGGGCGACATTGTCTCGCTGGTTGAAAAAGCTGCCGAAACCATCGACCAGGAACAAGCCGCTGCGATGGCCAAGAAAATGGCCGAGGGCAAGTTCGATTTGAACGATCTTTCCGCGCAGCTTGGGCAGATGCAAAAAATGGGTGGCATGGGTGGCATCATGGGTCTGATGCCCGGCATGGGCAAAATGAAGGACCAGATGGCTTCTGCAGGTTTGGACGATACAATGTTCAAGCGTCAGCAGGCGATTATTTCGTCCATGACACCAAAAGAACGTTCAAACCCTGAACTTTTGAAGCACTCGCGCAAGAAACGCATTGCGGCGGGTTCTGGCACCAATGCGGCCGAGATCAACAAGCTTCTGAAAATGCACCGCCAGATGGCCGACATGATGAAGTCCATGAAAGGCAAGAAGGGCGGCGGCATGATGGGCAAGATGATGGGCGGTCTTGCTGGCAAAATGGGTATGCCGGGCGCCGGTGGCGGTATGCCAAACATGGACCCCAAGCAGTTGGAGCAGATGGCCAAGCAAGCTGAGCAAATGGGCCTTGGCGGCCCCGGTGGCCCAAAACTGCCGGGTCTTGGTGGGCCAGGTCTTCCCGGTTTGGGCGGCCCGGGTTTGCCTGGTTTGCCAAAGGGCAAGAAATAATGCTGCAACTCACGCGATATACACGTGCACTGATTGTGCTTGTTACCGCCGTCGCATTGATGCTGCCGGGCGCTCACTATTTTTATCGCGCTGTTGAAGCTGCACCGATGAACATGCCCACGCTGTTTCGCTGCCAGCCCGGGACCTTTTGGCATCACTATTATACCGAGCCTTCCCCGTTTTCCGGCTTGCCACATTATTGCTTGAGAACAGCAGACATCGGCCTTGATGTGGCGACTTGGGCGTCTGTTGCTGATGGCTCGCGCTTTGCCGTTGTTGTTCTTATGATGGCAGCTGCGTTGTATTTTACTCGCTCACGGCTTTCACGACGGAGCCAGACGCAATGAGCTTTGTCACCGTCAACATTCCAGTTCTTGAAACCGAGCGTTTGATTTTACGCGCGCTGCGCGTTGATGATCTCGATGGTTTTTTCTCAATCTATGCCGATGCAGATCATGCACGTTTTGTGAGCCGAGTAGCCGATCGGGCAAAAGCCTTTGATAAGATGTGCAGCTTAATGGGGCACTGGGTCTTGCGCGGCTATGGCCGTTTTGCTGTTGAAGAAAAGTCAACGCGCAGATTTATTGGCCATGTGGGTGCAAGCTACTTGGATGATGCCAGAGAGCCAGAATTAAATTACTCGTTTGTGCCGGAAGCCGGTGGGCGCGGCTTGGCGACGGAAGCTTGTTTTGCAGCACTGCGCTACCTGTACGAGGTCCATGGCTGGCAAACGGCCATCAGCGAAATCAATACGATGAACGCTCGATCACTTGCGCTTGCCAACCGTATGGGTGCCGTAAAAGAGAGCGAACGCGACGCAGACGAGTTTGGCACGCTAGAAATATGGCGACATCTGCCACCCGAAGAATTCCTCCAGTATTGTGAGGTGGCGGCATGAGTTTTGTTACGGTGAACATTCCGGTTCTTGAAACCGAACGCTTGATCCTGCGTGCCTTTGAGGACAAGGATACGAGCGCCTACGCGGCCATTCGTTCCGATGATGAGGTGACGACCTTCATTGGCGGATCCATGCCTCGCTATCAGGTCTGGCGTTCCATGACATCGATTATTGGCCAATGGGCTTGGCGTGGATTTTCCTTTTTCTGTGTTGAAGAAAAAGCTTCCGGTCAGTGCATTGGCAGCGTTGGCCCGTATTATCCGGATGGGTGGCCAGAACCTGAAATTGGTTGGACGCTGGCCAAGTCAGCGCAAGGCAAAGGTTATGCAACGGAAGCGGGACGTGCGGCGCTCACCTTTGCCTATCAGGAACTCGGCTGGACAACGGCGATCAGCGTGATCGATCCTGAAAATCATGCTTCTCAGAATGTCGCCAAGAAGCTTGGCGCGCATAAGGAACAAACCGGCGCATCCATGTGGGATTTCACCGCAGATATCTGGCGGCACTTGCCGCCTGAAGAGTTTCTCAAATCAAACTGACAACCATCATTGAATTACAAAGGATACCAAGATGGCTCTTAAACTTCGCCTTTCACGTGGCGGCTCAAAAAAACGCCCTTACTACCATATTGTCGTTGCTGATGTGCGCATGCCGCGCGATGGCCGTTTCATCGAGCGTGTGGGTAAATGGAACCCAATGCTGCCAAAAGACGGTGCACGCGTTGAACTGAATGAAGAGCGCGTCCGTCATTGGCTCGCCAATGGTGCCAAGCCGACAGACCGCGTACTGCGCTTCCTGTCAGACGCTGGTATCATGGAGCGCCCCGCGCGTAACAACCCGAAGAAAGCTCTGCCGGGCAAGAAAGCGCAAGAGCGCATTGAAGAGCAGAAAATGAAAGAAGAAGAAGCAAAGCAAGCAGCTGAAGAAGCAGCTGCGGCCGAAGCTGAAGCATCTGCCGCCGATGCGGAAGCACCGGCAGAAGAAGCGGCTTCTGAATAAAATATCGGCCTACATGGATGGGCCTTAAGGGCCGCTTTCTTGGATCACGGGGTTAGCAAAGTTGAATTTGTTAACCTTGTCTTTTCCTTCTTTCGCCTTTTTATGGGTACAGAAGGGCGAGACTGGGTCGCAGTTGGACGGCTGCGCGGATGGGAGAATGACATGGTTTTGAACCGTGGATCAGGTTTGGTGTTGGTCTGTACGGCTGCTATTTTGGTGAGCGGGTGTACCAGCTCACGCTTGGGCGCCATCAATAGCGTACAGCCTGCACCTATAAATCCGGCACCGGCCGGCACAGTGCAAAGCGGACAATTGCCGCCACCAGCGCCGGCAATCGGCACGGCGCCAGTTGGTGCTTCTGACGGTCAGGCCTTCCCGCAGGCGCCCCAAACTTCCAATGATTTGGTTACCACCGGAGACGGGGGCACAACAAGCGGCGACGGTACGACGACGCAGACATCTCCAAGCGTAACGCAAGCAGCCGCGGCACCTGTGACCCGTGAATCCATGGGCGGTGTGTGGACGGCAACGACAGCCGGTACTTCATGCCGAATTGCGACCTCTCTCACCCGGGGCGGCAGTGATTTCCGCGCTGCATCGCTTGGCTGCACCGGCGAACTGGCTGAGATCGGTTTTTGGAACTTAAACGGCACGCAGGTGGTTTTGAAAGACCGTTCCGGCAATCAGGTGGCTACGCTGTTTTCGTCCGGCAACAATCAGTTCAATGGGCAGACCAGCGGCGGTAGCGCCGTTTCCATGGCACGCTAATCCTTATATAGGCCGGGGCCATGCCAGAGCGGATTCTCCCGGGGGATAGCGTTGCTGCGCGCTATCATGAGATTGCTGAAGACGGCGTCATTGAACGTGACGCCGCACAAGAAGCAATTGTCCTGCAGCTTGATGCACTCAATACGGCTATTGCCAACCGACGCCTTGCTTCAAAATCTTCTTCGCTGGGTTGGCTTTTTGCACGCAAAAGCCGTGACAATAACATTTTTAAAGGCCTCTACATCGTTGGCTCGGTTGGTCGGGGAAAAACGATGTTGATGGATTTTTTCTTTCGGGCCTGTCCCGCCAAGCGAAAGCGTCGATGTCATTTTCATGAATTCATGGCCGACGTGCATGACCGAATTGGCGCGCATCGCAAGGCAGTTAAGGCAGGCACGGCCAAGGGGAATGATCCCATTCCACCGGTTGCGAAGGCGCTTGCTCAAGAAGCATACGTCTTGTGTTTTGATGAGTTTGCGGTTTCCGATATTGCCGATGCGATGATCCTGTCGCGCCTGTTCACAGCGCTTTTTCAGGAGGATGTTTTGCTGGTTGCCACTTCCAATGTTGATCCCGATCAGCTCTATAAGGATGGATTGAACCGCTCCTTGTTCTTGCCTTTTGTTGATCTCCTTAAGAACTACGTTGATGTGGTCAGCCTCGACGCCCAGCGGGACTATCGCCTCGGTCGTTTGGAAAGCGTCAAGCGCTACCTTACGCCTTTGAGCCTCAAAACGACCACCCGCATGAACGCCATTTGGGCAAAGGTAACGGCCGGCCTAGATGTAAAGCCAGCTACAATTGAGGTCAGTGGCCGTGAAATTCAGGTGGCTCATGCGGCGCGGGACGCGGCACGATTTTCATTTGATGAACTTTGTCGCCAACCGCTTGGTGCGCGTGACTATTTGGCAATATCAAAGCGCTACCGAACTTTAGTGATCGATGATGTACCGGTCATGCGTGATGGTGACCGCAATCAGGCAAAGCGCTTTATCAATTTGATCGATACGCTTTACGACGCGCAGGTTACGCTGTTCGTTTCCGCTGAAGCGGAGCCCGATGGGCTTTATGTGGCCAGTACCGGCACCGAAGTTTTCGAGTTTGCGCGCACGGCCTCAAGGCTCATCGAAATGCGTTCCGACGACTGGCTGGGCAGGACGGCTTGATCAGAATTGCCAACGTCACTCTGGTTGTGCCGGACTATGATGAGGCCATCGAGTTTTATTGTGATCGGCTCGGTTTCCAGCTTTTAGAGGACACCGACCTTGGTGATGGTAAACGCTGGGTTCGTCTTGCGCCACAAATGGGTGAAACGGCTTTGTTGATTGCCAAGGCGGATGGACGCACACAACACGCAGCAATTGGCAATCAGACCGGCGGTCGCGTGGGCTTCTTTTTGGAAACCGATGACTTTGCTCGCGATCGTCGGGCCTTTTTGCAGGCAGGGGTTGTTTTCACTGAGGAACCGCGCAGTGAATCCTACGGTCAGGTCGCTGTTTTTCGTGATCCGTTTGGCAATTTGTGGGATTTGATAGAGCCCTCTTCAGCATAGCCAATTGGATCGCTTCGCCAAGATGTTTGGTTATTGGGCTTTTTCAGTTGGCTTCAGCCTATACTTTTGGCGCATTATTTTTACGTAAACGTCAATTAAAAAACAGCTAACCTATTGAAATATATATAAGTGAAAATTCTGGTTGATTTTCATCAATATGTGAGTCACTCACCGCGCACCAAATGTGGTTGGATGTTGGTGTTGAGGAGCGCCCCAATCGCATTCCCGTATAGCTGAATTTTGGACGGATTTTCATGGCACGCAATAAAATCGCACTCATTGGCTCCGGCATGATCGGTGGCACACTCGCTCACATGATCGGCCTGAAAGAGCTGGGTGACGTCGTACTTTTCGATATCGCCGAAGGTATTCCGCAGGGCAAAGGCCTGGATATGGCTCAGTCTTCGCCGGTCGACGGTTTTGATACCAATTATGTTGGCACCAATTCCTATGAAGCCATTGCCGGCGCAGACGTCTGTATTGTGACCGCGGGTGTCCCGCGCAAGCCGGGCATGAGCCGTGATGATCTTCTGGGCATTAATTTGAACGTCATGGAACAGGTTGGTGCCGGCATCGCAAAATATGCGCCTGATGCCTTCGTCATTTGTATCACCAACCCACTCGATGCGATGGTTTGGGCGCTGCAAAAGTTTTCCGGCCTACCAAAGGAAAAGGTCTGCGGTATGGCTGGCGTGTTGGACAGCGCGCGCTTCCGCCTGTTCTTGGCAGAAGAGTTCAAAGTTTCCGTTGAGGACGTCACCGCGTTTGTTTTGGGTGGTCACGGCGATACGATGGTGCCGCTTACGCGCTATTCGACGGTTGCCGGTATCCCGTTGCCTGATTTGGTCAAGATGGGCTGGACTACCAAAGACAAGCTTGACGCCATCGTACAGCGCACCCGCGACGGCGGTGCCGAAATCGTTGGTCTTTTGAAATCTGGCTCGGCTTACTATGCGCCTGCTTCATCCGCTATTTCGATGGCTGAAGCCTATTTGAAAGACAAGAAACGCGTCTTGCCATGTGCGGCGCATCTTGATGGTCAATATGGTGTCAAAGACATGTATGTCGGTGTTCCCACCATCATTGGCGCCGGCGGGGTTGAGCGCGTTATTGAAATCGACATGAACAAGACCGAACAGAAGATGTTCGACAAGTCCGTCGATGCGGTGGCGGGCCTTTGTGAAGCGTGCATCGGCATTCAACCTACGCTGAAATAATCGACTGAAACCAGATTTGATATGATCGGGATCATCCAATGAACATTCATGAATATCAGGCCAAACGTCTGCTTCACTCCTACGGCGCACCTGTCGCCGGCGGCGTTGCGGTTTATTCCGTTGAGCAGGCAGAAGAGTGGGCCAAAAAACTGCCTGGCCCGCTTTATGTGGTCAAAAGCCAAATTCACGCTGGTGGCCGTGGCAAGGGTAAATTCAAAGAGCTTGATGAAGATGCCAAGGGTGGCGTTCGCCTGGCCAAATCCGTTGAGGAAGTGGTTGAGAACGCCAAGGAGATGCTCGGCAATACGCTGGTTACCAAGCAAACCGGCCCCGCAGGTAAACAGGTCAATCGCCTGTACATTGAAGACGGCGCGGACATAGACCGTGAGCTCTACTGTTCATTGCTGATCGATCGTTCAACAGGCCGCCCCGCCTTTGTGGTTTCCACCGAGGGCGGCATGGACATTGAGGCCGTGGCAGAAGAGACACCGGAAAAGATCCTGACCCGCCCGATCGACCCTGCCAAAGGCATGACCAAGACGGATATCAACGCCATTGCCAAAGCGCTGGAGCTCAAGGGCGATGCCAAAAAGGATGCCGACGAGCTATTACCGATCCTTTATCAAGCCTTCACCGAAAAGGACATGAGCCTTCTGGAGATCAACCCGCTGATCGTTATGGAAGACGGCCGCTTGCGGGTTCTGGATGCGAAGGTATCTTTCGACGGCAACTCTCTGTTCCGCCATCCGGACATTATGGAGCTGCGTGACGAATCTGAAGAAGATGCCAAAGAAATCGAAGCTTCCAAATACGATCTGGCCTATGTTGCACTTGATGGCGATATTGGGTGCATGGTCAATGGTGCCGGGCTTGCCATGGCGACCATGGACATCATCAAGCTCTATGGCTCAGAGCCTGCCAACTTCCTTGATGTAGGCGGTGGGGCGTCAAAGGAAAAAGTAACGGCGGCATTCAAGATCATCACTGCCGATCCAAACGTTAAAGGCATTCTGGTGAACATTTTCGGCGGCATCATGCGCTGTGATGTTATCGCGGAGGGCGTGGTCGCGGCCGTCAAGGAAGTGGGCCTGAAAGTCCCACTCGTTGTTCGACTTGAAGGTACCAATGTGGATGAAGGCAAGCGCATCATCAATGAAAGCGATGTTGACGTAATTGCCGCCGATGATCTGGACGATGCCGCGCAGAAAATTGTGGCTGCGGTGAAGGGGAACTGAGTTTTATGTCTATTCTCATCAACAAAGACACCAAAGTCATCGTTCAAGGCCTAACAGGCAAAACCGGAACGTTCCACACCGAGCAGGCGCTTGCTTATTTCGGTACGCAAATGGTCGGCGGGATTCATCCCAAAAAAGGCGGTGAAACATGGACTGCCGGTGAAGGCGCTGGCGAAATGGCTGGCACAGAGCTGCCAATTTTTGCAACGGTGGCGGACGCCAAGAAAGCAACCAAGGCCAACGCATCGGTGATCTATGTTCCACCGGCGGGTGCTGGCGCTGCTATCGAAGAAGCCATCGATGCGAAAATTCCGCTGATTATCTGCATCACGGAAGGCATTCCGGTGATGGACATGGTCAAGGTCAAAGCCAAGCTCGACAAGTCCAAATCCCGCCTGATCGGCCCAAACTGCCCAGGCGTTCTGACACCTGAAGAGTGCAAGATTGGCATCATGCCGGGCCGCATCTTCAAAAAGGGTTCGGTTGGTATTCTGAGCCGTTCGGGCACGCTTACATATGAGGCCGTTTTCCAGACGACCAATGAAGGCCTTGGCCAGTCAACGGCTGTCGGTATTGGTGGTGACCCGGTCAAAGGCACCGAGTTCATCGACATGCTCGATCTCTTCCTTGATGACCCCGATACCGAAAGCATCATCATGATCGGTGAGATTGGCGGCTCGGCGGAAGAGGAGGCTTGTGCCTGGCTTAAAGAACAAGCCGCCAAAGGTCGCAAAAAGCCGATGGTTGGCTTCATCGCTGGCCGAACAGCTCCGCCCGGACGGACCATGGGTCACGCCGGTGCCGTGATTTCAGGTGGCAAGGGTGGCGCTGAAGACAAGATTGCGGCGATGGAAGATGCAGGCATTCGCGTCTCACCATCACCAGCCCAGCTCGGCAAAACACTGGTTGAGGTGCTGAAGGGCTGACAGAAATCCGGGGCGCTGAGAGGCGCCCCTTGCTCTTGCCAAACAAGTAAAGAGCAGCCTGAAAAGGCAGTAGGGGAAACCTTACATAATCGGGGTCTTAGGAGTTTGCCCCAACGGGAGAAATGCAGATGGCGCGCAAGGATCAACAGAATGATATGATGGCTGAAACCTCCTTCTTGTATGGAGGAAACGCTGTCTACATTGAGCAAATGCATGCCAAATGGTTGGATAATCCGACATCGGTTTCGGAAGACTGGCAACAGTTCTTTGCCGATGTTCAAGACGAAGCTGACAGTGTCAAAAAACAGGCAGATGGGCCCTCTTGGGAAAATCCGAATTGGCCGATTGATCACAATGGTGAGCTGACGTCGGCACTGGATGGCAACTGGGGTGAAGTCGAAGCCCACATGACTTCCAAGATTGCTTCGCATGAAGAGCGTCGCAGTGTTGGGCCTGGTCTGACTGAAGCTGAAGTGGCAAACGCTGCGCGCGATTCCGTGCGTGCGATCATGATGATCCGGGCGTATCGTATGCGCGGGCACTTGCATGCCAATCTTGATCCGCTCGGCCTGGCGTCCAAGAAAGAAGACTATGACGAACTGCATCCATCTAGCTACGGTTTCATGGAAGCCGATATGGATCGCAAGATCTTTATCGATAATGTTCTGGGTCTTGAATACGCCACCCCTCGGCAAATCGTGGATATTTGCAAGCGTACCTATTGCGGCACGATGGCCGTTGAGTTCATGCACATCTCCAACCCGCAAGAAAAGTCGTGGTTGCAGGAGCGTATCGAAGGGCCTGACAAGGGTGTTGCGTTTACCGAGAATGGCAAAAAGGCGATCCTATCGAAGCTTATTGAGGCGGAAGGCTTTGAGCAGTTTCTTGATGTAAAATACAAAGGCACCAAGCGCTTTGGTCTGGATGGCGGCGAAGCGCTGATCCCCGCGCTTGAACAGATCATCAAGCGTGGCGGCCAGATGGGCCTGAAAGATATTGTCTTTGGCATGGCCCACCGTGGGCGTTTGAATGTTCTCACGCAGGTGATGGCCAAGCCACATCGCGCTTTGTTCCATGAATTTCGGGGCGGCTCATTCAAGCCGGATGACGTGGAAGGTTCCGGTGACGTGAAGTATCATTTGGGCGCTTCATCTGACCGTGAGTTCGATGACAATAAAGTCCATCTGTCGTTGACGGCCAATCCGTCTCACCTTGAAATTGTGAACCCGGTCGTTCTCGGCAAGGCGCGCGCAAAGCAGGATCAACATGCAGGTGGTCCGCTTCGCAATGAGATTGTGCCGCTGAATGAGCGCAGGGTTGTTATGCCGCTGCTTTTGCACGGCGATGCTGCGTTTGCTGGCCAGGGCGTGGTGGCTGAGTGTTTCGGCTTGTCGGCTCTTCGCGGGCATCGCGTTTCCGGCTCGGTTCATTTCATCATCAACAACCAGATCGGCTTTACGACAAACCCCTACTTCTCGCGCTCGTCACCTTATCCATCTGACGTGGCCAAAATGATCGAAGCGCCGATTTTCCATGTCAACGGAGATGATCCGGAAGCCGTTGTCTATGCCGCCAAGGTGGCGACCGAGTTCCGCATGCTATTCCACAAGCCGGTGGTCATCGACATGTTCTGTTACCGTCGCTTTGGGCACAATGAGGGCGACGAGCCTGCGTTCACCCAGCCGCTTATGTACAAGACGATCCGCAAGCATAAAACGACGGCGCAAATCTACGGCGAGCAGTTGATCGCTGAGGGCCTCATCTCTGTTGATGAGTTTGACAAGATGCGCACCGATTGGCGTGAACATCTCGAAACCGAGTTTCAGTCAGGTGAGGCTTACAAACCAAACAAGGCTGACTGGCTGGATGGCAAATGGTCAGGCTTGCAAACTGCAGACCGTACAGACGAACGCCGTCCGGGCAAAACCGGGATGCCGCTGAAGACGCTGCGCGAGATTGGCGAAAAGCTCACGAGTGTGCCGGACGGCTTCAATGCGCATCGCACCATCCAGCGTTTCATGAATAATCGCGCAAAGATGATCGAAACCGGTGAGGGCATCGATTGGGCGACGGGTGAAGCGTTGGCGTTTGGCTCGATCTGTGCCGAAGGAAATGGTGTGCGTCTTTCAGGCCAAGATTGTGAGCGCGGGACCTTCTCTCAGCGCCATTCAGTTTTGTATGATCAGGAAACCGAAGAACGTCACACGCCGCTTAACAATCTCAAAGCCGGGCAAGGGCGCTACGAGGTTATCAACTCAATGCTTTCGGAAGAAGCTGTGCTTGGCTATGAGTATGGCTATTCGTTAGCGGAGCCTAACATATTGACCTTGTGGGAAGCGCAGTTTGGTGACTTTGCCAATGGTGCGCAGGTTCTGTTCGACCAATTTATCTCGTCGGGCGAGCGTAAATGGCTTCGAATGTCGGGGTTGGTCTGCCTGCTGCCGCACGGTTATGAAGGCCAGGGACCGGAGCACTCGTCAGCGCGTCTTGAACGCTTCCTGCAGATGTGCGCGGAAGATAACATGCAGGTAGCCAATTGTACGACGCCTGCGAACTACTTCCATATCCTGCGCCGCCAGTTGAAACGGCCGTTCCGCAAGCCTCTGATTCTCATGACGCCAAAGTCCTTGTTGCGTCACAAACGTGCGACATCAACTCTTTCTGAAATGTCGGGAGACAGCCAATTCCACCGCCTGTTGTGGGATGATGCCGAGTACAAAAAGGAGAGCGAGACCAAGTTGGTCACAGACTCCAAGATACGTCGTGTCGTTATGTGTTCGGGCAAGGTTTACTACGACCTTTACGAAGAGCGTGAAGCGCGCGGCATCAACGATATATATCTATTGCGGCTTGAACAGCTTTATCCATTCCCCGCAAAGGCTCTGATTACGGAGCTGTCGCGCTTCAAGAACGCTGAGATGGTGTGGTGCCAAGAAGAGCCAAAGAACATGGGCTCCTGGTCGTTCGTGGACCCATATCTTGAATGGGTACTCGCACATATCAAGGCCAAGCATAATCGCGTTCGTTATACGGGCCGCACCGCCGCTGCATCTACCGCAACGGGACTTATGAGCACTCACAAAGCACAATTGGCGGCGTTCCTCGAAGACGCCCTTGGAGAATGAAGCTGGCATCAGCTGATAAAGTCGGGAAGAAAGACCATGGCAAAAGAAATTCGCGTTCCAACTCTGGGTGAATCAGTCACCGAGGCCACGATCGGGCAGTGGTTTAAAAAGACCGGCGAAGCCGTCAGTGATGGCGAAACATTGGTGGAGCTGGAAACGGACAAGGTCACACTGGAAGTGCCGGCTCCTGGCGCTGGCACACTCGGTGAGATCGTTGCCAAAGAGGGTGATACCGTCGAAGTTGATGCACTGCTTGGAATGCTGGAAGAAGGCGGTGCAGCCGCTGCTGCTGCGCCTGTTGAAGCACCTGCAAAAGCAGAGCCATCACCAGCGCCAACACCTGCTCCCGCCCCCGCAGCCGCTGGCACCGATATGCCGCCTGCGCCATCAGCTGCCAAGATGATGGCTGAAGCTGGCGTTGATGCGGGTTCTGTCGCGGGTTCTGGCAAACGTGGTCAGGTTCTCAAAGGTGATGTCATCAATGCTCTGGCGGGCGGTGGCGCACCGGCGCCTGCGCCGGTTCCTGCTGCCGCACGCGTGCCTTCGACTGCTGATGACGCGGCACGTGAAGAACGCGTGCGCATGCCAAAACTGCGCCAAACTATCGCACGCCGTTTGAAAGAAGCGCAGAACACAGCAGCGATGCTGACCACCTACAATGAGGTGGACATGACGGCAGTCATGGACATGCGCAAGAAATACAAAGAGCTTTTTGAGAAGAAGCATGGTGTGAAGCTCGGCTTCATGGGTTTCTTCACGAAGGCTGTCACGCATGCACTGCAAGAGATCCCTGCTGTCAATGCGGAGATCGATGGCACGGATATCATCTACAAGCATTTTTGCCATATCGGCGTTGCTGTCGGTACTGACAAAGGCTTAGTTGTCCCGGTTGTCCGAGATGCGGATGCCATGTCGATTGCCGAGGTGGAAAAAGAAATCGGTCGCTTGGGCAAAGCTGCACGTGACGGGCAGCTTTCGATGGCCGATATGCAGGGTGGTACTTTCACCATCTCTAATGGTGGGGTTTACGGATCGCTGATGTCTTCGCCGATCTTGAACGCGCCACAGTCCGGCATTTTGGGTATGCACAAGATTCAGGAGCGTCCGATGGCGATTGGCGGACAAGTTGTCATTCGCCCGATGATGTATCTTGCGCTTTCCTATGATCACCGGATCGTTGATGGTAAGGAAGCAGTCACATTCCTTGTCCGTGTGAAAGAGAGCCTGGAAGACCCTGAGCGACTGGTTTTGGATCTTTAAGCCCACATCCCGAATTCGAAGGAATAAGATATGGCATATGATGCAGTGGTGATTGGCTCGGGGCCTGGTGGTTATGTGTGCGCTATCAAGGCAGCGCAGCTTGGTTTGAAAACTGCAATCGTTGAAAAGCGCGCGACGCTTGGCGGTACTTGCTTGAACATCGGCTGCATTCCCTCAAAGGCGCTGCTGCATGCTTCGGAGGTTTTTGCCGAGGCTGGCCATACGTTGGAAACGCTGGGTGTTCATGTTGGCAAGCCCAAGCTCGATCTTGATAAAATGATGGAGCACAAAGATGCGACGGTGAAAGCCAATGTCGATGGCGTCTCGTTCCTGATGAAGAAGAACAAGATCGACGTCTTTACTGGTACCGGAAAGGTGCTTGGACAGGGTAAAGTCGCGGTGACCAAAGATGATGGTTCGGTCGAAGAAATCGATACCAAAAACATCGTGATCGCTACCGGTTCGGACGTTGCAGGCATTCCGGGCCTTGATGTTGAGATTGACGAAAAAGTCATCGTCTCTTCGACGGGCGGTCTTGAGCTCACTAAAGTGCCCAAAAAGATGATCGTCGTCGGCGGCGGGGTCATTGGCTTGGAGCTCGGCTCGGTCTGGAACCGCTTGGGCTCGGACGTCACGGTGGTGGAGTATCTCGACACCATTCTTGGTGGCATGGATGCAGATGTATCAAAACAGTTCCAGAAGATGCTTGCCAAGCAGGGGATGGACTTCAAACTTGGAGCCAAGGTTACGGCGGTTGCAAAGTCCGGTCGGGGCGCAGAAGTAACTTTTGAGCCCGTCAAAGGTGGTGCCAGCAAAACCATTAAAGCTGACGTCGTTTTGGTTGCAACGGGCCGTAAGCCTTACACGGATGGTCTTGGTCTGGCGGAATCGGGCGTGGTACTTGATGATCGCGGACGGGTGGAAGTCAACGCGCATTGGCACACTTCGGTTGAGGGTGTTTGGGCAATTGGCGATGTCGTGAAAGGTCCGATGCTTGCGCATAAAGCAGAGGATGAAGGCATGGCGGTGGCTGAATTGATGGCAGGCCAAGCCGGGCATGTGAATTTCGATGTTATTCCATCTGTCGTCTACACCGAGCCGGAAGTGGCTTCGATTGGCAAGACAGAGGAAGAGCTCAAGGCAGCTGGTATCGATTATGTGGCTGGCAAGTTCCCATTCACAGCCAATGGTCGGGCGCGCGCCATGTTGGCAACTGAAGGCTTTGTGAAGGTTCTTTGTGACAAGACAACCGACCGCGTGCTTGGTGCTCACATTGTCGGCAAGGGTGCGGGCGATCTCATCCATGAAGTTGCCGTGTTGATGGAGTTTGGCGGCTCATCGGAAGATTTGGCACGTACTTGTCATGCGCACCCGACGATGAGCGAAGCGGTGCGTGAAGCGGCACTTGCGAGTGCGACCGGCAAACCGCTGCATATGTGAGGATACGGATGGCAGTGGCTTTTGAAATTCCCATTGAGCCCGGCCATCCTTCTTTGCCAGACGCTGATTGGGCAGATTGCTGGGAAGTCGCTGTGCAGCCTCCCTACGCCAGTGCCCGCGAAGCTGCCGCAGATATGGTGAACTGTTTTCCCGCATGGATGTCGCCCATGTTGAAGCTGCGGGATGGGCTGGTGTCACTGGCAGGGCTTCGGACGACAAAGGTCGTTCAGCAAGAAGGCACTGAAAACGTGCTTGGTACCGTCGCCTTTTTCCCTGTCATTTCTGAAAAGTCAGACGAAATCGTTTTGGGTACCAATGACAAGCATCTTGATTTCAGGCTGGTTATTTCGATTTCACCCGGCGGCAATGGCAGTCAGCGTATTAGTATGCAGACGCATCTGAAACGGCATAACCACTTAGGGCGTGCGTATTTGGCCGTTATACAGCCATTTCACCGAGCGGCTTGCAGCGGTTCGTTGAGCAATATGGTTGCGCGAAGAGCCGCATCTTAGCCTGTATATATAATAAAAACCCGGCATGTGGTTGCGGGTGCCGGGCTTTTAGATTGGAAAATAGTGAAGGCAGATTAAGCTTTCTGCCAGTTCTCCAGATACTTGACCAGCCAGCCATCAACAGGTGTTTGGGCTTTAGCGACCTCAGGCATATGGGTCATTTTAGTCATCGGCGCTTCTGCGACAGTGTCCATTTTGGACGCGCCCCAGTTGCAATCATACGCAAACGCTGTGCTGGCTGACATTGCGACGGCAGCAGCAAGTGTCAAAGTTGTCATCCGCATGGATAGGCTCCTTTGGCTTTTATTATCTGCCCCGCCATAGGAGCAGATATAGAAAAGTGCCGCAGCTAAACCGAAACGCAAGCAGCCAAACTGTCGCAGCGTAAGTTTAGTCGAGAACCGGCGTCACCGAATAACCAGCGTTCTCAAGCAGTTTTGCAACGCCCTCTTCACCGGGCAAATGCAGTGCGCCAACGGCTAAAAACACGCCGCCATCTTCCAGAAAGGGTTGCGCGCGCTCTGCCATGATATAGTTGCGGTTGATGACGATTTTTTCCTCAAAAGCCGCGTAGCCTTCATCATCATCGGTTCCCCCAAGCTTTTCCGCGACGACTGCAAGCGTTGGCATGACGGCTGCGATGTTCTCGTCCAGATAAAGCTGGATCATGGTTTCGATGACATCATCCATCGCGTCGCCAAGCTTGATTGTCTCAACAAGGCCTTGGACGTGGAACTCGATTGGAAGCGACGCCATTGCTTCCAACTGTTCAACGATCGTCTCCAAGCCTGCGATGGTTTTGCCAGAGGCTTTCGCCCGGTCAGCCAATGCCAAATCGAGGAAAAGCTCCCCGGCTTGCTTGCGCTGCATTTCACATGCCGGAAGGGCTACGAGGCCCGTGACCATCCAAGGCTGCATGCGGTTGATGAGCGCCAGTTGAAGTCCACGTCGTTCAAGGCCCTTCTCAAGAACAGCGCGTTGTTCCTCATCAATAAAGTCGGTGAGGCGGGTATTGTCGGTGAACATTTGCAGGTCTGGTCGTCCCAGAAGCGCCAACTGCGCCGTCTGCATATCGAGGATTTCATCGCTTTCAATGATCAGCGTGTTCGCTTGATCGAAGGCGTTTTGTACTTTTTGTGAGAGTTGCACGATGCGGGGGTCAGTCATGTGCATTGTGCCAAAGAGCCAGGATGGCTCCACGCCATCCTTTTCGATTTTGAACAGCAACGATTGGGCAAAAGGTGTGCCTTGGGCAGCTTGCAAGATGTCTGCATGCGCTGTCGGATTCTCACCGGCAAGTTGGGTCAGGAGGTTTTCGCCAGAGCAGGCCTCCATCTGTTGTGCTTTGGCGGGAGTAACGCTCGCTGCGATTATGAGCAGCGTGGCCGCAAACACCACATTGAAAAAGCCAAGCGCCATCAAGAGCGTCTTGCTCGTTCGGTCAGATACAACAGCATTATAAAAATATGTTTTCATATGGCTTAAATACCAAAGCATCCCAACAAAACAGTTAAGCGGAATGGCAAAATGATCCACTATTGAGCGTCTATCGTCGTGGGTGTGCTGCCGCGTAGGCGCTCATTAGGCGCGAAGTATCGACCTGCGTGTAAATTTGTGTGGTCGACAGGCTCGCGTGGCCGAGCAGTTCTTGAATGGTACGCAGGTCCCCGCCATTGGCCAGCAAATGTGTGGCAAAGGAATGGCGAAGCGCGTGGGGCGTCGCAGTTTCAGCCAGACCCAGCGCACTGCGCATTGTGCGCATGTCGCGTTGCAGGACTGCCGGTTGTAGAGCCCCGCCACGAGCACCTCGGAACAGGGGCTTGTCGGGTGACAGATTGTAGGGGCACTGCGCGCGATAGTCGTTGATGGCTTCAAAAACGATTGGAAGTAGTGGCACCAGTCGTGTCTTACCGCCTTTGCCCTTGATGTTCAGCGAACGCTGAGCTGGATCGCGCAAGTCCGACCCTTTCAAACCCAATGCCTCGCTGATGCGGAGGCCGCATCCATAAAGTAGGGTCATGATGGCGGCATTGCGCAGCCGGATCCAAGGCTCTGCCGCCATGTGACTTGCCGCGTCAGTAAGATCGAGTGCTTCGTTGGCAGAAACGGGCTTTGGTAGCGACTTTGGTTGCTTCGGGGCTCGCATTGCACCGATCCCGGCAGCGTTGACCTCACCGTGCTTTTCCAGATGCTTCAGAAACGATCTAATTCCCGAGAGGCTGCGTGCGAGTGTGCGAGGCCCGGCTTCGCCAGATTTTCGCCTTGCAAGAAACGCGCGGAATACGCTTGGCTTCAAGCTTTCCAAGTCATTGAGATGGACAGTTTTCCCGCCATTGGCACTGGCCAGGAAATGCAAGAACTGCCGCGTATCGCGCTCATAGGCATCGAGCGTTGCAGGTGCAAGGCGCTTGATGTTGGCGAGATAGTTGAGCCAGTCTTTGCGCCCGGCCTGCAGTTTTGGGCTACAGGGCAAGATATCGCTGAGTTCTTCCATGCTTGTAATATGGTCCAGCGCTGGTTACCGCATCCTGAAGGAGATGACCGTTTGGCTGAGCGTGATGATCTTGTTTTGATGGGTGTTGTGGGCGCGCCGCATGGCGTGAAGGGCCAAGTGCGCGTTAAATCCTATACATGCGACCCTCTCGCAATCGGCGACTATGGGCCATTGCTGACAAAGGATGGGCGCAGCCTTGAGGTCTCAAATGCCCAACAATCGAAGAACGTGATTGTGGTGACATTCAAGCAAATCAGGTTCCGCGACGAGGCTGAGGCGCTGAAAGGGACGGAACTATTCGTCACGCGTGACCAACTTCCCGATGATCAACTGGAAGAAGATGAGTTCTTCGTTGAAGATTTGATCGGCATGGCAGTTGTGACCGAAAGCGGCAGCGCTTTTGGTACTGTGCAGGATGTACCCAATTATGGTGCAGGTGACCTTGTTGAAGTGAAATTGGAAGGGTCGATCAAAACGGAATTGTATGCGTTTGAGATGGCGGTTTTTCCGACCATCGACTTTGAAGAACGCCGTATGGTGATTGTGCCGCCCGGTGAGATCATCGCCCAACCAGAGAGAAACAGCGAGTAACGATGAGCTTTCGCGCTTCTATTCTGACGCTCTATCCGGAAATGTTTCCCGGCACCTTGGGTCAGGCGTTGGCGGGCAAAGCACTAGAACGCGGTGACTGGTCGCTTGATGTGACCCAAATTCGCGAATTTGCCACTGACAAGCATCGCTCGGTGGATGACACGCCCTATGGCGGCGGTGCGGGCATGGTGTTGCGGGCTGACGTTCTTGCCAAGGCGATAGACAATGTCAGTCCAGAAGATGATCAGCGCCCCCGCCTTTTGATGAGCCCGCGCGGTCGTCCGTTCAAGCAGGAAGATGCACGGGAACTTGTGCAAGGCGACGGCGTTGTCATCGTTTGCGGGCGGTTTGAAGGTATCGATGAGCGTGTAATCGAAGCGCGCGGACTGCAAGAGGTCTCCATTGGCGATTATGTGCTTTCCGGCGGCGAGGTCGCTGCCCAAGTTCTTCTTGATGCAACCATTCGGCTTTTGCCCGGTGTGATGGGCAATGTGCAAAGCGGCGAAAGCGAGAGTTTTGAAGCCGGACTTTTGGAATATCCGCACTACACACGCCCGCCGGAATGGGAAGGGCGGACCATTCCGGACGTTTTGACTTCGGGCAATCACGCCAAGATTGACGAATGGCGGCGCGCACAGGCCGAGGTATTGACCAAGAAACGCAGGCCGGATCTGTTATACGACAAAAATACGCGCTGATGGGTGACAAACCCGCCATTTTCATGTATTCGCCCTCGAAATTGGGCATGTATGCCCGGTTCTCAAAAAGCAATTACGAGCATGACCAACGCTCCGGCCAACATCGGTCAGGTCTGACGGCAAAAGCTTTCGACCCACTGCGAGCGCTCTGGCGGTTCAAAAGAAAAAAGACAAGGAACCTTAGAGATGGACATTATCCGTCAGCTTGAGGCCGAGCAGGCCGCCAAAATTCTCGAGAAACGTCAGTTTCCGAACTTTTCACCCGGCGACACAGTGCGCGTTCAAGTGCGCGTTACGGAAGGTAAGCGGACACGCTTGCAAGCCTATGAAGGCGTTTGTATTGCGCGTGCCGGCTCCGGCTTGAACGAGAACTTCACCGTTCGCAAGATTTCATACGGTGAAGGCGTTGAGCGTGTTTTCCCGCTTTATTCGCCGCTGGTTGAAGAAGTCACCGTTGTTCGCCGCGGTAAAGTGCGTCGTGCGAAGCTTTACTACATGCGCGGCCTGCGCGGTAAGAAAGCGCGTATCACTGAAAACACCAACGCGCGTGCCCGCAAGCTGAATGATGCTGAGCGTCAGGCGATCGCCGAAGAAAAAGCGCGCATCGAAGCCGAGAAGATTGCAGCTGCTGAAGAGCTGGCCGCACAAAAGGCCGCCGAGGATGCTGCAGCAGCAGAAGCCAAAGCTGCTGAAGAAGCGGCAGCAGCGGCAGAGGCTGAAGCAAAATCTGAATAAGAATTTTTGCCAGAAAGTTGGTCCTTTCGGCAATTCTTGGGGAGCCCTGGCTCCCCCTTTTTTTATCCGTTGAAAATCAAGGCTGAGCCGATAACGACCAAACCGGCGCCGATCCATGCGCCAAGCGCTGGCATTTCTTTGGTGCGCCACCACAGGATGGGCAGAACCATTACCGGTGTAGTTGCCGACAAGGTCGTGACGATACCGACCTGCCCGCCGGAAAGAGCAAAGAGGATCAGTGTCATGCCAATGCCCATGGCGAGAAGGCCGGAGAGTGCCACACGCCACAATAAGTCGAAGGTCATCGGTGTTTGCTGACGCACTGCATTGAACGGCAATATGGCCGCGGCGATCAATGCAAGCGCTGAAATGCCAACGCGAATGGCCGACGCCGCGACGGGATCAGCGCCCGCTTCCATGATAGGGCGAACGATCAGCGCGCCAATAGCTTGGCCCAGTGCTGCTATGAGCCCAAACGAAACACCGATCCAAAGCGGACCGCTGATATCTTCCCAGCGGTGCAATTGGTCGCGGCGTTTGCCGTAGATGATGGCCAAAATGACCCCGCCCAATATAATGCCTATCCCAGCAAGCGCTGGGAGCGGTAATTTTTCGCCCAAGATCCACCACGCGAGGATGACGGACATCGGAGCGTTGAGTGAAAACAGCATCGCGGTCCGGCGGGGGCCGAGGCGGTTCATGGTTTGAAAGAGCGCTGTGTCACCAATAAATATGCCGATAAAGCCAGAGAGTGCGAGCGCCATACTCCAATCGGGCCGCAGCGTTTGCCATCCACCGAACAAGGTCGTCCATGCCGCGAGCATGAGAAATACCATCGTCATGCGCCAACGGCTAAAAGCCATTGCACCCAAGGCACGAGATGGATCGGCGGAAATAATGCCGGTAAATGCCCAAGCTATGGCAGCGGCCAGCGCGGCGGCTTCAAAAATGGGCATTGTACTTAATTCCTGACAGGCAAATGGGCGAAGAGCGTCGCGTTACACCCGGCTAAAGCCGGACGGCAAGCGGTATTTCCGCCTCACACACCTCACATTCCGCGTGATCTTTCGTGTGAATGGGTGGTGATATGGGTCTGTTTTGATCACAGAACGTG
>JBCBDX010000010.1:0-129308 GCA_038529265.1 Pseudomonadota bacterium
GATCAGATCACTTACACGTTCCGTGTTGAGAACACGGGCAATGTGACGCTGAGCGGCGTGACGGTCACCGACGATGATGCTGTGATGTCCGGCGGTCCGATCCTGTCGCTTGCGCCCGGTGCTGTTGATACGACGACGTTCACAGCGGTGCATGTGATCACGCAGGCCGATATTGATGCCGGTACGTTCAGCAACCAGGCGACGGCCAGTGGCACACCGCCGGGTGGTGGTGCGCCGGTAACCGACCTGTCCGATGATCCAACTGATCCAACATCCGATGATGATCCGACGGTGATCACGCTGCCGCCTTCTGCCTCGATTGCGGTTGAGAAGGTCGCTGATACGTCGGGCCTTTCCTCACCGGTGCAGGTTGGCGACCAGATCACTTACACGTTCCGTGTTGAGAACACGGGCAATGTGACGCTGAGCGGCGTGACGGTTACCGATGATGATGCGGTGATGTCCGGCGGTCCGATCTTGTCGCTTGCGCCCGGTGCTGTGGACACGTCGACGTTCACGGCGGTGCATGTGATCACGCAGGCCGATATCGATGCTGGCACGTTTGCCAATCAGGCGACGGCGACCGGCACACCGCCGGGTGGTGGTGCGCCGGTAACCGACCGGTCCGATGATCCAACTGATCCAACATCCGATGATGATCCGACGATCAGCGTCATTCCAATGGTTCATGCGATCGAGTTGGATAAACGATTGGCATCTGTCGATCAGCTATTCCCATTCGTTTACGAAATCACCTTCGAAATTGATGTTACCAACATCGGCAATACCACCGAAAGTGGAATCCGCGTTGTTGATGATCTCGGTCATGCAATGGCGCCGGCGCAAGTGGCCGATATTCCAACCATCGCTGTTAGCGGCTTCAGTGGCATGCCTGCTGTGAACCCAGCTTATGATGGTGTTAGTACTATTGGATTGCTTGTTGGCAATCCGACACTTGCGCCGACCCAGACAGGAACGATCACGATCTCGTTTCTTGTCGATATGTCAGATGGATATACGACACAAGGCAACACCGCGTTTGGTACAACGGATGATATATCAACACCAGTTGAGTCTGACGCACCAGCTGTGACACCAGGGGACAACGCTGACACCAACCCGACACCGCCGCCAGTTACTGATCTTGATGGAGACGGATCTCCAGACGCTTCAGAATCAGGAACCTCTGATAGAGATGGTGATGGTGTGCCTGATGCGGCCGATTACGATCCGACTGGTTATTTCTATTGCGAGGAAAATGGTTCGATCCTGAGTGGTGGCCTTATAACGGTGACGGGGCCAATTGGTTCCCAAACTGGGATTGGCGCAAACGCTAACATCACGATTGTTCGAGATGGCGCAGACGGCTCATTTCAATGGTTCGTGAGCGCGCCTGGCCGCTACACGATGTCTTACAATTTGCCGTCTTCTGGTGTTGCAAGCGCGACACGTCTGCCCGCAGGTGCTCTGGATTTAACATCCTTGCTGCCCAGCAATCCGGCAGTCTTGGGTGGTGGCGAAGTAGGTACGACAGGCGTGCTAAGTGACTTCAGTGCGGTTGGTAACCCGTTCCATGTCGAGTTCGATATTGAAGCTGGTGACCCTACGCTCTTCAATAACAACATCCCGATGCGTTTTTGTTCAGTGCCCGAGCTGACGGCTTCAAAGGCAGTACTTGGTACGCCCACACTGACAGCAACTGGCAGTACCTTGGTCACATTCCGCCTGGAAATGGAAAACACCGGTACCACGCCGGTAAATAATGTTGCGTTCTACGATGATCTAGACGCCGCATTTGGCGCGGATAGCTATGTGGTTTTGTCCAATCAAGTTACCGCTGGTCCTTCTGGTTTTGTTGCAAATTCCAGTTTTGATGGTGCTGCTAATCCAAACCTGATTGCGACCGGACAAACGCTTCAAAACGGTGAGAGTGTCGTTGTTGAACTCACTCTTGAGATTACGCCTGGGTCGACTGGCACGTTCACAAATACGGTAACGGCGTCCGGTCAATCGCCACTGGACGGTTCGCCAATCGCAGATGCGACAGCCGATGCTGATGTTTCGTTGACTGCACCTTCTGATTTGTCGGGATTGGTCGCGACCAAAACAACTTCCATTCGAAGCGCAAGAATTGGGGACTTGATCCCATACACGATCACCATCACGAACAATGATGTACGCGACCGTCTTGATGTAACGCTTGTCGACTTAATACCAGTTGGTTTTACCTACCGGCCGAACACAGCAACAATCGATGGGACCGCTATTGAGCCAACCCGCGTCGGGCGCCAGTTGCAATGGCCCGATCAGGATATCGGTGCCGGTGCAACAATTACGCTGAGCCTGACTTTGGGTGTTGGCGCTGGGGCGACGCAAAGTGAGTTTGTGAATACGGCTTGGGTGGTTGATCCAAGGACCGGCGCAACCATATCCAACCGTGCGACCGTCGTCGTAAGGCGCGAGATCGAACATGTGTTCGATTGTGGCGAAATTATCGGCAAGGTATTTGACGATAAGAATCAAGACGGCAATCAGGATGAGGGTGAACGAGGCTTGCCGGGCGTTCGTCTCGCCACGGTTAACGGTCTGCTTATTACAACTGATGAGCAGGGACGTTACTCGGTTCCATGTGCAGCGATACCTGACGCTGATATCGGGTCAAATTTCATCATGAAGCTCGACGCGCGCACGTTGCCGACGGGGTATCGCGTGACAACCGAGAACCCTCGGGTTGTGCGCCTTACCAGAGGAAAGCTGACCAAGCTTAACTTTGGCGCAACGATATCCCGTGTTGTCAAAATGAACCTCTCGGCCAAAGCGTTCCATCCTGGCAGCGTCGAACCCAGAGATGGTGTCGACCGCTTTATCGATCAGCTGGTCGGTCAATTGATGGACAGACAGTCGGTGCTTCGGCTGACTTATCAGGCCGCCAGTGACGATCGTCTAGGCAAAAAGCGATTGCGCCAAATGGAAGCAATAATACGAAAAAAATGGGCCCGGCGAGGCGACTACAAGCTTCTGATTGAACGACGCTTTGTGACGGGTGATTGATCATGTCTGCTAATTTTCAAGCAAAACCCTTGCTCGTCCGCGTCGCTTCATCGCTGGCATATAGTACAGTTTTGGCTGGTTTTGTCATACCGATATCGACCGGTTTGTCTTATGCCCAAACAGGAGAAGCTGTGTCGTTGGACGTTGGTGAAAATACCGAAGTAACTGCACAAGTCTTTGCAATAGAAGATAACGATTTGGGGATTTCGGTATCCGTTGATGGCGATCCGACTACCGCGAACGCCCCGACAACTGAAGATCTACAGCGGGCAGCAGATGTTGATCTCAATTCGATTGACGTTCAAATTAAGTTTGATGGTCTCGAGGTTGAGCCGGTTCTCAACATTTCGACGGTGGATACTCGGCGTAGTTTTCAAGCAGGTGAGCAGGTCGAATTTTTAGCCACCAGCAATTATCCTGCTTGGATAGAGCGTGCTGAGGTGCGCATTTACAAGGAAGGTAAAAGCGGACTGGAACTGCTCGAAACCGCTGATGTTTCCATCAATGATACGGCAAGTTGGATTGTGCCGGATGATAGTGACGATGAATATAAATATGTTCTTCGTGTATATGATAACAAAAATCGCTTTGATGAAACAGCGCCGTTAAGTATCAAGCGGACCGCGAAGCTGTTTGAAACGCACGAGACCTCCCAAGATGGGGATTTGGTTTCTGCGGGCGAGGGGCAAGACCGCACAGCCGTTCGCAATATCCCGGTCTACGGAGGAGCGGTGACGGTTTTCGGCCGTGATGTTCCTAACGGTTATGAAATTGATGTGCTTGGCGAAACTGTGAGCACTGATGGCAACAACAAGTTTGTTGTTCAGCGCATACTCCCCCCCGGCAATCACAGCGTCGAAGTGGCAATTAGCAATGGTTACAAGGACGGCGTTGAGTTCAGTCGCGATATCAACATTCCTTCCAATGAATGGTTCTATGTCGGATTGGTGGATGCAACCGTCGGCCTGCGCACTGAAGAGGCGAGTGGCGAGTTTGAGGAGGTTTATACCAAGGGGCGATTGGCATTTTACTTAAAGGGTAAGATCAAAGGCCGGTATCTTCTGACGGCTGCCGCCGATACAAGTGAGCAGGAGTTGGAAAATCTGTTTCGGGGTCTGGACGCGAAAAACCCACGGGAGCTTTTGCGGCGTATCGATCCCAACAAATATTACCCGGTTTATGGCGACGACTCGACAGCCAAAGAAGACGCACCAACAAGCGGAAAATTCTACGTACGTTTGGAGCGCGGCGACAGCCATGTGATGTGGGGCAACTTTAAGAGCAACGTTGATAGCGGTAGTTACTTGCGCAATGAACGCACGCTCTATGGAGCAAATGCCGTTTATAAGTCTGAGGCGGCCACTGAATTTGGTGAACGGAAAGTCGAAATCGAGCTTTACGCGGCACAGCCTGGGACATTGCCGCAACGTGATGTCCTGCGCGGTACTGGAGGCTCGGCATACTTCCTGTCCCGACAGGACATTTCCGTCGGCTCAGAAAGCGTCTTTGTGGAAGTTCGTGATCCGGTAAGTGGACGCGTTCTTGAACGGATAAAGCTGACTTATGCTGAGGACTACACAATTGATTACATGCAAGGCGTCATCATTCTCAAACAGCCTTTAAGCGGATTTGCCGGCAGCGGATTAATCCGAGATGACGCCCTGGGTGAAAACGAAGTTAGCCTTATTTCCCAGTATGAGTATACGCCCGTGGCGGGCCAAGTTGACGGCTATTCGTTTGGCGGTCGGGCGCAGGCCTGGCTTGGAGAAAAGGTTCGCATCGGCGCCACTGGCATGCATGAGGAAACCGGCAATGGTACCATCGATGCTGATCAGCAGATGATCGGTGCAGACATTGTCGTGCGGCATTCCGACACCACTTTCTTTGAGGCTGAATACGCGCAAACCGAAGGTCCCGGGTTTGGAAGGACACTATCTACTGATGGCGGCCTCTCGCTTGTGGATGAAGCGTCAGCCAGTGCATCCAATCGTGTGGCGCAGGCATGGCGCATAGCAGGACAGCTGGATTTTGCTGACTTCAATGATCGTGGTGTGAAGGGCAAATTGGGTGGTTACTATGAACAAAAGGAAGCTGGCTTTTCAACGCTTGATTTCAACGTAACCAGCGATCAAGTCGCATGGGGCGTGTACAGCGATATCGAACTTTCAGATCGCCTGACCGCAGGCTTCCAGTTTGATGATTTTTACGATGACACGGGCAAGAAGAAGCGTGAACTGGAAGCTGAAGCGGCAATTCAGCTCGACCAATATTGGGAAGCCTCTTTCGGGATTAAATACTCTGAGCTGACGACACCTGGTGGTTTGGCCAAGGAGAACGGTACCCGCGCCGATATTGGCGCACAACTTACCTATTCTCCGAACGATGATCACTCATACTATATCTTTGGTCAGGGCACTGTCGCACGTAGTGGTGGTCGTTTGCGCAATGATCGAGGCGGTGTCGGTGCCCAGTTGCAGTTGACTGAAAAGATCGGCCTGAATGGCGAGGTTTCTTACGGGACCGGCGGGATTGGTGCGCTTGCTGCGCTGACCTACGATCCCACTGCCGATGAGCACTACTATTTGGGTTATGAGCTTGATCCAGATCGTATCGTATCGGGCACGTCACTTGTCGGAAGTGACAGCGGTTCTATTTTGCTTGGTGCCAAGCGCAAATATGACGATTTTTGGTCTGCTTACACTGAAAACAACTATGACATGTTCGGCGAACGCCGCTCGTTGACATCGACCTATGGTGTTACCTTTACACCAGATGCAAAATGGACACTCGACGGTGGGCTGGAAATCGGTGTGGTTCGCGACCCCAATGCAACCGATATTGATCGCAAAGCGGTGTCGTTTGGTGTCGCTTACAAGGAAAGTGATGACTTTCTAGCCCGGCTAAGGGCTGAACTTCGCTTTGATGGCTCCGAAGATGATACACGTGATCTGAATGCTTATCTTGTCAGCGCTGGTGCTACCTACAAAGTCAATCCGGATTGGCGTCTAACTGCCAACATCGATGCCGTACTTTCTGACACCGATCAAGCCAGTGTTCCGGATGGTGACTATATCGAGTCTGCCCTTGGTTTTGCCTATCGTCCAGTGGAGAACGATAGGCTGAATGCACTGTTTAAATACGCGTTCCTGTACGACTTGCCTGGATCGAACCAGACAACCGCGGATGGTTCGACTTTGGGACCGCGCCAGCGAAGCCATGTTCTATCCGCTGATGCGACTTATGACATTAATGACATCATCTCACTGGGCGCAAAGTACGGTTTCAGGATCGGGGAAGTCGAAACAACAAGAGGCTCAGGCGAATATATCCAGTCTGATGCACATCTCGGCGTCATTCGAGCGGACGTTCACATACTGCATAATTGGGATGCACTAGTAGAGGGGAGAGTACTTCGCTCTGTAAGTACGCAAACAACGCAGTTTGGTGCCTTGGCTGCCATCTATCGTCATTTGGGAAAAAACGTAAAGGCTGGCGTCGGTTACAATTTTGGGCGTTTTTCTGACGATCTTACAGACTTGGTACAGGATGATCAGGGATTGTTTTTCAATGTTGTCGGGAAATTTTGACGCCCAACTACAAACTGCTGAAAAATCACTCATGAAAATCGCAGACATCTCAAAAAACAGAAGCTCTACGGCGAAGTTCAGATTCTGCACGCAGTGCCTGCTGGGTGAGTCTGAACCCATTCGTGGGCAACAGAACTCTAAATACTAAACAGCTTAAACGGCGTGTCTAGCCCCCTAGGTTTGGGCCACTAATTTGCGTTTTCTCTAATAGTGTTTCAGGAACTGGCGGCCGCATGTTCAGGGCATGATGCGGCCTTAGATGGTTGTATTGTCTGAGCCAGATGTTGATAGCTGCCTGCGCTTGTCTGACAGTGTAGAACCACTCCGCGTTCAAGATTTCATTACGTAGAGCATCGTTGAAGCGTTCATTGTATCCGAATTCCCACGGAGAACCCGGGTAGATTTGGATGGGTTTGATATCCAGCTTCATGAGCCATTCCTGAAGCGCGCCAGCGACGAACTCTTTGCCATTATCAGAACGAATGTATTCCGGCTTTCCGTGTCTGAGCAGAAGTGGATAAAGCGCATCCAACACATCTTGAGCGCCCATGCTGGATCGCACCTCAACACATAGGGCTTCACGCGTGTACTCGTCCAGAACGGTCAACATCTTGTAGGGGCGGCCATTGCTCAGCTTGTCGTGGACAAAATCAATTGACCAGATGTGGTTGGGATGATGCGGCCTAAGCCTGATGACGGAGCTATCTTTATGATAGAGCCGCTTGCGCTTCTTGTGTCGTTCCGGGAGCTGCAAGCCTTCTTCACGCCAAAGACGCTCAATCTTCTTGTGGTTCACTTGCCAGCCCTCAATACGCAGCAACTGTGCGATCTTCCTGTATCCATACCGGCCATATTGCTTGGCTAGACGGATCATGGCCAAGCGCGTAGCTTCTTCGCTCTTGTCCCGGGTTTTGGCCTAGTATTGCTGCGTGGAACGCGCAACACCGACAACACGGCAAGTCCGACGCTCTGAGGTTGCAAGCTTTTGGCGTGTATAAATGACGGCCTGACGCAGCAGATCCGTCGTCAGGCCTTCGGCTTTAAAAAATCGAGGCTCTCTTTCAGGATCAGCTTATCGAGTTCCAATTCAGCCACGATCTTCTTCAGTCGATCATTCTCTTTCTGTAGCGCCTTCATCTCCGACAACTGAGATCGACCCATGCTACCGAACTTCTTGCGCCAAGTGTAATACGTGGCGTCACTAACACCTGCCTTCCGACAAGCAGATGCAACATCCAGCCCACCTGACAAGTGAACTTCAATCTCACGCAGCAAACGCAAAATATCTTCGTCTGAATGCCTCTTCCGCGCCATAAACCCATACTCCTGAATTAACCAAACAATGGCACAGTTTTACGGGGCAAAGACATTTCCACCTTCACATCCTGGCAATCAAGCTCGTCCTCTTGCTGAACGTCCAAAAGATCATCCAACCCGCCATAGTGGTCCATATCGTTGTGGGATGAGATCATCGCATCCAGCTTGACTGTGTCTTCGCCATAGTCGTCGTAGAATTTCCAGTCCACAAAGTCAGCGGCGCTCTTGCCGGTGTTCTGGGAACGCCTCGGATAGCCCCCATCAACAAGAATGTGCTTTCGCTCCGGGGTAACAAACAAGATGCCGTCACCCTGCCCAACATCTATGAAGTACACCTCCAAAAGAGCGTTACCATTCAAGGCGTCGTTATCGACCCAAAATGTCCGATTGCGCCCCCTGGCGCGTACCTTGGTTCTGGACGTTGCGCTTTGCAGGACTTCAACGCGATCTCCCCAGAGCAAATGTGCCGCGGTCTTGTTTCCGGTCTTCGTGGTATATCCTTTGGCTTCAACCCAGCCAACATACTTCCAAGTAGCCATATCAAATCCCCCAATGCGTGCATATCGAAGGATGTGCTCAGTCTTTGGCGCGAGTCAAACCTCAAGCACGAAGGCACTGTTATCGGGTACTTACAGAAAAAACTAAGACCTTTTAGGAAATTCAGCAGCTGGGGTGTCTGCTTCGGTGCGCCGCGCCTCAGAAATAATTGTCTGTGGCCAAAGTCAGCTTTGGGCTAAAAGCTGACGTTCAGGACCGGCAGCGGCACTTCTTCAAAGCGGCCATTCGTGGCCACGGACCAAATTTCCGAAGTGAGTGACGGGATAGCGGACAAAGCGGCTAAGTAAGCTAGCTTCGCTAAGGCTTCCAAGGGATCGAAAGCATTCGAGAACTCCTGAATTGTTAACGGCCTTGAAGTGCTTCGTGTGGGATTTTGATACACCAATCCTTGCGGATTATATTCCGTCCAGAAACCGCGCGATCAATCGAAGGTTTTGTTTTTCGCTGGGGACCACAACAAAATTATCAAACGTCATGTCAAAACCAGTTATTGGCAAGTCGACCAGCCGTGAGGTTTCATGCACCGAGTTTTGAAGTAAAATTCCCACACCCAGACCATGCAGGATCGCTTCCTTCACAACTGCGAATGTGGTCATCTTCATCAATCGGTTCAATTTGACACCTTGCTCCGCGGCAGCTGTGAACAGCACCTTTTGGGTGAGTGACCCGTCTTCGGGAATAATTAGAGATATATCCGACAGATCATGCAAAGAGACTTGCCGGCGTCGTGCCAGTGGATGATCAGCACGCATGTAGGCCCGATATTTGATTGTCTCAATTTTCCGGGCATACATACCCTCCTCAATCTCCGGGTCCGTCATGATCGCTAGATCTATCGTGCGTTCGCGCAGTGCTGCCATGTTCTGCGTCCAGTTCAAAAGCGTAAACTCGACCATCACATTTGGATAAAGCCGCGTGTAAGAGGCAATTAAAGGCAGAGCAGGGCGAGGAGCCGTGGCCGTGACCTTAAGGTGTCCCGTTTCCATGCCGGAAAAGGCTGATACGCGCTCCTCGAACAGGCTGTTGATCGATGCCCAACGGTCTGCAACATCGAAGAGCTCACGGCCGGCGCGTGTGAGTTCGAGCCCGTTTCGACGCCGAATGAACAGCTGCGCACCAACCAGTTTTTCCAGTTTCGCAATATGTTGGGTAATTGAAGACTGACTGACGCCTAATGTGACGGCTGCCTGTGTAAAACTGCGCTCGCGTGCTGAATGCGCAAAAGCCATTATCTGATAAGGGCTTGGCCTATCCATCGATGAAACTCCGTCTCGCATTGCTGCATGAGACTCTAACAAGCATAAGTCTCACTTATTTGACGTCACATCAGATTTAATGAGTCTGTCTAAGCCGCCCACACCGTAGGGGATGCAGGAGCAGGGTCGTGGCCGGTTTGCAACTTTCAAACGTAACCAAGTCGTTTGGTGAGACGCCCGTTCTCAATTCCATCGATCTGAGCGTAACCGATGGCGAATTTCTGACCCTGGTCGGTCCGTCCGGCTGTGGGAAATCCACTCTTCTTCGCATCATCGCGGGGCTTGAGAGCATGGACGGTGGATCGCTGACCATTGACGATCAGGATGTTTCCCAAGTGCGGGCTGCAGATCGCAACTTGGCGATGGTATTCCAATCTTACGCGCTCTATCCGCACCTTACAGTCGCGGAAAACATGATGACACCGCTTAAGCTTCGCGATCTGAATTGGAGCGAACGTTTTCCGGTTATGGGCCCGATGCTGGCGCGCGGAAAGTATCGCGCCTTGATGGATCAGGTGCGCGACACCGCGGACATTTTAAAAATCACCCCGTTATTGGATCGCAAACCTGGCCAGATGTCGGGTGGGCAACGGCAAAGAGCGGCGCTCGGCCGCGCCATGGTCCGTAACCCGGTGGCGTTTCTTATGGATGAACCGCTCTCCAATCTCGATGCTGCATTGCGTGTGCATATGCGCTCGGAGCTGGCTGATTTGCACCGCTCGCTTGGCGCAACCTTCATCTACGTTACCCACGACCAAGCCGAAGCGCTGACCATGTCCGACCGGATGGCCGTGATGATGCATGGCGATATTTTGCAGCTGGATACACCGCATGAAATTTACACCAATCCGCAGCATGTTGATGTGGCGAGTTTTGTCGGCTCGCCAAAGATCAACCTGTTACCCGTCGATGAGGGCGAAGGCGGCCGGGTTAGTGTTTTGGGCATAACAGTCGCTGAAGCTGAAGGGCCGGTTGTTCAAGTCGGTATTCGTTGCGAACATTTGGTGATCAGCGAAGCCGTTAAAGCACATGCATGGGAAGCCCATGTCGTTCATCTAGAGAATTTGGGTTCTGACTTGTTTGTCCACTGCGCTATTGCGGAAAGCGACACACGACTGATCGCAAGAACATCACCCGCGTCCCGGCACTTCATGGGCCAAACCGTATATCTCAAAGCGGATCCCAAAGCCGTGCTGGCCTTTGGTAAGGACGGTAGGCGTGTTCCCCTCACGGCAGTTGCTCAAGCCGAGCCGAAAAAGACATTACGCAAACGGGCAGCCGCGTAATGGTTCGCTCGCGCGCGCATATCTGGTTCGCAGGCCCGGCCATCTTGCTGATGTTCGTTATTTTGATCCTGCCGATCTTTATCGCGGCGGGTCTGAGTTTTACGAATTATTCGCTCGGCAACGATGGCGCGCAGTTTGTCGGCTTTCAAAATTACGAGCGCATTTTTACCCGCTCGACCTATGAGAAAATGTTCATTGCAACCTTCACCTATGTGGGCGTCGTGGTGCCTCTAACTGTTGGCCTAGGTCTTGGCGCGGCGTTACTGATTAACTCGGTCACGCGTTTTGGCGACATCTATAAGACGATCTACTTTTTGCCCGTCATGGCTGCGTTGCTGGCCATGGCCATCGTGTGGGAATTTGCGCTGCATCCAACCATCGGGATCATCAACGCCACGTTGACGCGCGGTTGCGGTACCTTTTTGGAAGGTTGGTCTTGGTATGCGCAAGGGTGCGAGCGCACCTTTCCGCTTTGGCTTACCGACCGCGATTACGCGATCTGGACGGTATCTTTCATTGGCGTTTGGCAGGGCTTTGGCTTCAACATGGTGCTGTATCTTGCGGGTCTCACTTCTATCCCGCGCGAACTCTACCATGCCGCTGAAATGGATGGTGCCAAATCCGGTTGGGATCGCTTCCGGCTGGTCACGTGGCCGATGCTGGGGCCGACGACAGTTTTCGTTGTGACCATCTCCTGCATCCGCTCGTTTCAAGTCTTTGATACAGTCGAAGCGTTTTATCCGCAGGGCGGCGGGCCGGGTAAATCCGTCTTCGTGATGATGTTCGCGATCTATGAAAAAGCCATCCAGCAAAACCTGATGGGCATCGGCGCAGCGATCACTGTAGTGTTCCTGGGCTTTGTCATGATGCTCACACTGATCCAACGCTGGCTCGTGGAACGCAGGGTGCACTACACATGACTGATGCTGTTTTGGAAAACTCTCCAAGTCTTGCAAAGCCTCGCTCGGATGGCTCGGTTTTCCGGTTCTCCACCACCGAAGCGATGAAGCATGCGGTTCTTATCGTCGGCGCGTTGATCGTGCTGCTACCATTTTACGTTATGGTGTCCTACTCGTTCAAAGCACCCTCGGAAATCATGACCCAGACCGGAGGTTTCTTCGGCACGCAGGAGCTTTTCCGGGACGATTTTTGCGTCAAACTGGGCAACGCCGCCGAAGACTGCATGGTGCGTCCGATAATCTACAATTACACGACCGCCTTCGAGAAAGCACCGCTACTGCGCTATATGATGAATGGCGTCATCGTCACGCTTTCCATCTTCCTCATTCAAGTGATCGTTGCGCTCCCGTGTGCCTACGCTCTATCAAAACTGCGTTGGTGGGGCCGAGAAACCGTATTCGCGTTGGTGCTTTTCTGCTTGCTCATTCCGGTCCATGCGATCGCGCTACCGCTCTATATTATGCTGTCAAAGGTAGGGCTGACCAACAGCTATGCGGCCCTGATTATCCCATGGACGATTTCGGTCTTTGGCATCTTTCTGATGCGCCAGTTCTTTATGACCGTGCCCGATGATTTGATTGATGCGGCGCGAATGGACGGCATGAGTGAATATTCAATCATCTGGAACGTCATGCTCCCGACCGCCATTCCAGCGCTCTTGGCGTTCGCGATTTTCTCGGTGGTTGCACATTGGAACGATTATTTTTGGCCGCGCATTGTGATCACCGGCAACCGCGACCTTTTCACCCCACCGCTCGGATTGCGTGAGTTCAAAGGCGATGCGGACGGTGACAATTTCGGCCCAATGATGGCGACAGCCGTCGTGATTGTAACACCGCTGATCGTCGCCTTTCTGATCGCTCAGCGGCGCTTCATTGAGGGCATCACATTGTCAGGCATGAAATGAATTCGGGTCGCCGTTCATTGGAAAACGGCGACCCTCACCAGATCCCATGAAGGGATAAACCGCAGATGGAGAGTTTGGCGACTGAGCCATCTGCAGCAGGCAAACTGAGGGAGTAAACCCATGAAAAAGGCACTCGCCGCCACCGTTGCACTTATGGCACTTGTCGCATCCGCCAAGGCCGAAGACAAGGTAACCATCGAATTTGCATATCCATACAGCCATCTGTTCGATGTGACATACCAATCTATCCTTCCAAAATTCCAGGAAGCTCACCCCAACATCGAAGTAAAATTCCGTGCCACTTACGAGTCGTACGAGGACGGCACAAACACCATCCTGCGCGAAGCCGTTGCCGGCAATTTGCCCGATGTGACCATGCAGGGCCTGAACCGCCAGGCGATCCTTGTTGAAAAAGGCATCGCCAAGTCGCTTGAACCATTCATCGCCGCCGAAGCTGACTTTGCTAAGGACGGCTATCATAAGGCCATGCTTGATCTGGGCACTTTCGGTGAAGACGTTTACGGCTTGCCGTTCTCCATCTCTCTGCCGGTTGGCTACTACAATATGGAAGTGATGGAAAAAGCGGGCATCACTTCGGCAGACCAACTGCCAACAACATGGGACGAAGTTGTTGAAGTGTGTGGCAAGCTGCGTGAAGCCGGCGTTAAAAACCCGATGTTCTGGGGCTGGAACATCACCGGCAACTGGTTCCTGCAGGCGCTGATGTGGAGCCAGGACAAGCCAACAGTCATGAATGCTGACTTCCAGATTGATACGCCGGAAGGCCTGACTGCGCTCAACACCATGAACACCATCTTTGATGGCTGTGAAATGCAGAACCTTGAGTGGAAAGCTGCGCTTGCTTCCTTCTCCGCCGGGGAAATCGGCATGATGTATTGGTCAACATCGGCTGTTGGTGCCGTTGAGCGCTCCATGGGCGACTTCACACTCGTTACCAACGAGTTCCCTGGCATCGAAGCAGCCGGTCCAAAAGGCCTGCCAGCGGGTGGCAACTCGGCCATGCTCGTTTCTGGTTCGGAAGACCCAGCCGTACTCGACGCATCTTGGAAATGGCTGAAGTTCATCACGTCTGGTGAAGGTGCTGCGGACGTTGCACGCACGACTGGCTATATGCCGCCTAACCAGGCCGCCAACGAAATCATCCTGAAAGATTTCTACGACGAGAACCCTGCAAAGGCGACGGCGGTGCGTCAATTGCCATTGCTGCGTGAGTGGCAAGCCTATCCGGGCGACAATGGTCTTGCGGCAACGCAGGTCATCTATGACGGTCTTGAGTCCATCGTGACCGGCGAGCAGGACGACATGGAAGAACTGCAGGAAGAGTTGAACGACGAAGTTCAAGACTTGCTTCCAACCGGTTCCTGATCCGACAAACTATTCAAGAGATACGGCGCCATTTGGCGCCGCATCAATCCTGCACACTTTTGAAGCATTAAGGGGATGACATGAAACTCATCCAACTCACCGATATTCACCTAACTGCACCGGGCCAAACCATTGCGGGGCGGGACCCGAACCAAAACTTCGATACGGCATTGGCTCACGCTCTGGCCCATCACAGTGACGCTGAGGCGATCATCATTACCGGCGATCTCTCCGACTGGGGAGAGCGTGAAGACTATAAACGTTTGAAAGAACGGATGGCTGGCTTGCCAATGCCCGTCGAACTGGTGATCGGCAATCATGATGATCGCGACACGATGCTATCGGTTTTCCCCGATTTGGCGGGCGAAGCGGGTTTTGTTCAACGGACATTTTCACTCTCAAAGGGAACGGGCGTCATCGTGGACACTTGGGGTCCCAATACGCATGCGGGCCATTTTTGTAACAAGCGCGCCGACTGGTTGGACGAGACACTGGCAGGCATTGAGGATGCATGGCTCTTCATGCACCACAATCCAGTACCGACAGGAATTGCTCCCACCGACACCATTATGTTGTTGGATCATGAACGTTTCGGCGATGTCATCAAAAAGCATGCGGCCAAAATTCGCCACATCTTCCACGGCCATTGTCATCTGCCGCTTTGCGGCTCTTTACATGGTGTGCCATTTTCCGCCCCGCGCGGCACCAATCATGCAGGTTGGCCGGCTTATGGAGCGGAGCGGTTGTTGAGCGGTTCAGACTTACCTGAGGCCTATGCCGTCATTCTGACCGATGAAAAATCGACGATGGTCTGCATGGTTGAGTACGGCTATGAAGGTGAAGTGCGCCATGAGGGCTCTCCCGACTATGCCGATTGGGACAAGCTGACCATGATCCGCTGAGGGTTTTCAAGAACGCTACGCACTGCAGCAATGGGTAAGTTGGCGGATGCGGACTTAGCAACTCTAGCTGATAAACAAGTCCGTCTCATAATGACTTCTGCAACCATGCGTGCGACGTACTGGTTTTCCAACTACAGCTTGATGGAATTTGCCGCCGGCCGGCTAATATCTGCCAAGGATTCAAAGGCGACATCTTTACCTACAGCAGCGGACAACATCAATGAGCCGTTTCTACCAGTTCAAGTGCAGAAAGCGAATGGTTAGGATGAGCTCGGAGCAGAATTTGCCGCATTAGCGTTTGCGTGCAGTATTGGGTTGCGCTGAATGTCTGAGTGATGCGGTTGGAGGGAACGGTTGAGGAGATAACGCATGCCTGCTTCCAACCTGCCAATGGTTATTCCTTCAAAACGTGCATGGAATAGAGGCCGTATTATAGGTCAGAAACGGCCGCTGTACCCGAAGCACGTTTGGGCCACCCGTGTACGACTTGAGCTTGCCGGAGTCGTTCGGGATCTGGCGCTTTTCAATTTGGCAATTGATAGCAAGCTGCGCGGCTGTGATCTGGTGTCACTGAAAGTGTCTGATGTGTATTCTGCAGGATCGATCAAAGAGCGGGCATCGGTGCTTCAGAGCAAAACACAATCCCCAGTTCGTTTCGAAATCACGGAAGGCACTCGCAAGTCGCTTTTGGACTGGATTCATCATCCGTTGATGTCAGGCCATGACTATTTGTGACCGGAACGTTTTCATGACCGGCCTCACATTTCGACACGGCAATATGCTCGCATGCTGAAGGAGTGGGTGAAATCCATCGGATTGGAACCAAGCGCTTACGGTACGCATTCAATGCGCCGAACAAAGGTTGCGCAAATCTACCGTAAGACGGGAAACCTGAGAGCGGTCCAACTGCTTCTTGGTCACCCAAAGATGGACAGTACAGTCCGTTATCTTGGCGTCGATCTCGAAGATGCACTGGCGATTTCAGAAAGTGTAGAGATTTGATTTGCTTCCGGGCCGGTTTCAATACCGGCCCAAAGCTGGCGTTCGGGACTGGTAGCCGAGATTTCCCAAAGCAGCCATTCGTGGCTTCGCACCAAGTTTTCTAAGTGAATGGCAGAAGTGCGGACAGAGCGGTCCTTGGCGATTTCTCACGGAGCGGCCGCTTTTCTCTTCTTTGGCCTATGCCGTGGACCAGCGTTGCACCTCGGAAATGGCGATGTTCACGAAGTCCTTAGCCGCGTCGATGCGGCCCGCGCGGCGATTGATTGTCTGGAGACCACCAACAACGCCCACCACGTATTTTCCGCATTTTTCGGGTTCCAAGTTTGGACGCGCATTTCCGGCACGTTGCGCGCGCTCGACGAGCCCCGCTGTCGAAGCGCCAATCCGGTCGAAATGGGCATTGACCGCGTCGCTGACGGCTTGTGATCCGATGCTGGGCAGTTCTGAGACGAGGGCCGTCATCAGGCATCCAAAACGGCGCATACTGCCTGGGTAAGGCGTCACCATCTGCTCAAGGGCAGCCACAATGGTTTCAATGCGGTCGCTGTCGTCCATGATACGCGCCACATAGGTTTCCATTTCCTCGCGATACGCCGCGAGGGCTTCGAGCAAGAGCTGCTCTTTGCCGCCAAAATCGGTGCGGAGGGCGAAGCTTCCTAAGCCTGTTTGCGCTTCGATGGCGCGGACGCCGAGCGCTTGGTAGCCATGCTCCCAAAAGGCATCTTTTGCCTTCAGGATCACTTCGTCACGGTCGTAACTTTTGGGTCGTGCCATCAGAGCGCCTCCAAAGATTTTGATAGATGCGCGGAAAGACCTTTTCCAGTCACGCGCGCGCCGTGGCATGGCAAAAGGTGGGTAAGTTCAATTCGCGCAAAAAGCGGCTTGGCCCAGTCACAATAGACCTCCGCATCTTTGAGGCACATCGTTTTGAAACTCCCGCGCGGGCTGGCCTCGGAGGGTGGCAACCCATCTTCTTTTGCGGGCGCTCCAAATGCGTCGCAAACGATCAAACCGGCTTCCGCTCCGGTTATGACTTCGACCCATACCTCTTGCGCCTTCAGCCCCTGAGGTTGGTGAAGACGGACACCGTCGGGCAGGGCGGGCATAAGATCCTGCACATCTTCGAAGCTGAAACTCGTTTGTTTTTCCAGCCTTCTGTGTGCCCCAATCGGCGCGTAAAGCGGCAGGCCGGGGAAAGCCTCCAGATACTCGGTCAGCGCGAGGTGATGAAAGTGGTTTGGGGCGATTATGGCCGAAACCCCTCCAAGCGCCGTCATTCGTTCAATGGCGCCTGGGGTGAGCCCTGTCACGGGGCTGTACAGCGCCAGTCCGCCGTCCCTTAGCTTGATTGCTGCGATTGCCGCCGCACCGCGTCTGGCGCGATAGACACCTTCCATATCAGGAATGGGCTCTAAAGGGAGCAAGGGTTTTCTGGGCGGCATAGCAAGTCCTTCAAACGGTGTTGACAGCATTTCACTGCGTGTGTAGTGATTCATTCACTACAACTGCTTTGAAACATAGCTCGCCCTTCTCAGTTTGTCGAGTGGCCAGCAAAACCAGGAGTTAACTCTATGAAACCAATGGAAATGTCTCGCCGAACTGCGCTTGGCCTGACGGGCGCGCTCTTTATGGGCGCCAGCCTCCCGCTCACCGCTCTGGCTGACGGTCATGCGGATCATCTGGCATCGCTTGATCGTGTTGAATTGGACGGCAATACGCTGGCCTACCTGGATGTCGGCGCCTCTGGCGCACCGGCTGTGATGTTGATCCACGGTATCCCAACATCATCCTACCTGTTCCGCGATGTCGCCCCTCGGATCGCCGCCGCTGGGTACCGCGTTATCGCACCTGACCTGATGGGGTTCGGTGCCTCTGACAAGCCTGCCGACCCAGCCGCCTACGCAACGGAGGCCCGAAGCGCGCGGCTCTTTGCGCTAGCCGATCATCTGGGCGTCGAGGATTTTGCGATTGTCTTGCACGACGTCGGGGGCATCACCGGCTGGCAGATGGTCCTAGACGCGCCCGACCGTTTGACCGCAGTGGTTGCAACCAACACAATCGTGGGACTTGCAGGCGTCACACCTGCACCAGCGGTCATGCAGATCATGGGGCAACAGGCCACGCCGCAAGAGGTCTTCGCGCCGATGGCCGCACCGGAGGGCGCAGAAGACTTGGCGTTGATGTGGTTAGAGCAAGGCTGGTTTGGCCCGGGCTCTGTCCCTGCCAGCGAAACCGCCGTTTATGCCGCTGATATCGAGGGCGCGAATGTAGTCTACGAGACGTTTTTCGCGCAGGCCGTGCCCGCCTTCATGATGGGCGAAGAGGCCCGCAATGCAGCGCTGGCCGCCTACGCAGGCCCCACCGCAATCATCTTTGGTGAACAAGACGCCTACTTTGATGCAGACGTTGTGATTGGCGACTTGCAAGCGCGTTTGGGCACGCCGGACGCCAACATCACCCGCATCCCCGACGCTGGTCACTACCTGCAGGCCCATGCGCCTGAGGCGTATGTGAACGCCTTGACCAGCTTCCTCGATGCAGAACTTGCCGAATAGGCATCCCCAAAACCCATCCGCAAACAGGAGAACGACAATGGCAAAAGTGACCACAAAACGCACGATCGATGCGTCCGCAGAAGACGTCTGGGCCAGCTTGGACGATTATGGCGGGATCGCGAAGTGGAACGAAAACCTTGCAGCATCCCGCATCCTGCCCGGAAGCGTAGAAACCGGGCTTGGTGCAAAGCGGCAGTGTGACTTGAAGGCCGATGGCAGCGAATATCTGCGCGAGACCATCAATGTGTATGTGCCCGGTCGCAAACTGGGTCTGGTGATTGATGACACGACGATGCCCATGAAAGGCGCGACCTGCCTCTTTGAAGTCCGCGCCCTTGGGAACAACAAAAGCGAGATCTCCTTCACCATGGATTTCAAGCCGCCGATGGGCATCATTGGCCAGCTTATGCTACCGATGATGAAGCCCATGCTGCGGGGCAAAATGGCTAAGGCCCTAGAGGGCAACGCCAAATACGTCACGCGCAACGCCTTCTCCCACGCGTAACGCTTGGTTGGCGCGGCTCCGACCGCGCCACTCCCCTTCTCTTCGAAAAGGATAGATCATGAACCGCGTGGTCCGATTTGCCACGCCGGACGGTCCTGCTGCGCTCGACATCCGGCAAGAAACTATCCCAACCCCGTCTTCCGGCGAGGTGTGTGTCACCATAGAAGCCGCCGGTTTGAACCGGTCGGAGTGGCTGTATTCGCGCGGTGAATACCTCTTTGAGCCGCCAAAAGACGCGTTGATCGGCGCAGAGGCAACCGGTCGGGTGCAGGCCGTTGGCCCGGACGTCACGGGGTTTGCTGTCGGCGATGCCGTTTGCATTCTGCCAAGCTTCCGCGTCGACCACTACGGCGTTCTGGCAGAGCACGCGCTTGTGCCCGCCACATCGGTTATCCCCCGCCCCAAAGGGTTGGACCCTATCCAGGCGGCGGCCGTGTGGATGGGGTTTGCAACGGCCTATGGTGGGCTGGTCACGTATGGCGGCCTGCGCCTGGGCAAAGACCAGCGCGTGCTGATCTCGGCCGCGGCATCCTCGATTGGCATTCCTGCGATTCAGATTGCCAAAGACCACGGGGCCTATGTGATCGCCACCACACGATCGGCGGACAAACGCGATCAGCTTTTGGCGGCGGGTGCCGACCAAGTTGTCGTGACAGATACGGACGGCACGCTAGAGGGCGCAGAGTTCGATATCGCTTTTGATCCGGTCTCGGGCCCCTTTTGGCATGACCTGGTCAACGCAGCCGCCCCCGGCGCACGGATCATCTCCTATGGCAGTCTGGCTTATTACGGCACTGAACCGAGCGTGCCGCTCTTTGCTCTGATCACCAAGAACGTCCAACTCATCGGCTATTACGTGGTTTGGCATCTTTTTGAGAAACCCGAGCTTTGGGGTGCGGCCTATGACTATCTCTTGCCCCGTATCGAGGAGGGACGCTTCCAACCGCTCATCCACCATACCTATCCGTTGAGCGATGTGCGCGACGCCTACCTCGCGCTCGAAGGCAATGCGCCCATTGGCAAGATCGTCGTCACCCCATGACCGACCTACTCTGGCGGCATGGTTCGGGCGTCAGAGTCTCGCAAACTTCGAACCCACAACAGGAGACTTCAACATGACCGACGTAACCGTAACCGTCGCCCAGAAAATATCCGCGCCCGTTGACAAAGCGCGCGCCGCCATCACCGACCCGCAATGGGAGAAGTGGTTGCCCTTCATCAAGTCAGCGGAGTGCGCTGGTACATCCGCAGGATCCTCCCGCGTTTGCGTGATGGACATGCCGGGGACCGAAATGGACGGCTATGAGCTGAAGGAGACGATCCTTGGCGTCGACGCCGACGCGGGCAGCTTGGCCTACTCCATCGAAAACCCGCCCATGCCGCTCAGCAATTTCTCTGGCTCGGTTGTGGCACAATCCGGCGAAGACGGCAGCACAACGGTTGTATGGACCGCAAATTTCCAGGCGGACCCCGAAAACGTTGAAATGCTTCGTGGCGCTATCATCGGGCAATACCAAGCCGGGATTGGAGCGTTGGAAGCTTACGCATCTGCATAGCGCAAACGGCCCGCGCTGCTCTGGCCTTACCGAGCGGCGCGGGGCCTCCATGTCTCCGAGAACGATACCATGTATGCCGCACCAAGATTACGAAACCGGCCATTGCTAGATTAGGCGGCATCGATCAATTTGGGCTCGGAGTCAGATTTCGCCGCTCAGCGTTTCAACATCAGCAAAGCGCAGCCGAACGTCTCGCTATCGGAATGCAGTGATCGTCACGCCATTGATTTGCCGCGTTGTTCTCTAACCCGGGATGTTATCGACTTCTGTCCGCTTTGGGACAGCGTCCTCGTGGTCAGTTGCTGCGTCACCGCATGACCGCGAAGAGCCCAATCCTCCCAATGCTGCGCCGCGCACCAATGTCGGCTTTCCTATTTGATAGCTATTCCAATAGGCTCTTATGGGATTCAGAAGCTCAAATGCGGGTACTAGTCCTCGACACTTAGTACTTCACGCCAAAGGACGACTTCAGGAAAACTTGCTCCCATGTAAAACGCTTCAAACACAGGAATAACGTCATCTATGAACAGGATTTCATCCGGCATCATTTTGATGTGCCCCGCGCCGCAAACCAGCGTTTGAATACCCTCGAAGGGGCTTCTCTTTTCAGCTAAATAAGCTCTTGATAATGCGTTTGAATTGGTAGCCCTGTATTCAAGAATACACGTCACCCGTCCCCCCGCGACCTGAACGTAGCTTCCATCTACTGACGTAAGTGAAGCAAATGACGAAGGTCCATAGCTCTTTAGTTTTCGAAGAGTTGTTTCAACCCTGCCAAAATCTGAAACGTTCGATGGCTCTTGTTTTTCCGCTTCTAAGATCACGACGCACTCCAACGATTGAGAGCCAAATTTAGATTGGTCTCAGTTTTCTGCAAGTTGCTTTGGTTCTTCGCGAGCCGACCTTGGCGTAGCCGCATCGAAAACTCACTTTTGTCCCGCGACCTGTAAATTCCCCCCTTCAAAATTGCTGCGCGATTCACGAATGGCCGAAGTCGCCGCCGCGTGGCGGCGCATAAATTTTCGCCTGTGCAGAAAATTCTGTGTTGCGAGCGCGCTCAGCGCAAAATCGAGAGGTCCGGTGAGGGCTCAGAGCGGACATTTGCACCACAGACCGCGGGCGTCAGCTTTGGACCGGTTTTACCCATTTGGAATTTCCAAACGAATGACTGGGATGGGCTCTTTCCTGTCTTTCACCCCAATGCAGTATCGATCAAAAGAGTTCGCCACTCTCGGTCCATTCCTGCTGTTCGTTGGTGACAGCTACAACGGCCTCAATGCAGCCATGCTTGGCTGGGTATCACGTTTGCCAAATAATAGGCGGGAGTGCATTGATTACGGGCAAGCGGAGCCTTCGACCGAAAGTGGCTTAGGGTTGATAAAAGTGTCCGTGGCCAGCGCGCTATGACCGGTCGAATTTCCGGTCGATCACGATATCCGTCCCATCGTTCTTTGGTTCGACCATGTACATACCGACCGCAATGATTGCGAACGCGATCCAGGCCAATGGGCTCAATTGCTCATCGAGCAGCAAAAAGCCCCAAATCACTCCAGCGATCGTCATCGTGTAAGCGGTCTGACTATAAAATACGGCACCGGCTGTTTTGATAAGATGAAAACCCATCAGATATGACGCGGTCGTAACCGCAATCATAAGCAGCAGTGTTAGTTCCAGCCGTCCCGGATCAGTCAAACTGATAGGGAATGTCTGGTCTTGCCAGAGTGCCCAGGGAACGCCGATCAAATTGGCAGCTACAAGCATCATCGCCACGGCGCCAACATCATCCAGACCGGTCGGACGAAAGCCCGCCATCATCATGACTTCAATTGCCAAAAGCAAAGGTATGAGGAGAGCGAAAATAAGCCAGAATGAGTTGGTCGCACCGCTTTGCCCCATCTCTGTCCATAGCACCAAACCGACGCCACCCAGCCCGACAACGAGGCCGACGAGACGACGCAAGGTTGCTTTGTCCATGCCCGCAATGGCCGAAAAACCAAAGACGAGAAAGCCCTGCAGAGTGAGGACAAGCGAGAGTATCGCGGCCTCAACATGCTCACTTGAATAGAGCAGCGCCAGCCGCAAGAAGACCGCTGCTACGAGCGCCCAGGCAATGAAAAAAGCGATATTGGGAAGCGTGAGTTTGGGCAGGACACCACGCTGCCAGGCCAATCCGACAAAAATGGCGGCGATGACCGGATTGACCCAAACCATGAGACCGAGCGGGGTGGCACCTTCACTCATCACAATCCGGCTCAGCGAGGGTGTCAGTCCCCAAACAATGCCAATGGCAATCACCCATAGCGACCCGCGCAGTGTGCTGATCGTCTGGCGAAGCTTCAGCTCACGATAATAGATCTCGGACGCCATGCCTCGAAATACGATCGCCAGCCGCCCAAGCGGATCATCCTTGGTTGTCAGATCATCAAGGGCTAGCGTGTCGGGATTAAAGCGCCCGCTTTCGAGCACCTCGGCGGCCGCTGTCAGGCGGTCAATACGGGCGAAATATTCCAGTTCCTGATCCCGGAAACGCTTTTTTGCCAATGATGCATTCAAGCGTGCGCGCAACAGGACAGGATCAAAATCTTTCGGCAAAAAATCTTCAGCGCCGAGCTCGATTGCACGCACGACGCTTTCAACCTCATCATCGAGCGCCGAGATGACAATAACCGGTAAATGCTTGGTTGCGTCGTTGGCTTTCAGTTTTTCAAGAACGCCATACCCATCCAGACCTGGCATGACGATATCGAGGAGGACGGCATCAAACTCCTGCTCTTGTAAGATTTCGAGCGCCGCAATCCCGTCTTTGGCAACTTCGGTATCATGCCCGAGGGCGTTGACCGCCTTGCGCATTTTCATGCGCATTACAGAATTATCGTCGACGATAAGAACGCGCGCCGGTGACGCTGAAGCATTTGCCTCTAGGCTTAAAGCATCACGATCGTTAGCCAAGGTCGGCCACTTTCAACGTGCTGAGTGCCGCTCTAGCCTCTCCTTCGGCTGCTTCAACGACTTGAACCAAGGCACTGGCGTTGAGCGCGTTTGACGCGTTCTTGCATTCCGTTTCCATCGCAACACTTGCCGCTTCCAATTTCACGGCACCAAAGTCACGGGAATTGCCCTTTAAAGTGTGGGCAGCAATGGTTGCCGCTTTCCAGTCTTCTTGTGCAACTGCCGATTTAAGATTGGCAACGGTTTCGGGGGTGCTCTCCAGAAACTCAGTTTTTAGCTCTTCAAAGTCTTCTTCATCGCCACCGATAACATCCAAAAGACGCTTTAGTGCCGAAAAGTCCAATATGTCGTCCGTCAAGCAAGTGCCTCTTGTGCCTGAGTTTCGCGAAACCGTTTCGCACCGTGTAACGCATGCAGTAGGGCGTCAACATCAATTGGCTTACTCAAATAGTCGTCCATGCCTGATTTCAGATATGTTTCCCTCTCAGAGGCCATCGCGTTTGCTGTTAACGCAATAATGTAGGGATGCTGCGACGGGTTTATCGCTTCCCGAATCAAGCGAGTGGCCATCAACCCATCCATTTCAGGCATCTCAACATCCATCAGGACAACATCATAGGACTTGTTCTGCACATGCTCGATTGCCTCCGCGCCGCTTGCGACAACATCTGCGTCATAACCATTGGCGGCCAGGATTTTTGAGCCCACCTTGCGATTAATTTTGTTGTCATCGACGAGAAGAATTTCCAGATCCAACGCTTTGTCAGATGGTGCATCGGTTATTGCCTCGTGTGGCCCGGTTTCAAGCTCACCGGAAATGACGCGCGATAGCATCTCAATAAGATGGTTCGATTTTGCGGGCTTGGTCAGTGTGCCAGCAAATCCAGCTTGCTCGACATGTTCTCGCCACTGATTTTCAACTTGCCCCAGAGAGCTGAACAAAATCATTGGGGGCAGCTTATCAGGCCATTTTTCTCTCAGTTTGTTGGCGAGTTCTGCGCCGTTCATATCGGGCATTTTGAAATCCAATATGGCGACGTCAAAATCGCTCAAATCCCGATCCACCACATCGGTAGGCAGCCCGAAGGATGTAACCTGCATACCCCACTGGCGCAGTTTTTCCTCCAAGATCACACGGTTCGTCCGGTTGTCGTCGACCACCAGAACATTTTTGCCTTTTAAAGCTGCAATGCGTTGCTCCTTTGCTGCGCGATCGGGAACAGGAGCGACTTCGAAATTGGCGACAAAGGAAAATTCGGTGCCAATACCTACTTCGCTTTCAACGTGAATTTTGCCACCCATCAATTCAACAAGACGCTTGGTTATCGCAAGGCCCAAACCCGTCCCGCCATATTTACGCGTGGTTGAGGCATCCACCTGGCTAAAGGATTTGAACAATCGATCCATCCGGTCGGCCGGAATGCCTATGCCAGTGTCACGAACCGAAATGCGTAGCGGCACGATGTCCCCCACACTGACTTGGTCTGATGGTTCCTCACATTCTATGCTGAGTATGACCTCGCCGTCTTCGGTGAATTTTATGGCGTTGTTCAACAGGTTCATCAACACCTGCTTGATCCTTGTCGCATCACCAACAATGCCGGCCGGAACATCGGCACTGATACGGTTCGCCAATTCGATACCTTGAGAGGCAGCTTTTGACGTAACCAAATCGAGCGACGACTCTACGATTTCAGAAACGTCTATCGGTCGAGCCTCCAATTCAATGGCGCCCGCTTCGACCTTTGAGAAGTCAAGAATGTCATTGATAATAGTCAGCAACGTGTCCGCTGCGGTGTTAATCGTCCCGCTATAGTCGCGTTGCTCCGTATTCAGCTTGGTACCCTGCAAAAGGTTGCTCATGCCGATAATGCCATTCAACGGCGTGCGGATCTCATGGCTCATGGTCGCCAGGAACGAACTCTTTGCCTCGTTCGCAGCCTCTGCTGCCTCGCGGGCAAGTTTCAATTCTGCTGTTCGTTGCTCGACACGGTCTTCCAACTCGAGGCGCGCTGATTCCAGCTTGGTCTCATGCACCTCCTGTTGTGCGAGCATTTTGTTAAACGCGGAAATAACGTCTCCCATCTCATCGCGGCTGGCCCAATCGACCGGCTTACGCTCGCCACCGGCGTCAATGGCTTGAATGGCGGAAAGAAGGCGCGCCAACGGTCTGCCAACTGTACGACCGTTGGCAACAAGCGCGGCAATAATAACAGCCAACAACAGAACGCCTGCCAAAACCGCTGCGATGACCATGCGTTCGTTGCGCTCTGCGATAAGGCGGCTACCGCTGAGCGATACTTGCAACGAACCGATAACCTGCGGTTCGCCACCATCATTGAACACGATGTCGACCATGCCGCTTTGCAAGCCTTGGACTTCATCAACACGGCTCGATGACAGGAAAAGCCCGCGCTCGTCCCGAACCGTCAGTTCAACAACGTCAGTATCAATGAGAATGGCATCAGCAATCAGCTCCACCTGTTCGCGCGCAAGGTTCCACAATGGATCGGCCAACACCTGGCTCTGAATGGCCAGGGTACGCTCTAACTTACTCTCCATGGCGCGAAGGGCACGTTCGGACGAAATCCATTCGACGATGGCGAAGACAAAGGCTATCGCCAGAAGAACCAATGGCGCCACCACGGCAAAAAACTTCGCACGCAGTGAGAAAAGCCCCTTGCCAAAAAGTCGCACGCTCACCCCTCCAAATCCTTAATAACGTTTAAGCTAAGTGTTGACGGAAGGAAATGTCTCGGTTCAAGCTCTTTTTGGTAGGCTTCGTTGGAGCTTCAAGACCTATGGATGGCATAGCTTGGCTGAAACAGCGGGGAACATTTTCGAACTGGGGAGCTTCAAAAGCATGGGACGTACATTATTCGCGACCATCACACTCGCCGTTGCGTTGAGTGCGTTCACCGTCTCGGCAAAATCGGAGACGCTTAATCTCGCCGCTACAGAGTGGCCGCCTTTTTATGGTGCCGAGCTTGAGGACAATGGCTTCATGTCTGAGATCGTGTCTGAAGCTTTTGGTCGTGCAGGGTATCAATCCAGTGTCAGCTTTTTGCCATGGAAACGTGCGTTTGAGGGCACACGTGATGGCGCTTATGATGCGCTTTACACGATGTGGTACCGGGAAGAACGCGAAGCTGACTTCATCTTCTCAGACCCGCTTCCTTCCAACGAACTTGTCTTCCTCGTGCGCGCCGGTGATGACGTCACCTTCGATGGCTATGAAGAGCTGACTGAAAAGCGTGTCGGCGTTGTTCGCGGTTATGCCGCCCCGCCCGGATTTGAAGAGGCCAATCTCCGTATTTCCGAAGCGCGCGATGATGAAGAAAATCTGCGTAAACTGCTACGGGGTCGTGTAGATGCCGTCTTGACGGACAGGATCGTCGCGCAGCATATTATCAATACTGCGTTTGAAGATGATGAGGCTTCTTTTGGTTGGATGGAGCCACCCGTTCACGTGGATGTGCAATATATGGTTGTTCCGAAAGCCAACGCTGATGCTTCCGGACTGATTGATGCATTCAACGACGCGCTTGCTGAAATGACAGACGATGGCACGCTCAAGGACATTATGGCAAAGCACGGTTTCTGATTTATTTGCCTAGAAGCAAACCATTTAAAAACTCTTCGGCTTGTCCGCGAGCTATATTTGTAACGAAGCTTGTGAAAGCCGGTTAGAGGCAGATGTCGTTTACGTGCCTAGTGCGATTGTTGTCAGCCAACAGGTCATCAAGACGGTGGTTCGTTTCCTGAAGAGACACCTTGTAAGGAATCCAACTGAGTTATCTGGCGTCCACCTATGTCATATCATCATTTATCGCGGAGCGCAGTGACCTGCGTCCTTCGTCATGAATTGTGCTTGCCAATCAAGCGCGTGCGCAAGGCAGCCGACACATTGTCGAAGATGAATACGACGATCAAAATCAGAATCACCATATAGGCAACATTTTCCCAATCCTGATTGGTGCGCATTGCCTCCCAAAGCTTTAGGCCGATACCACCGGCACCGACAGCACCAATGATTGTCGCAGATCGCGTGTTGGATTCCCAAAAATAAAGCGCTTGTGACGCAAAGACCGGAAGAACTTGTGGCACAACGCCATAGCGCTGAACGGCGGTTGGTGAAGCACCCACGGACCTCACGCCCTCACGCTGCTTGTCATCGATATTTTCCAGCGCTTCCGAATAGAGCTTACCGAATGTGCCGGTATCGGTGAAAAAGATCGCCGAGATACCAGCGAGTGGTCCTGGACCAAAGGCACGGGTAAAGAACAGTGCCCAAATGAGCATGTCGACCGAGCGCAAAAAATCAAAGAAGCGCTTTAAAACCTGGTTGAGGAAGAAGTTCGGGGTGATGTTGCGTGCAGCCAAGAATGACAGCGGGAAGGCCAACAGGCAGGCAAACAGCGTGCCGACAAACGCCATGACAATTGTCTGCAAAAGCTTGATCCAAACGTCGCCGTGCTGCCATTCGGCATTGTAGACGATGTTGTTCCACATCAGGCCCCAATTTGATTTGTCTTCCACCAGACGGGGGCCGGACACCAGGTGGCTAACGACCTGTGTAAATGACATTCCCCAATAGGGCGAAGCGGTGTCAAAAACGAAATTTTCCCAGCCAAAATAGCGCTTGTTGACCTTCAATTCCTTGGCACGGATTTCAGCGCGGCCACCGAAGCCGAAGTCGAGAAATACCTTCAAGCCTTCAGACTTCTGGTCCGCCCAGTCGGGAAGTGGATCAAGTGGCGTCACGATGTTCTCTATAGGGTCAACGGCAGCCCGAAACTCCTCGCCCTGATAGGTGACTGTCACCATGTCGGGCGTTGCTATGATTTGCGCACCCGGTTTAACATCGACGACAGCGCGATTAATGCCCTGACGCGTTTCGATCTGCGTTATCGGCTCATCACCGCCAGACGCCTGAGCGCCGCCTGTTCCCGTACTTGTCGCGCTGGAATTGGGCGACATAAAAGAGAAACCGCTATCGGCAGGCGATGACGGCGCTGGCTCGTTGCCAGTGCTGGTCGCCGGCGAATTGGGTGACATAAAGCTGTCGATGGCGCCTGCAGCGCTGTTGCTTGTGGTGGTCGCAGACGCTGAAGCCGCTTCAACAATCACATTGACCGTGCCGGTCTCAGTCGCAATCCAGTAGGGATCAGGATCTTCGCCGAGCGGTGAGAATCGGGGCCATTCAACAAGGATTTCGCCGGTTCGATAGTCAATGTCGGGCCGAACCTCGTAGGAGACCCAATCAGCAAGATAGGCGCCTGCGATCTCCCAATTACCCTCCGAAACGGTCTTGGCAATCGCAAAAAACCAGAAGCAATAGATCGTGTAGAGCACGCAAATGCCGACCACGATGGGCGCCGCAAAGCGTTTGAAGATAGACTGTTTGAACGCTTGAGGGTTGCGCTCACGGATTGCGATAAACTCGTCTTGTGTCAGCGTGTTCATGGTCATCCAGCTCCAAATTCAAACGCTTGATTGCCCACAAGCTTTTTGCGCAGATAGGCAGACAGCTGATCGACGCAGACAATTGTTGTGAAAAGCAAAAGTATGATCGCGAGCGTTTTGGCCTCGTGACCCCGTCCGATAGACAAACGTAAAGTTTCACCAATACCGCCCGCGCCAACAGCACCGATTATGGTCGAAGCACGCACATTGATCTCCAGACGAAGTAGTGTGTAGCTTAAGAAATTCGGCATGATCTGGGGCACAATGCCAAACCAGACCCGCTCGACCCAGGAAGCGCCAACAGCTCGCAAGCCTTCATCCGGCTTCATGTCCGCGTTCTCAACCACCTCGAAGAATAGCTTGCCCAGTGCACCGATGGTGTGAATGGCAACTGCGATGATTGCTGGTATTGGCCCAAGCGAAAAGATCGCGAGGAAGAAGCCGGCTATCACGATTTCAGGGAACGCGCGGAGAAACTCCATGAAACGACGAACGAAGAAGCGCAGCCATTTTGTGGTCGTTAGATTGGTTGCGGCCAGGAAGCAGAGCAGGAAGCCAAAAGTGAAGCCGATTGCTGTCGAAAGAAGCGCGATGTTGAGCGTTTCAATCATCTTGTAGATGTATTCGGGAATGTAGAGGCTTTCGGTGAAATAGACCCGCCCATCGGGATAATCATACTTGAAAGAGCCATCATAATAAGGGCTTTCAAGATCAAACATGGCGCGCCAAATTTCCCATCCGTCACGCGGTACCAAGTCGCCCACAAAATCAAACAGGTGCGGCAGACGATCGAAAAACTTGCCCGCGTTGGTCTCATTGGCGAACCAGAGCGAAAAGAACAGCGCAATCAATACCGCGCCAACGCCGATCAGTGTGTAGAGACGCTTTGTGTTGCGCAGTTCGCGATAATGGCGCTCAACATCATAGCCGCCATCGGGTTTTGCATAGCGCTCGACGTCAGAAAGGTCGGTGACAGCCATCTTGTCCGCCCAAAAATGTCAAAATGAAATCATCAAAGAAAAGCGCCCCACCTTTTGGGTGGGGCGCTCATGTCAGGATCGATTAAGAACCGATTTTCGCTTTACGAGCTGCTACAATTGTCTCGTAGAATGAGTGATCAACATCGGTGAAGCCTTTGAAGTCACCGCCCTGGATTGCCATGAAGCAATCGCGGTCTGCTTCTGGCAGAGCTTTCATGAACGCAACAAACTTGGCGCGAACGTCCTGGTCGAGCTGATTGGATACAACAACAGGACCGTTAGGGATCAGTGGCGAACGCCAAACTTCATTGACATCGTCCATATCCAGAAGGCCTTTGTCGACCATCTTGCGGATGTTGCCTGATGTGTAGCCATCGTCAAACTCGCCAACGCCTGATGACCATGTAACCTGAACGTCAAAGTTGCCCTTGAGCATCTCGAGAACACCGTTCTCGTGGCCGCCACCGAAGCCGGTGCCGGAGAAATAGTCTTCGATCTCCATGCCGAGCTGCGCTGGAAGAGCAACAGATGGGACAAGGAAGCCTGATGTGGAATCAGGGTCAGCAAAGCCAAGCTTTTTGCCTTTAGCTTCTTCAATGTTGGTGATGCCGCTGTCTTTACGGGCCAGCATGATGGAGTAATAGCCAGTCGCGCCGTCTGTCTGGACTGTGGTCAGAACAGGATCGACAGCTTCAGCGTCTGTCAGATAGACTTTTGCATAAGCAGAAGCGCCGAGCTCGGCATAGTCCAGTGTGCCGCCAAGAAGGCCTTGAATAACACCATCATAGTCAGCAGCCGGGAAAAGCTTGACTTCTTCAACGCCAATCGCTGCTGGCAGTGAATCGACCATGCACTGGAAGTTGCGCAGGCGGTCAGCCTCGTTTTCACCGCCGAGGATGCCGATGCGGAATACGTCCTGTGCCTGAGCGGCGACAGAACCAGACAGAACGGTTGCAACGGCAGCCGTAGCAAGAAGTGCTTTGTTGAACATTTACTCTCTCCTGTATGGTCGTGGCCAATTGGCCCATTGAGCTTTGCCAACGTGCCCGACCCAGCACGCCAGCAATCACTTTGGCGTGGCGCTTCAGGTGGCCGCCGCTGCCTTATTTCGGGTGGATGAAGTGGTGCGTGCGTCGGCGCTCTCTGCCAGAGCTTCGACCGTCTTTTTTGTCGACTTGGCTTTTGGCTTAACCGGTGCCAAGCTGGTTGATGTGACCGCTTCGGAAAACGCCTCTTCCAGCTCATCAGCGCCATAGATTTTCCGTGCCGCTTCTTCGGTAAGGTCGTCCGGACCACCGTCAAAGACAACATTGCCGTGCTGCATGCCGATGATGCGTTCGCAGTACGTGCGGGCCGTATCAAGTGTGTGAAGGTTGGTGACAACTGTCATGCCATCGCGCTCATTGATGTCTTTCAACGACTGCATCACGATTTGCGCGTTGCGCGGATCAAGCGAAGCGATGGGCTCGTCAGCTAGAATGACTTTTGGCTGCTGCATCAAAGCGCGTGCGATGGCAACGCGCTGCTGCTGACCGCCTGAGAGTGTACCAGCGCGCTGCATGGCGGCCTTTTCAATGCCCAAGCGCTCCAGCGCAGCGATTGCCATGGCACGTTCTTGATCAGAAAAGATCCCCAGCAAGCTGGAAACGGTAGAACGATGATTCAGGCGACCGAGCATCACGTTGGTCAGAACATCGAGCCGGGGCACCAAATTGAATTGCTGGAAGATCATTGCACAGTCGCGCTGCCAATTGCGCAGGGCCTGACCCTTCAAGCCGCTAACGCTGACGCCACCGAAGACGATCTCTCCGTCGGAAGTGTCAATCAACCGGTTTATCATTCTAAGGAGAGTGGATTTGCCCGCCCCCGAAGCACCGATTATGCCAACCATTTGGCCTTCTGGGATTTTGGTAGTCACGTCATTGACCGCCACGTTTCTTCCGAAACGTCGTGTCACCTGCCTAAGTTCGAGCATTAAATCGCCGCCTTTAAAACACAGTCAGAGGCGCGATAGGGAGCGGAAATGAAGCTAACATGTCAGTTCCGTGTAACTTTCATGACAGTTCACATTCCCACATGTGAGTGTCATTAACTGTCATATTTGGCGATAAAATCTGCAGCATTAAGTGCACGGAAATCATCCAAAGCGGCGCGTAATTGATCATGCGACCAATCCCACCATGCAAGCATTTCCATGCGAGCGACTAAATCTTCTGACAGGCGACGTTTGATCGGTTTAGCAGGAACGCCGCCCACAATCGTATATGGCTCCACGTCCTTTGTCACAACGGCGCCGGATGCGACTACAGAGCCATTTCCAATTATGACACCCGGCATGATGGTCGCACCATGTCCAATCCAAACATCGTGTCCAATCAGCACGCGATGCGAGCGCCGCCATTCAAAGAAAGAGGGCTCGTTTTCCGCATCATCAAAATAATCCCCAGCCCGGTAGGTGAAGTGGTGTTGTGTGGCACGCCACATGGGATGGTTCGAAGCATTGATGCGCACATGGCTCGCAATATTGGCAAACTTGCCGATCTTGGCGCACCAGGCTTCTGTCTGGCGGATGAGATATGAGTAGTCGCCGATTTCGCACTCAGAAACGATGCAGCCCTCATCAATTTCAGTATATCGACCGAGGGTGGAACCCGACACACGCGCGGTCTCGTGTACCATCGGCTCGACTGACAGTTTTGTCATGTCTACGCGGCCTGCCGTGATGTGAACTGTGTCACGTCGACAATCGTATCGGCCACCGCATCGCGCACATCTGCATCATGGAAAATACCCAATAGCGCCACGCCTTGCGCTTTCTTGGCGGCGATCATCTCAATGACCACTTGACGGTTCTTGGCATCAAGTGAGGCGGTGGGTTCATCCAGCAAGAGCACCGGGTGATCGGTGATGAAACCGCGCGCGATATTAACCCGCTGCTGTTCGCCTCCTGAGAATGTCGCAGGGGGCAACTCCCAAAGCTCTTTTGGAAGGTTGAGCCGCGCGAGCAACTCTTGTGCTTTATGCGTTGCGTCATCTCGACTCATGCCCCACGCCAAAAGCGGTTCGGCAACCACATCTACAGCGGTAACTCTGGGAACAGTTCTGAGAAATTGGCTGACATAGCCAATCGTTCTCTTTCTGATGTCCAAAATCGTGCGCGGTTCAGCAGAAGCCAGATCAATGGTTATGCCTTCGTGCTGAACCAATATCTGCCCGCCATCGACGCTGTAGTTGCCATAGATCATTTTCAAGATTGATGATTTTCCAATGCCTGACGGGCCGCCCAGCACTGAGCATGAGCCCCCGTCGAGGTGGAAATTTACGTGGTCAAAAACGGGAATTTGGACGCCGCCGCGCAGATGCATGGTGAAGCTTTTGCGAAGGTCGTGAACAATTAAAGGAACCGTCATGATCAAACCTGCAAAATCGATGAAACGAGGAGCTGTGTGTAAGGTTCGCGCGGATCATCCAGCACGCGGTCAGTCAGGCCTGTTTCGATAACCTGGCCGTCTTTCATCACCATCATGCGGTGAGACAGGAGCCGAGCAACGGCGAGATCGTGCGTAACGACGATGATTGACAGACCTAAGTCTGTCACCAATCCACGAACCAGATCAAGCAAGCGTGCTTGGACTGAAACATCCAAGCCACCGGTTGGCTCATCCATGAAAACCAGCCGTGGTGACGTGACCAGATTGCGTGCGATCTGAAGCCGCTGCCGCATGCCGCCAGAGAAGGCGCGGGGCTGATCATCGATCCGATCGGCTGCAATTTCAACTCTTCCCAGCCAATCAGTAGCCGTTTCGCGTATTTGGCCGTAGTGGCGGTCGCCGACTGCCATCAAACGTTCACCAACATTGGCACCGGCAGAAACGGTCATCCGCAAACCATCGGCCGGGTTCTGGTGCACAAATCCCCAATCTGTGCGCATCAGAAAGCGGCGTTCCGCTTCACCCATTGTATAGAGGTTGCGCGTTTCGCCGTCGCGCATGTGATACGTAACGGATCCGGTAGTTGGCATCAGACGGGTTGAAATACAGTTCAACAAAGTCGTTTTGCCAGAACCGGACTCGCCGACAACAGCCAAAACTTCGCCGGGCCACAAGTCAAATGAGACGTCCCGACATCCGATGCGATCACCGTAAACCTTGGTAACGTTTGAAGCGGACAGAAGTGGTTGATCGGTCATTGTAAAGGTTCAAACTCTTTAAAATTCATCTGAGTACCGACATGCCCAGCAGCACGGCGCTTTTCGCAGAAGTCTGTGTCAGAGCAGCAGAACATGCGACCTCCCTTATCATCGAGAATAACCTCATCGAGATATACGCCCTCTGCGCCGCACAAGGCGCATGGCTGCTCGAACTTGTTGACCTCAAACGGGTAGTCCTCAAAGTCCAAACTGACGACTTGGGTGTAAGGCGGAATGGCATAGATACGTTTTTCGCGGCCCGCGCCGAATAGCTGCAGCGCCTCGGAATTGTTCATCTTCGGATTGTCAAACTTAGGCGTCGGCGACGGGTCCATAACGTAGCGATCTTCGACCTTCACTGGATAGGCATAGGTCGTGGCGATGCGCCCGTTCTTGGCAATATCCTCATACAGTTTGACGTGCATGAGGCCATATTCTTCGAGCGCATGCATCTTGCGCGTTTCCGTTTCGCGCGGCTCCAGAAAACGCAGCGGTTCAGGGATCGGCACTTGATAAACGAGGGTTTGGCCTTCGGTCAGCGTCTCTTCAGGAATGCGGTGACGGGTCTGGATGATCGTGGCATCTGCCGTATCAGTTGTCGTTTCAACGTCCGCTGTATTTTCAAAAAATTTTCGGATTGAGACAGCGTTTGTCGTGTCGTCAGACCCTTGATCAATAACCTTGAGAACATCGTCCGGTCCAATGATGGAAGCGGTCACCTGAACCCCACCTGTGCCCCACCCGTAAGGCATAGGCATTTCGCGGCTCGCGAATGGCACCTGATAGCCGGGGATCGCAATCGCTTTCAGGATTGCGCGGCGAATCATTCTTTTCGTTTGCTCATCCAGATAGGCGAAATTGTATGTGGTCTGCGCCGTCATTCCGCTGCCTCCTGAAAGCCTTCGACCCGTTGTTCTTGTTGGGCATTCTCGAACTCCGCTCGCATGCCACGTACGAGTTCAAGCTCGGCCTGGAAGTCGACATAGTGAGGCAGCTTAAGATGCTCGACGAAACCGGTGGCTTGCACATTATCGAGGTGAGAAATCACAAACTCCTCATCTTGTGCAGGCGCCACACGGTCTTCGCCCAACTCTTCAGCGCGCAAAGCCCGGTCACACAAAGCCATCGACATGGCCTTACGCTCCGACTGCCCGAAGACGAGGCCATAGCCGCGTGTGAATTGCGGCGGCGCTTTCGCAGAGCCTTTGAACTGATTGACCATCTGACATTCGGTAACCTGAACACGGCCGATGGTGACGGTCGCATCCAATTCGGGCAGTTCCATTTCAACAGTCACTTCACCGATACGGATCTCGCCAACAAATGGGTGGTTGCGGGCATAGCCGCGCTGGGTCGAGTAACCTAGCGCCAGCAGGAAACCCTCGTCGCCGCGCGACAAAGCCTGCAGGCGGGTTTCACGTTCAAGCGGGAACTCCATCGGCTCGCGCGTGATGTCGAGCGGCTGCTCGCTTGATGCTGCACCATCCTCTTCGACCAGGTTCTCCTGCGCCAAGATTTCCGACACGCGCATCGGCTTTACGGGTATCTGTTCGACACGGCCATCGGGTTGTTCCGGGTCCGCGCCGTTCGTCAGTCCATCATCCAGAAGACGGTGGGTATAATCAAACGTCGGCCCGAGCATCTGGCCACCAGGCAAGTCCTTGTATGTCGCAGAGATACGCCGCTCGATCATCATGTCACCGGTATCAATCGGCTCTGAGTATCCAAAGCGGGGTAGGGTGGTTCGGTATGCGCGCACAAGAAAGATGGCTTCGATAAGGTCACCGCGTGCTTGCTTGATGGCAAGCGCCGCTAAATCCCGATCATAGAGAGAACCTTCACTCATGACCCGATCAACTGACAGTGCCAACTGTTCCGAGATTTGATCAAGTTTCAGTTCATCGACTGCACGGTCACCGCGTCTGCGATCTGCAAGCAGCCTGTGGGCATTTTCGATGGCTTTCTCGCCACCCTTGACGGCAACATACACTTTAGAGCTCCCCCGCCATGGTCAGTTTGGTTGTTCGAGGCAGCGCGGCCAGAGCGCGTGGTGCGGCCAAAAACAGATCAACACCGCGAGGGAACAACGCATTGTTGTGCGCCCAAGTCGACGAGATGTCGCCACAGCCCTTAGGCGAAAGTGATGTCGTGCCGTTTATGCCTGGCCCTGAAAGCTGCCATTGTGATTGATCATCGAAGCCATCAACCTCGGCGATCAGAGTTGTGGATCGGTCGGGATATTCCTGGGTGCCCAGCGCGAAGAGTTCGAAACACTGGAGTGCGCTGATGTCATCAAGCAGTGCGAACTGGGCCTCAGCTTTGTTGTCAATGATTGGCGCTCCCGTGTGAAACCGTAGCCAGGTGACAACGTCCTCGGTTTTAAGTGCCGGGGCGATGAACACAGCGGTGTCAGCGTCAAACAACGTCAGAGCCAGAAGACCGGTGGCGTCGTTCAATGGTGCTGGCGGTGCGACAATGGCAGGCACCTGCTGAACGGTCCCTGGTCGCGACATCGCCTGCATCGCCAGATTGAAGCCCTGCTGAGCATCGAAAACAGGCGATTGAAAACCGCCTTTAAAACTGTTGTTTTCCGAAAGCTGCATTAGTCTTCTCCGCGAACCATTGTGAAGAAATCGACACGCGTGGCTGCCGTTTCGGCCTGGCGTTTATCGTCGCGCAACTTCGTTGATGCCGATAGACGGGTGATCAGTTTCTTATCAATCAGCGCTGCATCGTCAGGCGCATGGCACAATGCGTTGATCACCGCGGCAATCGTCGTCCGCTTTCCGTCCCGACCCATCAACATGGCGTGGCCAACGCGGCCATCTGACAGCTTAACGGATGCACGTGTCGCGGTTGCATCGCCGAAAGGGAATGGCGCTCCGCCGCCGCCAATACGCCCGCGCAACGAAACGAGGCCCGTTTCTGGACCGCGCAGCAGTTCAAACTCTGGATCGAGGCCAAGCTCTTGCCATGCACTCATCAAGACGCGCGCTGGCGCCTGTGCTATGGCAGCCGCCCGCGTTGAATTTTCATTTGAAACTGGTTTGCCGACCATAAAGCACCGTGTATAAATTTGTATATTTATGTAGACAACTGTACAAGTTGAGATTACCCCTAAGGGGTGTTCGTGACAACCGTATGACGAATTGAGATGTCCCCAGCTCTAAGACGAAGAACCGGCGTTGCCCTATGGCGTCAGATTGCTGACGAAATCCGCGCTGCGATGAGCACAGGGCTTGCTGACGTCAACGGCCGTTTACCCAGCGAGCACTCGTTGGCTGAACGATTTGGTGTCAATCGCCACACAGTGCGCGCCGCGATCAAGGCACTGGCAGACGAGGGCGCCGTAGAGACCCGCCATGGGGATGGTACATATGTCAGACTTCAAGCGCGAATTGTCTATCCGCTTGGTTTGCGAACGCGGTTCACGGAGGGTGTTGGCGCCCAGGCGCGCTCAAAACGCGGCAAGCTGTTAAAGCCCGCAATAATCGAAACAGATGCTGCGGTCGCAAAGCAACTGGAGCTGGATCCTACTGCCGACCTGTTACGTATGGACATCACCAGTCAGGCGGATGGCATTGCGCTGACAACATCAACTGTCTGGTTTGAAGCCGCTCGCTTCAAAGGAATTGAAGGTGCCTATGAGAAACATGGCTCAATCACCAAGTCGCTGCGCGACCATGGTGTTGAAGATTATTTTAGAAAATCCACCAGAGTTGAGGCACGCCACGCAACGCCAGAAGAGGCTGATCGGCTGGGTCTGGCAGATGGTGCGGTTGTGCTTCTGACCAGCGCAATCAACGCGACGCCCGACGGTACACCAATTCAATATTCACTCACGGTTTTTGCCGCAGACCGGGTGAGCCTGCATATTGAGAGCAATGTGTCTTAGATAAAACACGAGATAGCTTTCGTGGGCTTGTCAACGGCTCGCAGCGAGCCGCTTACAGTTTTGTCGTGCTAGCCCGCCGATCATCGAACTGACGCTTTTAAAGAACTATTGGCTGAGGACTGACCGTCCCAGTCGCTTTCTCTTCAATGAAAGACTGATGGCCAACTTAGCGTGTGAACCGACCGATAAGTTGGTTGGTGTTGTCCCACCATGCTTCAGCCGTATACGGGTGGATGTATCATCGTGAAAACTGAACCCACGCGATTTAGCTAGGTGTTCGCGGCTTTGAGCAGTTTAAGTGCATCGTTGGAATTCAGTGGTGCGGGACGCTCGCAAGTCGTGGTGAGTTCGACGGTGCATTTTGCATCAGCCGCAGCAAGAATTGCAGTCATCACGTCGACCACATGTGTTGCCAATTCCAAACTGCAGCGATGTGGCCTTCCTTCAAGGATGCCAGCAGCCATGTCAGCCAGCCCCGCACAGCGATAGTTTGCTCGTTGAGGATCGGTAGAATTGCCTGCGTTGGGAACCGAAAACGGGTGATCCCTTCCAGCCAATACTTGCGTTGATCCGTCGGCGTCGGCGAGTTCTACATCTCCGCCGAAAAAGTTTGGATCAGGGATGTAAAGGGAAGCATCGGTGCCATAGAGCTCCATGTTGGCGTGCCGATGAGCCCATACGTCCCAACTGGCGCCCAGCGTGACGATGGCTCCGTTTGCAAATTGCAACACGGCATGCACTGTCGTCGGTGTTTCAACGGAGATTTTCTCGCCTTCACGCGGCCCGTTTTCGATTGTCCGTACGTCGAAGGCCGAGCCAGCCATCGCAGTGACCGCTTTGACGGGCCCGATCAGCTGGACAAGATTTGTGATGTAGTAGGGGCCCATATCCAGTAGTGGACCACCGCCAGGTTTGAAAAAGAAGTCCGGGTTGGGGTGCCAGCGTTCCATGCCGTGGCTCATGATATGGCAGGTGCCACCGACGACTTTCCCAATCTTTCCCTCGTCTATGACGGCACGGGCCAGTTGATGAGAGCCTCCGAGGAATGTGTCGGGTGCAGACCCGACCCGAAGTTGCTTTTGCGCCGCGATGCTTCTTAGCGCCTCTCCATCTTCAAGAGACAGAACATATGGTTTTTCAGAATAGGCATGCTTGCCATTGTGTAAAATCTGACGGGTCACTTCAAAATGTGCGGATGGAACCGTGAGGTTGACGATGATGTCGATATTGTCTGCTGTCAGCAGGCTTTCGATGGCTTCCGCACGCACATTATAGGCTTCCGCGCGAGCGCGCGCGGCATCCATGTTGAGGTCACTGACCGCGCAAACGTCGATAAAATTAAACAATGGCGCAAGTGACAGATAAGAGGCTGAGATGTTGCCACAGCCGATAATTCCAACGCCCAACATACTCATTATGACCTGCCTAAAATGCTTTTACGGTCGCCAGCGATCGCCGAGTCATACGTTCATGGTCGCTGGGGTTGTCATGCTCGATGATGTATCTTTCAACACCCGCGGTATCCATTGCAGGCTTGATGGTAGTCCAATCCAAAGTGCCGTAACCCACGTCTGACCAGCCGTCCTCGTCAGTGTTTTCGCCAGCAGCGGCTATGTCCTTGATATGAACGGCGGCAAGGCGGCCCGCCAGTCTGTTTAGCCATGCAACGGGGTCTTGTCCCGCAACGGCTACCCAAGCCAGATCGAGTTCAATTTTAATGTCGTCGGAAGCGTTGGCGATGATATCGAGCGGCATGGCGCCTTCCACCGCTACAAACTCGAAATCGTGATTATGCCAAGCAAAATCCAGACCGGCTGCGATGATTGGTTCCGCCGCTTTTGCCAGTCGCTGGCCAAATTGCTGCCAGCCCGTAAGCGTTGTTGGGCGATCTTCGAGTGCAATATAGGGAATGACAACCACCTCGATGCCGAGTTGCTTTGCGGTGGCGACAACAGTTTCAGGCTCACGCTCCACAAGGTCGAGGGCAAAATGGCTTGTAGGCATGGAGATGCCATGCCTCTCGAGAAGGGCCTTTGTTTCAGCTGGCTTCTCAACAAAGGGGCCAAAGCCTTCGACATGGCGTATGCCGACATCGGCAAGCATCGACAATGTCGCCTCCTTATCCCAATTGCGCGATGAATAGAGTTGATAGGAGATGATCGGCATCATTTCTCTCGTTTAATTGGCGGCTTACCGACTAGCTGATTGGCTGACTTACCATTATCGCTGGGGGCAAGGCCAGCAAGATCAACTCTCTGCTTTCCGGGCATTCCTTGTCGAATTTTGAGCCACTGACATTTTGAAATCGCAGCCTGTCAAGTTGACAACGACATGGAGGCTATCTTCTGATTTGCGCAAAGGGATTGATCTAACACCTTGTTTGATAAACAAATGTCAGTCGCATAACCTGGTCCAATGAGAGAGTTTCGTTGAACATTGTTCGAGTTGCCCCAAGCTCTGTCGCCGGGTCAAAGCCCAAAATGCCTTGCCACCGCATTGGCAAACACTTGAACGCCAGCGACCTGCAATTTAAGTTTGCGAGAGATCGGTAAGTGCATGCTATCCACTCACCTCATCGACCTTGCTGGATATGCCGCTGCCGCTTTGGTTTTTCTGACGTTTTCCATGAAGACGCTGATGGCGTTGCGGCTCGTCGCCATTGCCTCAAACGTCGCTTTTTTGTTGTACGGATACCTCGTTGGCTTGGTGCCAATTCTGATCCTTCATGGTCTGCTTTTGCCGCTCAATCTGTACCGGGCCTGGGAGCATCGGGAACTGCTCGGACGTATCAAGCAAGCGCTCAATTCACCGCCTAGCATCGATTTTATGCTTCCGCACATGAAGTCACAGACTGTCGAAGATGGCGAGATTGTCTTCAAGATGGGCGACATGGCTGACCGTTTGTTTTATGTGGCAAGGGGTCGACTAAAAATCCAAGAAATCGACCGTTTCCTTGAAGCAGGCGCATTGGTTGGTGAGATCGGTCTGTTTACCGAAGACCGTGAGCGAACAGCAACCGTAATTGCCGTGGAGCCAACTCAATTGCTATGGATCGGCCACGATGATGTATTAACGCTGTGCCAGAAGCATCCTGAGTTTGCCTTGGTACTCATGCGTTTGGTGGCTGCGCGTTTAGCAGAAAATCAGTCAGTGCTTCGCAAGCGGTTGTTGGAAGTCGAAGCCAGCCGCTGAACTGTAGCTAGTGATTAGGCGGGTATGCGATCCACTTTGCGGTCACGTTTTCCACTCTTGTCAATTTACGTATAGTAATGTCAGAAAGCGCTATGGCTAGCCTACTGGTGCGCGCCGCCTTGTTCTCCATCTTGGCACTAGCGTCGCTTAACATAGACCAAATTGCCTCTCTGTTTTCTTCGGAGGGTGCCGTTTCCAATTCAGTATTACTTGGTCAATTCCTGCACTCGTTGACATGGTTCGCTGGCGCTTTCCTTGCCATTTCACTGATTGAACTTTTCTTGTGGCGAGGCATGGTGGCACGCATCGCGCGCCACCCAGTACCAGCGCTGCTTAAGCACACGGTGGCACTTATTGTGTTGGTCATTGCCGCAGCATGCGTTCTCTCATTTGTTTTCAAACGCGATGTCACAGCGATTTGGGCGACCTCAGGTGTCCTTGGATTAGTGTTGGGGTTTGCACTTCGCAGCATGATCCAGGATGTGTTTACTGGCATCGCATTGAACCTTGACGGCTCCATCAAGGAGGGCGATTGGATTTCGCTGCATCATCGCGACTTTCTCAATGAGCAATATGGCAAGGTTCTGGATATTGGCTGGCGCGTATCGCGTGTCCAATTAGAGGATAACAATGTTGTCGTAGTGCCCAATGGTTTGCTTGGGACAATGGCTGTGACTAACTTTGCGCACGCTGATCACATTAGCCGATTGCAAGTTGAAATTGTGCTGGACTTTGACGTGCCGCCTGACAGAGCACGGCGCATATTGCTTGCAAGCGCCAAGGCTGCTGCCAATGGAGAAGGCATTTTGAAAGAACCTGCGCCACTTGTGCTGATCGGCGATCCACAGACTTATGGCACTAGCTACATTGTACGCTTTTGGGGGAAGTTGGACGAGCGTTCACCATCGTCGCTGAAGGACGCGGCTCTGGATCGTGTTTTGAAACACCTTTATGCGGCAGGCCTATCGCCAGCGTTGCCAAAGGAAGATGTGTATTTCGAGCGCAAGCCGAAGCGGCTTCTAAACCATCGCGATATTGCGGACCGTGTGTCTGTCCTTTCGCGCACGCAGCTGTTCAGCAACACGCTTGAAAGCAGCGAACTTGTTGATCTGGCCAGTTCCATTAACGTTCGCGATTTTGCTGCCGAACAATCGGTTGTTCTTCAAGGAGATCATGGCCAGTCGTTATTTGTGGTGGCGGAGGGTTTTCTTGATGCATATGTCACCAATGGTGACGGTGTTTTGAGGAAAGTAGGTCATATCACTGCCGGCGAAGTTTTTGGCGAAATGTCGATGCTAACCGGAGAGGCGCGATCGGCAACTGTAACCGCTTCGACCGAGGTTGTGGTCTATGAGGTGGAGCGCACCGACTTTCAGCACATTTTGGACAAGAGGCCAGATGTTGCAAAAATTGTCAGTCAGATCGTCGCGCGCCGCCAAGCTGCGAATGTGGAAGCTTCAACCGTCGAACAGGTAGTCAATGTCCAAGATCATGAAGTTGCTTTGACCAAGCGTATCCTGGAGAGCATGACGAAGGTCTTTTCTCTCAAGCAGAAAGCATCTGTCAGTACGGTTCAAAGCATGCAAAGCTAGCGATCTGGTGCGGTCGTCGCGTCGGCACATGCGACAATTATCTAAAATGCTGCCTATTAAGGCTGTGGCCAATGACCAGCTACCCTCACGGAATTATATGTTGCCATCGCGGTCAGTCCGTAAGAGGATGAATTTGGTGGTGGGGAGGATCGCAGCCTTAGTCAGGCTTAGATCTTTATTTCTATGAGACTTTCCAGTCCGTGGGGGATAGGGAAAATGAAATTTTCACGAATTTGCTCAGCTATTTGGCTGTTGATCGCTCTTATATTGCTTCCAATAGCGGCGCATGCGGAGATTGGTACTGCCGTTGATGTAGACCCTTTTGCACGCGTTGGTTCTGCGACACTGGTGTCGGGCGCGCGCTTGTCAGCCGGTGATGTTATTCAAACCAGCGGCCAAGGCCAGGCCCAGATACTCTTTGATGACAACACGCGGATCGTTGTCGGGCCTAACTCACGCTTTGTCATTTCTGACATCCAGATGGGCTCATCCAACTCCGCCAACCGTTTTGCCGTTGATGCGGTCCGGGGCAGCTTTCGGTTTATCAGCGGCCGGAGTCCAAAGAATGCGTTCAGAATTTCAACGCCCCACGCGACAATTGGTGTTCGCGGCACGATTTTTGATTTGAATGTTGCCGGTCAGACGCAACTCGCGTCACTGCGTGGTATCGTTGAGATGTGTGGCAGTTCTGCCTGTGTTACGTTGCGCGCTCGATGTTCAGTTGCGATCGCTGAGCGCGGTGGCTCTGTGCGTACACCGACCAGTGTAAGCGAAGCAGGTCAGATTATTCGCAGTGGCTTCCCCTATATTGAAGATCAGCGACCACGCCTTCTACCCGCTTTCCGCTCGCCAGTGCGTTCCTGTGCTCGTTACGAAGTTCCTCGCCGCGGTATCGGCCAGAATGAGGAAGGCGGTAGATTTGAAACCGAACGTGACGATCCTGAAGAACCCGATGAAGATCGTGGTGATGAGGGCGATGACGAAGATGATGGTGGCGATGATGATGGCGGTGATGACGACTATTTTGATTATTGATTGTCGTCGCTCTGCTATCTGTCTTGAAAGTCGTGCTGTGTAAGTGTTTTTGATGGTGAGTGCGTTGGTTTTGCGCGCTCACCGAAAGCCATTGCGGGCTAAGTCTTTGCAGAGCTTGTTTTTTGGGCGATCATACAGCTTATCATGCGTCCAATAATTCTGATTATCGGCGTCCTGCTCATTGCTTTGATGTCAGCAATTCGTGTTGCGGACCCGCTTGCGGTTCAAACCGTCCGGAACCTCTATTTCGATACGCTTCAGCAAATTGCGCCGCGACAGCCTGCCGATGTGCCAGTGCGCATTGTTGACGTGGATGAAGCATCGCTTGCCGAGTTTGGCCAATGGCCGTGGCCGAGAGACTTGCTGGCCGAGTTGGTACATGAGCTTCAAGGGTTGGGTGCTGCAGTCATTGTCTTTGATGTGCTGTTTGCAGAGCCTGACCGATATTCGCCATCGCGTTTGCTGCGTAATCCAAAGCTCGCTGGCGTTCTGGAGCAGGGCGGCGTCGATGACACGATCGTTGAACTGGATAATGACGCCGTTTTTGCCCAAGCCATAGGCAACACTAATGTGGTACTGGGCGTTGCAGAAACGCGTGATGTCGGCTCGAACTTTGCCTACAACAAAGCCGGTTTTGTGGAGATTGGCTTACAGCCGTCATTGGGGGTTCGTCAGAGCGATGCGACCACGCCGCTGGTCTCGCAACTTGGCGAACTGGCGTCCGGTATAGGTAGCATTACAGTCAGCGCTTTCGGGCAAACCAACATTGTCCGAACTGTTCCGCTGCTGTGGCGAAACGAAAATGGATTGATCCCCGGTTTGAGCCTTGAGGCGCTTCGTGTCGCACTCGGTGAAACCACATTTGTCGTTGGCGGCTCTCAAGAACTTGAAGGAGTGGTCGACTATATCAGTTTTGGCGGTTTGACTGTGCCGACAACCGAGGACGGTCAGTTTTGGGTCCGCTACCGCGAATATGATGCAGCTGACTATGTTTCAGTGAAGGACGTTTTTGACACAGATAAAAAGCAGTCGCTCAAAAGTCAGCTTGAGGGACATATCGTTCTTGTTGGAACGTCAGCACCGGGGTTGCTCGATATTCGTGCTACACCGCTTGGTGTTAACGTTCCGGGCGTATCGATCCATGCGCAAATCATAGAGCAGATTTTGCTGGGTGAGTTTCTTTATCGCTCTGATTTTGTGGCCGGTTTGGAGCTTTTGGCGTTCATCGTTTTTGGAGGAGTCGTCACGTTGGTGATGGCGCGTTACCGCGCAGCGGTGTCGATTGCGTCCGGCGGTGTGGCGGCACTTCTGCTTGTTGCTGGCAGCTTTTATGCCTTTGTAAGCGCGGGCCTGCTGTTCGATGTAACGTTCCCAATAATTGGTGGTGCGGTCAACTTTGGTGCCTTGGCGGCCTATCAATTCATCATTGTTGATCGAGAAAAGCGCTTTATGCGAGCGATGTTTTCACACCATGTTTCGCCGACCGTACTTAATGAAATGGAGCAAAACGAGTTCTCTTTGGAGCTCGGTGGCGAAACACGCGACATTACGGTCTTGTTTGTCGATGTTCGTGATTTCACGGCGCTGAGCGAAAATTTCAACTCCACTGACTTGGTTAGCTTGCTCAACAAGCTTTTCACCACACTTGGTGCTGCGATCCTGAAGCAGCAGGGAACAATCGACAAGTTTATGGGCGATGCGATAATGGCCTTTTGGAACGCGCCACTTACCATTGCTGATCACAAAGAACGTGCTTGCATGGCGATGCTGGAGATGCGCGCCGCGCTTGAGCGGTTCAATAATTCGCCAGATATGGTTGGCAAGAAACCAATCAGAATTGGCATGGGTTGTGCCACCGGCGCGGCTTGTGTGGGTAATATTGGCTCTGTCGAACGCTTCAACTACACCGCAATCGGCGACACGGTAAATGTTGCCGCACGCGTGGAAACGAGCAGCAAGACAGTTGGTTATGACATTGTCCTGTTGCGTCAAACGCCGCAGCCAGCCTTGGAACTAGCGCTGTTACCGGCCGGCAATATTGATGTTAAGGGTAAGTCCGAACGGTTACCGCTCGACATTATTGTCGGTGGTGAACAAGTGGCGCAATCTCATGAATTTGAAGAGCTAAAGCAAATGCATTTTGAATTGGTGGGGGCACTTCAAGCTGGTGCGGCGCGCACCAAGATCGACAACTTAATCGCTAGATGTCGCCAATGCGCAAAGAGCGTCGAACCTAATCTTGATTTGTTTTATGCGCATATTGCTGACCGAAAAGCCGACTTCCTGCCAACGATTGAACAGGTTTGAGCATTGTTGGTTGGGCCGCGAAATTTGAATTGCGGCGCTCATCTATCTGGCTTGTTACGGATCAAAATAGGAAAATGCGGCATTCATCTGATAAACCGAAACAGCTCTAAGATTCGGCTCGGATAGTATGCAAGAAATCTTTCTTTTGCTGGTTGCTCTGCAGATTAAGCACTTTGTGGCGGACTATCTGCTGCAAAACAATTGGATGATTTCCGGCAAACAAAGTCTTCTGGCGCTTGGTGGTTATGCCCATGCGGGTGTTCACGTCATTGGCACTTGGATTATCTTGGTGTTTTTTGCTGTCCCGCTCAGCTTTGCGATCTCGATTGTTATCGCCGAATTCTTCATTCACTACGCACTGGACTATGCCAAAGTGCGGCTTGATCGAGTTACATCAGGTGAGAAAAACCAGCGGGTTTTCTGGGCCAAACATGGACTAGATCAGCTTCTCCATCACCTTACATATGTTGGGATCGCCTATTTGGCTTTTCAGTTCCTGCCGCTCATCTTAGGCAGTTGACTTTCTGGTTTGGCTATTTGCAATCGCAAGCGAACAGGGGATAGCCAATAAATAGCGGCATACGGTATACCCCACGCAAAGCTATCATCATTAAACCGGCAGTGTGGCCCGAAGACTATGTATCTCAAAAATGGCTAGCGAGTTCCGTGCTGAGCTAGAGCGGTTTGTCGCAAACGCATCCAAGCCAACACTTGCCGATGAACGTGGTATTGTGACCTGTGCCGGGGGCGTACGTCTCTTCACAAGTGCCTATGTTCTTATTCGTGTTTTGCGCGAAACACTTGGCTGCGATCTGCCTGTGCAGCTTTGGCATTTTGGCGGCAGCGAAATCACACCTGCGATGCGCCACATCCTTCATCAGTATGACGTTGAACTTGTTGATGTGACAAGCGTTCCGGAGTTCGATGGTTCAAAGGTCGCCGATGGCTGGCAACTCAAGGCATTTGCCATCTATCACTCGCGCTTTTCTGAGGTTTTGTTTCTTGATGCTGATCAGGTGCCGACCAAGGATCCGAGTTTTCTCTTCGACAGTTCACAGTATCGCGAAACCGGAGCCGTGTTCTGGCCAGACATTGTAGATTTGAGCGCCGACAATCCAATTTGGGAACTCTTGCAATTGCCACCCGCCGAGGTGGTTTCTTGGGAGAGCGGGCAGATACTGGTCAACAAAAAACGCCACTGGCAGACGCTAATTGCCTGTATATTTTTGGGCGCTCAAGCCGAGACCGTTTATCGCATGATTTACGGCGATAAGGATACATTCCAGATGGCGTGGCGGGTTCTAGGTCATCCGGTTACGCTTGTTCAACATAGGCCGTTTACCGATGAGCGAGTCCTTGTTCAGCGGGATTTTGATGGAGCACCGCTCTTCCAACATCGCACCAGCGCCAAATGGACTTATGATGCGCCCCAGCATGATTTTGAAGGGTCGGTGCATCACGAGACCTGTCTTGGCTTCTTGGCGCAACTCAAAGACCAGTGGAATGGACGCGCTTTCTTCCCGCCGGATCGAAGCCAAAGCGCGCGCACTGAAGAATATCGGCTTTCCAATCTGGGGGAACTTGAACTTGAGATCGTTGGCAACCATTCGATCTTTATCGATTTGCGCGATGCCCACGAAATTGGTCGGGGGCGCAGCGTAGAGCGTCAAAACTGGTTCGTTCACGATGTTGATGAGGACTTGGAACTGGTCATCATCCATGGCGACAGCGCGACGATCAGGGCCCGCAAAACGGCCAATGGTCTATGGGAAGGCGAGTTTTTGAAAATGGATGGTGGGCGTGTTGTCATCCAAGAACCGGCCCCATCGTCGCCACTTGTCACATCGCTTCGCAAAAGTCTGGTCGATGATTTGATTGAAGCAAGTGGTTTGGATCGATTGGCCAGCTTAGGTGAGAGCAAGGCCATAGAAGACCTGCAAGCCGCATTGAAACTTCATGCCCGAATGGAACCAGCGGTACGTCAAACACTTGAAGCCTATGAGCCTGCCTCTGACTCGCTCAAAATGGTGATTAAAAGGGTGTTGATTGCGGTGGAAGCCGATCTTGATCGTAACCCAAACAAGGATGGCGGCGTTCTCGAAGAGGGCTATGTACGGCCCAACTTATCAAAACTATGAATTCAAATGCTGATCATTCGTTGATGATCACGCCGATCTTTCCGGATTCTGGCGGCAACGGCTTGGCGCGACGCGCAGCCATGTTTGTCAATGCATTGGCAAAGGTCGGAAACGTTGATGTTTTGGTGTTGCCCATATTCGGTTCAGGACGAACCGGTATGTCGGCTTCAGCGATGCATCCTAGTGTGCGTTGTTTTCAGGTGCCTGCTACTGCATTGCCCGATAGCCGTTTTGCGCTGTTGAAAATGTTGCCTGACCCTGCGGAGCGACTGTCTGCGTTCAAATCGTTTGGTAAGCCTTCTGTGTTCGGGTCGATTTCGGCTGGAGTTCTTTCCGCTTCCTTGGCGCAGACTGCCCAGCAGGCCTATCGGCACGTGCATGTTTTTCGGACTTATTGCGCTCCGTTGGGTTTGAATATCGCACACCACCTTCAAAAACAGCAGGGTGCAGCCCTCATTAAAACACTGGACGTCGACGAGGATGATGCCAGCGTCTATGGCGCCATTGCTGATGCGAAGGCTCGCAACGGCATGTTCTTGGAAGGGTTATGGGATCAACAGGAAGCAGATGCGCATGAGGGTCTGTCGCGCGACGTATTAGCTGAGTTTAATGCGGTATTCGTTTCCTCGCAAATTGAGAGGCGTCGCTTAATCTCAAGGCACAATGCCGTCTCAATTGTCGCATCGAACGCTGTCAATGCTGGTCTTCCGATTAACAAGATGCCGTCATCCGGCATGCTGCTTTTTGTCGGCACGATGGGCTACTATCCAAACCAACATGCCATGGATTGGTTCCTGTGCAACTGTTGGCCGCTGCTTGCCAAAGCGAGAGGTGGTCTGTCTGTCACCATCGCGGGTGCCGGGCCTACGCGAGTCTTGCAGCGTTACAATCGCGTGCCTGGCATTCGGGCCCTTGGGTGGGTGGATGATATCGAACGTTACTACAGGGACGCTTCGCTGTTTTTGGCGCCATTGCAAATTGGAGGTGGCACGCGCTTGAAGTTGCTTGAAGCTGCGACCTACGGGCTGCCTATCGTTAGCACGGCCAAGGGTGCTGAAGGTCTCAATCTCAGCAATCATCGCGATTACTGGCAGGCCGACTTGCCGGAATTGTTTGTGCAATCGATCATGCACGCGATATCAGGCAAGAACGAGCGAACCAGACGCGCGGTCAATGCGCGGAGGAATGTGTCCCTCCATCATGATCTGGAGCGGGTTACCAACAAGGTCGCCAACGCGTTTCACACCCTGTTGAAATAACTGCGCGCCAAGGCTATCGAAAAGCGTAAATGGTGGGATCAAGATGACCAATGCAATCGACGACAAGTATCAGCCGGAAGAGGGTCTGGAAGTTCAGCATATGCCTGATGGCTTCGTCGTTTATCAGCCGGAAAACGAAAAAGTCCACTATCTCAATCCGACCGCATCCATTGTGTTTGAGCTTTGCGGAGCAGGGCAATCCAAATCAGCCATTGCGGGCTATTTACAAAAGGCATTTTCGCTCGATGAACCGCCGCTCGAACAGGTCGATCAGTGCATTGCCGACTTGCTCAAGCAAAAGCTAATTACCCTTTGCGAAACGTAGAAGTTCGCACGATCAAAAAACGATACACTGTTCGACCTAAGACGGACGCACAGGAAAAAGTGCTGAGCTTCATTGACGCGCGACCCGTGGTTGATGTTGACGAGCCCAAACTCGTTGAGCTTCCCCTCGTCGAAAAACACGGCTTTGTAAGTGTCGCTTTTCCCGGTGGGCACATATGTGAAGGCACGAGTATGCAGTTGCTCAGTGATCTGCACGTGTTTCACTACAATGAGACGCGGCGTGAGTTTCCAGATGCCACGCTTATCCATTGTGCTTCCATCAAAACGGCCCAAGGGCACATTCTCATCGTCGGGGACAAGGCTGCTGGCAAGACAACTTTGATGCTTCGTCTTGCAATCGCTGGCCTCGATGTGGTCGGCGACGAACACTTCATCCTTGCAAACGACCTCAGCATACCAAGGCCAAGAACGCTGCGGGTCAAAGAGGGATCGTTGAAACTTCTTCCCGATGAGCACGCCGCCCTTATCAGGCGCTGTCCAAGTGTCGGTGATTGGTACGGCGCTCGCATTTTTTCAATTGCGCCGGATAGATTCGGAAGACCGTGGGAGCTCTCATCCGCACCGGTAACACAAATCATAATTTTACGTTCCAACCATGGCGGACGATCGAAGATCCGCCGTAAAACTGGTGACTATCTACTTGAAAACCTTTTGGAAAACGCTCTTCTGCCGGAGACGGGGCGTCTAGCCGGCTTTGTGCGCCTGCGCCAAATGTGTCAGAGTTGCAACGCTTGGGAACTTTCTCTTGGTGATCTTGATGAGGCTGAAAATCTCATCTATAGACTGAGTGTAAATGACTTATAATCCGTGGGGATATGACGTGGATAAAAAGAAAGACATCGAGCAAATTCTGGATGGTGTTGATGCTGAAAAGCGCGAGACACTCAAGAAACTTGCCACAGCTGCTTGGGCTCTTCCCGTCGTGGCAACGTTTTCGCTGGGTGGTTTAAGCTCTTCAAAAGCTTGGGCCCAGACAATGTCGCCAAACTCAACGACCGTTTCCTAGTAGGCCTACTTGCCTCCAAAACATGATGTCACCGCCGGAGCTACTGTTGCGGCGGTTATGATCGTTCGCGATGAAGAGCGCTTTCTTGAGCGCTGTTTAAATTCTATATCGGCGCACGTCACGCAGACCGTAATTGTCGATACGGGCTCCAATGATTCTTCCATAGACATCGCAAACAGCTTTGGATGCACAATTGTGCAGAAGCCTTGGGAAGGCGATTTTGCCAAGGCCCGAAATCATGCATTTGAACACACCGATGCTGATTGGTGCTTGTATATTGATGCCGATGAGAGGCTGCTTGTGCCTCAAGGCATGTCATTGGGCCAGTCTCTTGACGATGCCGAAGCGGCCGCGTTTTTCGTTCGTTTCATTCCAAAACTGAACTTTACGCCGTATCACGAAATCCGCCTGTTTCGTAACGATCCGAGGATTCGCTTTCGCGGTAACATGCACGAAAGCGCACATGACGCTATTCGCGAGGTCTGCCTGTCCGATGGTTTGGCGATCAAACCCTTGGACGTGCTCATTGAACATCATGGCTATGAGGGCGATCCGGCCAGAAAGTACGATCGGAACCTGCCACTTTTGAAACAGGCAACCAAGGAACAACCAGAACGCGCTTTTATTTGGACCCATCTCGGTGAGACACTTGCCGGTCTTGGCAAAATTGATGAAGCGCGTGAGGCATTTGGTGAAGCCATTCGCTTGTCCTCCGATAGCTCAAACCAGAAGCAAAGAGTTGATGGCTCAACGGCTTGGGCTCAATTGTTGCGGCTTGAGGTTGAGCATGATCCGGTTACAGCTGTTGCGCTTGGAAGACAGGCTTGGAAATCCTATCCGGGCCAGCATGCCATTGCCTTACAGTTTGCCAGCGCTCTTCTGAGGAATGGTGAGATCAGCCAAGCAATTCCGATCCTTGAGGGTTTGGAAGCTGTTGACGCTGAGAGTTTTTTTGATCCGCTAGCAGCTTACGACAAAAGGATATTTGGCGAGTGGTCAAACGCACTATTGGGTGACGCACACTTCATGTCCGGCGATAAAGAAAAGGCATCTTTGGCATATGGCCGCGCGACAGCTTTAGCCCCCGATGTTCAAGAATATCGGGTCAAGGCTGCGCTCTGTTCGTAAGCGGATCGTTTTTACTCACGCCTCATCTTGGGTGCGAGCATCAACGGTACATTTATTGCCAATGAAAGCCGGTTTGAACTGGTCACAGCAGCAGTTTTTTGAAGTCGGGTGCTGTTCCAGCCCATGGACAGCATGTCTCGATAGCCCGGATACCTGATGGAGCTCTGCACCTTTCCATCACCTCTTGCGATCCAGTTCTCTGCAACGTCCCTTGCATCTTGCCCGATCGTGATTTCATGGTCTGGTTCGAGGCCCAGTTCAGCTTCCGCAGCTGCCAACCACAGTTCCAGCGTAGTCAAACCAAGTGCTGATTCGGCGGCTTTCTCGTATAATGCGCGTCGTGAGGCATCGCTCAGTTCTCGGAACAAAGCGGCAAACTCAAACAACCCCTTGAAGTCTAGCAGCCCCCGGGCAAAGCCACTGTGTCCAAATTGGTGGTGCAGCAGTCCATGCCAGATATGGTCAGTTTCAGTCAGCACCAGCGCCGAACAACCATCTTTCGACACGGTTTCTGCGTTTACGGCCAAATCAGCCGTCGTCGAAAACTGTTCTGCGTAGGGGTTTGCAGCGCGCCGGTGGATTTCAACCCAACCAAAAAGATCGTCGCGAAATAGCGGTGCCAGATGATGGCGGTTTGGCCGATCCGGCAGCTCCTCGCTTCGACGATATCCGATGCCGTTTAGAAGCGTCTGGGCATAGTCAGCCTCCTTCCCAGGCATGACCAGGTCCAAATCGCGCAAGGTGCGCCAAGGCGCGTCTTCCAGCCAAAGATGGCGCGCGCCTTTGATCAAGATTGGCGTCAGTCCCTGTGCGTTGAGGGTGGCTACGATCTCGACCAGCCTTTGCCTCATCTCGCCGCGTCGTTCCAAATTTTCTTCGAAGAGCACCTTAAGCACCTCAGCGGGCGCCAGATAATCTCTTTGTTTTGTTTTGGGGATCGGCGGTAAAAGTCCTCGTTCGTCAAGGCGCCAATAAAGGGCGGGTGTCAAACGGGTTTTAGCCGCATTTTCGCAGACTGCTCTCCATGTTTCTCCGGAGGCCAGAAGCTGGATCCTGAGCCTGCCCATTGCTTCTGGGTTGTCTGAGAATCGCATGCATTTACGCAGCAATTCCAATGCGTTGGCATGCCCGGCTATTGCGGCATCTTCATTCATGCGTCAGCTACTGTGGTGCAGAATTTCAAAGTCGGGCAAGCCCCAGCATTGGTGGCCCATATCTCGCGCCATCATCGCCAATCCCTCTGTCTCTATCTCGCCCTTACCCCAAAGTGGATGAGGATCGCGGATGGCGTTGCTTTCAACGCCATATTTGTACGGTGGGAAAACAAGGCCGTCACGGTGGAGATCAGCGCGGACAAACAACATACTACCGCCGACGGAATCCATGCGCACCGGATCTGACGAACCGCGCATATCGTGCAGTGTGCGCTTGCCGTGATCAATCCAGCCATTTTGATCGAAAGTTGGTCCGCCATGTTCGAGGACGCAGTGGGGCTGCAGGATATCGCGTTCTGCGGCCAGCAGCCTTTGAATGGCGTCGGGCGGATAGTCGACGATGTCCACATCGATCCACAAAACCCAATCCTCATTATCAAGCGCGGCAAACAGAAGGTGGTTTCTTGCGCGGGCTAGAACGGTGCGCCTTGCCACCTGAAATGCGGGTGCCCAACGCGGAATGGCATCGGGCATGTGAAAACCGAAGTCGCGTTTTTTGAGCGTTACACGGTCAGCACATTTGCGCATCCGCGCCTCCAGCTCGTAAAGGCGCGCTTCCGTCCCGTCTTTGCTGTCACTATCTAGCATACCCAGACTGAGCCTGCTGGCTGGCCAATCGAGTGCTTCGATCAACTCAACGTATCGGGCAAGGTAACGTTCCGCGTTTTTAACAGGTGTCAGTATGAGCACTTTCGGTTGATCACCCGACGATTGCGCATTTTCATTCATGGTCTCAACCTTGTGCGTGCTGCACCTCATTAGCATTGGGGCACTTGTCCCATCTTGCGAGAAGCGCGTCTATCGCGCAACTTGTTGACAGTGCTAAACGCTTGAAAAGCTGATGCGAATTTGTGTGTATGATTAAAAGCGTTTGCCGCAGATTTCCATTGCAAGAGCTGTGTGTTAGGTGGCGCCGCCACATGTTTAATCGTTCGTTTTATCAATCGCGTTTCTGACTGAATGTCCAAGCCACCCTCGATATGCATCATCGTTCACTATTTTGGTGAATGGCCGGAATGGGCAGACATGTACATTTACAGCTGCGGCCACAATCGCGATATCAATTGGTTGATTGTATCTGATTGTGCGAGGGACATTTTTGGCTTCCCAAATGTGACGATCAAAAACATGTCGCTCGATGAGTTTCGTGGCTTGGCCAAAGCGAAGCTCGGTGTGGACCTGCAAAAAGTCAGCGCCAATGGATTGGCCGATCTAAAGCCCGCACTTGGCTTGATGTTTGAAGACGAAATCGCAGGCTATGACTATTTCGGCCAGAGCGACATCGATGTTATTTATGGTGATTTGCGGGCGTTCTACAACGAGAATATTCGTGGCTTCGATGTGGTCTCTGCCCATGACTGGATTATAGCCGGCCACCTTTCGCTTTTTCGTAATACCGAAAAGATTCGGAACCTGTTTCGGCTGGTACCCGAGTGGCGCGAGCAAATGGAAAGCCCAAAGGTCTGCTCGCTCGATGAAAAGGGCATGACCTTACTGTTCTGGAGAGATTTGAAGAGGGCCAAAGGCTCAAGGCGAACAGCTCGAAAACGTGGCCTGCATGCCCTGTTTGAAGAGCAGTTCTCGACATCCTTTGGTGGCAATATTTGGATAGATAAGCGGCAAGACACGTTTCCAAAACAGTGGAAGTGGAAAGACGGCAAGGTTTACGCTCATGACGTTTTCGAGCGCCATTTTGCCTATTGTCACTTCTCGCATTTGCAATCGGGCCGCTGGCGACCGGATGGTGTTGCGCCGTGGCATCGACACGAAACCATACTTCAATTCGATCCAAAATCACGCCCGCGCGAGTTCGTCTTGGATGGCGCGGGTATTCGACTGCCGGGGAGGCTGCCGATGCAACAGGTGAAGAAAGCGCGCAAGGGCGCGCCTAAAGTGCGTGCCAAAAAGAGCGATAAGGCGAAATGGTGCCTTTTTACGGCCTATGATTCCCATCTCGCTGACATGGCTGAAATCACCGTTCCGAACATGCAGCGTTATGCTGATCGTCACGGCATGGAGCTACGCGCCTACGATAATCGCTATGTGGATCGCCGCCCGCATTGGTTGAAAGTCCAGCTCGCAAGGGAACTGCTTGAAGAGGATTTCGATTTTATTTTCTGGGTCGATACCGACGCCATTTTTGTCGACCTCGAAACCTCGATCAAGGATGAGATCGAGGACGATAAAGATCTATATTTCTGTGTCGAGAACCAAGCGATCTTGGGCACACACTCCAGAACCAGGATAAACAGTGGCGTTTTCGTTTTGCGTAATACGCAGCTAACGAGAGACTTCCTGGATGTTGTCTGGAAAACGAGCGCTTTTGAAGAACATGATTGGTCTGACCAAGCGGCCATCATCGCGGTTCTCGGTTTGAATTCGATGTTCATGGAAGAGCATCGTGGTGAAGACTTCATCGACTCCAGGTTCCATGACGCTTTAAAGATCATGGATATTCGTTGGAACTACTGCCCGACCTATGCCGATGCCGTCGACGGCGAGACCAGCGTTCACCACTACTTTGGCCTGGACAATATCAGCAAGGAAGTTTGCCTGCGCTTTGAGGCGACGGCGCTTGATCTTGTTGAGCGTGGGCTCATGGAGAAAGCAGCAGCAAAGGAAATTGCGTTCAAATCATTTCGCAAACTCCATCTGATTTCGGAAAAACAAGCCGCGATGAAGCCTTTGCTGGGCGCCTATCAGGAAGTGTCGAAGGAATTGCGGTCGTTGAAGGCGGGGCCAATCCGGCGGGTGAAAGACCATACGCGAAAGGTTAAATCGCGCTTTTTCAATGGCGCAAAGTCCTAAGCGCAAAGCCAAAGATGCAATTGATGCGTTGATCCAGGTGGGCCTGGCATTTGGCTGAATTCACGCCTGGTTTCGCGTTGTTCACGAACAAATTCTCTTCAATTCACTGATCACCTGACACCGGCTTCACCATGGCTGGCGCATAGCTGTTTCATCAATCACGACGAACACAGGAGAAGAAAATGTCGTATCTTGTAAACAGTAGCTTTGGTCCAACTGATCTTGAACGTGCAACCGTTCCGTTCATTCTCGCATGTGCAGCTGCCAATCGTGGCGCAGCACGAGCATTTTTGACAGGCGATGCACTTAATTTGGTCGTAAAGGGCCGCGCCAATGGACTGACGGCGCCGGGTTACACTCCGGTTGCTGAACTCGTCAGCGAGTTTGTCGAAAAAGGCGGTATCATCTGGGTCTGCAAAGTATGTGCTTCAGTGATGAACATCACGCAAGATGATCTGATCGAAGGTGCCGAAATTGCTGGCGCCCCGAACTCGATGGACTTCCTGGAGGCTGGCGGTAAGGTTCTGCTCTAATCCAGTCCGGCTTTTTGCAACCCCGAAATATAGACCTCAACTTGAGCAGCATCGCGCAGGTAAAAAAGTCTGCTTTTGACGAAATCGCTGCTTATACCCGGGCGCATTTCTCTTAGACGATTGAGCGCAGCCGCCGCCTGTTTATCGCGGCCGGCGTGCGCTAGCGCGGAAACACGAATGGCGGTCGGCCAGTAATGGGCGTTTGGCATGGCTTCGGCCTCGGCTGCCCATTTGTCGGCCTCCAAATAGTCTCCTCGAAAGAGGAGCGCCGTAGCGCCATAGCTTAAAAATGCCCAACGATAGGGATCTGTCGGCGAAACACGCACCGCTTCGGCAAAACAGGTCATTGCTTCATCCAAATCACCGGCATAGGCGAGTGAATCTCCCAGGCCGCAATGGGCTTGTGCCATGTTTGGATTGAGATCGATGGCTGTCTTCAGATGAGAAATCGATTGATCGTACTCACCACGCGCCAGCCGGACACGGCCCAATGCAAAACGTGCGACAGCGTCGTCTGGTTCCAACCGTGCTGCTACCTGAGCAAGCTCGAGTGCCTCATCCAGCAGCTCGCTTACATTTTCGGCTTCGAAATAAATCGCTGAGATTACGATTGCATAAGACAAGCGTGCATAGGCCAGTCCAAAGTTTGGATCGAGCTCGATGGCGCGTCTGAAATGCCGTTGAGCGTTTGCGTTGGTTTCTGCATCGAACTCGTACTGGATCGCTAAGCCGCGGTGATAACAATCCCAAGCGCTCATATCGCCAAAGGCTATGGTTCTGGTATGGCGACCCTCCAGCCGTTCCAGTGTCGCTTCAAGAGAGCCAACGACCGCATCGGACAGATCGTCCTGCAACGCAAACAGGTCATTGGTGGACCGATCAAAGCGCTCTACCCATAAGTATCGACCATCCTTTGGTTCCGCCAGTTGCACCGTCAGGCGATAGCGGTCGCCTTGAGACCGAAGCGAGCCATGAACGAGGTATTCCACCCCGGTGTCCGCATATAGAGCGCTCATTTCCGAGCCCGTCAGACGCGCGCCTTGCGTATTGCCACCAGCTCGCACATCAAGCCAACTAAATCTCGCCAGCTTTGTGACGATATCTTCGACCAGGCCATCGACCAGGTATCCGTTGTCAGCCTCCGATGCCATCCACGCAAAGGGCACAATGGCAATGGATGTAGAACCGCCGACGGATTTGGCTTCTGGGATCTCAGTCTCTCGATTCCCGGTGCGTTCATGCTCGCGCTGCGAAGATGCTGATGCGCCCTTTATCTGATCTATGAGCGATCGAAGATCACTTCCTGCAGAAATACCAAGTTCGTCCTGCAGTGTTCGTTCATAGGCTTTGAAATGCTGAATGGCTGCTGCCCGATCACCATTTTGCGCAAGCAACTGGAGAACGGTCATTTGAGCTGCATCGCTCCAAGGGTTCAACCGTGCGACCCGTCGCGCGATACCCAAGGCTGCTTCCGTGTCGCCATTGCGTTGATGGATGCCAGCCGCTCGCTCCAAAACCTTGATAACCAGCTCGTTCACTCTTTGCCGCTCTGAAGATATCCAGTCCTCAAACTCGGCTTGCTGGCCGTATAGACCGTCCAAAAGCGGACCTCGCAATAATTCGACCGCCTCCAACACCGCATCTGGCGTTTCGTCGTTTACAAGGCGGCTAAGTGTATCAACATCAACCTGGACACACTCCGGGTTCAATCCGATGCGATCTTGATCAACCGATAAAATGTCGTGTTTGTCGGACGGCAGCAGTTTTCGGATTTTGGCGATGGCCTGACGTAAGCTTTGGCGCGCTTGATCGGTGAAACGATCACCCCAAAACAGATTTATGATCCGATCGCGGGTAGGGGGCATCTCGGCGCAGAGCGCAAGAAATGCGATCAGTCCCTGGGTCTTCGCGCCGCTGATCGCAATGGGCGTCCCGTTTTCATCAGATACTTCGAATTTCCCGAACAGCCGAATGCAAAACATGGCGCGACTATATCGAATTCAGACTCAGATTCGAGACGCTAAGTCTGTTTGATAGCGATGAAAACGCAAATTAATTGGCGGATTTTGATCAATTCAGCAGCCTTTTTGCAAATTGCGGGCGCAATTCACACGCCAGTTCACGCGGGATTCACGGCGACTGATTGTGTCATCGGACAAATGGCCCTCAAACTTGCCTAAGGGAGCAATCAAATGACACACTTTGACATCCAACTTCAAAAGGCCGGGCAGCGCCAAAATTTGGAGAGGCTGATGCCAAAAATCGCAAACTCAATCCTCGATACTATCGGGAACACGCCAATAGTTCGGGTCAACAATCTGGGTCCGAAGAATGTTGAGCTATTTGTCAAACTGGAAGCCTTTAATCCGCTTGGTTCGGTAAAAGATCGTTTTGCGCTAGCGGCTATTGAGGCGGCAGAAGCTTCGGGTGAACTGACGCCGGGCCAGACGGTAGTTGAAGCCACTTCCGGCAACACAGGAATCGGCCTTGCTATGGTCTGTGCCCAAAAGGGTTATCCGCTCGTTGTCACAATGGCTGAGAACTTCAGCGTGGAGCGGCGCAAGCTTATGCGTTTTCTTGGCGCAAAGGTGGTTCTCACGCCCGCATCTGAAAAAGGGTCCGGCATGGTTGCCAAGGCTGAAGAACTGGCTGCAAAGCATGGTTGGTACTTGGCGCATCAATTTGAAAACGAAGCCAATGCAGACATGCATTCACGCACGACTGCGCCAGAAATCCTAGATGTGTTTGGCGATGATGGTCTTGATTTCTTTGTTACCGGTTATGGTACGGGCGGTACGCTCAAGGGTGTTTCGAGAGTTCTGAAGGCGTGGAGTCCCAAAACTAAAGTCATTTTGACAGAGCCGGACAATGTGCCTGTCATTGGCAGTGGTATTGCCCAAGCGCGTGATGCCAATGGTAAGCCGTCCGCAAGCCATCCCATGTTTAGACCGCACTTGATGCAGGGATGGTCGCCCGACTTCATTCCCAAGCTTGCTGAAGATGCTGTTGATGACATTGATGGTTTTGCACCTGTCGCTGGATCTGATGCCTTGCGGGCAGCACGTGATCTGGCAGCAAAAGAGGGAATTTTCTGCGGCATTAGCGGCGGCGCCACATTCGCGGCCGCGTTGAAAGTTGCTGAGACGGCTCCCGTCGGCTCTAAAATCCTCGCCATGATCCCCGACACGGGCGAGCGTTACATAACCACGGTTCTTTTCGACGAGGTGGCCGAGACCATGTCTGACGAGGAGATGTCTATATCGCGTTCCACTGATGGCTACCGGTTTGACCGGCCAGGTGCAGGCGCACCATCAGCAGCAAGCAATGATCGGCCCAAAGAACATGCAACAGCGTTTGTTGAAGAAACCATAGCGGAAAACAAGGTTGTTATGTTTGCCCTTGAATGGTGCGAATTCTGCTGGTCGGTGCGCAAGATGTTTGCCGCCGCGGGTATCGAGTTTCACTCTGTCGATTTGGATTCGGTTGCTTTCCAGAAGAATAATTTGGGTGGTGATGTACGCGTTGATTTGCGCGCTCGTACCGGTGCGCCAACCATCCCGCAAATCTTCGTTAATGGCCAACATATTGGTGGCGCGACAGAGGCATTTGACGCGTTCAATGATGGTTCTTTGAAGTCCATGCTAAACGAGGCGGGTGTTGCGTTTGACGCAAGCATGAAGCGTGACGCGTATAGCTTCCTTCCCACATGGTTGCATCCGAGATGAGACCGATGTCCCAATCACAACATCGTCTTGGGCCGCTTGCTGCGGCCGCTGACTACGCCGTTGTTTTTCGGCAAACGCAGCGGCCTTTGCACCCCACTGCTTCGGTGGACGACCTGCGCGAACAGTTTTGCATCGAGTTGCCCGAGCGTCCGCGAGATGGAACAGCAGTCATTGCTGATCTGATTGCTGCTGCTGAACCGGGTTTGGTGGGTAACACTAATGCCAATTTTTTTGCATGGGTCATGGGCAGTTCGAACACAACGGGCGTTGCCGCAGACTGGTTGACCTCGATTTGGGGGCAGAACGCCGCCATTTATCAGACGTCGCCATCGGCTGCGGTGGCAGAAGAAGCCGTTGCAACATGGGTTCTTGATCTTCTTGATCTGCCTCGCCAATCCTCAGTAGGTTTGGTGACAGGGGCAACAATGGCCGCATTTGTGGCGCTTGCCGCAGCTCGCAGCGCCGTCTTGAAGCGGGCCGGTCATGACTTTGAAGCCAATGGGCTCCAAGGCGCGCCGTTTATAAAGGTCTTCCTGTCAGACGATGCGCATGTCACCAATTTGACGGCGGTGCGTCATATTGGTTTGGGCGATGCCAATTGTGAAGCGGTTGCTTCTGATGCAAAGGGTTGCATGGAGCTGTCCGCTTTGAAGCAAGCTCTGGAGTTGCATGATGGGCCAAAGATCATCATCGCGCAGGCTGGCCATATCAACTCCGGCGCCTTTGAGGACTTTTCCAAAATTGCTGAGCTCGCGCGTAAACACAATGCCTGGCTTCATGTCGATGGTGCCTTTGGCCTTTGGGCACGTGTCGCACCTAGCAGAGTTCATTTAACGCGTGGCGTTGAATTGGCCGATAGCTGGTCTGTGGATGGGCACAAATGGCTGCAAGTGCCCTATGACAGCGGTTTTGCCATCGTGCGGGACGCAGATGCGCATCGGCGCGCGATGGATATCACCGCAAGCTATCTCAATGCATCGCACGAAGATGGTCGCAACCCGACGCATTATAATCCTGAGCTTTCTCGGCGCGCGCGCGGTTTTGCCGCCTGGGCTGTTATGCAATCGCTTGGCCGCAAAGGTATCGCGTCTATCGTGGAAAAGCACTGCGAATGTGCGCGGACTATGGCAGAACGTCTCGACAGGATCGTTGGTCTTCAAGTGATCAATGAAGTTGATCTCAATCAAATCGTCATCGCGCCGCAACCTCCGCAGCGAAGTGGTCAGATGAGCGCACTTGCAGCCCGCCTCAATGCGACCGGCAATATCTTTGTCAGACCCGCGATCTGGAAGGGTGTGGAGGTGCTGCGCCTTTCATTCATCAGTCAGGACACAACAAAAACTGACTCAATCCGCCTCGCGCAAACAATCGAGCGCTGTTGGCGAGAAATCCAGAGTGAACAATGAACATTTTTCCAACTTCCGCAATTCCGCAGGCTTTGGCAAAAATGCGGAGAAATCCTAAGCGCGTGCTCGCCTTTTTGGGCGCTGTTGCGCTTATCATTGCCGCATGCGTCGCTGCAAAACACTTCGCAGTCTGGATGGTTGATCAGCTTCCGACAGCTCATGCAATCTGCAAAACCATGGTTCATAATACGATCATCGCTGCGGCGACGCTTGCTCATATGAGCCTAATGGCATTTCCATTTGTACCGGGTGCTGAAATCGGTTTGGCCATGATGATTTCGCTTGGCGGGACATATGCGCCCCTCGTTTATCTGAGCACCGTAGCAGCACTCTGCTTGGCTTTTCTTGCCGGTAGGCTGATCCCTGAGGATAGCCTCGCACGCATCTTTTTGAAGTTCGGAATGGTTCGGGCTGCTGAACTGATTGCCAGGCTTCGCGACTGCCAGCCACAGGAGAGGTTGGGTCTCTTGATGGGGCAGGCGGGGTCAAAACGCTTCACAGCTTTCCTTTTGAAGAACCGTTGTGTCGCTCTGATGGCCGCTCTTAACACGCCCGGTAATGCGCTGATCGGTGGTGGGGGCGGAATTTGCCTTGTTGCCGGATGCAGTCGATTGATATCGTTTCCTGTCTTTCTGATTTGCGCGGCAATAGCAGTGGCACCGGTGCCGTTGGTTTTCTTCCTGATCGCAATCATGTAAACGGCATTCAGGCCGTAGCTCTTGCGGGCCGACTTAAGAGTTCACAGCCCCAGTTCGCGCAGTCGCTGCTTTTGGCGACTGGCCAGAGCATCGATTTCGTTGATCGTTTGTAGTGATAACGAGCCGCCCGGCTTCCTCAATGTTGGGTGTTTAATGATGCCTTGTTGAGCCAGCGAGTGCTTGCGAATGGCCAAGCCCAAGCCAGGTTGTGCCTCATAGCGGATCATCGGCATGTAAGCGTCGAAAATATCGCGGGCACGCTCCAGATTGTCTGCGTTAAACGCTTCGATCACCTGCCGCATCATTTCCGGATAACCGAAGCCAGTCATGGCACCATCGGCGCCCCGGATCATTTCTTCGAGCAGATACATGCCGCCATTGCCGCACAGTATTGAAATGCGCCGCGAACCGGCGTCAGACGCTTTGCGCAGCGCTGAGATTTTCTCCAGTCCCGGCCAATCCTCATGCTTGAGCATGACGCAGGTCGGGCAATCATTGATGATCTTCAGGATAACAGACGTTGATATCTGAACGCCGGTTGCCAGCGGGAAATCTTGAAGCACAAAAGGTAGTTTGCCGAGCGTTTCGGCTGTGTTGTGGAAGTAGTCAACAATCTGCGTGTCCGTTTTCAGGCCCATGGGTGGCGCAACCATCACGCCTTTTGCTCCCAGGTTCATTGCCTCTTCGGCAAGTGCACTCATTGCGGCGAAACCTGGTGAAGAAACGCCGACCACAACAGGAACCGTGCTACGTGCCGTCACGCGCTTGATGATGGATATGGATTCTGATGCAGACAGTTTGCCAGCCTCGCCCATCATTCCAAGAATAGTCAGCCCGCTCGCGCCGCGCTCAATATAGGTGTCGATCAGCTTATCAAGACTTTCAAAGTCCAGTGCACCATCAGGCAGGAATGGTGTTGCAGCGATGGTGAAGACACCCTTGGCGGTTTCATCGAGCATGGTCACCTCGCTTTCGTAACTTGGTCGCAAGTTCCGGTCGATCTATCCATCGACCGTCGCCCGGCTTGCCAAAAAAAGCGCTATCTTTAACCAGACACTGACCGCGAAGGAACACCTGTTCGGGCCATCCGGTCACGCTATAATTTTCCCACGGATTGTAGCCTGCATTATCGTGCAGATCGTCAGCACCATAGCTGACGGTCTTTGTTGGGTTCCAAACAACAATGTCTGCATCCATGCCTTCAGCGATGCTTCCCTTGTTCGTCAGGCCGTAAATGCGCGCTGGGGCCGTCGATGTCATTTCTACAAAAGCTTCAGGTCCACCACGATTTTTTGTTACAATAGCATCGAAAAGAAGTGGCAACCGCGTTTCCAAGCCGGGCAGTCCGTTGGCGATTTCATGAAAGCCAGGGTTTGGACCTGCTGAGAGTTTGCCGGTTTCGTCAAACCGGTAGGGGGCATGATCGGAAGAGATGAGGCTGATGCTCCCGTCGTCCAATGCTGCCCATAGCGCGTCCTGATCACGTGGCGTGCGTTGCGGCGGCGAACACATCCATTTGGCGCCCTCAAGTCCGGGTTTGTCCAAAGCGCGCTCAGTCATGAAGAGATAGTGGGGACATGTCTCAGCCCAAACCGGCGCACCGCGTGCCTGCGCCGCTTTTACGACGGCAGCGCCTTCAAGCGTCGAGATGTGAAACAGCATCACTGGCTGATCGATATATTCGGCAAAGCGGCAAATGCGTTCAACTGCTTCGATTTCTGCCATACGAGGGCGTGAGGGTGCATGATCAGCTGGTGAGGTGCGTCCTTTGCTGATGAGATCCTGCTTGGCTTGCGCAATGATTGCATCATTTTCAGCATGGACGCAGACCAGCGCGCCGCTTTGCCTGGCGAGCCGAAAAATCCGCAGCAATTGTGAATCGTTCAGCTGGATATTGTAGGTTGTGAAGACTTTGACGGATCGATGCCCGGCGCTGATCAGGGACGCCAGGTCATCTTCAAAGTTGGCAACTTCAGTATCTGTCAGCGTTATGTGAAACGCGTAGTCGATCATTGCACCTCTGGATGCACGCGCCACATAATCGGTTACCGTTTCCGATAGCGTTTGACCGCTGGCTTGAGCGGCAAAAGAAATCACGCTTGTCGTCCCGCCTAGTGCCGCGGACTTGGTTGCCGTTTCAAACGTATCAGCGTTCCAAAGACCCATGCCAGACATTTGTTCGATGTGAGCATGTGGATCAACGCCTCCAGGCATCACCCATTTTCCGTTCGCGGAAATCCGCTCCTTTGCATTGGCAATGGGTTTTCCGACTGAGACAATTGTGCCGTTTGCGATCGCTATGTCGCCCTCAATAACACCTTGCGGCGTAACGACTTTTCCCCCTTGGATGGCAAGCTCGATCCCGTCGATCATAGACTTCCGCCCTTTGCTGGTTTCGTCACTGCCGAACAACATGCCCAACTTTGCAGTTTGTGCAAATTGGATTGCAAACTTCACATGGCGATTTCATAATTTGCGCGCGTAAAGCTTATATGTTTCATTGTAAGTAGCAGTAGCTAGGTGTGTCGTGGCGGAAACCATCAAAATCAGAAACATGGAAGAGTTTGCGGAGGCCAGCGGCTTGTCGCGACCAACCGTATCAAAATTCTTCAATGATCCCGATAGCGTGCGTCCTGCGACGCGCAAGAGAATCGAAGAAGCGCTCAAGCGTTATGACTACCGTCCGAACATTTATGCCATCAATCAGAACAGACGGCTCACCAAGACTATCGGAATTGTGGTTCCGTATCTGTCGGATCCGTTCTTTGGCGAAATCACGCGGGTATTGGAGGCAAAGTGTATCGAAGCTGGTTACTCTGCTTCATTGTTTAGCTCAAACGGATCGCATGAACGCGAAAGCAAGGTTTTTGACACGCTACGTTCGATGAAGCCAACCGGGGTGTTATTGGCGCCGCTTGGGCGTTTGTCAGATCAAGACGCCGTTGCAAGTTTTTGCCAAGACGTGCCAACGGTCCTTTTCGACAGTAATATCAATGATGTAGGGCGCGCTTTCATCGGGTCCGATAATGCGCAGTTTACGGCATTGATGGTCGAGTATCTTTATCGCAGTGGGGAACCGCCGACCTTCCTGGAAATGAAGACGCCGCCCAATCCGAATGCGCGCAAGCGCCGTCAGGGCTATATCATGGCTATGGAGAACCATGGTTTGGAACCGTTTATCATCCAAATTGAAGGTGAGGGCTGGGCGCTTGAAGACATCGGTCTTCAAGGCGGACTGCACACACTGCGATCCGGCGCGCTGAAGACCAAAACCGTACTTTGCAGCAATGACCGTTTGGCCATCGGGTTCTTGGCCGCCTGTCACCAAGAGGGGTTGAAGGTTGGGCTAGAGGATGATGCGGACATACGGGTTGCTGGACAGGATGATCATCCATTTTCGCGTTACACCTACCCGCCGCTGACGACCATTGCACAGGATTATGACGCGATATCGCGGTGGGCATTGGATACGCTTTTGGCGCTTGTTGACGATGAGAAGGCATCTGGAACCCGCCCGGACACCTTATTTCAAGGGCGTTTGGTGATGAGAAAATCTGCTTGATCATTTTTTCTTTACGCGCGTAAAAAATATATTGACCGCGCGACTTTCCCATGTTTTGCTCCCGACACATCCAACTAGGGAGGAAAGAGGATGCTCTCCAAGAAAGTTCTTGGCCTCACGACGGCAATGGCCGTTGTGGCAACAGGTGCAATGGCGGCAAGCCATTCCAAATCGTTGACGATCGCGATCGTGAACAATGGCCACATGATCAACATGCAGAAAGTTGCAGAAGCTTACACCGCTGAGACTGGTGTTGAGCTTAACTGGGTTTCACTTGAAGAAGGTGTGCTTCGCGAGCAGGTCACATCTGACACAGCAACCGGCGGCGGCCAGTACGACATCATCAACATCGGCATGCAGGAAGCGCCAATTTGGGGTGCTGCGGGCTGGATTGAGCCGCTTGAGTTTGGCGCTGACTATGATGTTGACGACATGCTGCCAGCAATTCGCAACGGTCTGTCACACGAAGGCACACTTTATGCAGCACCGTTTTACGGCGAATCCTCCATGGTTATGTACCGTAAGGATCTGATGGACGCGGCCGGTGTTTCAGTCGCTGACAATGACAGCTGGGATAACATCAAGGCAGCCGCTGCTGCAGTCCATGATCCAGACAATGGTGTTTATGGTGCATGCTTGCGCGGTAAGCCGGGTTGGGGCGACAACATGGCGTTCATCACAACAATGGTGAACTCCTTCGGTGGCGCTTGGTTTGATGCTGATTTCCGTCCAACACTGGATTCCGATGAATGGAAAGCTGCGATCAACTTCTACGTTGATCTACTTGGCACTTATGGCCCTCCCGGCTCTGAAGGTAATTCATTCAACGAAATCCTAGCCCTCTACAACGAAGGTAAGTGCGGCATGTGGATTGATGCCACAATCGCTGCTTCCTTCCTTGAAGTTGACGGTGTTGCATACGCTCAGTCACCAAATGCTGGTAATCCGGTTGGTGCCAACTGGCTGTGGGCTTGGGCAATGGCTGTTCCCGCGGGCACAGACAATGCAGATGAAGCAAAGGCGTTCATCGAGTGGGCAACATCAAAGGATTACATCCTTGCTGTCGCCAACCATCCTGAGTTTGGCTGGGGCTCAGTGCCAACAGGTACACGTTCGTCAACCTATGCCTACCCAGAGTTCAAAGCTGCTGCAGGGTTTGCAGCTGCTGAGATGGCTGCCATCGAGTCTGCGGCACCAGAAGCAACAGACCTGAAGCCATATGTCGGTGTTCAGTTTGCTGCGATCCCTGAGTTCCCTGAAGTGGGCAGCGCAGTGGCGCAGGAAATGGCTGCGGCTTTGTCGGGTGCCAAATCTGTTGATGATGCGCTCGCGGCATCACAGGCTGCTGCCGATGCGATCATGAAAGAAGCCGGTTACTACTAAGTATCGGCCTCCCAGACGGAAGGCCCAATCCATGAATTTGGGCCTTCCGAATTATGACCCTTGGCGTGATCGGAACTGACGCCAACGACCCAAACAAACCTTTTCATCGTAACCTAGATGGCGAAACAACGATTCGCCGGGACGGTATACTCATGTCCAACAGAACGCTTCCCCGCCTTCTTCAGACACCAGCGGTTGTGCTGCTTTTGATCTGGATGCTCGTACCGTTGAGCATGACGCTCTACTTCTCGTTCATCCGTTACGTTCTGAACAGCCTTCGTCGTCCGGAGTGGACAACCCCTTCCATCAGCAACTGGCGTGGCTTTGGGAACTACGAGTTTGTGTTGAACTCAAAAGACTTCCTGTTTGCTATTCAAAACAGCTTGATGATCGTCGGCAGTATCCTTTTTTGCACCGTTATCCTTGGCATTGCGATTGCTGTCCTTATCAACAAAGCATTTCCGGGACGCGGTATTGTGCGGGTGTTGTTGATTTCACCTTTCTTCGTCATGCCCGCCGTCAACGCTGTTTTATGGATCAATATGATCCTTGATCCGGTTCTTGGCCTACAAGGTATCGCTGTCGGTGGGATCAACGACTTGATCGCGGCCATGAAGGATGCGCCACTTGTGGGTTGGTTCTTCTCGCTTTGGCCAACGCTCGAACCGATTTCGTTCAGAGCAACTCAGACTTCCGCCATCGCCGTGATCATCATGGTCACATGGCAATGGACGCCATTTGCTGTGCTTATTTTCATGACCTCTTTGCAGTCAGAAGATCAGCAGCAAAAAGAAGCTGCGGTCTTGGACGGGGCCAGCACCTGGTCGCAGTTCCGGTTCCTGACGCTGCCACATCTTGGCCGTCCGATTGCAATCGTTGTCATGATCCAGGCTATCTTTCACCTGTCGCTTTACGCGGAGATCGAGATTGTAAGCCGCGGCAACGGGAACAAAAACCTTCCCTATCTGATCGGCGAGTTTGCCAACAATAACATCGGCGCTGCCAGCGCCACGGGCATCTTCGCGGTCATTTTGGCCAATATTGTCGCGATCTTCCTTTTGCGGATGATCGGCAAGACATTGATGGATTGAGGAGCACTGAACCAATGGCAATTGTTGCACAATCCACTAAAGCCGGGCGTATCAGTCGCGCCACGATGGCATGGGCAGTGGGGCTTGTCTTCTTCTTCCCGATCTTCTGGATGGTTTTGACCAGCTTCAAGACCGATGCAGATGCGGTGAAGCCGGAGTTCCTGCTGTTCTTCACGCCGACGCTCGAGAACTATACGAACATGACCGAGAACTATGACTATTGGCGCTTTGCGATCAATTCGGTCATCACCTCGGTCTTTGCGACGGCCTTCTGCCTCGTGGTCGGCATTCCATGTGCCTATGCTATGGCGTTCAATCCGACGCGGCGTACAAAAGATGTCTTGATGTGGATGCTCTCCACCAAGATGCTTCCGGCGGCGGCGGTTCTTTATCCGATGACGTTTCTGACCAAGAACTTCCTCGGAATATTCGACACGCATTTCCTGCTCATTCTGGTCCTGTGCCTGATCAATCTACCGATCGCGGTCTGGATGCTGTTCACCTACTTCAAAGAGATTCCCAAGGAGATCATTGAAGCAGGCCAGATGGACGGCGTGACGACCTGGGGTGAGGTCAAGGAAATCCTTGTTCCGCTCGCATGGGGTGGCATTGCTTCAACGGCACTCCTGATTTTCATTTTCTGCTGGAACGAAGCCTATTGGACCGTTCGCCTGACAACGACCGATGCGGCGACACTATCCAAGCTTATCGAAGGCAACCGCGCGCCGGAGGGACTATTCTTTGGACGCCTGTCTGCCGTCTCTACGGCCGCCGTCGGTCCGATCATTGTGCTCGGCTGGTTCTGTCAGAAACAACTTGTTCAAGGCCTCACCTTCGGTGCGGTGAAATAGGAAAAGACCATGGGACGTATCGTTTTAGAAAATGTCACCAAAAGCTTTGGCGAAACGCAAGTCATTCCGCCGATCAACCTGACCATTGAGGAGGGCGAGTTTGCAGTCTTCGTGGGGCCATCGGGTTGTGGCAAGTCCACGCTTCTGCGCCTGATTGCGGGCCTTGAAGATACAACGTCGGGCCGCATACTCATCAACGATCAGGATGTGACCGAAGTTTCACCGTCCAAGCGCGGCTTGGCAATGGTGTTCCAAACCTACGCACTCTACCCACACATGACCGTGCGCAAGAATATTGCATTCCCGATGCGTATGGCAGGCGTAAGTGAGGCTGAGCAGAATACGCGCATTGACGCGGCTGCAAAAGCGCTGAACCTGACTGACTATCTTGACCGTAAGCCCGGTCAATTGTCGGGCGGCCAACGCCAACGCGTTGCCATAGGCCGCGCCATCGTTCGCGATCCAACGGCGTTCTTGTTCGACGAGCCGCTTTCCAACCTCGACGCGGCCTTGCGTGTTGGGATGCGCTTGGAAATCAGCGAAATGCATAATCGTCTGGGTACCACGATGATTTATGTAACGCATGATCAGGTGGAAGCCATGACCATGGCCGACAAGATTGTGGTTTTGCAGGCCGGGGTCATTGAACAAGTTGGCTCGCCATTGGAGCTTTATAAAAACCCGCGCAACAAGTTCGTGGCCGGTTTTATCGGCTCACCCAAGATGAACTTTGTTGAGGGAGAGGAAGCTGGCCGTTTAGGTGGACGTGCCATTGGGGTCCGTCCGGAGCACATTGAAGCGTCAACAAAAGCGAAGAAAGACGCTTGGAAGGGTACTGTCGGTGTCGCCGAGCATCTGGGTTCCGATACCTTCATTCACGTGCATGGTATCGAAGGCTGCGATCCTCTAACGGTGCGAACGGGTGGAGAGATGAGCGTTTCGCACGGGGACACTGTCTACCTGACGCCGGAAGCCGGTCAGATTCATAAATTTGACGACAAGGGCTTGCGCATCTGATGAAACGCCTGGCTGGCAAAAACGCAATTATCACCGGTGCTGCGCGCGGCATCGGTAAGGCGTTCGCGCAGGCCTATGCGCATGAGGGCGCTCGTGTTGCAATTGCGGACATTGATCATGAAGGCGCGAATGCTACCGCCAACGAAATCGGCGATGCGGCCATCGCCTTGGAATTGGATGTAACCTCGCAAGCCAGTATTGATAAGGCGATTGCTGCCACTGACCAAGCGTTCGGGACAATTGATATTCTTATCAACAATGCCGCGGTTTTTACCGCGGCTCCAATTGTCGAGATTGAACGCCAGGATTTTGATCGAACCTTTTCTATCAATGTGTCGGGCACTCTGTTCATGATCCAGGCCGTAGCGCGACACATGATTGATCTAGGGGTTCGGGGAAAGATCATCAACATGGCAAGCCAGGCAGGACGGCGTGGCGAACCATTGGTGTCGGTTTACTGCGCAACCAAGGCAGCAGTCATTTCACTGACGCAGTCTGCGGGTCTCAATCTTATCAAGCACGGCATCAACGTGAATGCGATTTCGCCGGGTGTGGTGGATGGCGAGCACTGGGACGGTGTGGACGCTTTTTTTGCCAAGTACGAGAACAAGGCGCCAGGACAGAAGAAGATGGAAGTAGGTCAAGGCGTACCATTGGGACGCATGGGTACCCCTAACGATCTGACCGGAATGGCCATCTTTCTGGCCAGTGATGAAGCCGATTACATTGTCGCTCAAACCTATAATGTGGATGGTGGCCAATGGATGAGTTGATCCCGCTTCGCAACGAAACGCTTGGCCAGATCAATAGGAAAGTGCGCGTTCCATCCTATGATCGCTCGCAATTATCAGCCGGTATAGTGCATATCGGTCTGGGTAATTTTCATCGCGGCCACCAAGCTTGGTATCTACACCGCTTGATGGAAATGGGCCTTGCTCATGATTGGGCGATTGTCGGTGCTGGTGTACGCCCAAATGATGCTGTTCAACGCGAGCGCTTGTTGGCTCAGGATTGTCTAACAACACTGATTGAGCTCGACCCATCTGGTAAGTCTGCCGAAGTGATCGGCTCAATGATTGATTTCGTGCCGGTCGAGAAGGACAATGCTTCACTGATCCAACGCATGGCGCAGCCTGATATCCGGATCGTTTCACTGACCATTACGGAAGGCGGCTACTATATTGATCCTGCGACCGGGCGTTTTGATCCAACCCATCCCGACATTCGCCATGATGCTGAAAATCCGAACAAGCCGCGCACCGCTTTTGGCGCAATGATTGCAGCGTTGAAGCGGCGCAGGGCAAGCAACATCGCACCCTTTACAGGCCTTTGCTGTGACAATCTTCAGGCTAATGGCACCATACTGCGCAACACCATTGTTTCTCTTGCTCAACTACTAGACCCCGAGCTGGCACTCTGGATCGATGAAAATTGCTCCTTTCCCAACTCGATGGTGGATTGCATTGTGCCAGCAACCGGCCCGAAAGAGCTCGCGCTTGCGTCGCAATTTGGCATTGGAGATGTGGCGCCGGTTACGCACGAGAACTTCCGCCAATGGGTCATTGAAGATGATTTCTGCGCCGGTCGTCCCGATTGGGACAAGGTCGGCGCGACCTTCGCGCGCGATGTTCATGACTTTGAGGCAATGAAACTCCGAGTGCTCAATGGCGGCCATCAAATGATCGCCATACCCGCTGATCTGTTGGGTATCGAGAGTATCGCTGACGCGATGGGACACGTGGATATTCGTCGTTTTTTGCGGCAGACGATGGTTACGGAGGTGCTGCCAAATGTGAAGCCTGTGCCAGGGATGACGCCGGATGCTTACCTTGATTTGATTGAAGAGCGCTTTGCGAACCCGGAGATCATCGACACCACACGCCGTGTTGCATTTGACGGTTCAAGCCGGCAGCCGGGCTTCATTATCCCCTCAATCCACGATGCTTTGGAAGGTGGGCAGCCCGTCAACGGTTTGGCTTTCATGTCTGCGCTTTGGATGCGTTATTGCCTGGGTACTCGGGAAGATGGGGTAGAAATGCTGCCCAATGATCCGGTCGCCCAGGAGCTTAAAACCGAGGCGCAAAAAGCAGTTGCAAACCCAACGCATTGGATTTCTCAACAGAAATACTATGGCGACTTGGCCGTGCATGAGCGGTTCCGGTCGTCTTTTGGCTTTTGGGCAGAGGTGCTCAAGAGCAATGGTGTTCTTGTCGCTCTTAGAAAGTTCGATGATGAGTTTGAGGCGGCAGCAGTATCATGAGGCTTTGTTAGACTAAGGCGCCATGACACCGGGATCCAGCACGCTTTCCATCGAGACATAAGTTGATGTTGAAGCTACATGGGGCAACTGTGAAATCTGCTCGCCAAGTACGCGCCGATAGTCGTTGATGTCTTTCGTTCTGACTTTGAGCAGGTAGTCAAAGCCACCGGCAATCATGTGGCAAGCTTCAACTTCCGCAATATGGCGGACGGCGTTGTTGAAATCTCGTAGCGACGGTTCGCGCGTGTCTGAGAGTTTCACTTCGATGAAGGCCACATGTTCTAGTCCCAGCTTCTGTGCCGAAAGCTCCGCACGATATCCGGTAATAACGCCTGCTGCCTCCAGACGTTTGACGCGCGATGTGACTGGCGTCTTTGAGAGGCCAACCATTTGGCCAAGAGCCGTCATGGAAATGCGTCCATCAGCGGCCAGAACTGATAAAATTTGGCTGTCTAATTCGTCCAAGGGTTCAGCGAATTTCATCTATATATCCTGTAACTGGCCTATAAATTAGGCGTTAATCTGTTTTCTGGTCCAATTACAGACGAAACGTCTAAAAGCAAAATGATATCATGGCAAAAAGCGAGGTCGTTAGCCAATGATTGATATCAATCCAGTCTGGGACAGAAACAAACGGCGCGATGAGGCCGAGACCATTGTTGAGCTCGTCAAGATCGCGCGGCTGGATGCATCGTGCCGTGCAGCCATTGTTGAGCGCGCGACAGGCCTGGTGCAAAGAATCCGCAAGGCGTCTTCGCCTGGTCTCATGGAAGTGTTCCTGGCTGAGTATGGTCTTTCAACAGACGAGGGCGTTGCGCTCATGTGCTTGGCTGAAGCGCTGTTGCGTGTTCCCGATCCGACCACCATCGACGCGCTGATTGAAGATAAAATCGCGCCATCGGACTGGTCTTCGCATCTTGGCCATTCCAGTTCGCCGTTCGTCAATGCTTCTACATGGGGATTGATGCTGACCGGCCGCGTTCTTGAAAATGTTGAGCCCGGGATCGCAGGTACGCTTCGCGCAATGGTACGCCGCCTCGGAGAGCCTGTCATTCGAACTGCCGTTTCAGCTGCCATCAAGCAGATGGGTCAGCAATTTGTGCTGGGCGAAGACATCGATGCCGCCATGAAACGCGCGCGCAACTTGGAAGCCAAAGGATACACTTACTCCTACGACATGTTGGGTGAGGCGGCGATCACTGCTTCAGATGCAGCCAGTTATGCGCGAGCATATAGCGATGCGATCAGCACAATCGCGTTAGCCTGTGAAAGTGGTGACATAACCGCCAATCCGGGCATCTCTGTCAAACTGTCTGCACTTCACCCACGCTACGAAGTCGCCAAGGCTGATCGGGTGATGGAAGAACTCGTCCCGGTTCTTAAGCGTTTGGCCCGCCAAGCGGCTCGTGCAGGTATGGGGCTGAACATCGATGCGGAGGAAGCAGACCGGCTTGCTCTCTCTTTGAAAGTTATCGAGGCCACCCTCGCTGACCCTGAGCTGGCAGGCTGGGACGGATTTGGCGTTGTGGTTCAAGCCTATGGTCGCCGGGCAGTGGATGTTATCGATGAACTCTATAGCCTGGCGCAGCTATTTAATCGCCGGATTATGATCCGACTGGTGAAAGGCGCTTACTGGGACACCGAAATTAAGAACGCCCAAGTTGAAGGTTTAGCCGACTTTCCGGTGTTTACACAAAAGGCTGCCAGCGATGTCAGCTATATTGCGCTTGCGCGAAAGCTCTTGGAAATGCGCGATCGAATCTATCCGCAATTTGCCACGCACAACGCCCATTCGGTGGCTGCAGTTTTAGAGATGGTTGAGGGTCTGCCGCGAGATGTATTCGAGTTCCAGCGCCTTCATGGCATGGGCGAGGCGCTGCACGATATGGTCTTGGCGAAGGAGGCTACGCGTTGCCGTATTTATGCGCCTGTTGGCGCGCATCGTGATCTTCTTGCTTATCTTGTCCGACGTTTGTTGGAGAATGGCGCCAATTCCTCCTTCGTTAATCAGATTGTCGACATTTCTGTTCCGGCATCCGTCGTTGCGGCCTGCCCATTTGATGCAGTGGCCAATGGTCTGACGAGCGGTGCGCCCGCTCTGAGAACGGGAACTCAACTTTTTGAGCCAGAACGGCGCAATTCGATTGGATTTGATCTGAACGATGTAACCGAATTGAGTCGTATCAACACAGCGCGAATTAAGCCTCCGGTTCTGCAAGTCGGTCCCATCATCGCTGGCGATCCTGTCGGCGGTCAACGTGAAAAGATCATCAACCCGAGCAACGGCGAAACCATCGGTACAGTGATCAGTGCGTCCAACGAAGACGTGGAAATCGCCTTGTCGGTTACGGTTCCATGGGCCGCGTCGGTAGAAGACCGCATCCGCATACTAAATGCAGCCGCTGATCTTTACGAAGCTGAATCCGCAGAAGCTTTTGCGCTTCTTGCCGTTGAAGCGGGAAAAACTCTCGCAGATGCCGTAGCGGAACTGCGGGAGGCGGTGGATTTCCTGCGCTACTATGCTCTTCAGGCCAGAACTCAATCGGCACCAGCGCGCGGTGTGTTCACATGCATCAGCCCCTGGAACTTTCCACTTGCCATCTTCTCAGGGCAAATTGCGGCGGCGCTCGCGGCTGGCAATGCGGTTCTTGCAAAACCGGCTGAGACCACGCCCGCTATTGCGGCTTGGGCCGTAACGAAGATGCATGAAGCCGGTGTACCGAAAACGGCATTACAATTACTTCCGGGCGTCGGGTCCGACGTCGGCGCGGCGTTAACATCTGATACACGCATTGCGGGTGTGGCATTCACTGGCTCGACCGCAACGGCCAAGCGCATTCAGGCCACCATGGCAACGGATTGCAAGCCGGGTGCGCCTTTGATCGCCGAGACTGGCGGCCTTAATGCGATGATTGTCGATAGTACTGCGTTGCCTGAACAAGCCATTCGCGACATCGTGGTCTCGGCCTTTCAATCAGCCGGGCAACGCTGTTCAGCTTTGCGGTGCCTTTATTTGCAGGATGACATTGCTGAGCCGTTTGTTGACCTGCTCAAAGGCGCCATGGATGAGCTAACGCTTGGCGATCCATGGGAGATCTTCACGGATATTGGGCCGATCATCACCAAAGAAGCGGCGGACCACATCAATGCCTATGTTGATAAAAAGGCGGCGGAAGGACAGTTGCTGCACCGTATGTCCACGCCTGCTGAGGGCTCGTTTGTTGGTCCGGCACTGATCCGGGTCAACGGCATCGAGGATATTGGGGAAGAAGTGTTCGGGCCTGTTTTACATATCGCGACCTTCAAGGCCAAAGACATCATGGCTGTTGTTGAAGCGATCAATACCACCGGTAATGGGCTGACATTTGGTTTGCATACGCGCATTGATGATCGGGTACAGTCAATTGCTGACGCTGTTCATGCGGGGAACATCTACGCCAATCGTAATCAGATAGGCGCTATTGTCGGTAGCCAACCGTTTGGCGGCGAAGGCATGTCCGGCACTGGGCCCAAAGCAGGTGGGCCAAATTATCTTGCGCGTTTTGCTGCCGACTGCCTTCCAGTTGTTGTAAAAGAGTGGCGAACGCCCGTCGATCTGGAGGCTTTGAAGGTTCAACTGATTGCTTTGGGCGGTGACACGGCTGTCGTCGAGACAGAAATTCTTCCCGGTCCTACAGGGGAGCTCAACCGGCTCTCAACTCTGCCGCGGCTGCCGATTATCTGTGCTGGACCTGGACCGGAAGCTGCCCGTGCACAACAAAGAGCAATAACAGAGCTGGGCGGGCATGCCGTACTTTTGGATGGTTGGTTGGAACCGGAAGCGCTACAGTCTCTTCCACCGTTTGGTGGAGTATTGTGGTGGGGTGATGCTGCAACGGCGCGTTTGTACGCCAAAGCTCTTGCAGCGTTGGAGGGACCCATTATCCCTTTGATCGCTGACCGGCCGGACAAGGCCCATGCTTGTCTTGAGCGTCATTTGTGTGTGGACACGACTGCTGCCGGTGGCAACGCCATTCTGTTAGCCGATGCGGGCAGCTCACCACGGCGAGCGGCTTGAGATTGCCTATTCCAACAATGAGTGACTAAGCCTGAAATATGATTTGCGCTTTCATGGAGCGCAAGCGATCGCCCGCCGTTTCAAACGCTTCTATGGCGCTATCCAGTGGAAAGCTATGTGAAATCAGTGGTTTGAGATTGATGGCGCCCGACCGCATCTTCGCTACCGCAACTGCAAATTCTTCGTGGAACCTGAAGGAACCGCGCAGGTCCAGTTCCTTGGCAGTGATCTGCATCATGGGCAATTCCATATCGCCGCCAAGGCCTAATTGGACAATGATTCCGCGTGGTCGAAGTGCTGCAATGCCTGAGCGTAGAGCTGGTGCCGCACCAGAACACTCAAAGAGGCAATCAAAGGTTCCTTTGCCTTCAGCGTAAGCATCAAGGGCGGCAGCATCGTTTGCAACGTTAATAACGCGGTCAGCGCCGACTTGTTTTGCGTATCGCAAGGGTTCGTCAGCCAAGTCGGTAACGATGACCTCACTTGCTCCTGCGTCGCGCGCTGCAAGGATGCATAGTGTTCCTATTGGTCCTGAGCCGGTGATGAGCACGCGTTTGCCTGTTAGATCACCCGCGCGTCGGGCAGCGTGCAAACAGACCGACAGCGGTTCCGCCATGGCTGCTTCTCCGGCGCTTAGTCCACGTGCAATAACGCATTGGCTTTCATCCGCGATGAGCTTCTCTCGAAATGCGCCCTGGATATGAGGGAAGGGCATCGCCGATCCATAAAAACGCATGTTCATGCAATGGTTATGCAGGTCCGCTTCGCAATATTCACAATGGCCGCAAGGGCGTGATGGCGACACAGCCACAAGATCCCCAATGGACAGATTTGCGACGCCATCGCCAATTGCCTCAACATGTCCGGCAACTTCATGGCCCAAGATCATCGGTTCGCGCAAACGAATGGCGCCAAAGCCGCCGTGATTGTAGTAGTGGAGATCAGACCCGCAAATGCCGCCGGCTGCCAAACGAACGAGCACTTGGCCCGCCCCGAGCGTTGGCGTTTCACGCTCCTCGATGCGCAAATCCTTGGCGTTGTGAATAACCAGTGCTTTCATCATTGCCTCCCTTTTTAGGGTCGCCACCAAGTCGGTATCGATCCGTCAAACAGTGTTCCCACACTTGTAAATGTTATCGATAACATATAGAAATGACAAGGAGAGTGAAGAGATTAGTTGGGAGGAATTTGATGACGCTTTTTGATTTGAAGGGGCGCACTGCACTGGTGACCGGTTCATCCCAGGGCATAGGTTTGGCGCTCGCAAAAGGGCTGGCTGCCGCTGGTGCTGATCTCATTTTGAACGGACGTGATGAAGCAAAGTTGAAGGCAGCTGCTGATGCGTTTGACGGCCCTTGCAAGCCGCTGCCATTTGATGTGACGGACCACGCATCAGTCAAAGACGCCGTTGATCAGTATGAAAGCGCAAACGGGCCTATCGATATCCTCGTGAATAATGCGGGCATGCAGCATCGCGCGGCGCTTGAAGAGTTTCCGGCGGACGCATTTGAAAAGCTGTTGCAGACCAACATCGCCTCCGTATTCCACGTGGGACAAGCTGTGGCGCGTCACATGATCAAGCGTGGGCAGGGTAAAATCATCAATATCGCATCGGTTCAGTCTTCCTTGGCGCGACCCTCTATTGCGCCTTACACTGCCACCAAAGGCGCCGTCGCCAATCTCACCAAGGGAATGGCAACCGATTGGGCCAAACATGGTCTGCAATGTAACGCGATTGCACCGGGCTACTTTGATACACCACTGAACGCAGCGCTTGTTGCCGATCCTGAATTTTCTGCATGGCTGGAAAAGCGTACACCTGCCGGTCGTTGGGGTAAGGTTGAGGAGTTGCAAGGTGCTTGTGTGTTCCTGTCATCGGCTGCTTCCAGTTTCGTAAACGGTCAAACCATCTATGTGGATGGCGGTATCACGGCTTCGCTTTGATGGCAGAAAAATTCGTCATTATGGGCGTGGCCGGCAGTGGCAAGTCTACTGTTGGTGAAGCACTCGAGGCGGCTCTCGGATGGCGCTATGTCGATGGCGATCATTTGCATCCGCGTGAGAACATATTAAAAATGGAGCGGGGCATTCCGCTGACAGACGGGGACCGCGCGCCGTGGCTTAGGCTCGTTGGTGAAGAATTGGCACGCACTGACAGGATGATCGCTGTCGGTTGTTCTGCGCTCAGACGTATTTACCGCGACGCCATCAGGCAATCGGCGGGAAGTGATGTCTGTTTCATTTATCTTGCCGGATCGCGTGAACTTATTGAGCGGCGCATGCGCGCGCGAAAAGGGCATTTTATGCCGGTAACGCTGCTCGATAGTCAGTTTGCTGCGCTGGAGCCGCCTTTCGGCGAAAACGCGATTACCGTCGATATCTCCGGTGATCTCGATAGCATTATGGAGCAGATCAAAGCCGGCGTGAGTAGCTAACGATACCGATAGGTTTTTATCCAGCCAAGACCTTCCTCAACGGTTTTACCGCGCGGTTTGTACTCCGCGCCCAAGTGGCCGTCATAGCCGGCATCTTCCAGAACCTTGAAGACATAAGGGAAGTTGATTTCACCGACGTCGGGTTCACCGCGATCATGGATGGCGGCAAACTGCACATGACCGATCATGTCGATGTTGGCGCGGATCATGGCTTCCAAATCACCGTGGACGATCTGCATGTGGAAGAAGTCATACATGATCTTAAGGTTGGGCGCGCCAACGGCATTGATGGTGTCCACCGCCTGATCGAGCCGCCAGCAATGATAGTTGGGCACGGCGCGCGGATTGAGCGGTTCGATAACAATCATCAATCCGCTATCTGCGGCGCGTTTGCATGCATATGATAGGTTCTCTTGATAGACCGCTTCGGCTTTTTTCGCGCCTCCGGTAAGGCCCGCCACCGTGTTGATATGGCGGGCATTGATGGCGACGGCATAGTCAATGGCTTGGTCGATCAAAGTTCGAGCCTCGGGCTCTCGACCTGCTACAGCAGCAAGTCCAAAACAACCCTCTGGACCGAGCGCAGTGTTGATACCCAACATTCGTAAGCCAGTCTCTGACAAGACCTCTGCAATCTCTTCGGCAGGATGCTCATAGGGAAAATGGCACTCTACCGCATCAAACCCTGCTGCTTTTGCGGCTCGAATGCGCTCCGGTAGAGGGCGATCAAGCCAAAGAAAGCCAAGATTGGCTGAGAACTTCATGCTCGATGTAGCCCTTAAATGAAGCGAATATAATTCGGGGCAGGCAGATCAAAAGTTTGCCCCGTCGCCGCAATTTTGCCGGTTTCAATATCGCGGCTGAAAAGTGTCAGGTTTGACGAATCCTGATTGGCGACGACGACTGCTTTGCCGCAAGGTGTGATCGCAAAGTGGCGGGGGAATTTGCCACCGGTCGGTACGATATCGATGCGCTCCAATTGGCCATCGGCCAGCACCTTGAAGATGGCCAACGAGTTATCGCCACGGTTGGAAACATAAAGAAAACGAGCATCTGGTGAGAGCTTGATTTCCGACACGTAGGAAACCTGATCACGGTTCTCGAGGGTCGACACATACTGGATTGGAACAAGCCGCTCTTTTGATTTCTCCGGTTCGCTATCATCAAGCTTTGCAACACAGACAGTGTTGAACAGTTCGTTTGAGACATAGCAAATATCCATGGTCGGGTGCATCGCCATGTGCCGCGGACCGGAGCCCGCCTCGAACGGAATAATAGTGTCGTGCGTTAGTTTTTTGGTTTCTGGATCGTAGCTATATTGAAAAACCGCATTCTCGCCGAGATCCGGGATAAATACCCAATCGCCCCAGAAATGCGCGCAGTGCGCGTGCGGACCGACTTGCCGGTTCGTCCAGTGGTCCTCGCGATACTCCACCTGACGCCACTGACCAGGCTTGCGGTGCAATTGCTTGAAGCTCTGGATGGTCTCACCGAGATTGCCATCTTCATCCACTTCGCAGACATCGATGATCGCATCCCAATAGTTGATCACGATCGCTGCATCTTTTTGTGGTGAGAGTGCCAGATAACAGGTGGATTTGCCCGAGGCATAATAGGTGCCTTGCTCGGTAAGTGCCTGGTCATCGCTGATGTCGTACTGCACTACCATGCCGGTGCTCTTGATCGTTTCCACGATAGCATAGAGTCTTTTGGCGTTGGAATGAGGGATCAAAACAGCAGGGTTAAGCACCTCAGTTGCTGTGACTTCCGATACACGTCCGTCTTTCGACATGCGGGCCGTGTGGATGCCGGTACCTTCTGTTGGCGCATAAGGTTGGTGTGCCAACACAGATTGGTCAGAATAAGTGCCAACCAAAAATGTGTATTCGCGATCCAGCTGGATTTTGCTGGACTGTTCGGTGCGTTCCATAACGTCATCAAGCATGAGACTATCCTCTCCCGACAAATGGCATCCCGTTTGCCATCACATTGATATTCAAGACATTCACATCATTAGGCAGGCCGGCCATGTAGACGATGGCGTCGCAAACAGGCTCCACGCCGATCACCGGTTCTGCTTTCTTTGATCCATCCGGTTGCAGCACGCCTTCAGCCATCGCATCACCCATGGATGAGGAGATGTTACCCAGATCGATTTGCCCACAGCAGATGTTGTAACGGCGGCCATCCAAAGCCAGCGATTTGGTCAGGCCCGTAATCGCATGTTTGCTCGCTGTATAGGGAGCTGAAAACAGCCTTGGCGTTGTAGCCGAAACAGACCCGTTATTGATGATACGCCCGCCATTTTCCTGCTTGCGCATTTGGCCAAAGGCGGCGCGCGCGCAGTAAAAGGCCCCATTCACATTGATGGAAATCAGCTTGTCCCAGATTTCGGTGTCAAGCTCATCGCACGGAACTGCAGGTGCTGCGATACCTGCATTGTTGAACAGCAAATCAACGCTGCCGAAGGCCTGTACCGTTTTGGCAAAGAGATTGTCGACGTCGGCGGGGGCGCTGACATCGCAGGCAATGCCAATACCCGGTGTCGCAAGCATAGTGACAGTTTCATCGAGGCTAGATTGCGTGCGGCCAGCCACGACACAAGTCCAACCGGCCTTGCTAAGCGCGATTGCAACCGCGCGTCCGATACCGCCACCGCCTCCAGTGACAATTGTGACTTTTCTCATTTGCGTCTCCGTTACCCTTTGACGGCGCCAGCGGTCATGCCAGTGATGATCTGGCGGCTCGCGAAAAGGGTGAATATGATGGGCGGGATGGCCAGCAGCATACCGGTCGCCATGATGACACCCCACTCCACGTTGAATTCAGACATGTTGTTCACGATCAGGATCGGAACTGTTTTCGTGTCACGGTCAGACAGCGCTGACGCGAGCAGATATTCATTCCACGCAATGCGGAAGGTGAAGATCGCCGCGGCGGCCAGACCCGGTTTGATGAGCGGCAACACCACCAAAAAGAAAACCTGAAACGGGCCTGCGCCATCGACGCGTGCCGCTTCTTCCAATTGACGCGGCACTTGCACGATGAAGCTCTGCAAAATCCAGATGACGAACGGCAGGTTCATCGCGACATAAATCAAAATGATGCCCGAGTGCGTACCGGCAAGACATACATCGCCGCGTCCGCCGAAGGTTTCACGTATGAAGCCGCCGATCAAACCATCTCGATCCAGACAAAACTCGTTGTTCCAAAGGCCGAAAACCGGAACCAACAACACTGCAGGGGGCACCATGCGCACCAGCAACGTTGAAACTGAAACCGTATCACGTCCCATGAAGCGGAAGCGCACCAGTGCATAGGCTGCCATACAACCAATGATCAGTGTCAAAGCGGTTGATACCAATGCAATAATCAACGAGTTGATCAGCGAACCACCGAACTTGAGCGAGCAGAAATCCAGATGATCGGGCTCATACCAGAGGATATCGCAGAGCGCCGTCTCGTAATTCTGTATAGTAGGCAGGAATAAAAGGCCCGTTGCGCCAGAGATGATGTCCACATCCAACTTAAAGGAATTGATGAACATCAGGAAGATTGGCCCAACTGCCATGAAGATCAGGCATGCGAGAAGCGCGTAGTATGCTGGGTTCTGACGGTCGTAGGTTTTATCAGCCATCACTCTTCAGCCTCGATTAGTGCGCGCTGACGCAAGGCCCGTGCTTCCTGCCAGCGGTTGAAGGCAAACATTGCGACCGTCAGCACCATGAGCAGCATCAAAAGGTAGTTCGACATGGCTGCTGCGACGCCAAGCTCACGGAACTCGGTTGCTGTTCTTGAAATGCGCAGCGCAAGAATTTCTGTTGAAAGGCCCGGGCCGCCCTCGGTCATGACGAGGATCACTTCCAGCACCTTGAAAGCGTCGATCAGGCGTAGGAGGCAGGTCACGATCAATACCGGCATCATGAGTGGCAGCTTGATGTAAACGATCTGTTGCCACGGTGTTGCACCATCGATCCGCGATGCTTCCAAAGCCGATTGGGGCAGGGACTGCAAAGCTGCTAAGCTCAAGATGAAAATGAACGGCGTCCACTGCCATATGTCAGCAATGATGACGGAGGTCAGCGCGTGCTGGCCGAGCCAATCAACACCATCAAAACCGAGCGACTTCAGGAAGCGGTTAAAGGTGCCGACGGTCGGGTGATACATGTAACGCCACATGAGACCGACGACGACCGGCGCGATCATCATGGGCAAAATGAACAGCGTGCGCAATACGGACATGCCGCGAATATTACGATCAAGCAGTAGCGCAAGGCCGACGCCGACAACCATCTCGACGGTGACAACAACAAACGCGAAACGCAGTGTTACCGAGAGGCTTTCGAGGAAAGCGGGGTCGTTAGCGAGTTGGATATAGTTGGCAAAGCCCACAAACTCGGTCTCGCCGATATTCTGGCTGGGGTCCCAAGAGCGGAAACTGCCGTAAATCATATAGCCGAGCGGATAGACCAGTGCGATCGCCATGATCACCGCGGCAGGCGCGATAAACATATAAGGGGCCAATCTGTTGATCGCAGCGGTACGCATGGTCGCTCACATCTTCAGCTAAAAAGGTTGGGTGGATGAGGCGCGACAGGTTGTGTGCCGCGCCCCGACAGGGAGGTTAGTTCCAGGTGTAGTACCCGGCTTCTTCCATGACCGCTTTGGTGCGTTCTGCAACGCCATCAAGCGCTTCCTGGATGTCGAGATCTTCCGTCAGAACCTTTGACAGCGTCGTGCCGAGGTCTGCGTTGATCTTGCCCCAGACAGGGATGATTGGACGCCAGTCGGGATCAGCATGCTTCAGCGCTTCACCGAATGTCGCCATGTGCGGGAACTTGGCGTTCACCTCAGCGTCGGCGTGTGTCGAGAAGCGTGACGGGTTGCCGCCAGCCATTGCCACCAGCTTATCGCCTTGCTTTGATGTGAGCCATTGCATCAACAGGAATGCAGCTTCCTTGTTTTCCGCATTCTTTGGAATGCCGATCCCGAAGCCGCCAGTTTGCGAACCGCGGCGCACGCCCATTGGGTGCAGTGCCCAGCCAACTTTGCCGACAACTTGCGATTTTGTCGGATCATCGATTTGACCGGCAACAACCGTTGTATCGAGGAACATGGCTGTGTCACCGTTCAGGAACGAACCAAGCGCTTCACCGAAACCGAATGATGCAGAACCTTCAGGGCCGCAATCAACGATTTGCTTGAGTGCATTGGCAGCTTGAACGCCAGCTTCATTGTTGACGATTGGGTTCCATTGATCATCGAATACGCGTCCGCCCAAAGGTGCCAAGTGCAGCAGGAAGGCGTGCGACGCATGGTGACCTGAAGCCGCGCGGGATGCGAGGCCGCCCATGCCTGGCTCCAGATCCGGGATCTGACATGCGATTTCAAGCATCTGCTCATATGTCTCTGGGACTTCCAGGCCATGCTTTTCAAAGATGTCTTTTCGATAGCCGAGGATCGATGTTTCGGAACCGTAGGGAATACCGAAAAGCGAACCCGTCTTGCCCGGAAGGTAGCCTTTGTCGCCACCAGCAACGCCAATGTTCTCCACATAGCCGTCAATCAGGTCAGCGGCATCATATGCGGGATCGGCCAGCTTGGGGTTCATGAAGTAGCGGGCCAGGTTTTCAAGCTGGTCAGCGAATACGTAGTCAGCCTTTGAGAAAACCACATAGGCAATCAGATCATAGTCGCCTTCATCCTGGCCGAGTTCGAGCGTCTGGCGCTCTCTCATTTTCAGGTAAGGAAGCTGGTCGACTTCGACTTCAATGCCCGTTTCCTTTGTGAATTCAGGCAGTATCCGCATAACCGCATCATAGTGCGGGTGTGCAGGGAAGTTCACGACCAACGTCGTGCCTGCGTAAGGCTCGTATGGATTTGCGAGCGCTGTTGTTACCATCAATGCTGCACCTACTGCAGCACCGGTAACGGTTTTCAAAATAGACAACATGTGAGTTCCTCCCTGTGTGTTGTCTGGCCTAGATGCGCTTTTCGCTCTGGCGATCGAAAAGCATGATTTGATTGGGTTCGACGAAAAACTCCCGCGCTTCCCCGCTACGAACGGGGCCATCACTTGGTGTTTCAACGAGGATTTCTGCAGCGCCGCATCGCGTCATAAGGACTGATTGGGACCCCAAATACTCGCTGACGGCGACATCTAGCCTTATTGGCGCAGCGCCATTGACTTTCGTCATCTCGATGTCGGACGGGCGGATGCCCAAAATAACATCACTGTTGCCGCGCGATTGAAGCCGTTTTGATGTTTCATCACCAAGCGGCAAATTGAAGCCATCACCTTGCGCGTGAAGCTTGCCGCCTTCATCCTTTAACTCAGCGTCGAGGAAGTTCATCGTCGGGCTGCCAATGAAACCGGCAACGAATTTGTTTACCGGTGCCTTGAACAGTTCTTCTGGTGATCCCTGTTGTTGGATGATGCCCTGGTTCATAACAACGATGCGGTCACCCAAGGTCATCGCTTCAACCTGGTCGTGGGTTACGTAGACCATATTCTTATCGAGCTGGTTGCGCATTTCGGCGAGCTCTGTGCGCATCTTGGCGCGCAGTTTTGCATCGAGGTTCGACAGCGGCTCATCAAAAAGGAACGTTCCAGCATCGCGCACCAAAGCGCGGCCCATCGCGACACGCTGTCGTTGACCGCCGGAAAGCTCGGCGGGTTTGCGGGCGAGGAGATGTGCGATGTTCAACATCTCAGCGACACGTTTAACGCGTGTATCGATTTCGGCTTGCGGAAGCTTTTGCAAGCGCAAAGCAAACGACATGTTTTTGGCGATGTTCATATGCGGATAAAGCGCATAATCCTGAAACACCATTGCGATGTCGCGTTCCTTTGGTTCGAGTGCACTTATGGGCCGATCGTCGAAATAGATTTCGCCGCCTGACAGAGTTTCCAAGCCTGACAAAATTCGCAGTGTCGTTGACTTGCCGCAACCTGATGGACCCACAAGCACAGTGAACTCACCATCATCCAATGACAGATCGAGCGGCGGCAAAACCTTGACCGTCCCGAAGCTCTTTTCAACCTGATCTAAAACTATTCGTGGCATGGCCCCTCCCAAAGCGCGATGCCTTCATCTTGACCAGACAGTGACACAAGCCAAGGCAGTATGAAAAGCGGGCTGGACAGTTATTTAACGTTAGCGCTAACGTAAGCGTATGCGGCAAGAGAAAAAAAGACAGCGCTCTGGCAAGTCTATAAAGATCGACGATGTTGCGCGTGAAGCCAATGTGTCGATCATGACGGTGTCCCGTGCTTTGCGAGGTGTCGAAGGAGTTTCTGAAGCAAAACGTGCCGAAATTTTCCAGATCGCAGAGAAGCTTCGCTACCAGCCAAATTTTAACGCGCGTTCTTTGGTCAACGTCCAATCAAGTCTGATCGGTATCTTGTTTCCAACGCTGTTCAATGACGTGTTTGCCGAAATGCTTGATGGCATGCGGCCCACGCTTGAAAGTGCCGGTTTTACAACGATTGTGACGACACATGAGTATGACAATGAGCGTGAGTTGGATTGGATTGAAACGGTTCGTTATTGGCGTCCTGCCGCCGTTGTCATGACCGGTATCGACCATGATCCAAAAGTGCGCCAGGTCTTGCGCCGGGATCAAATTCCAACGCTTGAATTGTGGGAACATACCGATGATCCCATTGATCTGTGCGTGGGTATCGACCATCAGCAAGCAGGTGTGCAAATTGCCCACTCGATGATTGAACTTGGCTATCGCAAACCGGCCTATGTCGGTTGGAACCGTGGCCATGATCAACGATCTGAAAAGCGCTTATCGGGCATTCGTGCGGCTTTTTCCGCTGCTTGTCTCGGCGATGTTCGCACCGCACGAACCGGAGGAACGGACCACTACCGCGCAGGCTTTAACGGGATCAAACGTCTTCTGGGCGACCCTTTAAACCGCCCCGATATTGTGTTTTGCCACTCCGATCACTTTGCGTTTGCTGGCATGATGGCTTGCGAATCCATGGGCCTTAGAGTGCCTGATGACATCGGAATTGTTGGCTTCAACTCGCTGTCGATCAACAATGTTCTGCCGCGGCGCATCACAACAGTGGAGACCCAGCGAAAGGAAATGGGCACCATCGGGGCACGTCAATTAATAGCGCGCATCAATGGTATAGGTGGTGATCTATCCAAACGGTTCAAACCCAAAATCCAGTTTGGTGAGACAACGCGGTCTCCAAGTTTGAACGCATCACAATGACTGGTTCGGTCAAAGCACCTCGTATGTTGGACGTTGCCAAGGCGGCAGGCGTTTCAACAATGACGGTGTCGCGTGCGCTGCGTGGTGATGCATCTGTTGCCGCAAAGCGGCGCAAACAGATCATGATGATCGCCGAAGAGATGGGCTATATACTTGATAGAGGCGCTTCTCAGCTACGTACGCGAAAAACCGGCTTTGTTGCTGTCACCGTTCCTTCAATCAACAACCCAAACTTTGCCGATAGCGTCCGGGGGCTTACCGGCGTACTTGAAGAAATCGGATTGCAGGTTTTGCTCGGGTTTACGGACTATAGTCTGGAGCGCGAAGAACACATTATCGGGCAGTTGCTGCGAAGAAAACCAGAAGCTCTTGTTGTGACCGGCAGCAATCATACGCAGGATACCCGAGATTTACTGGCGCGTGCATCCATTCCCGTCATCGCGACATGGGATGAACCCAGCGAGCCCATTGGTTATTCGGTTGGATTTTCCAACGCCTATGCCGGCTCCTTGATGGCAGATCATTTGATGGAGACTGGCCGGAAGAACATCGCGTTCATCGGCTGTCATCGGGATACCGACTTTCGAGGCCAGGCGCGTGCGCGTGGCTTTTTTGATGCGCTTGAAAGAAAAGGGCTCCTATGTGACCGATATATCGAGGCCGGAAAACCACCACTTGGCGCGCAACAAGGCGCGGCAGCCGCTCGACAATTGCTGGCGGCATATCCTGATACCGATGCCGTGATGTGCGTCGCGGACTCTGTGGCTTTTGGCGCTATCTCAGAGTTCCAGCGGGCAGGCATCGAAGTGCCGAACCGCATCGCAGTGGCGGGCTTTGGTGCCTACGACATTGGCGCTTGCAGTCTTCCGCCGATAACCACGATTGAGCCTAATGCAGAGGAGATCGGTGCACTGACAGGCAAAACGATTGGCCAATTGCTCAACGGTGAAGGCACTACGCTATTGTCCAAACATAAGGGCAAAAATCCAAACCTAGTGATCAGAGCGTCGACCGCCGGATAGGGGCGTGAGCAAGCGCCTAAAATTTGCGCTTGTGCACGTGTGTGATTTTGAGACTATGGCGCGGGGAGGAATGCGATAGGGTCACCAGGGGCAAAACCAATGGCAAAATCAGGCAAATTCATACAGGGTGCAGCACTTTTTGGCTTAGCGCTCATGTCCTCAACACAAAAATCAACAGCGCTCGAAGAAGTCACCGATTTTGGCAGTAATCCAGGCGAGCTCAAGGCTTATGTTCATAGGCCCGAAAACGCGCCACCCGGTATGCCGTTGGTCGTTGCGATGCATGGATGCACGCAGAACGCGGAGAGTTTTGCGCGCGAAACAGGGTTGATCTCACTTTCTGAAGAAACGCCATTTCTGCTTTTGCTGCCGCAGCAAAATCGGGGAAACATGGAACGGCTGTGTTTTCGTTGGCATGATAGTGGCGACAACCGGCCGGGCAGGGGCGAAAGTGCTTCGCTTCTACAAATTATCGAAACGGTAACCGCCGCAGAGGATGTTGATCCTGAAAAGGTCTTTGTCATGGGGCTCTCTGCCGGCGCCGGTATGACGGCGGTGCTGCTTGCCAACTATCCAGACAGATTTTCAGGCGGCGCCATGATTGCCGGTCCTCCGTACAATTGCAACCAGCCGGGAAGCATCTGGGACATGCCATGGCGATGGATCCACTATAATCCGTTCTCGCTCGATGGCGCTGACGCAGCTTATGCTTGTGGATTGTTCACCTCTGTTACGACTGACAGGGATCCTGAGGATTGGGCCCGCTTTGTTTTCAATGCGGCGGAAACCGTCCCAGATAATTGGCCTGTGCTTTCAATATGGCAGGGCGATGCCGATCAGGTCGTTGATCCCGATAATCTTGAAGAGATGACCGAGCAATGGACTGCCGTGCACGACATAGATTTGGTGGTTGACGATGAGCAAACTGTTGGTCAGGCAACACGTCGTCTCTATCAAGATGACGCTGGTAAAACGCTTGTTGAGGCGTGGGATGTTTCGGATCTTGGGCATTCTGTGCCCGTCGATGTGGATGGTAGCGCAACCTGTGGTCAGGTTGCCGAACATACTGAGAATGTAGGCCTGTGTTCTGTTCGCCTTATCGCAGATTTCTGGGGTTTGCGTTGAACCCAGACAGTTCGGCGATGCTTGCTATCCCCATATTTGATTGACGTACCTCAAAACATTGGCGATATCTGTGCGGGGAGGAACTATGGACCGTCCGACTGTCCACGATCTGGCACGCCATGCGCGCGTGAGCCTAGCGACCGTAGACCGCGTGCTCAACGGTCGCCCGGGCGTACGAGAACAGACTATTAGCCGGGTACAAAAGGCGATCGATGAGCTTGGCTACTCACGCGATGCGAATGCGGCGACTTTAGCGAGGAAGAAACCGCATCGGTTTGTGTTTCTTCTTCCACGTTCCAACAACCAGTTTTTGGCTACCCTTATGGAAGCTATTCATGAAACGGCTTCCACCAATGCAGCTTTGCGAGCGAACATCGAAGTCGTTCAAGCGCCGATGCGCACACCTGAAGACGCATCGCACGCCATTCGTTCACTCGATTCTGAAGCGCTGGATGGGCTTGCCATCATGGCGCCTGAAACGCCGAGCATTCGTGATGCCGTGTTGAACCTTCAGGCACGGGGCGTCCAGGTTGTTCCGATCATATCTGACCTGCCCAATGCGGGCTGCGATCATTTTGTGGGGATCAACAATGTGGCTGCGGGGCGCACAGCGGCTCTGCTGTTAGGCGGATTTTCAAATGTTTCAGATGGGGCCATTGCTGTCATTGGTGGTCAGGCAATGGAACGCTCCTTTGTTGATCGCCGGCTGGGCTTTGATGCCGTCATGCGCGAGCGGTTCGCGCATCTTGAGGTATTGCCGACCATTGAAGGCTTTGATGATGCTGGCCGCGTCGAAGAGTTGGTAATTAAGCTTCTGTCACAGCGGCCAGATCTGGCTGGCATCTATCTGGCATCGAGCGGCACGAGTGGGCTGACTTCTGCCCTGCGAAATGTGGGTAACGCCAACTTGCGGGTCATCGCCCATGACATGACCCGTGCATCCCGTGATGGACTGGTCGATGGCCTCTTGGATGCAGTTATCGTTCAGGATGTAGGGCATATTGCCCGTTCCGCTATCCGTGTCCTTCGTGCGCTAAAAGACGGTTTGCCGATCAGCGCATCGCAAGAACGCATCCGCATTGAAATATTTACACGTGAGAACCTTCCCGATCCATAGGTTCAAGCGAGACACATAAGATCAGAGTTTTTGTTTTTGGGAGGAGACGAATATGAAAACGATCAAGGGACCCGCGCTTTTTCTGGCGCAGTTTGCCGGCGATGAAGCGCCCTTCAACTCTTGGGATGCAATTACCAAGTGGGCTGCCGACTGCGGGTATGTCGGTGTGCAGGTACCTAGCTGGGATGACAGGCTCTTCGATCTTGAAAAGGCCGCTGCCTCGAAGGACTATTGCGACGAGTTTAAAGGCAAAGCCGCCGAAAACGGTGTCGCTGTGACCGAGCTTTCGACCCACCTCCAAGGCCAGTTGGTGGCCGTTCATCCCGCCTACGATGCAGCCTTTGACGGCTTTGCCGCTGAAGCTGTTCGTGGCAATCCGAAAGCCCGTCAAGAATGGGCGGTTGATCAGGTCAAAAATGCTATCTCAGCCAGTCGTAACCTCGGCATAGGAGCTCATGCTACCTTTTCGGGTGCCTTGGCATGGCCCTATGTCTATCCTTGGCCGCAACGGCCTGCCGGACTTGTAGAAGCAGCGTTCGACGAACTGGCCAGTCGTTGGCTGCCCATTCTCAACCATGCCGAGGATAATGGGGTTGATGTCTGCTACGAAATCCACCCTGGTGAAGATCTGCACGATGGAGTGACGTTCGAGATGTTCCTGGAGCGTGTCAATAATCACGGCCGCGCCAACATGCTCTACGATCCGTCTCACTATGTCCTACAAGCGCTTGATTACCTTGATAATATCGACATCTATATGGATCGCATCAAAATGTTCCATGTGAAGGATGCCGAGCTTAATCCAACGGGTCGACAAGGCGTCTATGGCGGATATCAGCGATGGGTAGATCGGGCAGGACGCTTCCGGTCTCTGGGAGACGGCCAAGTCGATTTTGCGGCGATTTTTTCCAAGCTTACCGCCAATGGGTTTGATGGCTGGGCCGTTGTTGAATGGGAATGCGCGATCAAACACCCAGAAGATGGTGCGCGTGAAGGCGCGGCTTTTGTTCGAGATCACATCATACGCCCGACCGAAGTGGCATTTGATGATTTTGCTGCTGCTGACACCGATGACGAAGCGAACAAAAAACTGCTGGGCATCAACTAGGGGAGGGCGAAAATGGCTATCGAAGGAAAAGAAGACAGTGGGCCATCGCGCATCCGGCTTGGCATGGTCGGAGGAGGCCGTGATGCGTTCATAGGTGGCGTCCACCGCATCGCATCGCGCATAGATGGTCACTATGATTTGGTCGCGGGATGCTTTTCATCGACCGCAGAAAAATCGCAGGCTTCGGGTCGCGATTTAGGCCTCGATCCGAAGCGCATCTATGATGACTTCACTGCTATGGCGCAGCGTGAAGCGCGTTTGAAGGATGGTATCGATGCGGTGGCCATCGTAACGCCCAACCATGTGCATTGGCCGGCAGCGCGCGAGTTTTTGAAGCGTGGCATCCATGTGATTTGCGACAAGCCGCTCACGTCGACACTGGCTGATGCGAAAAAACTCGCAAAAGCCGCAGACAGTTCCGGGGCGCTTTTTGTGCTTACCCATAATTATACGGGCTATCCGATGGTGCGCCAAGCGCGCCAAATGGTGCGCGATGGTGTGCTTGGCGATATCCGGGTTGTGCAGGCCGAATATCCCCAGGACTGGCTGTCGGATAAATTGGAAGATACCGGCCAAAAGCAGGCGGGTTGGCGAACCGATCCATCCCAGTCAGGAGCAGGTGGTTCTATCGGTGACATTGGCACGCACGCCATGAACCTGGCGCAGTTTGTATCCGGTTTGGAGATTGAGGAGATAGCAGCTGATTTGACGGCTTTCGTCGATGGCCGTCAGCTGGATGATAATGCTCATGTCATGATCCGCTGGAAGGGCGGTGCCAAGGGTATGCTTTGGTCATCACAGGTCGCTCCCGGCAATGAAAATGCGCTTAAGGTTCGCGTTTATGGCACCAAGGGTGGCCTCGAGTGGAGCCAGGAAGACCCGAATTATCTTTGGTACACACCGCTTGGCGAACCAAAGCGTTTGATCACGCGCGGCGGCGCGGGATCAGGTGCTGATGCCGGCCGTGTCACGCGCATTCCGCCCGGCCATCCGGAGGGATATTTGGAAGGTTTTGCAAACATTTATACCGAGGCGGCTCATGCCATCCGGGCCAAACAGACCGGTCAATCTGTCCCCGATGATGTGATCTACCCGACTGTTCGCGATGGAGTGACCGGCGTTGCCTTTGTAGATGCATGCGTGCGGTCTTCAAATCGCAATGGCGCTTGGGTCAAACTGAACATCTAAGCTCAATGGATTGAAGCGCTTTGAAGAAAAATTTCAAAATGTTACGATTCACCCTTGAAATGATGTACGTACCTCATTTAGGGTTTAGCCAGTTCAGCGAAGGTTCCAAATCGACGCTGAACCCTGTTTTGGGAGGAAAAACATGAAGAAACGCGCATTGCTTGCCGCGACCGCTCTTGGTCTTGGCATGAGCTTCGGCAGCACATCTGCTCAAGCCAATGAATTGACACTCTGCTGGGCAGCTTGGGACCCAGCCAACGCACTTGTCGAACTGTCCAAGGAATTTGAATCGCAGTCCGGCATTGCGATGAATTTCGAGTTTATTCCATGGCCAAACTTTGCTGACCGCATGCTCAATGAGCTCAACTCTGGCGGACAGCTTTGTGACCTGCTGATCGGTGACTCGCAATGGATCGGCGGCGGTGCTGAAAACGGCCATTACGTGAAGCTGAATGAGTTCTTTGACTCCGAAGGCATCTCTATGGACGACTTCGCGCCTGCAACTGTTTACGCCTATTCAACGTGGCCAAAAGGTACGCCGAACTATTGGGCTTTGCCGGCGATGGGCGATGCCAATGGCTGGTTCTATCGTAAGGACTGGTTTGAGCGCGACGACATCAAGGCTGCCTATAAAGATGCAACCGGCAATGATCTGCGTGAGCCACAGACCCAAATGGAGCTGATGGAAATCGCCAAGTTTTTCCAAGGTCGCGAGATCGACGGCCAGACAGTTTATGGTGCCTCCATCTTTACCGAGCGTGGTTCTGAAGGCATCACCATGGGCGCAACCGGTGCGCTTTATGCGTGGGGTTTCAAATATGAAAACGAGCCCGGCACCTACGACATGGAAGGCGCAGTGAACTCAGCAGAAGCTGTTGAAGCGCTGGAGTTCTACAAAGATCTCTACAATTGCTGCACACCACCTGGCTACGACAACGCGTACATGGAACAGTCGCTGGACGCCTTTAAGTCCGGTCAGGTGGCCATGGCCATGAACTGGTTTGCGTTCTTCCCCGGTCTTTACGCTGACCCGAACACAGGCGGTGACAAGATCGACTTCTTCGTCAACCCACCGCAGAATGTGGCCGCCTCCACGCTTGGCGGGCAGGGCATTTCGGTTGTGTCATACTCTGACAACAAGGAAGGCGCACTTGAGTACATCAAGTGGTTTGCTCAGCCATCCGTTCAGCAGAAATGGTGGGAGCTTGGTGGATATTCAGCGCATAACTCGGTGTTGAACGATCCATCCTTCGTGGATAGCCAGCCGTTTGCCGGTGATTTCCTTGATGCCATGGGTGGTGTTCAGGATTTCTGGCAAGAACCGGCCTACGCGGAGTTGCTGCTGGCGATGCAAGAGCGGTTACACAACTACATTGTTGCCGATCAAGGCACCGCAGAAGAGGCGCTTAACAAGCTGATCGAAGATTGGACAGAGACTTTCGAAGACGAAGGTAAGCTGTAAGTTTCGACGCATACTCCGGTCGCGCTTTGGGCGCGGCCGGAAATCTCAACTATTCATAAAAACTTGAACCGCCGGTTTTTAAGCCGGATTGGAAGGACGCGCCATGGCTGACACGGCGATGGACAAACTTGCTCAAAAGACACCGGAAACTGTGGCGCGCCGCGTGCGCGGCCTGTCCGATCGGGCAATCGCTTGGTTGTTCGTGGGGCCAACAATATTCTTGCTTTTGGCGATCAACATCTTTCCGTTGATCTGGACGATTTATCTGTCCTTTACAAACTTTCGCGCCAACCGTCCCAATCGCGAGGTCGAATGGGTCGGTTTGCGCAACTTTGAGCGCATCCTGACCGACAGCGATATCTGGATGAACATGCAGACGACAGCGCATTTCCTGTTCTGGACGCTGTTCTTTCAAGTGCTGATAGGGTTTGCGTTGGCATATCTGATCAACAAGAACTTCAAGGGCAATCCGTTTTGGACAACCGTTATTGTGCTGCCTATGATGTTGTCACCAGCCGTTGTCGGCAATTTCTGGACGTTCCTCTACCAGCCGCAGATTGGTCTGATTAATTATCTGGTCGAGCTCGTCTTCGGCATTCCCGCTTCTTCCTTCTCCATGCTGGGGCCGGGAGGTTGGGCGAAATGGTCCATCGTCATAGTTGATACGTGGATGTGGACACCATTTGTGATGCTGATCTGTCTGGCCGGTCTTCGATCCATACCCGATTATATTTACGAGGCAGCGGAAGTGGATCGCGCATCGAAGTGGCGACAATTCTGGACTATCACCGTGCCGATGGTGCTACCATTTCTGATGCTCGCTATTTTGTTCCGCGGCATTGAGAACTTCAAAATGTTCGACATGGTCGTTCTTTTGACAGGCGGCGGCCCAGGCAATGAAACGCTGCTCGCCTCCATCGACCTTAAACGTGAAGCCTTTGAGAAGTGGCGCACCGGCATATCCTCCGCCTACGCGCTGGTGCTGTTCGTGACCGTCTTTGGCCTTGCTTCCATTTATGTCAAAGCCCTCAACAAGGTGAAAGAGCGATGAGCGCCTATTCCGTTACCGAGCCGTCCAACGGCGCCAAATGGTTCGCCGGTTTCATCGTTATCACCTATGCCGTTGTGACCATGATACCGCTGATCTGGATCATCGCCACGGGCTTCAAGTTCCCATCCGATGCGATTTCGTACCCGCCAAAGGTGGTCTTTGAACCAACTGTTGAAGGCTATGTGAACCTGTTCACGACCCGCACACGGGTTACGCCCGAGCAACTGGAAGAGCTTCCGCCACCAGAAGGCTTTGCAGAGGAGATCGTGCGCGAATATGGCATGATCATCGTTGGACCATCGCGCTTTGGCGAACGCTTTTTGAATTCGGTTATCATCGGGTTTGGCTCAACATTCCTTTCGATCTTTTTGGGAACGCTGGCGGCTTACGGGTTTTCTCGCTTCAACGTACCTCTGAAAGATGATCTCCTGTTCTTCATCCTGTCCACAAGGATGATGCCGCCTATCGCTGTCGCGATCCCGATCTTCCTGATGTATCGCGAGCTCGGCCTTTCGGACACACATTTGGGGATGATCTTGCTCTACACGGCGGTTAATATTTCGCTCGCCGTCTGGCTGCTCAAAGGCTTTATTGACGAGATCCCGCGTGAGTATGAAGAAGCGGCGCTGATCGATGGCTACACTCGGTTTCAGGCATTCTACAAAGTCGTGCTGCCACAAGCGGCCACCGGTATCGCTTCAACTGCGATCTTCTGCCTGATCTTTGCTTGGAATGAATATGCGTTTGCCGTTCTGCTGACCTCCGGCAACGCGCAAACGGCGCCGCCTTTCATCCCGACGATTATCGGTGTTGGCGGTCAGGATTGGCCGGCGGTCGCTGCAGGTGCAACTTTATTCCTCGTGCCGGTCATGGTGTTCACTATCCTGCTTCGTAAACATCTGCTTCGCGGCATTACATTTGGAGCGGTACGCAAATGAGCCAGTTCTTATCAGGTCTTGCCCGTTTTCGCCGCGGTCCTTGGGAGATGCTGGCCACGATCATCATTGCGCTTGGTGTGTTCATGCTGATGCAGCCGTTCGTGCTGTGGGCTTTTACCTACTCATTTATCATCACGCTGATCGGAACGGTCATGTTCATCGTTGTCAGCCATTTTCCTGAGGGAGAATAGAGATGGCTGAGATTGTCATCAAAAACCTCCGCAAGGATTTCGGCGATTTCAATGCGGTCAAATCCTCCACCTTCACTATTGAGGATGGTGAGTTCTTTATGCTGCTGGGTCCGTCCGGCTGTGGCAAGACAACGACGCTGCGTATGATCGCCGGCTTGGAGCTGCCGACATCTGGTGAAATCTATATTGACGGCGAAGAGGTTGGCCAAAAGCCAGCATCTCAACGTGACATCGCCATGGTCTTTCAGATGTTCGCGCTCTATCCGCACATGAATGTGCGCAAGAATATTTCCTATCCACTTGTCAGCCAGGGATGGCCCAAAACCCAGGTGAAGCGCAAGGTTGAGGAAATCGCGCAAATTCTTGATATCACGAATATTTTAGATAAACCTGTCGGTGGCCTTTCAGGTGGTGACCGGCAGCGCGTCGCACTTGGCCGCGCGATCGTTCGCGATCCGAAAGCCTTCATGATGGACGAACCGCTTGGCGCGCTTGATGCAGAGTTTCGTGAGCGCATGGCCGAAGAGTTGCGTGCCCTGCATGATCGTATGAACGCGACGACGGTTTACGTCACGCACGATCAGCTTGAAGCCATGCAAATGGGCGACAAGATCGTTGTCATGAACCACGGCGTGATCGAACAATTCGGTGTGCCACAAGACATCTATGATTGGCCAGCAACCTTGTTTGTGGCCGAATTTATCGGCTCACCATCTATGAATTTTTTGCGCTTTGATGGAGAGGTGACGCCGAAGTCCAAGTCTATCAATCTGGATGACGTAAAAGTTGCTGTGCCGCATCAACATGGGGCAGTTTCGGGGTCGCTGGTTTTGGGCGTGCGCCCCGAACATATCTCGATCTCAGACAAAGCGAAATACCGCGGTGAGGTTCTGGCGTCGGAATATTTGGGAACCACCCAAATCATTACGGTGAAGACCGCACATGGTGATGTGAAGGTGCGTGCACCGTCCACCAATACTGTTAGCGACGGGGAGCAGGTTGGCCTTGAATTCAATGCCAAGACGCTGACCTTGTTCGACGCATCGACCGGCAAGGCCATCATATCGGAAGCCAACCAAGGAGTGCTGGCACATGGCTGAAGTTACGCTCTCCGGCATTACAAAACGCTTTGGCAAAACAACTGCTGTTGACCAGATGGACATGGTGGTTCCAGACGGTTCTTTCGTTGTGTTGCTGGGTCCAACAGGCGCTGGCAAGACGACGACGCTCCGCCTTATTGCGGGCCTTGAAGAACCTGATGCCGGTGAGATTTCCATAGGCGGACGGGTGGTCAACCGAGAAACGCCCGCGCAGCGCGATGTCGCCATGGTGTTCCAGCAATATTCGCTCTATCCGCACATGACAGTTCGGGACAATTTGGCGTTTCCGTTGCGGTCGCCAATTCTTCGTACGCCCGAAGATGAGATTGCCCGCAAGGTTCAGGCTGTGGCTGAAGTGCTGCACATTCCGCACAAGCTGAACAACAAGGCAACCGAATTGTCAGGTGGCGAGATGCAGCGTGTTTCCATCGGTCGTGCACTGGTTCGCGACCCTGCCATCTACCTCATGGATGAACCACTCTCGTCACTGGACGCGAAGCTGCGTGCTGACTTGCGCATTGAACTCAAACGTATTCATGCCGAAATCGGCGCTACGCTGCTCTACGTCACCCACGATCAGATTGAGGCCATGACCATGGCAAGCCATGTCGGCGTTCTTGATGAGGGCACGCTGGTCCAGTTTGGGACACCGCGCGAGATTTATGAGAACCCTGTCAGCCTCTATGTCGCGAGCCGCCTTGGACTGCCACGGATCAACATGCTGCCGGCCAACGCCTTTCCAGGTCTGCCAGATGAGGCGGTAACGATTGGCCTTCGACCGGAACACATCAAGCAGGGGTCTGGTCGTGATGCCATGGTCAACAGGGTCGAACATCTGGGTGATCAAACTCGTCTGCACCTGAGTATGGACGGCCATGAGATCGTTACACTGGCTGATGCACACACCAGCCTTGCGGACGGTGACACAATAAAGATCGAGCCACACAATCCGCTGCTGTTTGATGCCAGCGGTCAACGGATGGCCGGAGGGAGGCGCTTATGAAACAGTTCATCAACGCAAAAGAAGACCTGGTCACAGAAGCTGTTGACGGCTTGCTACGCACAGCGGGGGGCACGTTGGCTCGCCTTGACGGCTATCCGCATATAAAAGTGGTGGTACGTTCTGACTGGGACAAGTCAAAGGTTGCTCTCGTTTCAGGCGGTGGGTCCGGGCACGAACCGTCCCATGCCGGTTTTGTCGGTCAAGGAATGCTGACTGCTGCCGTGTGCGGCGATGTGTTCGCCTCTCCATCTGTTGATGCCGTGCTTGCTGGTATTTTGGCCGTCACGGGCGAAGCAGGGTGCCTGCTGATCGTCAAGAACTACACGGGCGACCGTTTGAACTTCGGCCTTGCCGCGGAGCGCGCACGCCAGTTCGGTTTGAAGGTCGATATGGTTGTCGTCGATGACGATATTGCGCTTCCTGAACTGCCGCAGGCGCGCGGTGTCGCCGGTACGCTGTTCGTCCATAAGATCGCCGGTGCGCTCGCAGAACAGGGCGCTGATTTGCCAAGCGTGACACGCGCGGCCGAGCAGGTGATTGATGGGGTGATCTCGATCGGCATGTCGCTTGATACATGCACAGTACCGGGATCTCCCAAGGAAGACCGCATCGAAGCTGGCAAAGCCGAATTGGGCCTTGGTATCCATGGCGAAGCCGGTATTGAACAGGTAGATTACTCAACTGCGCGCGATGCCATGGCTATGGTGGTTGACCGTCTGGCGCCCAATATGGGTTCCGGGGATCATGTGGTTCTCCTCAACAATCTGGGCGGTGCTACGCCGCTGGAAATGTCTGTGCTGGCCGAAGAACTTTGTCGGTCTCGCATTGCGGCTCAGATTAAATGGATGGTCGGCCCGGCACCACTGATGACCTCGCTCGATATGCAGGGCTTTTCGGTCTCGCTTTTGCCAGTTGATGCTGCCAGTGAAACGGCGCTTGCTGCACCAGTTGCACCGACCGCTTGGACCGGTTGTCTTGCAGTTTCAGAGCCGCATGTTCAACCGTTGCCGGACGGGTTGAAGCCCGTCGCACCAATTGCATCAACTGATGCAAGTGTTGAAGCCTTTTTGGCCAAATGCTGTGACATCCTGATCAATGCAGAAGCGCCGCTCAACAAGCTGGATGCGCAATCGGGCGATGGCGATACCGGTTCAACGCTGGCTGGTGCAGCGCGCGCGCTAAAAGACGCGCTGGGTAGGCTGCCATTGGCAGATCATACGCAGCTCTACCGTGCCATTGGCAATGAATTGTCTCAAACGATGGGCGGGTCATCAGGCGTGTTACTGGCCATATTCTTTGCTGCCGCCGGGGATGCCTCTGCGAGTGGCGAAGAAACCGTAGGTGCGCTGAAGGCGGGACTGGATCGTATCCAGCAGGTCGGAGGCGCAAGGCTTGGTGACCGGACCATGATTGATGCGTTGTTGCCGGCCCTCGAAGCTCTACCGCATGGCATGCAAGCTGCCGCTAAAGCCGCGCGGGAAGGGGCAGATCACACAGCTAAAATCGTCAATGCGAAAGCAGGCCGGGCCAGCTACATAGCGGAAGAAAAGCTGGCTGGGCACAATGACCCTGGCGCTGAAGCCGTCGCAACCTTGTTGGAAGGTCTCCTGTAGTTTCAGCGGAGTGCAGCTTCGATGTTGCCGCCATCGACCGTCATGACGTGCGCTGTGGTGCGCTCTGATTTTGCAAGCGCAACGAATGCGTCCGCGACATGGTGCGCTTTGACTTCTTTTTGCAACAGATTGCCAGCCATGTAGTCAGCTTCCGAAACGCCGCGTGCCTCTGCGCGGGATTTGATAAAGTCATCATCCAAAAGGCCTGAGCGGATACGATCTGCGTTGACACCATTGACGCGTATATTCTCTCCGCCAAGCTCGAGGGCGAGCTGGCGCAGTAGAAAGAAGGTCGCTGCCTTTGGTAGTCCGTAAGCGCCAAAGCCCTTGCCCGGATTGACAGCTTGTTTGGATACGTTGAGCAGGATTTGGCCGCCATGGCCTTGTTGCCGAAACACGTTGGTTGCCGCTTTGGCCATCTCGCGGTGCGCGAAAAAATTGACTTCGAATGATTGCCTCAGGGCCGCGTCTTCAAGGTCGAGCGTGTTTCCTTGCAAAGCGTATCCCGCGTTGGAAACGAGAATATCAAGACCGCCAAATCGGCTTGCGATTTGGCTGACGGCACTTGATGCAGTGTTGGCTTCCGTCAAGTCCGCAGTAACAGCAAACGCGCTTTGGCCGATGCTCACTGCAGCTTTGTTGCAGGCTTCCTCATCCCGATCGACCAGTGCAATAGCAGCGCCTTCAGCTGCAAAAGCTTTGGCTGTCGCGAGGCCGATGGCCCCAGCACCGCCCGTGATAGCCACTACCTGACCTGTAAAGGGCTTCGCGTTCGCCTTTGCCAATTTGGCTTGTTCAAGCGACCAGTATTCCATGTCGAAAAGATCGTCGGGCCCTATGGGATGAAACCCACCGGCGGTTTCGCCGAGCGTCATTACTTCAATCGTCTGCTCAGCGATATCAGCAGCGGTCGAAGCAGCGCTTGCGTCTTTGCCAATACCGACAACGCCAACACCTTCAATCCAAGCAACGCATGGATGCGGTTCCAGCATGATCTTGTGTCCGCCGACACGTGCGTTCTGCTGCTCAAATACTTTCCGGTAGTCGTTGGCAAAGGCGTGTATTTTTGCCGAAATGGCCACTTCGCCACTGCTGATGTCACTGGCACTCAGTACAAGCATCCGGCCCTTTGTGCGTATGACATGGTCTGGCGAACCGACGCCGCGATTGCTCAACATGTCCAAGTCTGTGCGTGCCAGAAACTCTTCGATTTTTGCACCGGTACGCAAGTCAGTGACGACCGGCATAGGGCTTTTGGCATGATGGGTACCACGGAGCATTGCGACTGTGCCGCGTATGGTTGGTAGCACGCCGGCCGCAATCGAGTTAGCTTTTCGCTCGCGGTTGACTGTCGTGACAAAAGTCCGGCCTTTGGCTTTTTGCGCGAGCCAGTCTTCAACAGCGTTTGTGTGTTCAATCACGCGGTCGTAACTGACTTTTGCACTATCACCGAATGTGAAATGCCCGTGTTTTAGCAACACCATTCCTTCGCAATCGGGGTTGGCGTCAAAAATGTCAGCAGCTTTCTTGGCAAGTGCAAATCCGGGCATAATGTAGGGCACGCAGATCAATCTATCGCCAAAGATCTCACGAACTGCGTTCTCAGCTTCTGGAAGGTTGGCGAGTGCCAGAAATGCCGTGGCGTGCGTATGATCGACGAAACGATGCGGCAGATAGGCGTGAAGCAGCGTTTCCACCGATGGATTGGGAGATGACGTATCAATCAAGTTCGCGCGCTGCACATTGACCATATCTTCGTCGGACAAGGCGTCGAGTTCACGCAACGACATCAATGGTTCCATGCGTACACCGGGCAGGCCGGGCGCTTCGATGGTATCCAGGTCCCAACCTGAACCCTTAACGTGGAGAACGTCGGTTGGATTGCCAAAAAGGTCGGGACGAACCACTTTAACTGAAGTGTTTCCTCCGCCATGCATAACCAGATCCGGGTCGGCGCCGATAATGCGGGATGAATACACTCTTTGCGCCACCAGCTGATCGGCTTCATTGTTGGTCGCCGACGTCCATTTTTGCGCTTCCGCATCAGTCCACAAGTTAGGTCGCATCAAATCTCTCCCAGTCGCCTTGTTTGACAAATGTCAACTATGCCTGTCAAATGTTGGTTTGGAGGGCCATGCATGTCATCGGAAGCGTCACGTCGCGCTCAGCGCACCGTCAGTGGTGAAGACATCATCATTGAAGCTGCCTGGCTCTATTATCATGATAGTCTGAACCAGAATGACATTGCCGAGAGGCTTGGCGTTTCGCGGGCGACGGTTGTCAACTATTTGCAGGAAGCGCGCGAGCGCGGCTTTGTTCAAATCAGCATGTCCGCCAACGCTTTCAGCGGACATCGCTTAGCGCTGGAAATAGAAGCGCTTTTTGGTTTGCAAGGCGTCCTTGTTATCCCTGACGGTAATCTACCAATTGATCAGGTGGCGAACAGGGTTGCGCGCGCTGCCGCGCGCTGGCTGCCGTCCATGCTCTCGCCCGGTGACAGATTGGGTGTTGCCTGGGGCAAGACAATTTATGATGTAGCTGAAAACTTGGAGCCGGTCGCGATACCTGACCTGACAGTTCTTCAACTCGTTGGCTCGATGGCGACACCTTATGGTTTTTCGGCCGATGTGTGTTCATCCTATGTCGCACGTCGATTGTTTGCGCGTTGCATCAACCTGCACGTGCCGGCGATTGTCTCTAGTGCTGAAGTTGCCAGTGTTCTGAAAGCGGAATCACTGATTGCCAGCCAATTGGATGAAATTACCCGGTTCAACAAAACACTGTTTGCAGTGGGGTCATGCCTGCCTGACAGCCATGTCGTATCCTCGGGTGTTGCGACGGCAGAAGAGTTGCAATGGTATGTTGATCAGGGTGCGACCGGTGTCTTGTGCGGGCGTTTTATTGATCGTGATGGCAACGGTATCGAAGGGCCGCTTGATGCGCGTATGATGGGTGTCTCAGTGGACATGATGCGCAAGCGGGACGCAGGTATTCTGGTTTCGGTCGGTTCTGATCGTGTCCAAGCAACGATTGCCGCGCTTTGCGGCGGATATGCTTCACACTTGGTCACGCACCAGTCCAGCGCTGAATTGTTGCTCGCATCAAGCCGCTGATCGCCTTTCGGGGAACAGCGAAAGCAAGCCTTCTGGGCTCGCTTCACACACGCCGCGTTCTGTGATCAATCCGGTGACAAGACGCGCTGGTGTGACATCGAAAGCTGGATTGCCGCCGGGTGTTCCATCGGGTGAAATTTGCACAAAGCCGGTCTCGCCATTTTCCTGTTTGCCGAAAATGTGGGTCACTTCCCGGCCATCGCGTTCCTCGATTGGAATTTCGTTGACTCCGTCTTTTACGGTCCAGTCGATCGTTGATGAGGGCAGGGCAACATAAAACGGAACACCATTGTCTTTGGCTGCGAGTGCTTTGAGATAAGTGCCGATTTTATTGCACACATCACCATGCGCTGTGGTGCGGTCAGTGCCGACAATGACCATATCGACTTGACCATGCTGCATGAGGTGGCCGCCTGCATTATCGACGATCAAATGGTGTGGAATGTCGTTGCCAACCATCTCCCAAGAGGTGAGTTGTGCGCCCTGATTGCGCGGTCGGGTTTCGTCCACCCAAACATGGATTGGAATGCCAGCCTCTTGCGCGTGGTACATAGGTGAGGTCGCCGTTCCCCAATCCACCGTCGCAAGCCAGCCTGCATTGCAATGGGTGAGTAGATTGACGGGTTCCCCTGGTTTCTTTGTTGCTGCGATTTGCTTGACGATCTCAATGCCATGTACACCGATCATGCGATTGCATTCAGCGTCTTCATCGCAAATGGCAGCCGCTTTCATAAAAGCCGCTTCCGCGCGGTCCGATGTTGGAAGTGGTGAAAGTTCGGCGCGCATGGCATCCAGTGCCCAACGCAAATTGATCGCGGTTGGCCGGGTTGCGTGGAGCACTTCATACGCATGATCAAGCGACCCATCGGATGGATCGCGTGCCATTTGCTCGGCTATGCCATAGGCTGCCGTAGCACCAATTAAGGGCGCACCGCGCACCCACATGTCACGGATCGCGGCAGCAAATTCATCCAGTGACTTGATGGACACGATTTTGAATTCATGGGGAAGCCATCGTTGGTCGATGATGCGCACATCTCCTGTTGATGCGTCGCGCCAAATGGATCGGTAATGGGTGCCGTTGACCTTCATGCCTCGCCTCCGGTTTCCATTTGTCGTGCCATGGCAATAACGCGGTCCATGCCTCCGATAATCTTGCGGTTCAGCACCAGTGCGCGGCCTAGTCTGAGTGAGCGTTCTTCCAGTACGGCGCGTTCGTCAGCATCCTCAATCGTGTCAAGCTCTGCAACATGAGCAAGACCCAAAATGCGTCGATGCATCTCGATACCAGCAAAGCCCAGAAGATCTTCGAATATCTCGTTGAGCAGTTGCTCAAGCGCTGCTTCGGCAATTTCCGGTTGGCCTTGGTCCTCATAGAGCGACTTTGCGTAGAGGATACCTGTGCGTTCCGTGCGCCAGAGATATGCAAACTCGTCGCAAAATGTGGACCAGGTTTGAACCGTCTGCTCCAATATCCAATCTTGATAGTCGGCACAGGCATCTGCGTCTTTCAAGTGCGCAGACGCAGCATGGTAGGCCATTAGATAGTTGCCGATGAGCATACCGATGTCGAAGCCGAATGGGCCGTAGAAAGCAAATTCCGGATCAATGATCCTTGGCTCATCAGGTGTTGCCATAATCGATCCAGCATGCAGATCGCCATGGCACATGGTTTCCTGCTTGGCGGTGAACGCGCGCTTTAAGTGCTGCGCTTCGATCTTGAGCAGGTGATCAGCGCGCAGCTCTGCGACGACGCCGTCTAACTGAGGCGTTGTGTGCCGGTTCATCTCCGCGTCAAAGTAGGGGTCGGTGAAAACAAGGTTTTCAGTTATGTCGCAAAGCTCGATGTTGCCTGCAAACAATGCCACGTCATTTTTCTTGTTGCTGGCATTCATCGATAAGTCTGAGCCACGAAATGCGGTGCGGGCGCAAAACCGTCCCATTGTTTCACCGAGTTCGGCTACCTTTTGGCCTGCCATCATGTGATGTCGCATGATGATGTGCGGATGGAGGCGCTCCATCACGATTAGCGCCTGGGTTCCATCGAAGTGAAGAAGAGTGGGCACCGAACCCGGGTCGCGCTCGGCTTGTCGCTTCAAGGCATGGTACTCAAAGAAAGCGCGTTTGAGTGGTAGCGGCCATGAATCGCCGACAAGCCGGACATAAGGCAGGGCCTGCTTGACAATGACAGAGCCCTTTGTGCCTTCGACAATGAAGACAAGATTGAGGTTGCCATCACCCACTTCTTGCACAGACCAAGCTGACGGGTCATCGCCAATCACGCTGGTCAGTGCGTCCAGACGTCCAAGGCGACTGGCCAGCGTTTCTGGCGAAAGTGCTTCATACTCTGCCACCTGTTTCCTCCCATGATCCAGGTGAAATAAACACCATAATTCGGCTGCTTGGCAGCATCGTATGAAGCTGATCAGGCATTTGTCAATATAGCTTGACTTTTGTCAGGTGCGCTGTTGTGATTGATTTTGGGAGGAGTTATGGAGCCGCAGCTTTGTCGCATCGACGGGCTTGAAAAGGCGTTTGGACACAATCGTGTTCTGCGCTCATTCTCGCTGAACCTGAACGGCGGTGAGGTCACCGCTTTGATGGGTGCAAACGGCGCCGGCAAATCCACTCTCGTAAAAATACTTTCCGGCGTTTTTAAACGCGACAAGGGTACCATAAGCCTAAAGGGTCAGCCCTTCCTGCCGGAGACGCCAGCGCAGGCGATGCGGCAAGGCGTCGTTACGGTACATCAGCATATCAATGATGGGGTCATTCCCGATCTTGATGTGGCGTCCAATTTGTTGATCGACCGCTTGGCTGAGCCCGAATATGGCTTCATGCTTAAGCGTGGCCACATGTTCACTGAAGCACGCAAGATCGCTGATGCGATGGGGCTTGATATCGATGTGCGTAAACCTGTCTCCGATTTGGGTGTTGCCGATCGACAGCTGATTGCAATCGCCCGCGCCATGTCCCACGAACCATCGCTTTTGATTCTGGATGAGCCGACATCATCCTTGTCAGCTTCGGAAGCCGAGCGGCTGTTTGACCTTGTCGAAACACTAAAACACCGCGGCGTAGCGATCCTTTATATCTCACACCGTATGTCTGACATTCGCCGGATCGCGGATAGGATCGTATCCATGCGTGATGGCGAGGTTTCCGGTGTTTTTGAAGGTGAAAAGCTCGACTATGAAGGCGCTGTCAACGCTATGCTTGGTCATACGATGACTGATGTGGACATAGTGATACCCGAGCAAGGAGTGCCAGTTCTTGATCTCCAAAGCATGCAGCTCAGACAGGGAGCAACCCCGTTTGATCTGACTTTGCATGATAATGAAGTGGTGGTGGTGACGGGCCTACTTGGCAGCGGAAAGACAGCTTTTGCCCAAGCCTTGTTTGGTCTTTCCAAGCCGGCCGGCGGGAGCATGGTGCTGAATGGAGCGTCCTACCAGCCGGGCAATGCTCAACAGGCCATCGGCTCCGGCGTTTTCATGTCGGCGAAAGATCGTACCGACAATGCCATTGTTGCAGATTTTGATATCTCCCGAAACATGTCGCTGCCCTTCTTGCCCCGTTTTTCCTATGCCGGCTTCATCAAGCGGCGCGAAGAACTGACCTCTGCGCGTGATCTCATTGAAGCACTCGCGGTCGTTTGCCAATCGGAAGTTGAAGACATCAACACGCTATCGGGTGGCAATCAGCAGAAGGTGATGTTGGCGCGGTGGCTGTCGCAGTCTTGCAAATTGCTTCTGTTGGATGAACCCTTTCAAGGCGTCGATATCCGCTCGCGCCGCGATATTGGGACAAAGGTGCGAGCTACCGCCAAGGGTAGGGCTACGCTGGTTTTTGTCGCCGAGCTTGATGAAGCGTTTGAAGTGGCTGATCGGATCGTGGTGATGCACGATCATTCCATTGTTGCTGAGTTTATCAATCGCAATGTTGATCTCAATGAAGTGCTTGCAGCCGTGACGGGCAGCGCAAGCGAGGCGACGAACACGGGTATTGCAGCATGAGTGCTGATGCAAAAAATCTTGGAGCCACTTTGGGCGAGCCGAAGCAAAGCCAGGGACCAAAGCTCATTGATCTGGCCATCCGCTATGGTTTTCTGACGCTGCTATTGGGCCTTGTGATCTTCTTTTCGATCTTTGCAGATGGCTTTGCGGGCCCACGTTCCGCTGTGTTCATCTTTCAGTCTGTCGCTATTACCGGCATTCTGGCCCTGGGTGTGACCTGCACGCTTGTTGTCGGCGGTTTCGACCTTTCAATCGGTTCGGTCGCCACGTCTGCCATGATGCTGGCTGCCTATGTGATGGTGGTGATGGAGCAGTCCGCTGTTGTCGCCATATTGGCGTGCCTTGCCATGGGCGCGGCCATCGGCTTCATCAACGGCATGCTGATCGTGCGCTTCAAGGTGCCTGACCTGTTGGCGACGCTTGGCATGATGTTCCTGCTCGTCGGCTTACAGCGCATCCCGACCGAAGGTCGTTCCATTTCAACGGGCATGACGCTGCCGAGCGGCGAAACAGCCAACGGCACATTCTCAGCCTTCTTCCTGTCGATGGGGCGGCACAGGTTCGACTTCATTTTGGAGAATCTGATCCCGATCTCCGTCGTGTTCCTGATCGTGATCGGCATTCTGGTCTGGGCGTTCCTGGAACTCACGCGCCATGGTCGCTTGATGTACGCCATCGGCTCGAATGAACGGGCCGCAGCGCTGACGGGTACGAACGTCAATCGCTACAAAGTCTATGCCTATATGATCTCTGGCGTGCTGGCTTCAGTCGGTGGTTTACTGCTAGCGGCGCGCCTGGGGCGTGGAGACATCGCCTCTGGCACCAACCTATTGCTCGATGCGGTGGCTGCCGCACTAATAGGCTTTGCGGTGCTCGGTGCTGCCAAGCCAAACGCGTTCGGCACAGCCATGGGTGCGCTCTTTGTCGGTATCCTGCTGCAGGGCCTGACCATGATGAACGCGCCTTACTATACGCAAGATTTCATCAAAGGCGCGGTGCTGGTCGTGGCGCTGGTCTTTACCTTTTCCCTGTCGGCGAGGAGGGCCGGCGGTCACTAGCAATTGTCATGCAAGGGAGGAAACAAGCATGAATATTTTCCGAAGAACACTTTTAGGCATGGCAGCCGGTATCGCTGCTGCCGCGGTCACCACCGGCACATCTTTTGCCCAATCCATGCCAGCCCCGCTCGATAATGCGGGTGACGTTAAAATCGCGCTGGTGCGTTACCTTTCCACCGGCGACTTTTTCCAGGCTTATCTGTCCGGCGTTGAAAAACAGGCCGAAGCGCTCGGTGTTGATCTTCGCGTTTTTGACAGCCGTCAGGACGCTGCATTGCAAGCCGATATGGTTGATCAGGCGATTGCGCTTGGCGTCGATGGCATCGTCATTCAGCATGGTCTTACCGAGAGCATGAAGGAAGCCGCGCAGCGCGCTGTCGATGCGGGTATCAAGGTCGTGGCGTTTGACGTGAATGTTGAAAATCCATCCATTCCACAGATTGAACAGTCGGATTATCTGCTGGGCAAGCTCGCGCTTGAACAAGCTATCGAAGACAATGGCACTGAGTGGAATGCCGGTTATGTCTATGTGCCCGGTATCGCCCCGCTCGATCGCCGCCATGTGGCTTGGGAAGAGGTAAAAGAAGCCAATCCGGGTATCGTTGAAAAAGCGCAGATGGGCACGCTCGACAATCCGATTGCCAACTCCAACGCCAACCAAGCGCGCTCTGTGCTGCAGGCCAACCCGGACATCAGCGTGTTCTTTGCGCCCTATGACGAGTTCGCCAAAGGCATCAAAATCGCCGTCGATGAGGCGGGCATGTCGTCCGATGTTTCGATCTATTCGGCTGACGTTTCCACCGCTGACATCAATCTGATGCGTGAGCCCGGTAGCGCGTGGAAGGCAACCGTTGCAACCAACCCTGCCGTGGTGGGCGAAGTCTCCGTACGGGCGCTGGCCATCATGTTGACCGGCGGTGATCCGGGTGCGCAAGTGGTGGTGCCACCGACCCTGATCACACAGGAATTCCTGCTTGAGAACGACATCACCAACATGGAAACGCTGTCGGCGAAAATGCCTCAGTTCGCCCATGCCGATGTGGCGATGACCGATTGGATGCCTTTGCCAGCGCGCTAAAGGGATCCTCCCGGAGCGGGGTCATGGCTTCGGCTGTGGCTCCGTTTCTTTTTTGATCAAGGGCAGGAGAATGACATGCTGAAGGGTATCGACCCGCGCGTTACGCCGGAGCTGATGGATTGCCTGATCCGGTTGGGCCATGGCGATGAAATCGTGATCGCCGACCGCAACTATCCATCTGCCTCAACAGCTGCTGATTGCGTGATGCCCGAGGTCATCCGTATGCCCGGCATGTTGGCAACCGAAGTGGTGGAGATCATCACACAACTAATGCCGATCGACAATTTTACCGATTATGGCGCCCTTCATATGGAAGAGGATGGAAAGCCCGAGTTCCAAAATGAGTGCCACAAACAAGTCTTCGACATATTGCGCAAAGTCGCACCCGAAGGCACCCATCTCAAAAGCATCGAACGGCAGGATTTTTACGCCCACGCCCGCAGCGCCTTTGCTGTGATCTCCTGCTCCGAAGACCGCCCGTTCGGGTGTTTTATCTTGAGGGCCGGGGTGGTTTTCGACTGAGTAGGAAATGTGCGCAGTTGTTTGGAGGCGGTTTAGGAGATCGAGCTGCCGCGTAAACACAAGCATTATTGGCCTCCTCTATCATAAGACGGCACTAAAATTGTTTGAGTTTTCAGAAGATTTTCCTCGCCTTTCCGACGTAGAATGTCAGGCACGATCCAAGACAAGTAAGCAAAAAGACGCCGAAAAAAAATACGGCTATTTCCATCTCATCGTATGAGCTTTTGTTTCTAAAATGCATCCTCGACGCTATTATTATTAGCACACATCCAAACACGGAAGCGAAAGCGGCGAAAGAAACTCCGGCTCGGCCTTGGTTTTTTGATTGGTTAAACGACTTGAAAATTGCATTCGCAACGTAGGCACCTCCCAGTGTTCCTCCTAAAGCAATCCCATACTTCAGGGCTAAACTCCAACCTGAAAGTAAGGGACCACCATAAAGCCACGTGGAAATAAAGGTGAAAATTAAAGTATATACTGTGACTTTTGTCGGGTTGGACATATTACCGCTCTAGCGGAACCGGTGTTTCCGCTCTCGCCACGACTCGCCCCTGATCGATGATAATTATGGACGAGTTCTCCGAGACGGTTGATGTCTTTCATCTTATAAAAATGGCGCATCCCACCTGTCTCCGGCTTGCGAAACATAAGGGCTGGTGATTCGCTCCGTATACCTTCCGTTAGGAAACTCGGATTGACCTCCCCGATCTCCCTAAAATACCCAAATGTGTCGATTTGCAGGTTTTCCCCACCTCCCAGTAGACCTCGGATTTCTTCTGCCGACGTGTCTGTAGAGTTTACAATGATTCCTGCATGTTCCACGCCATCCGATGACTCGATGAAGATTTCGACCAAATCATCACCAAGGTTACGAATACCTATCGTAATAGTCTCCATCTGGACGTTGATCTCGTCTGGTCCTGGTAAGAAGATCGATAGTTCTGTAATTTGCTGAGCTGCTTCACCTCGAACGGTGCCATCGCAAGAGTCTGCGCCCAAAAAACCATAACACTGATATATTGAGTTAACTGTGCCGCTCGTGCCATCTTGAAAGGCTACTCCCGATTCTCCGCCTTCGAGCTTCTCTACGCCCCTTTGAGTACGCTTAGCACACAATCCAGGGTTCAACTGATTCAAAGCGTCAATGCCTAAGCCTGCCTTCTTCCAAAGAAGCGCGCTTCGGGAATTGGTTAGGTTACATACCTCGTGATGAATGGAAGTGGCATTTCCGTCTGTTATGACGGCTGACAAAAAACTATGTTCGTTAAGTTGATCTATGGTTGTATCTTCTGCAAAAGATGAAATGCTTGAAATTGTGAATACAAAACTGGTCGCGAAAATCTTCCTAAAATTGATCATCATGGCCCCTCCGAGATATACACTTATCTTAGTCTCGACTGTGCACAGTTAGCAACGCCCTTCATGCTCAATTTACCGCTGAATCTCCTGCAATGTCCTGTGTCGGCAGTTTGGGCCCCTAACCAGCCACCTCTCACCCCAAAGCCACATCCACTGCATCTCGCATCGCCTTGACGGCATCGCCGATTTCGTCGCCTGCGCGGAGGAGGCTCCCGCCGATCAGATAGACGACATCTTCGCCATACATTTCGACCATGTCGGCGGCGCGGTCGACGCTCATGCCGCCGCCGGGTGACGGCATTATAGGTTGCCCGATGCCTTTTGGGTTGCGGCAGGCATCGGCGATGGAAAGGCACTCTTCGCGCGAAAAGCCGAAGCGTCCGCCGACGTTCGGGAAAACCGAAATGTCCGAACCCATCAAACGCTGAACCGTGCCGTACATCATGGCGTGGCTCATGCCGGTCTCGGCGTTCAGCACAAACGGGCCGGTGAAGGACGGGTGCGTCATGATCGGCAGGCCAAATTCCCGATCGGAAGACAGCCGGTGTGCCAGCACATAGCCGAGCAGGCCGGGCATGATCAGAACGCCGCCGACGCCGGCTTCCTTGGCCTGAAACGCTTCGTCCATGGGATTGCCGGACCAGCCGCTGATATTGATGAAATAAAGCGCGGAGCGGCCATGCTTGGCATTGGCCTCGTGGACGGCATCGCCCACAATTTTCAACCGGTCGGCGAAAGGGGCCATGGTCTGGTTGGTCAGACCGTGATCATCCTTGATAATGTCCGCGCCGCCCGCCACGCAACAGCTTGCGATATTGGCGAGTTCCGCTGCGGATGATCCTTGCGGTTTGATGACCGGTGATATCAGCCCACCGCGTTTCGTGCCTGTCAGCTTACGCAGACCATCCACGCCGAAACGCGCCCCGCGAAACCGTTCGGTGATGACCGGGCCTGGCTTGAAACCTTCGACGGCGATACCCTGCTGGATCGATGAATTGCCAAACACGACGTTCAGTAACTGGATGAGCTCATGGCCTGCGCTGTCGGGCGAATAGGAGATGGTCGTGCGCCAGCGGCCATCATCGGTGCGTTCGATGGCTTCCACTTGGCCAACGATCTCATCGCGAATGTACCCATCCGGCACCACATCGTCCGGCACTTCAACGGTTTGCTCATAGGCGACGGCGACGGCTCTTTCACGGGCCGTTTTTTCATCGCCCGCAACGATCAGATAGGTGACGCGGAAGCGGTCGTCAGCGGGCACTTACAGTGCCTCCGCCTTGACCGCCGAGTGCACCGCGTCAACGCGCGCTTCGGTAAGTTGGTCGTCGCTAATGTTGAGTTCCATGCCCAGCAGCTTTTCGATACCCGCCACCAGCGCCGACGCATCGAGGCCATAATGCTTCATCAGGTAGGGGCGCGAACCGCCATGGGCATAGGTATCTTTGAGGCCAAGGCGCACCAGCTTTTTGCCGACGCCATTGTCAGCCATGATCTCGGCAACGAGCGAACCGACGCCGCCTTCGGTGACGTGGTTTTCCAACACGACCACACCTTTGGAAACCGCGCCGATATGATCGAGCAGCGCATCCTCATCAAAGGGCTTGATCGTGTTGATGTGGACGTGGCGCACCGAAACACCTGCGTCTTCCAACGCTTGGCGCGCGCGCGACGCTTCTTCGGTTGTGATCCCGGAAGTGACGATCAGCACGTCGCTCCCCAATGACAATTCCCGCATACGGCCCACTTCAATGGGCGTATCAAAGAGGCGCGGCACAGACCCGCGCAGCACGCGGCAATAGACCGGGCCATCGATGGAGTCAGCCGCTTCGCAGATGCTTTCGACTTCGGTGGCATCGCCGGTCTCGAGGATCGTCATGTTCGGGATGGAGCGCATCACGGCGACGTCTTCAATCGCTTGGTGCGTCATGCCGCCCGGTGTCGTGATGCCCGGCAGGAAACCCATCAGGCGCACCTTGCGGCGCGGGTAGGCGACAGACGCCATCAATTGATCATAGGGCCGCCGGTAAAGGAAGACGCCAAACGAGTGGAGGAACGGGCGAAAGCCTGCAAGACCCAGCCCGCCGGCGAAGCTCATCATATTTTGCTCTGCCATGCCCAGTGACACAAACTGATCGGGATGGCGATCACGAAAACCATCGATCTCGCATGACGATGTCAGGTCGGCGGACAAGCATAAGATGTCCGGATTGCCCGCAGCGAATTTTTCGAAGGCCGAAGCATAGGGGCGGTTGACCATTTCAACCATGTCAGTGGCCTCCCTGTCCGTAATTGACCGGTTCAACGCCCAGTTCTTCGGCGATGGCCACATTCATTTCGGCGCGCTCTTCTTCGGATTTGAACCGTACATAGTGCAGGCGCGGAAAGCGCTTTTGCAGGAATGCCATGCCCTTTGTTGGCGATGATCGCGCCAGAATGACCAGCGGTTTGCCTTCGTGTGATGTGGCTTTGGCTTGTCGCATGGCGTCCAGATCATGGGCGTCAATCTCGATGCAAACCGCGCCGAAATTTTCAAACTTGGCCTTGATGTCTCGCACTTCCATGACGCTATCCATCGCGCCATCGCACTGCTGATCATTGACATCCATTAGCGCCCAGACATTGTCTATGCCATGGTGCGCGCAGGCTTGCACGGCTTCCCATGTTTGGCCTTCCTGCACTTCGCCGTCCGACATGAAAACGCAAACCTGACCCGTTTCGCCGCGACGCTTGCGGCCAAACGCCAACCCCGCACCCGTCGACAGGCCGATGCCAAGGGTGCCGTTATGGACTTCCATGCCGGGTGAATGCTCCGCGCCGATCATCTCAACGGAGGAGCCATCCTTGTTGAACATTTCCAGGCCCGCAGCGTCCATGCGGCCCACTTCAATCAGCGTCGCATAAGCCACAAGCGCGTAGTGTGCGGGCGCGATAAAAAGGCGGTCGTAGTGCGGTTCAAACGGGCCGTTGTAGCCCGCACCGGTGTGGTAGTCGGTGTTTCCAGCCGACGGAACGCCGCCAAAGGGTTTGGGCACCGCAGGTAGCGTTGGTTGGCCGAGATTGAGCGCTTCGTTATAAAGATAGGCGAGCTGTTCTGCTGCAGAGCAGGCTTGACTCAAATAGCCACCATTGTTGCGCATAGAGTGTTCAAACACGCGTCGGCGAATGCCCAGCGCCACTTCTTCCGTGGTTTTTTCGTTCAGCACATCAGCCTCCTGTAAGCTCGAGAAAACAGCGCGTTTTGACATTTGTCAAGGATGACTGGCTTTTGTAAAGGCCTGATCTTGACCTGTTCCTTTCTTGTCATTCGTGTCGAGATTAATGAAAAGGATAATTGCCATGCTGCCGTGTGCGTGTTCTAAAGGGGCATGGTTTTGCGTGCTCGTAAGTGAGCTGCGAATTAAAAGGGAATACGGTGCGGTGTAGCCATCAGGCGCCAAATCCGTGACTGCCCCCGCAACTGTGAGCGGTGAGCGACCCCGATTGAGCCACTGAAGCGGTAAGCTTCGGGAAGGTTCGGGTAAGCATCGACCCGCAAGTCAGGAGACCTGCCATGTCAACGAAACTCAACCCGGGCGGGGTGTCCCGGATAGGAGCATGGACATGGAACACCGGATCAACCGGTTATTGGACGTGATTGCCGATCTGCTGCCCGCCGCTGTGCGGAGGGCACATGGGCTACAAGACCAATACATCACATCGCATCACCGTTTGTACCTCGTGCCGTCATAAGGACACCGATTGCAAACCGGGATATGCGCTGATCGAGAGGCTGCGCGCGGCTATTGAGGCAGCAGGCGATGCTGTTTCTGAAGATTTTGAGATTTCCGGCGTTGCCTGCATGGCCGGCTGCTCAAGGCCATGCACTGTTGCCTATCATGGGACGCGCAAAGCGACCTACCTGTTTGGTGACATCGATCCGCACGAAGATATCGAAGATTTGATCGCGTTTGCACGTCAATATTTAGTCTTGCATGATGGCTGGTGCTCTTCAGTGGATCGCCCTGGTAAACTGGGCAAGACCACGCTTGCGCGTGTGCCCGCAGCCGTCATTGCGTTGGAAACGTCCGATGAGGTTCTCCAGTGACTGCGCTGGGTCTTAGACTTAACGAAGCGGCGTGGTCGACGCCATTTGGCAGCCCCATTCTGCACCCGCTGTCGTTCAGTTTGGACGCTGGCCGCGTCATGGGTGTCGTTGGTGCCAATGGCGCGGGCAAGTCGACACTGCTGCGTTTGATCTACCGTTATTATCGGCCTTTATCCGGATTCATCGAAATTGATGGCGTGAACATCTGGTCAGTACCCGCAAAACAAGTCGCGCGGCAGGTGGCAGCGGTCTTGCAAGAACAGCCAACTGACTTTGCGCTGACCGTCTTTGAAATCGTCACACTGGGTCGCACGCCCCACCAAGGTGGCTTTGGTGGTGCCGGACTGAGAGACCGGGAAATTGTAGCCGATGCGCTCAAGACATTGGATCTTGATGGTCTTGCGAACCGGCGTTTTGGCACCTTGTCTGGCGGTGAGCGCCAACGCGTGATGGTCGCGCGCGCACTGGCTCAAGAACCGGGCATTCTGGTGCTCGATGAGCCGACGAACCACCTGGACATTCGTCATCAGTTGGAGGTGCTAGCCCTGATCCGCGACCTCGATATGACAATTGTCACCAGCCTGCATGATCTGAATATGGCCGCCGATATCTGCGATGACATTTTGTTGCTCAAGCACGGTCAAAAGCTCGCATTTGGCGACCCGGATGCAGTTCTCAACGACCAATCCGTTTCCGAAGCGTTTGCGGTACAAGCGCACCGCGAAACGCTCCACCCCACCAATCGTTCCCATTTTACCTATGCGCTCAAGGAAAGGTTCTGAGATGAAGAAAGCACTGATCGGGATTTCTGCAGCTTTGCTAATGTCATCGACTGCTCATGCTGGGACCGTGGTTCAAAGCTGTGGTCGGACAGTAACTTTTGACGAGCCGCCGTCTGCCGCGATTTCCAACGATGTTAACCTGACTGAGATGATGCTGGTGCTGGGCCTGACTGACCGCATGGTGGGCTACACAGGCATTTCCGGTTGGAAGACCCTCGATGAAGAAATGCGCGCCGGTGTCGAAGCGCTGCCGGAGCTGTCTGAAAAATATCCGACCAAGGAGGTACTGATCGGCGCCGATGCGGACTTTTTCTTTGCTGGTTGGAATTATGGCATGAAGGTTGGCGGAGAGGTGACACCGGAGACGCTCGAGCCGTTTGGCATTCAAGTCTACGAGTTGACCGAGAGCTGCATTCACATTGGTGAAAAAGCCAAGGTCACCATGGATGACATGTACAATGATCTTTTGAACCTCGGTAAAATATTCGACGTCGAAGCCAGGGCACAAAAATTGGTCGATGGTTACAAGGCCGAACTCGCTGCCTTTACCGAGGCACTTGAAAGGGGCGATGATCCTGTGCGGGTCTTTGTCTATGATAGCGGCGATGACACGCCATTTACGGCTGGCAAATATGCTATGCCCACGGCGATGATCGAAGCGGCTGGCGGCGTCAATATTCTCGATGATGTCGAGAAGAGCTGGACCACGGTTGGCTGGGAAGCCGTTGTTGAGCGCAATCCGGAAGTCATCATCATTGTAAACTATGGCAATGTGACAGCGAAAGAAAAGCGCGACTTCATGTTGTCCAATCCGGCTTTTGCTGAACTGGATGCTGTGAAAAATGATCGCTTTGTCGTGCTGGAATATGTCGAGGCTACACCCGGCCCGCGCAACATCAAAGCTGTCAAAAAACTCGCTAACGCTTTTTGGGCACCTGGAAGCTGAGAGAAAATGTTGGCACCTAACAACGAGCAGTACCATCCGATGACGTCAAGCATCTGGCTGTCCCGGCCTTTGCTGATTGGCGTGATGGGAGTGTTTGTCTTGTTGGTGTCGCTAACGATCGCAATTGGTGTCGGTGCGGTTTCCATCCCGGCATCAACGGTCTGGGGCGTACTTGCCAACAAGATCGTGCCGGGCATGATCGAAGAAACCTGGTCCAAGGGGCGCGAAGCGATTGTCTGGGACATTCGATTCCCGCGCGCTTTGTTGGCAATGATGGTGGGTGCCGGGTTAGCGATAGTCGGCGCAAGTTTGCAGGCTGTCACGCGCAATCCGCTGGCGGATCCCCATTTGCTGGGTATCTCATCAGGCAGCGCGTTTGGGGCAATATTGGCGCTGCTTCATTTCGGCATGTTCATTGGGCTTTTGACCGTACCGCTGTTGGCTTTCCTTGGTGCCTTGGTAACGACGCTGATCGTGCTGGGTGTTGTGCGCATTGCCGACGCCAGTTCCGCCGACAGGCTCATACTTGCTGGCGTTGCGGTCTCATTTATCATTATGGCGCTTGCCAATCTTCTGATCTTCATGGCCGACCCGCGCGCAACGCACACGGTCGTCTTTTGGATGCTTGGTGGTCTTGGGCTCGCGCAATGGTCTCAACTGATCTATCCGCTGGTCGTCCTGATTTTTTGTCTGGCCTGGCTCTGGCTGAAGTCACCGCAACTCAATGCCATGACCGTCGGTGATGAAACCGCTGCAACGCTAGGCATTGCGGTTAATGCTTTTCGCCTGCAAACCTTTGTCTTTGGTTCGATGATCACCGGTGTGATGGTCGCCTTTTCCGGCATGATCGGTTTCGTCGGCCTGATGGTGCCGCATATTGCGCGCATGGTTGTTGGCGGTGACTATCGCCGTCTTTTGCCATTTAGCGCACTGTTTGGGGCAATCTTTCTATTATGGGCGGACATAGTTGCTCGCACCATTATGGCGCCAGAAGACATGCCAATTGGGATTGTTACCGGATTGGTTGGCGGCGTGTTTTTTGTCTGGTTGTTGAGGCGTTCCGGCCGCCTTGCTTAAGGATTGCTAAGGCAGTCTGTCTTCTGGTTCATTGTCCAGCAGAATACGCGACGCTTGACCAACTGGGTCATCATACTGCTGCGCACGGATCGTCCAAAGAAAGCCGATGAGACCGATGAGGCCGAGGGTCAGTGAAACCGGGATCAGGATAACCAGTACGTTCATATCAAAGCCTCACACGCATCGCGTTAAGCAAGACGGTAATGGATGAAGTGGACATGGCAAGCGCCGCTAAAAGCGGCGTTGCAAAACCTGCCATCGCCACCGGTACAGCGATGATGTTGTAGAGAATGGCGATCCCGAAATTCTCTTTAGACAGTCTCACGCTGAGGCGTGCCACTGAAACCACCGTTGGAACATCCTTAAGTGCATCACCGATCATGACGATGTCCGCCGCGTTGCGTGTCGCATCAAGCGCATTGCCCGGTGCGATGGAGACATTGGCAGAGGCGAGCGCAGCGGTATCGTTGATGCCGTCGCCGATCATGCAAGTGCCGTTCGCTGCCGTGTGCTCGCGGACAAGCTGGGCTTTTTCTTCAGGCGATTTGCATGCGTACCAGTTCTTGATCCCCAGTTTTTCGGCCAGCTTGGCGGTCTTTGTAGCTGTATCGCCAGATATGATTTCAAGTTGCAGGCCCCGATCCTTTAAGCCAGCCGCCATCTCTTTCGCACCAGGTAGCAGCGTTTCGGCAAAGGGCAAAATTATCGTATCGTCCGTGATCTTTAATGTTAACTCGCTGCCCGGTGTCCCCAGCCATGCGCCTCGACCCAGTGCGATAGATTGGCCATGCCATGTCCCTTTGACGCCGCAGCCCGACACTTCGCGAACATCGCAGATATCTGCCGGTTCCACGTCTGACAGGTGTCTCGCCAGGGCATTTGATACGGGGTGTGACGAGTGCTGTGCGAGGCCTTTTGCAATGGCGCTGTGTGCGGCGGAAATGCCGTCCACTTCGAATGTAAAGCCCGGTGCGGTCAGCGTCCCGGTTTTGTCGAGTGCAACGGATGAAACGTTGGCGAGTCTCTCCAACGCGGTGCCGGATTTGACCAGGAAACCCATGTGATAAAGGCGGCTTATCGCAGCGGTGGAAACGGCCGGCACCGCAAGCCCAAGCGCACAGGGGCAGGTGATGATCAGCACAGCGATGGCGATGTTTAGTGAGTGGCGGAAATCGCCGGTTGCAATGAACCACCCGAGAAATGATATGACTGCCAGAACATGGACGACTGGCGCGTAGACGCGTGCCGCCTTGTCTGCCAGTGACGTATAGCTGTTGCGCGTGTTCTCGGCCATTTCGACCAATTCGGCGATGCGTCTGAGCCGTGTGTCGCTGCCTACAGCCTGAACTTTCATTTCGAATGGTGCGCCAAGGTTAATCTCGCCTGCGCACAGCGTGTCTTGTCTGGCATGGTTTACCGGATCGCTTTCGCCTGTGAGGAACGAACGGTCCGTCAGCGCTTCGCCCGCCAAAAGTTCACCGTCAGCAGGCACCCGTAGGCCGGAACTGACAAGCACGGTATCGCCGATATTCAATTCACTGACTGGGATACTCTCAAAACGTCTGCCGACTTTTCGGTCAGCGCGATGAACCTCCAGCGCTGCCAGCTCTGCTGCCGCTGAATGGGCTGCTGATTTTGTTCGATGTCCCTGATATCGGCCAATCAGCAAGAAGAAAGTCAGCGACAATGCTGCATCGAAGTATGCATGTGCGCCGCTGTTTAGTGATTCATAGAGCGACATTCCCGCAGCCAAAATGATAGCGAGTGAAATCGGCACATCCATATTCAAACGTCCAACACGCAATGCTTCCATCGCATGCACAAAGAAAGGGCGCGCCGCGAAAAGCACTGCGGGCAAAGCGATAACGGCAGAAATCAAATGAAACAGATCACGCGTTGCATCTGTCGCACCGGACCATACGGCCACTGAAAGCAGCATGACATTCATCATGGCAAAGCCGGAAACGCCCATGCGCAAGATCAAGTCACGACCAACAGGGTCCTCGTCGGTCGAGAGCGCCGCCTGATCAAGCGGATATGCTTTATATCCGATATCGCCGAGTGCTGAGACCAGCTTGTCTTCCGGAAGGTCAGACTTGATGTAAACCCGCTTCTTCGTGGCGTTCACACGCGCTTCCCGCACCCCCTGCAAATGGCGGAAATGGTCTTCGATGGCACCGATGCATGCCGCGCAACGGATGGATGGAACGGAAAGCTGAACGCTGGTCGTTATGTCAGCGATCTCCATTGCCGCAGGAGCTACGGCACACGCGCTGCAAGCGGCTGTCACTTGATGACCTCAACGATAATGCGTTGTTGGAACAGAACACCGTTTTGTGCGCGCGCTACAATGCGCAGGTTCCAGTTGCCTGGGCCAGCCTCAACATCAGCAACGAAGCGCTGACCGTCAAAGACGAAGTCGGGTGTCTGATCAGCCGCAACACTGGTGGCTCTGCCAAAGGTGGCGCTTTCGATCGAAGGCGCGATAAACGTCCCGTCTTGGGCAATTTCCAGTGATAATTGGTTGCCACTTAACGTCGCTGCGACATCCCAATCCAATGCTTGTTGCGCAGCGCGGTTGGCGTCGAACTTTTGGCTTGCAACGTAGGAGTTCTTGGCTTCAACGCCCGGGAAGGTACGCACGGCGTTGATCGCCAAGGTCAAGTTGACGGCGATAATGATGCCAAAGCCGAGGCCAAACATCGCAAAGACATGCCAGCCATTGATCGTTTTCATGAGGCGTTACCCTTGCCGTTGAAGATGTTGTCTTTGTAGGCGCGCTCGCCATTGCCGAGATCTTCAACCCAAAAGCGGACCGGTGTCTCTTCGGCGGAAGCGGGGTTGCAGGAAGGCGGTGCTGTTACGTAAGCGCGCAGCCGCAGTGTCTCATTGGCGGGTACTTCAATCGCGTTATATGGCGTACCTTGCAAAGTCAGTTGGTAGCCAAGGTCGCCTTTCACATGCAGGCCAAACATGCGCGGTTCGCCGTGTTTGTTGCGAAGGCGTACTTCATAGGCGTTACGCACAGAGCCGTCTGCCTGAGTCACAAAAGTGGGGTTGCGAACAGCGGCAACGGTGACTTCGATTTCGGGACGGATGAACAACGCATAGACCATAGCCAAGCCGATGGCTGCCCAGATGGCTGTGTAGAGGATCGTACGAGGACGCAGAATGTGCTTCCAAGCAGCGCGTGGTTTTTCGCCCGCTCTTTCGCGTGGTTCGTCCGACAATCCCAGATAGTCGATCAAGCCACGTTCGCGGCCCAGTTTGCGCATGACGTCGTCACAGGCGTCGATGCAAAGAGCGCAAGTGATGCAAACCAACTGTTGGCCATCTCGGATGTCGATCCCCATCGGGCAGACCGCGACACAAGCGTTACAATCGACGCAATCGGCTGCTTTGGGATCGCTTTTTTTGCCACGTGGTTCACCGCGCCAGTCGCGATAGGCAACCGTGAGTGTGTCATTGTCCATCATCGCGCCCTGAATTCGCGGCCATGGGCACATGTAGATACAAACCTGTTCACGCAGAAAGCCGCCAAAGACAAAGGTGGTTGCAGTGAGAATACCAACCGTGAGCCACGCGACCTTGGGTGCGTTCAGCGTTGCAAATTGCATTGCAAGGGTTGGCGCGTCGGCAAAATAGAATACCCAGGCACCGCCTGTGGCGACGCCGATCAAGGCCCAGATCGTCCATTTGGTGAAGCGTAGCCGTGCCTTGTTAAAGGACCAGTTGGCGTGATGCAGCTTGATGCGCGCGTTGCGATCACCTTCAACCCAGCGTTCTGTTAAAATGAACAGATCCGTCCATACGGTTTGCGGGCAAGAATATCCGCACCAGACGCGGCCAAGTGCCGACGTAAACAGGAACAGGCCCAACCCTGCCATTATCAGAAGACCGGCAACGAAGTAGAATTCGTGCGGCCAGATCTCGATCCAGAAAAAGTAAAAGCGCCGACCTGCAAGATCGACGAGCACAGCCTGATCGGGCAGGTGAGGACCACGGTCCCACCGAATCCATGGAGTTAGATAATAGATGCCCAAAGTGAGCAGCATGATGAGCCACTTGAGATTGCGGAATTTGCCATAGACCCGTTTTGGAAAGATGGGTTCAGGTGCAGCGTACAGGCTCTCTGTTGTTGTGCTCATGGGTGCGCTCAATTGGGTTTGTCCGCACCATAGTTTTTCAAAGGAATTGCAACCTTGACTCAGATCAAACTTTATTGACGCGCTATTCATGAGACCAAAAGAAACGGGCTCTGAATTTCAGAGCCCGCTCTTGTGCTGTCGGCGAATTTTGAAGATTATTCGCCGCCTCCCAGCGCATGCACGTAGGTTGAAACAGCGCGCACATCGGCCTCATTCAACCTCTGCCCCCACGCCGGCATCACGCCGAACCGGGCATTGGTTATGGTCTCAACCAAGCTGTCCTTGTCACCCCCATAAAGCCAGATCGCATCGGCCAGATTGGGCGCACCCTGATCGCGGTCGCCCAAGCCGGCATCACCATGGCAAGACGCGCAATTGTCGAGATAGAGCGTTCCCGCTTCGGTGGTGAAGTCCGCGTTGGCCAAGGTTGGTACAAAATCTGCGAGAAGTTCGATCTCTTCTCTTTCCAACAGTTCGCCAAACGCTGGCATTTCTGACCAGTGCGCATCACCATCCGTTTCATTTCGTATACCGTGTCTTACCGTGAAGGCGATTTGGTCAAGGCTGCCGCCCCAGAGCCAATCATTTTCCAACAGGTTCGGATAACCCTTTGACCCTGCAGCGCCTGAACCGTGGCATTGGCTGCACTGTGCGCGGAAGACCGATCCGCCGCGAGCAACAGCATAGCGGTGGAGGTCCGACTGAGGATCCAAGCTTGCCAGATCGACCTCCAGCAATTGAGAAACAAGCTGCGCGTTAGCTGCCTCATGGGCTTCTATTTCAGCGACAACTTGGCCCCTTGTAGAAAAGTTGAGCAGTCCTGCCGTTGCCCCCGAGAGCATTGGCCATGCGGGATACGCGATGGTGTAGCCGATACCCCAGATCAGAGTGATGTAGAAGGTGGTGAGCCACCAACGGGGCATGGGTGTATTGAGTTCTTCGATACCATCGAACTCATGGCCCATGGTCTCATGGCCGGTCATCTCATCGACGCGAGGTTTATCCATCTTGCGTGCTCCTGAGGAAATCAATGTTGCATTTGCAGGTGTTGCAGTTCTTTGAGCATTCTTCTTCTTCCGTACGGAATGGGATGCTTGCAGCGTTGGCGTGCGATGATTGGAGAGATGGCCAGAAGGCGTAGACCCAAGTGCCGATAAAGAAGCTAAACATGGCAATCAGAAACCAGCTGTCAGCAAACTCTCTCAATAGGGTGTAAGTTTCCATATCGCTTCTCCTATCGATTGGCGTCGGGCACAAAGGTCGAGAAATCGACGAGTGTGCCTAGCATTTGCAGATAAGCGATCAGTGCATCCATTTCGGTTAGTTGTGGCTGACCGTCGAAATTGCCAATCGCTGCGCCCGGATATCGCTCCAGCATGTCATCCCAATCTGCGTCGGGGTCGGCTTGAACGGTAAAGTCCACCCTCGCGTTTTCGATCTGGGCATCTGTATATGGCACACCAACAAAGCGGTGGGTTGCCATCAGATCGCCGATGTCATCGCCATCTAGCGTTGTGTTGAGCAAGAATTTGTAGCTCGGCATTATGCTCTCGGGGACGACGGACTGCGGGTCAATCAGATGGTCGAGGTGCCATTCATCTGAGTAACGACCGCCGACGCGGGCAAGATCCGGGCCCGTGCGCTTTGATCCCCATAGGAATGGATGATCGTACATGGACTCTGCAGCCAGGCTGTAGTGTCCATAGCGTTCGACCTCGTCACGCATTGGACGGATCATTTGTGAGTGACAGACATAGCAACCTTCGCGGACATAGATGTCCCGTCCCGCCAGCTCGAGCGGGCTGTATGGGCGCATTCCTTCCACGTCTTCGATCGTGTTTTCGAGCCAGAAAATTGGAGCGATCTCCACGATGCCGCCAATTGAAACGACTGATAGTGATACTGCCAGAAGCAGCGTCGGGCTGCGTTCGAGAATGACGTGTTTGTCAATTAATGCCATGGGACGCTCCTTTCTTATTCTGCTGGTGCAGATGTTGCGCCAGCTGGTGGTGTCATGACGGCGACTGGCTGACTGACCCGCTCGTAACCGCTGATGGTCATCCACATGTTCCAGCACATGATGCCAGCGCCTGTCAGGTAGAGGACGCCGCCAAGACCACGCACAAGATACATGGGGAACTTGGCTGTGACGGTGTCAGCAAAGCTGTTGACGAGGAAGCCTTGGGCATCGACTTCACGCCACATCAGACCCTCCATGATGCCACTGACCCACATGGATGCCGCGTAGAGCACGATACCGACCATCGCGAGCCAGAAGTGCCAGTTCATCGCTGCGGTCGAGTACATGGAACCACGGTTCCAAAGGCGTGGTATGAGGAAGTAGACCATCGCGAAAATGATCATGCCGTTCCAACCAAGCGCGCCTGAGTGAACGTGACCAACTGTCCAGTCTGTGAAGTGGCTCAAAGAGTTCACCGCGCGGATAGACATCATGGGCCCTTCAAAGGTGGACATACCGTAGAAGGCGAGGCTGGCCACCAGGAAACGGATGATCGGATCGGTGCGGATCTTGTCCCAAGCGCCATTGAGCGTCATCAGGCCGTTCATCATGCCTGCCCAACTCGGCATCCACAGGACGACCGAGAACACCATTCCCAGCGTTGACGCCCAATCAGGCAGCGCCGTGTAGTGCAAGTGGTGAGGGCCGGCCCAGATGTAGAGGAATATAAGCGCCCAAAAGTGAACGATGGAGAGTTTGTAGCTGAAGACCGGACGGTTGGCCTGCTTGGGCACATAATAGTACATCATACCAAGGAAGCCCGCTGTCAGGAAAAAGCCGACCGCATTGTGGCCGTACCACCATTGGGTCATCGCATCTTGCACGCCTGCAAAAAGCTGCACCGATTTACTGCCCCAGATACTGACAGGAACGGCCAGATTGTTGACCACATGCAGCATGGCAACGGTCAAAATGAAGGCGAGAAAGAACCAGTTTGCCACATAGATTTGGCGTTCTTTACGCTGCAGAATTGTTCCCAGAAACACGATGAGATAAGCCACCCAAACGATGGTGAGCCAAATGTCCACATACCATTCAGGCTCTGCATATTCCTTCGATTGCGTGACGCCGAGTAGATAGCCGGTGGCTGCCAGCACGATGAAAAGCTGGTAGCCTCAGAACACGAACCAAACGAGGTTGCCGCCGAATAGGCGCGTGCGGCTTGTTCGTTGGACAATATAGATCGATGAGGCGATCAGCGCGTTGCCGCCAAAAGCGAAGATCACTGCGGATGTGTGCAACGGACGCAGCCGGCCGAAGTTTGCAAAGGGTTGCGCCCACTCAAAGTTGAGCACTGGAAACGCCAGTTGGAATGCGATCAATGTGCCGACAGCCAGCCCTGCCATGCCCCAAAATGCCGTTGCGATAACCCCGGCGCGAACGGGTCCATCCATATATTCGGACATGACAGCTACGGGACGCGGCGCATCAAAACGGCGCAGTTCCCAAACAAACAGGCTCGTCGAAACCAGAAAGATTATGACCGCGTGGATTTGATAGGCCAGATCTTTGCCTTGATAGGCGCCGTAGACCGCGACCAGCGCAATGATGCCCAAGATGATGAGTTTTGCCGAGGCTTGCATTCCGATCCCTCTCCAATTGCTCTTGCATGCAGGCTTGGGGCCTGCATTTGGCTATTGGTTAGGATGGAAGGGCAGGGCTCTACCTTGATCTAGGTCAAGCCGTTTAATCAGAACAGGACGCCGCCATCCGCATCGTCGCCGCTGGCGATGTGCAAGGCCCGCATGTCAGTGATCGTAAAACGTCTGCGGTCTTCAAACTCGATGATACCATCTTTTTTCATGGCAGACAGTTGGCGGCTCACTGTTTCGAGCGTCAAGCCGAGGAAGTTTGCAATCTCTTCGCGGGTCAGCGGCAATATATGGTTCTGCTCATATTTGTGGCCCGTCGTGTTCCGGCGAACGACCATTTCCAGGAACGTCGCAATTTTTTCGCGCGCTGTTTTACGCCCTAGCAGAACCATCCATTCGCGCGCGGCATTCAGTTCATCAAGGGCCATTTCCAGCATGCGTTGAGCAATGTGCGGCGTTTCCTCGACGAGCCGTTCAAATGGCTTGCGGCGAAACTGGCACAGGGTGACATCGTGAACTGCTGTTACATCAAATTCGACCGTTTCGCGGCCCGGTCGTCCAATAAAGTCAGAGGGGAGCAAGAGGCCAACAACCTGTGTGCGACCATCTTCCATGGTTCGCGACAGTGAAGCGATTCCCGAGACGACCGAGGAGAAATAATTTAGCTCATCGCCCCGCCAGATGATCGGCTGTCCGGCTTCATATGTCGAATAGGTTTTTATCGCTTCCAGACGAAGCAGTTCGTCATCATCACAGCGCGCACAGATTGCCCGATGGCGAATTGGACAGGCGCCGCACTTTTCCCGCTCGTTGAATGCCAAGTTCATGCTTGTTGATCTGTATCAAAGTCCCGACGTTCGCAGACGCTACTCTGCCAATATGGAACATGTAAACATATTGCGGGATTATGGTCTCTTTGACGCAAAAGTGCCTCGGTACACGAGCTACCCTCCAGCAAACAGATTTGTGCCCAATGTTGGTGCTCGTTTCCAAAAGGATTGGCTCTCCCAGACAGCACCCAAAAAGCCTGTATCTGTTTATGTTCACATACCTTTTTGCCGCCGTCTTTGCTGGTTTTGTGCCTGCAGAACCCAAGGCACGCCAACGCTGCATCCCGTCGATGGCTATCTGGCAGACTTGATCGCAGAGATTGAAACTGTTGCGGGAATATTACCTCATGAGGTCCCGATGGGGCGGCTTCATCTGGGTGGAGGCACGCCAACACTTTTGAGCGTGGAGCAGATGACGCGTTTGCTCGATGCCATCGAGAATCGTTTCGCAAAAAGCGATAACTATGATTTTTCTGTTGAGGTTGATCCAACGGAAGCTGCGCCGGCGTTGCTGGACCTTCTGGGCGAGAGGGGCATGAAACGCGCCAGCATCGGCGTTCAGGATTTTGACTTGAAAGTGCAGGAGGCGATCGGACGGCTCCAGAGCTTTGAAAAGACAAAGCAGGTTGCCGACCGTTTGCGCCTTATTGGCGTTCAAAGCCTCAACATAGACTTGCTCTATGGCTTACCCTTCCAGACGGCAAAAACCTTGGTGCGCACGCTGGAACAGGTATCGGTTCTTTCGCCTGAACGCATTGCGCTTTATGGCTATGCGCATGTGCCACACATGTCGAAGCGTCAGGTGATGATCCCCGAAGATGAGTTGCCTGACCCGCTGGAGCGTTTCGAGGCGGCGCAGATTTCCAAAGAGTTTTTAGTACGCGACGGCTATCTCCCGCTCGGCATAGATCATTTCGTTAAAGAGAGTGATAGTCTTGCGGTGGCGGCAGGCCAAGGTAAGCTGCGGCGCAGTTTTCAAGGTTACACGGATGATCCTTGCGACACATTGATTGGGTTTGGCGCGTCTGCGATCTCCCGGTTCCCGAACGGATATATTCAAAACGCTGTTGCGACCGCCGCATATCAGCAACGTGCGCGCGACCACGGCATGGCCGGTCACAAGGGTTACGTTATTGATGAAGAGGACTTGCTTGTTGCTGATGTCATTGATCAGGTGATGTGCCAAGGTTCACTGGATGAGACGAAATTGCTGAACGATCACGCGCGATTTGCTGCAAAAATCCCCAGCTTGATGCAGGAGCTTGTGACAATGTTTCCAAAAGCGCTTGAGCGCACAGGTTCACTGGTCAAATTTCAACCAGGCATGGAGGCGCTGGCGCGGGTGGTCGCGGCGCATTTTGACCGTGCCTTGCACGAAGATCATATTCACAGCGCCGCGATTTGATTTTGTTAGTTGCGATAGTTCGGACTTTTATGAAGAGATCCGTTCTTTGCGCATACTAAGAACATGAAAGCCGAAATATAAAATCAAAACTCCCAAATCGAAAAATAAATCAGTGTTGTGGGTGTAACATTTTGTATAATAATGGTAGCGCCATCATAAACAACTTTGTATTCATCAGTATTCAAATTGTAACTGGTAGTTAATAATCCTGCATCATATGCTTGATCTATGTCCATTCCTCGATTTCCAAACTTGATAGTTTCTATCTCGAGAAGGTCAGTAATGTATGTTGTTCCAGTTGCGCTGGATACATCAAAATAGTCCAGTCCACCCCCTCCGGTTAGTGTATCCGACCCTGAGCCTGCATACAAAACGTCACTGCCGCTGCCACCGTTAAGGCTGTCGTTGCCTTGCATACCGTGAAGTGTGTCATTGCCTGCGCTTCCCCACAGGGTATCATTACCGCCCAGGCCCATGATATTATCATTGCCTGAAGTGCCAACCCGAAAATCATTACCTTGAGTAAGCCAAATATCGTTTCCCATTAGAATATATCCTTTCATTAATATTTCATATGAAAAATAATATTATAAATACGAATGCGTTATAAATATGTATGTATATTTATTTGTAATTTTATTATATTATAGTATTAATTTAATATTTAGGGGAGCCGTAATTTTGAAAGCGCGATGTTTTAATATTTGTTAACATCGGGTGGGTAGCTCGATTTGCCGCCCACTCTTACTATGCTAACAAATATTAAAACATCGCGC
>JBCBDX010000011.1:0-127694 GCA_038529265.1 Pseudomonadota bacterium
GCAGCTGGCACAGGCTATTTCTACATCCCAGGCACAGAAACTTGCCTGCAGATTTCTGGTGAAGTCATCTACAAAATCGGTTTCCGGAACACGCCATCGCAGGAGCCTGTAATTATTCGCGACGACGATGGTAATATCATCGGTGAAAATGATGGCGTCCAGAATGGTTGGGAAAAAGAGTACGAAATTTCTTTGGACTTCAACACATGGCGTGACACTGAGTACGGCGATCTGACAACATCCATCCAGTTGGGTGCATCTGACTCCACGATTGGTGCAGCCACAGAAAGCGTATTAGTTGATGCTGGTGTTGCGGTAAATGAAGCGTTCATTACTCTCGGCGGCCTGACAATCGGTTATACCGACTCATTCTATCCAGGCGGTCTTGGTGCTTCTGACCTTGACGCTGAAGGCCCAGACACGGGCATCATCGGCTACACAGTCGACTTTGGTAATGGTTCTTTCGGTATCGCACTTGAAGATGACGGTAACGTTGACTGGATTCCTGCGATTGTTGGTGTTGTGTCTGCTGAGTTTGGCGATGTAAGCGTTGCTGCAGCGGCAGTTTATGACGATACCGACGATTTTTGGGGCGCTCAGGTGCATCTTGCGTACTCAGCAGGTCCGCTTACAGTTGACGCTTCTGCACAATACTCTGACGGTTCAACTCCACCATTCCCGGGCCTTGGAGCGTCAGCTTACTCTGCTGATTATGAGTGGGTCCTTGGCCTTGGCATGGACTATGATGTGAATTCACAACTGACTGTCTTTGCCGGTCTTGACTATGGTATCGATCAATTCGGTACAGCTGGTAATGATGACTTCCTCGTGGAGGTTGGTGCTGACTACGAACTCGTGGACGGTTTCACAGTTGGTTTCCAAGCTGATTTTTCCACGGTTAACACCGGTTCCTTCGACTTCGAAGACGCTGAAATCACATTCACACGTTCTTTCTAATCTGATCCGTCAGATTTGAACGTTAGGCTTGGCGGTTATCCGCCGAGCCTTTTCGTAAAACGATTAACAGTCTGTAACACAATTATTCTTGACCAGCATGGGGCAATGTTGAACTGAGGAGGCTAGGGGCTCTTCATGAACATTGTACCGCAATTTCGCATTCGCGACTTATACGAAAAGTATGGCCATTTGTTATGGGAAAATAACAAGCATGGTCAGAATGCAGGGGCGTTCCTCCATGAGATTGAAGATATCACCAGAAGAAATGGCGTCGACTTCCGTCAGAACGCCGCTGTCGATACCATCATCACGGACTTGCGCCGAAAAGGTAATTCAAACGCAACGATAAATCGAAAGCTCGCCGCTTATTTCAAACTTTTGAGAAAAGCCGAGCGTGATGGATTGATCATGAAGTTGCCGGCCTATGTTCGACTGCCCGAAAAGAAAGGGCGTGTTCGTTATCTCTCCTTGCAGGAAGAGGCTCGCATCTTTGCGTCCATGAAAGCGCGGAGCGAGCAGTGTTTTCATCTTTGCGAGTTTTTGGTGGATACCGGCGCGCGTGTCGGTGAAGCACTATCTTTGAAGCATGCTGATGTTGCCGATGGCGCGGCGACTTTCTGGATCACCAAATCCGGACGTAGCCGCACCGTACCACTGACAAAAAGAGCCCAAGCGTCGGTCGAGCGCTATGCCGCCAATCCCGTTGGACCTTTTTCAAACATTCAGTATCAAAAACTGCGCTATCATTGGCATGAAGTGAAAAGGTCCTGTTCTCTGGAAGCTGACAAGGAACTTGTCCTTCACACCTTGCGCCATACTTGTGCGACCCGTCTTGTCAAAGCTGGTATCGATCTGCGGCGCGTTCAGATGTTTCTTGGCCACCAAACAATCCAGATGACACTCCGCTATGCGCACTTGGCCACCAAAGACCTCGATCAATGTGCGCTGGCTTTGGAGCGGCAAGTGGAAAACACGGAGACTGATGCGTCACCCGAATTTGAAGACGCCTAATTTTGAATGAGCGCATTTTCCCACTCCAAAAGGAATTTGCTGCGCTTCAAGTTATCCAGAAAGGTCATCAACGCTGGTTCCAGGGCAATTTTGGCAGCATCCGAAGCACTGCCTCCTTCGTCCAGCGATGGCAATGTGCCTAACCCATCTGTGCGATTTGCCTGATAGGTGAGCAGAAATCGCACAAATCTCTGAGCGGCATCTGGTTGCCGCGACTCTCTCGAAATAAATGCCGTACGCATCATGGTCGTTGAAAAGTCATCGGGCACAATAATTTCGAGCGTATCTTTGCTTTCTGTGCGTGCGTTGGCATAACTGCCTAGAACATTGTATGCGACAGCAATCGTTCCGTCTGTCAAATCATCAATCATTTCGCCAGAGCAGCAGTAGAGTTGCACATCAAGGCTGCCCATAACTTCCATGAGGCGCCAGAAAGTCTCCGAGGCTCGGGCATCTTGCGTTGCAAAGAGATACCCGAGGCCTGATCGCCGAACATCATAGGTGCCGACACGGTTCTGAAAAATATCTGGCCTGGAACGCAACGCTTGGATGAGCTCTTGTCTGGATGCCGGAATGGGCAAACCTTCAAAAGCTTGCCTGTTAACAACAATGGTCGCCGGCTCTGACGTGAATGCGAACAGGCTTCGCCGCCACTGCGCCCAGTCCGGCAGATTAATGTCATCAACGGTCAGGGCATAGCCATCGTTTGTCAGCTTCAGCTGCAGATCCATGGCGCTGGAAATGGCGATATCAAACGCCTCGGGGTTTTCACGGAAACGCTTGTCGATGTCTGCTGTTCCTGTCACCAGATATTCAATGGCAACATCCGGATTGCTCTCAACAAAAGCAATGATCAGTGGCTCAAACAGCGCGGTATCTGTGCTGGAAATAATACGCAGCGTTACAGTCGCAGAGGCCTCATTAAAACTTCGCTGATCTTCCCAACCCTGAGCCCATGCAAATTGGCACACAAAGACGAGCACTAAAGTAACAGCGTTACGCATGCGCCACCCTCTGTCCGGTTATTCAGTTCTAACTTGCCGCCATGCGCGACAGCCACATCTTCGGCGATTGTCAGCCCAAGGCCCGATCCTATGGTGTCCTTGGCGTTGTTCCCACGGCGAAAACGCGCCGTCAGTGCAGAAATTTCTTTTTTCGGAAAGCCAGGCCCGTTGTCACAAACCGAGATTTTTGGTGTTTTTTCATATTCAACTGTAACTTCGATCAAGCTTTCGGTAGGCCCATACTTCATTGCGTTGTCGATCAAGTTGCGTACTGCATTTTGTATCAAAATCGGATCGCCGAAATAGGGAAGTGGTGGGGTTGCATTAAGCACCAGTCTGAGATCACGCATCTCGGCAATTGGTGTCAGCCTGGTGACCAACTCATCTACCAACTCAACCAGATCAATTTCTTCTCGTTCCAGATGATCGGCGCGAAAGGTGATCATTGCATGATCGAGGAGCTGACCCGCGGCACGGGAACTTTCATCAATGGCTTTGATCATGGAACGCATAGCGTCCCGGTTCTCTTCCCTATCGACCCGCTGTAGCGTTGCTTCAGCATAGGAGCGCACCGTTGCTAGCGGTGTACGCACCCTGTGAGCCGCTTCTGCGATGAAGTCCTCGGATTGGCTTAAGGAATGATCTAGTCGACCCATCAGTGAATTTAATGAATTGACCAGTGGCGCCATTTCTTGGGGAACGGGATTTTCAAATGGGCGCAAGTCTTGTGGCCCACGCCGCGTGACAGAATTGGTCAGCCGGTCCAGTTGGCCCATTGAGGCGGTGGTTGCCCAAACAGAAAGTGCCGCTGCAAGAGCAAAAAAGCCAAGACCAAGGAGTGCAGCGTTGCGAGAAATTTGAGCGAGGGTCTGCGACAGAGAATCCTGTGTCTGAGCCAAAACGACTTGGATTTCCAGTCTTTGGTTGGAGCCAATTAACGTGCGATTTCCGCTAATCTTTCGCACGTTGACCCCGCGAATGGTGCTGGACTGAACCAGCGGCTCTTCAAGCCTGCTTTCAGCGGAAAACGCAACGTCTTCATATCCTGATAGAAATACTCCGTCCTGAAAGATGGCATAGAAAACGCGATCATCTTGCGGTGTGCTAAGCATCGAAAAGGCTGAGTAAGGCAAATCGAGTTCAAGGGCTCCGTTGCGTATCGCTGCCGCATCGAGAATAGAGGAAACGGATGCTTTTAAAATGCTATCCTGGCCCTGCTGCGCGACTTGAATCGCATAGTTGCGCACCAGGAGAAACAATAGCAGGCCCAGCGCGGCGGCACCGCCAATCAACGTAAGTACCAGCCTGGTTCTGAGCGAGCCTGAAACGACCGGTTTAGTCATGTTGATCCAGACGATAGCCTAAGCCGCGAAGTGTCGTGATCCTAAGTCTGGAGGGCTTCAAGTGCTTTCTGAGGCGGCCCACATACACTTCAATCGCGTTTTCCGACACATTATCGTCCAACGAATAGAGCCGGTCAGCCAGCTTGTGTTTGGAGAATATCTGCCCTGGTGTGTTGAGGAACACTTCCAGAAGACGAAGCTCTCGATTGCGTAAAGTCACCGGTCGGCCCTCGACCGAAAAGTGCCCTGCGACTGGATCAAAAACTACACCACCCAGTTCAACTATGGATTTGGAGTTGCCGGACTTGCGTCTCAAAACGGCGCGACAGCGCGCTTCAAGCTCAGCGTGGTCAAAAGGCTTTGTTACATAGTCATCAGCGCCCAGATCGAGTGATCCAATACGGTCGGAAACCTGGCTGCGGGCCGTCAAAACAATGACCGGTGTGTCAAAATCGCTTGCGCGATGCTGGCGCAGGAATGTGCGTCCATCTCCATCGGGCAGCATGATATCAAGCAAAATTAGATCATAATCGCCAGTTGCAACAAAGGCAGATGCATCGTCCAATTTCGCTGCATGATCAATGACATGGCCATCAAGGCGCATCCGCGAAACGATCGCGGTCGCCAGGTCCTTGTTATCTTCGACCAGAAGAAACTTCATCATCCCTCGACGCGAAAATTCGTTTTTGACAGGTTTGTGTCAGGTTGGCATGTTTAGCTTACGGCAACTGAGCCGCGTAGCGCTCAGTTGTCAAATGGGAGGAAATTATGAAGACCATAAAACTAGGTCGCCGCGCATTCGTGGCGGCGGCAACTGCTGCGGCAGTGGCATTGACAGCGCCGGCCATGGCTGGTGGCCACCAAGTCGTTGAAAAACTGCACTTTGTGATCCCCGGCGGCGCAGGCGGCGGCTGGGATGGAACCGCCCGCGGCACTGGTGAAGCGCTAACCGAATCAGGCCTAGTCGGCTCCGCATCATACGAAAACATGTCTGGTGGCGGTGGCGGTAAGGCCATTGGCTACATGATCGAAAATGCAGACAGCCTGCACGACACGCTGATGGTGAACTCTACACCAATCGTCATCCGCTCTCTCACAGGCGTCTTTCCCCACAACTTCCGTGATCTGACGTTGGTTGCCGGTACAATCGGTGACTATGCAGCAATCGTTGCGCCAGCCGACAGTGAACTGAACAACATGGCTGATCTGCTTGCCGCCTACCAGGCAGCGCCAAATGATACAGCTATTGGCGGTGGCTCAGTGCCGGGCGGCATGGATCACCTTGTTGCGGCAATGGTGATGAAGGCGGCGGGTGAAGACCCAACTGGCGTTAAGTACATTCCATATGATGCTGGCGGTAAGGCCATGGCTGCCCTTCTGTCCGGTGAGATCAAGGCGCTTTCAACAGGCTTCTCTGAAGCGGTCGCATTGGCCCAGCAAGGCGAAGTGAAAATTCTTGGCGTAACTGCTGATGCTCGCGTTGGTGCGTTTGAAGATGCAATGACAATGAAAGAGCAGGGCATCGACACCACTTTCGTCAATTGGCGCGGTTTCTTTGCTGCTCCTGGTCTGCCTGAAGACAAATTGGCAATGTACCAAGATGCGATTGCAAAAATGTACGACACCGATGAGTGGGAAGCTGTCCGTGCCCGCAATGGCTGGGTAAACATCCACAATCCCGGTGATGACTTCCAATCTTTCTTGGAAAACCAGGAACAGGTCATTGGTGACCTGATGAAGGAACTCGGGTTCCTTTGATCTTTCCAAAATAAACAACAGTTTGCGTCGGCTGCAAATTCGTAGCCGACGCATCATCCGGGTGCCAGGGGAGGGGCACACAGATGGCGTTAGATCGTTGGATAGCCCTGATAATATTGGGCATTACATGCGCATATGGATATGCGGCCTTTTTCACCATGGACCAGTTGCTGCCGCCCTTTATGCAGCGCAATCCAATCTGGCCGAGCACCTTCCCAAAAGTACTGTCGATCCTCGCGATCATCACATCGCTCATCATTGTTTTGGGTCTTGAAAAGTCGGACAAGCCGCGTGACGAAGACCCGTCCATGATCGTCTACCGCAAGCTTGCCGGGTATGATTTGAAAAGTGCGGGCCTGCTTCTGGCCCTCATGGTGCTCTATGCACTGGCGTTGCGCCCCGCCGGTTTTCTGCTTTCGACAGTCGGGTTCATGACCATCGGCGCCATGATCCTTGGCGAACGCAAACTGCATTATCTGATACCGATTGCTGCGGTCGCTGCTGGCGTTGTCTGGTATCTCGTTGAGGGCGTGCTGGGTATTTTCCTGCGTCCGCTACCGTTTTTTCTGGGGTGACCGATGCTTGAAGGACTGCTCATTGGCCTTTCAACGGCCTTTTCCATCCAAAACCTGTTAATGGTCATTGGCGGGTGTCTCATCGGCACCTTTATCGGCATGCTTCCGGGTCTTGGGCCGATGTCCATTATCGCGATTATGATTCCCGTCGCGATCTCTATGGGTGATCCGTCAGCAGCGCTGATTCTGTTGGCGGGTGTTTACTATGGCGCGATTTTTGGTGGTTCCACATCGTCCATTTTGTTGAATGCTCCCGGCGTTGCCGGCACGGTGGCATCGAGCTTTGACGGCTACCCCATGGCCCGTAAAGGCCAAGCGGGTAAAGCGCTCACAATTGCTGCGATTGCCTCATTTCTGGGCGGCACTGTCGGCGCGATCTTATTGATGATTTTCGCACCGATGCTGTCATCCGTCGCGCTGCTATTTCACTCGGCAGAGTATTTTGCGCTGATGGTAGTTGGCTTGTCGGCCATCGCTGCTTTTGCGGGCACCGGACAGGTGGCAAAAGCAATTTTAATGACGCTCGTCGGCCTTATGATGGCAACAGTTGGCGAGGGCGCACTTTTCAATATGCCGCGTTTCACCATGGGCATGATGGATTTGCAGTCCGGTTTCTCTTTCATTACGCTCGCAATGGCGATGTTCGCGCTGCCGGAAGCGCTATATCTTGTGATGGATCGTAAGCGCAGCAGCCCCGGTGGCGAGACCGGCAAAATCGAAAACCTACGTATCTCGCGCTCTGAAGCAAAAGCGATTGCACCGGTTATCGGCCGTCAGTCCGTGCAGGGCTTTTTCATTGGCGTGTTGCCCGGTGCTGGCGCGACAATCGCATCTTTCCTTGGCTATGCCGTGGAACGGAATATCGCCAAAGAGGAAGAGCAGAAAGAGTTTGGCCAAGGCTCGGTCAAGGGCTTGGCTGCACCAGAAACAGCCAATAATGCCGCTTGCACCGGTTCATTCGTTCCACTCTTGACACTTGGCATTCCCGGATCCGGTACCACTGCGATCCTGCTTGGGGCGCTAATTGCGCTGAACGTCACACCTGGGCCACGGCTGATGACGGAATCGCCCGACATTTTCTGGGCGGTGATCATCTCCATGTATATCGGCAATCTGGTGCTTTTGGTCCTTAATTTGCCGCTCATTCCGTACATCGCCAAAGTGCTGACAATTCCGCGCAACTATCTGATTCCGTTTATTTTATTCTTCACGCTGATGGGCGCTTATATCGGTCAAAACAACGCTACCGAGCTGTTGATTCTTGTCGGGCTTGGCATTTGCGCAACCATCCTTCGGTTTGCAGATTATCCCTTGGCACCGCTCCTGATTGGCTTCATCCTGGGGTCCATGCTGGAAGACAATTTCTCACGTTCAATGCAATTGGCCGACGGTTGGGGCTTTATTCTGGATCGCCCGATGACACTGGGTTTGCTGATTATTGCGGCATTGTTGGTCTTGATCCCGAGCTACCGTGCACGTCGCGCCAAGGCACGCCAGGCCGGCGTCGCCGATGGGGACTAAGCCGCTAGCAGGCATCAAGGTTTTGGACCTGACCAATGTGCTGGCCGGTCCCTTTTGTTGCTATCAGCTCGCACTACTGGGCGCGCAAACCATAAAGGTTGAGCGGCCAGGTGCCGGCGATTTGGCACGACAATTGGGCGCCGATCCGCAACGGAATGCTGCCAATATGGGCGTCAGCTTTCTAGCACAAAATGCGGGTAAGCAATCGCTCACACTCGATCTGAAAAAGCCGGACGGTGTCGAAATTCTGAAGCGTCTGGTCGGTCAAGCTGACGTGTTGGTCGAAAACTTCAGACCCGGTGTTATGGCTCGGCTCGGGTTGGATCATGAAGCGCTGAAAGCGGTCAATCCGAGGCTGATCTATTGCGCGATTTCCGGCTACGGCCAGGACGGTCCGCTGAAAGATGATCCAGCCTATGACCAGATCATCCAAGGCATGAGCGGTGTTATGTCGATCACCGGTGACGACCAAACTGCGCCGCTGCGAGTGGGTTATCCCATCGCAGACACTGTTGGAGGTATGACGGCGGCCTTTTCGATTGCTGCTGCGTTATACGAGACGCCGCGCGGTGCGATGCTCGATGTCTCCATGACCGAGGCGGTGATCTCCACCATGGGTTGGGTGGTGTCGAACCATTTGATCGGCGATGTGGAGCCGGAGGCTTTGGGCAATGAGAACATGACATCAGCGCCATCAGGCACGTTTCAAACCGCTGATGCGCCGATCAACATTGCCGCAAATCGCGATACACAATGGGAAGCGCTGGCACGTCACTTGGGTAAAGAAGAGCTTTTGACCGACCCGGACTATGCAACGCGAGAAGATCGCAAGCGAAACCGGCTCGCTTTGCGCACTGAGCTGGAACGCACGCTCATCAGCCGAAATGCGCGGGATTGGGTCGAAGAACTAAGCAGACTGGGCGTTCCTTGCGGATTGGTGATGACCGTTCCGCAAATCCTCCAGGAGCCACAAATCAAGCAACGCGCATTGGTCGGGGAAACCAAAATCGGTAATGAAACCCATCAGATTTTGAATGCACCCATGCTGATCGATGGTCAACGCCCAAGCGCTGAAATGCCGCCACCGACGCTCGGCGCTGACACAGACGCAATTCTTGGAGAATTGGGTTATGACGCTGATGAAATCAGTCAGTTCAGACTAAAGGGTGTCATATGAGTGATGTCAGCGACTGGTGGCGCACCGCAATCATCGATATGGAGCCGGGCCGCATCGCTATTCGAGGCAAGCCCATTGAAGAGTTGATTGGCAGTGTGACCTTTCCGCAGATGATCTGGCTGATGGTGAGCGGTACCATGCCAACAGATGCGCAGGCCAAGCTTTTTGAAGCGGCGCTGGTAGCTGCGGTCGACCACGGCCCGCAGGCACCATCCATCGCGACGGCCCGCATGGCGGTCACATGCGGTTTAGGGTTGAACAACGCGATGGCGAGCGCAGTGAACATGTTGGGAGACGTGCATGGCGGCGCCGGTGAACAAGCCGTTGAGTTCTTTCATTTTGTGCGAGCCCATGACGGGATGCTGAGTAACGCCATCGATGCCTGGCAGGTCGAACGCGGAAAAATCATTCCGGGTTACGGCCACCGTTTTCACACGCCCACCGATCCGCGGGCACCGCGCTTGATGGCGTTGGTCGAGGCGGCTGCAGCTGACGGCATCGTCGATGGTGCGTTTCGTGACACGGCGATGGCGGTGGAAAAGGAACTGGCGGCGCGTCTTGGTAAACCGCTGCCCATGAATATTGATGGTGCGACCGCAGTTATCTACGCAGAACTAGGCTTTGAACCGCCGCTTGCACGCGGTCTTTTTTGCCTTTCACGTTCCGTGGGAATTTTAGCCCACGCTTGGGAACAAATGCAGCAGGGTGGCCGAAACAAAGGGCCGACACCACCGCAATATAGATGGACCTACGAGAGCAACGAATAATCAATCCGACGGGTTGGCATAGTTCGCTATTTGACGAGCGTGTAGTCGAGCGCTTTCACAATCTCCGGGTCGAGTTGGCCTGCGATAACTTCTAGCGATTTTGATGAAAAATCCTGTTTGGGATCGTAGCTTTGCGCGCGCTTTGCATAATCGTCAAATGTGAGCTTGTCGCCTTTCGTGGACTTGTGAGGCAGTTCATAGTCATCAGGAAGCACAAGACCTTTTTGCGCTAGCCGCAAAACGAAATCGTCGGGCGCAGAAACAAGGTCCTCATACCGAACCAGAACAGCGTTCTTCAGCTCGGCGGCGGCTTTGACATATGAGCCCGATTTCAGCGACCAGAGCTCCGCCGGTCCGCTTACCGTCGCGGTCCAGCTGATATTGTCACGTTCATTTAGTAAGATCGGTTGGCGCACAAACTTTGATTTGAAGAAGCCCGATGCTGGTGTGATGTCGTACGGGCGTCGGAATAGCGAAGAGATAAAATAGTACGGATTGCGCACAATGAAGATGAAAAACGTGCTGTCGAACCCCGAAAACAGCCGCTGCTCGTCGGCCACAGCATAAGCGTGTTTCCATCCCAAATGGTCGGGAACCTCTTGCTCCCGGCGTAGGTCGACAATTCGCTGGTAGGCCATGTGCCGCGCGGACTTCGGAAACTGACGAACCATCGGTCTTGGGTTGAAATCAGGGCGATGACCAAGCGGCACCAGCCATGGTGCGTTTCTCAAAACGAGCTGTTCGACAAAATTTGTGCCGGTGTTTCGCTCGCCGTAGATTTTGAGAAACTTGAATGGGCTCTGCGGGTCAGACATGACGGTAAAAGCCTGCTTGCGATGCGCGCAAATAATTTGTCATTGTCGCGCGGTGCTACAGCAAGCATGGGTGGGGAGCAAGGATGTCAACGGCAATCCAACAAGAAGCGATTGAAGGTGTTATTGCTGATGGTGCGGTACTCCGGCAGATCGCAACCGGTTTTACATTTACTGAGGGGCCAATTTGGGATCCGCATGCTCATTGGCTGCTCTTTTCAGACATAGCAGAAAGTAAGCAATATCAGTGGGATGAAGAAGAAGGGCTGCGCCTCTTTAGACAACCCTCAAATCAGGCTAATGGCAATTGCTTTGATAGGCAGGGGCGCATCATTTCTTGCGAACACGCCTCCTCTCACCTTGTAATCCATGATCATGGCGGCAAACGCGTGACTGTATTGGCCTCCCATTTTGAGGGCGCTGAACTGAACAGCCCTAACGATGTTATATGTGACACGCAAAACCGAATTTGGTTCAGCGATCCGGCATTTGGGCGATTGCGGGAAGATTTGGGCCTCATTCGGGATCAAGAACTGTCTTTTCAGGGTGTTTTCCGCCTCGACCCAGATGAAACATTGGCTTGTGTTGTCGGCGACCTGAAACAGCCCAATGGCCTGTGCCTTTCCAATGATGAAAAGAAGCTGTTTGTAAACGACAGCTGGGGCCCGACAATTCACGTTTATGAGGTCTTTCCTGATGGCAGCATTTCAGACGGACAACTTTGGGTAACCGTCACGGGAGAAGGAGAGGGGGTGCCTGATGGTATGAAGGTTGATCTATCTGATCGCATCTTCTGCAATGGTCCGGGAGGCGTCCATGTGTACGACGACAAGGCAAATCATCTCGGCATGATCGCAACGCCAGAGAAGTCTACCAACTTCTGCTTCGGTGGCCCCAATCACTCAACATTATTCATAACCGCCAGCACTTCGGTCTATGCGATTGAGACGATAACCTCATCCAAACCGGCATATTAAATGGCGTATGGACCATAACGCCTTGTTGCCAAACGGTTTACTTTGGCTACGCTGACAAACATGAGTGATCAGGAAAAGCCGCAATTCTTCGATGAAATGTATGAAGCCGATGGTGGTGCGCGCTCGCCCTACGCCCTTTATGGCCAATGGCTTGAAAATGAAGATATCAAACAGCTTTTAAAGAAGTCCGCAGAAGCAGAGACTTTTTTTCGGCGGACCGGCATCACTTTCAACGTCTATGGCATGCAGGAAGCTGACGAGCGGCTCATCCCGTTCGACGTTGTGCCGCGCATCATTTCGGGCGCCGAATGGCGGCGTCTCGAAAAGGGCATCGAGCAGCGCGTAACCGCCATCAATGCGTTCTTGCATGATATTTATCATCGTCAGGAGATCCTGCGCGCTGGCCGCATTCCGCGTGAATTGATTGCCAACAATGAGGCGTTCTTGCCGCAGATGATAGGTGTAACACCGCCCGGCAACATTTACACACACATCGTCGGGACAGATCTCGTACGAACGGGACCGAATGACTTTTACGTATTGGAGGATAATGCTCGTACGCCATCTGGCGTCTCATACATGCTCGAAAACCGGGAAACGATGCTGCAAATGTTCCCGGAGCTCTTTGTACGAAACAAGGTGCGTGATGTTAGTCGATATCCGTCGGAACTGTTGCGTTCTTTGTCCGCAGCTGCCCCCCCAACAAGTGGCGATGGCGACCCTGTCGTGGCGGTTCTGACCCCCGGCATTCACAACTCTGCCTATTTTGAGCATGCATTCCTTGCAGACCAGATGGGCGTGGAGCTCGTGGAAGGTAATGATCTGCGCGTTGTGGATGGGCGTATCGCAATGCGTACCACGCGCGGCTACAAAGCAGTCGATGTTATCTACCGCCGCGTCGACGATGATTTCCTTGATCCACTCAACTTCAATCCAATTTCCCAATTGGGTGTTGCAGGTATTTTGGATGTCTACCGTGCCGGTGGCATTACCATTGCCAATGCGCCAGGTACCGGCATCGCCGATGACAAGGCAATCTATTCCTATATGCCTGAAATCGTGGAGTTTTATACTGGTCAGAAGGCGATATTGAAGAACGTACCCACCTGGCGCTGCTCGGAAGCGGATGCATTGGCCTATGTGCTCGACAATCTCGACGAGCTTGTCGTTAAAGAAGTTCACGGTTCTGGTGGATATGGGATGCTTGTTGGTCCGGCGGCTTCAAAAAAGGAGATCAAGGCCTTCCGCGAGAAATTGAAAGCCAAACCGGGCAACTATATTGCTCAACCAACGCTGGCTCTTTCTACAGCGCCGATCCTGACGAAGAAGGGCCTTGCGCCACGTCATTTGGATCTGCGCCCGTTCGTTCTGGTGTCTCCGCAAGGGGTATCGCTGACGCCGGGTGGTCTGACGCGCGTTGCTTTGAAAGCTGGTTCGCTCGTGGTGAACTCAAGCCAGGGCGGCGGCACAAAAGATACTTGGGTTCTGGAGGAATAGCCGATGCTGGGTCGTACAGCAGGTGGGCTGTTTTGGATGTTCCGTTACCTTGAACGCGCCGAAAACACGGCGCGACTTCTGGACGTCGGTTTTCGCATTGCGCTCACTCGGCCTGACAATGCAGCCGATGAGTGGGCGTCCGTATTGCAGACCGCAGGCATTCGTGAAGCCTACGATCAAAAGTACGACAGCTATGAACAAGGTCGTGTTGTCGATTTCATGCTGCGCGACAAGGATAATCATTCCAGTGCTTTGGCGGCGACAACGGCGGCGCGAACCAATGCACGAATGGTCCGAACGGCGCTAACACGAGAGGCGTGGGAGGCGGTCAATGAATGCTGGATGGCCGTGCGCAACGCCATTCACGGCCGCATTGCCGACCGGGATTTACCTGATGTTTTGCGCCTTATCCGTCAGCAAAACGCTTTGGTGCGCGGCGCGTTGCACGGTTCCATGCTGCGCAATGATATTTATGACTTCTCGCGTCTTGGCACCTTCATCGAGCGCGCCGATGCAACTGCCCGCATCCTCGACGTGAAATATTACGTGTTGCTGCCATCGACGGTGGCTATCGGCTCCTCCTATGACAATGTGCAGTGGGAAAATGTGCTTATGTCGGTCGCTGGTTTACGGTCATACCGCCATGCCAAGGGTTCGCGCATTAATGCGATGGGCGTCGCAGAATTTGTCATCCTAGATGGCCGCATGCCGAGATCGCTTGCCTTCTGTTACAAAAAAATTGTCGATAATCTGGGTTATCTGGAACGCGATTACGGTGAACGGCTAAAGTGCCATGAGATGGCTGAAGCCGTTTCGGACACTCTCAGAACCCGAACGATTGAGAACATTATTGAAGATGGCTTGCATGAGAGCATTCTGACGTTCATTCGTGCCAATAGCCAACTGGCCCTGCAAATTGAACGCGATTATCGGTTCATGGAATAGGTAAGCCAATGCTGCTGGACGTAAAACACACCACAACGTATCGCTTTGGCTCCCAAACAAATTATGGGCTTAAACAATTGCGTGTTCTGCCCAAAGAGCGCGACAGCCAAAAGGTTCACTCATGGGATCTGACTTTGACCGGCGCGAAACGCGAATTGGAATTTGAAGATCAGCACCACAACCATGTCGTGCTGGCAAGCATTGAAGAAGGGGTGCATGAGGTCGTTATCAAAAGCGCCGGACGTATCGAAACAATTGATACGGCAGGCGTGATTGGCGCCCATGGCGGCTATGCACCGTTATGGTATTTCAAGCAAAGCACAGCCTTGACCCGTGCGGGCAGAAACGTCGTCGCGCTTGCTTCCCGCCTTCCTGAAAATGATGATGCGCTTGCCCGGATGCATGCGCTGAGCGCTATGATTAGAGATAGTGTCGACTATCAGATTGGCGCGACAAGCGTTGATACCAGTGCAGATCGCGCCATAGAAATCGGCGGCGGCGTTTGTCAGGACCATGCACATATCATGATTGCTGTAGCCAGACGTCTAGGTCTGCCGGCTCGCTATGTCAGTGGCTATCTGATGATGAATGACCGCGTGGATCAGGATGCGAGCCATGCGTGGGCTGAAGTCTATGTTGAGCCATTGGGTTGGGTCGGTTTTGATGTCTCCAACGGTATCAGTCCCGATGAGCGCTACGTGCGCGTTGCAACTGGCCTCGATTATGTTGAAGCAGCGCCAATCTCAGGGGTCCGTTATACCGATGCGGCTGGCAAAATCGATGGGGAAGATCAGGAAGCCATACTTGTCGATGTCGCCGTACAGCAATAACGGTTGAGTCGAGATGAAACTGCATCAAGAAGGTGAGAACCCATGACCTATTGCGTTGGGCTTCGGCTGGCGAACGGTCTCGTCTTCATGTCAGACACCCGCACCAATGCGGGCGTGGATAACATTTCCACCTTCAAGAAAATGTACACTTGGGAAGTGCCGGGTGAGCGCTTCATCATGTTGATGACTGCTGGCAATCTGGCGACAACGCAAACCGTTGTCAGCATGATTGAAGAGCACACCAAAGCGGCTGCAGATAGAGAATCGTCGATCCTGAAAGTACCCTCAATGTTCGAAGCGGCGACATTGATCGGCCAGACACTCCGGCAGGTTATTGCTGACGCTTCCGCAAACGGTCAGGACGCGGAATCAAAATTCGGTGCCACCATGATCCTTGGCGGACAGCTGGCAGATGGGGAAATGCGTATGTTCCTCATCTATCCGGAAGGCAACTTTATAGAAGCCTCCGATGACACTCCATTTTTCCAGATCGGTGAGACCAAGTATGGTCGGCCAATTTTGGTGAGGGCCTATGATCGCGACATGAGCATGGAAGAAGCAGCAAAGCTGTTGCTCGTGTCATTTGACTCCACAATTAAAGCAAACCTCTCCGTCAGCTTGCCGCTGGACATGGTCACCTATCAGCGGGACAGTTTGAAGAAAGGCCTTGGCCTGCGCTTTGAGGCCGATGATCCATATTATCAGATGATCTCATCCAATTGGGGTGAAGCACTTCGGTCTGCGTTTGGCTCGCTGGATGATCCGGTTTTCTGATCCAAGTGGCACGTCTTGACGCCGTTGTATGACGTTTGGTTAGGTACGTAACCCGTTTATGCAAAATCCCTCGCAATTAGCCGCCATTAAAGCAGCCGAGAGACTTGATTAGCGGCCAACATTGTCGCAAGACCAACGTTGATGATGCGTGTACCGCACACGCTAAAACGATAGGGGTTACTCATGTGCGATTGGCGCAAGTGGATACTGCCGGGCATACTTTCCACCGTCATACTGACAGCGTTGGCGATGCTATTCCACGCAGGTTCCATCGAAGAAGATCTTTCAGGCAAAGCGAATGAAACACTTGCTGCGGAGCAAGACTGGGCCAGCGTTGATTTAGATGGCCGTGACCTGACTTTATCAGGTGTTGCGCCGACTGAAGTTGATCAGGATGCCGCAGAAGAAATGTTGGAGGATGTCTATGGCGTTCGTGTCGTAGATGATGTGTCGACGCTGCCGCCAATTGTTGCACCTTACAATTTCTCAGCAGCCAAAAGCATCGATGGGATTGTTTTGAGTGGCTCATTTCCAAGTGAGACCGTTCGTTCAGCAATTGTCTCGGCGACCGAGCAGGCCAACCCAGGCGCTTCTGTCATTGATAATATGACAATCGCGCGCGGCGCGCCTGACTCTTTTGAAGAGCTGGCGGGCTTCGGTGTTTCGCAATTGGGAAGCCTTGCGCAAGGTGAAGTGACCTTGTCTGATACGGACTACTCAATTGCTGGTACGGCATCGTCTATTGATGAATTTGGTTCGCTTTCAGCAGAACTCACAGGTGCGCTACCGGCGGGCGCCGCATTGGCCTCCAGAGAAATTATCCCACCAGCGGTTTCGCCATACACCTGGTCAGCCACTAAAGCGGATGATGGAACGTTGGTTCTGTCGGGCTTTGTTACGAGCCCCGTGCAGGCGGATGCGATTGTGGCTGCTGCGGTTGAAGCCAATGCAGGTGGCATTGTTGAAAACACGCTGGAGTTTGCGTCCGGTGCGCCCGAAGCTTTTGGTGCTTATACGGACTATGCGCTAAACTTCATGCCGCTGTTGAGCAACGGCGACGCCATGCTGGTTGACAGCACCCTGACGATTACTGGGACGGCGCTGGATGCCGATGCTCTGGCTTCATCTTTGCAGCTGGAAGCCAACGCGCCCGACGGCATTGAATTGATAGCCAACATTGAAGAACCGGCACCGCCTGCGTTCTTCTTTGAAGCAGTCGCTGCAGATGCGCTAACACTGGAGGGCAATGTGCCCAATAGTGAAGCTCGGGATTCGCTCATCGCTCAAGCACAAGCTTCATTTGTTGGACTTGAAATAACGGATAATCTGAGCATCGCGGACGGCGCGCCTTCGGGCTTTGCGGAGACAGTATCCGCGGGCCTTGGTGCATTGAGCCGGATGCCGGAAGGACGGATGTACATCGAAGGCAATTCGATGGTGATTGAGGGCGGTGCGTTTGGCGAAGCGGCACAAACATCCATTTTGGAGGCTGTTGGTGCCGGCGTGCCTCAAGGTGTTGAGGCTGATTTGAATATCGTTGTCGCGCCTGGCCCTTTGGAAGACGGTGGCATAGGCGCACTGGACGCTGCTATCTGCCAAGGCCGCTTGGCCGAACTCTTGGCATTAAACAGTATCCGTTTCGCCACTGGCCAGGCTTCCATTGAAGCCGCATCATTTGGTCTTCTCGACCGACTGTCTTACACGGCTCGGGCATGTCCTGATACGCGGTTTGAAGTAGGCGGACACACCGATTCCGATGGTGATGAAGCATCCAATGAGCGCCTGTCGCTGCAACGCGCAGAAGCGGTTGTTGACTATTTGGTTTCATCCGGCGTTCAAGACAATCGCCTGTCTGCTATTGGTTTTGGCGAAAGCAATCCGATCGCTTCAAACGATACGGCTGAGGGCAAAGCCCGGAACCGTCGTATCGAATTCAACATAATCCAATAGGGGACTGACACATGTGGTACATCATCACCAATATTTGGATTTGGCTCCTCATCGCCTTTGTCATTGGTCTTTTCGTTGGCTGGCGCACAACTAAGCTGCGCGCTCAAAACTGAGCGATCTGAAGGGGAAAGAGAATTATGTTTGTATTAATCCTTCAATCAGCGCTGTTGCTGGCAATTGCATTCATCTTGGGCTGCATTATCGGGTGCCTTTTAAGAACACTTTTTGCGAGCGATAGTGCTGGCTCTGGTGCTGGTGTTGCGACTGCAACTGCCGCTACAGCCGCCACTGCCACCGTCACAGCCGCACCAAAAGCAACGGCGATTGAACCAGACCAGCCGGCTGAGCCGGTAGCTCTGGTCGGCGATAAGCCAAAGCCAGCCAAGAAAGCTGCGCCTAAGAAATCAACGGCGAAAAAGACAAGTGCGCCGAAGAAAACCAGCGCTCCCAAAAAAGCAGCACCAAAGAAAGCAACTGTAAGTAAAGCTAAGAAGGATGCACCTGCAGGCCCACCGCCGGCAGGTTCAAAAGCGGATAACCTCAAGCTGATCAAAGGTATTGGCCCGCAAAACGAAGCGCGTCTTCAGGCATTTGGTGTGACGCTGTTCCAGCATGTAGCGGACTGGAAGCCAGAAGATGCGAAAACTTGGGGGGAACGTTTGGCATTTCCCGGTCGCATTGAACGCGAAGATTGGATTGGTCAGGCCAAGACCCTCGCCAGTGGTGGATCGACAGAGTTTGCAGGACGTGTGAAAAGCGGCGATGTTGCCTCATCTGTGGGCACGGCGACCGTGGGTGATCTTGGCAAGAAACCAAGACTGCTTTCCAAGGCACGCGCTAGCGGCGCTGACAATCTTACGTTGATCGACGGTGTGGGTAATGCATTGGAAAAGCGCCTGTTTGGTATCGGTATTTTCCACTTTGATCAGATCGCGAAGCTGACACCGGAACAGGCCAAATGGGTGGGTATTGCCGTCGGCTTCCCGGGCCGCGTGGAACGTGAGAAATGGGTGGAAGAGTGCAAAGTGCTGGCAGAAGGCGGCATGACTGAACACGCCAAACGCGTTGAAGAGGGCAAGGTCTCGACGTCGCGTGTGTCAAAGTCTGTTAAAGGCAAGTAACTTCGTATCTGCGACCCAAAAAGCTCGCCACTGGATGGCGGGCTTCTTTAGGCGTATTGATCCAAAAACACAGTCAGATGCTTTGCAACCTCTGGGCGATGCAGCAGGGGCGCATGGCCTTGGCCATCAGCCGTAACAGTCTGCATTTTCTCATGAACAGTGCCCATCGACTTGATGGTATCTGTCGACAGCAATGCTGAGTTCTCACCGCGCACAACCATGGTTGGAATCTGTCGCAGGCTGATCCACTGAGGCCACATCGTAGGTATTGGCTGATCCAGATTATAGGCTTCCATCGTTTTGGCGAGCTTTGGGTCATAGTCAAAGCGCAGCTTACCTTTGATCTCGCGAAACCGCGCATGCGCTTCAAATGACCAGTCTTCTTCTGAAAATGCGCTGAAGCTTTTGCCCATGACGGATTTCTGAATCGCAATGGCGTCCGCAAAGTTGCGTGGCTTTTGCGGTTTCTGCAGATAAAGCTTGATTTGTGCCAGTCCGGTACCTTCGAGAACCGGCCCAACATCATTGATTATAGCGGCCTTGACTGCACCCGGCCGCGCCGCGCCGAGCAGCATTGTTAAAAGCCCGCCGCGAGACGTGCCAATAAAGATGCAATGTTCCAAACCAAGCGCAGTCAGGATGGCAATGACATCTCCAAGTTCTGTAAACAGATCATATTGCTGCCAGTCTTTGGCATACTCGGAATGTCCGCGGCCGCGCAGATCCAGAGCGTAAATGGCTCGCTTTTGCTTTGCATGCGTTGCCAAATAATCAGCAATACCAGCGAAGTCGCGACTATTGCGGGTCAGGCCGTGCAGGCAAAAAATCGGAGTGCAACTATCGCGGTGTTCTTCGCCCCAAGCCCGCACATGCAGCTTCAAGCCGTCTGGCGCGGTGACAAATACACTGCGTCCCTGATCGTACGTGCTCTCAATATTGGTCATTTTCTGGGCTTCCTATAAGCAGCTGTGGCTGAACCAAGCCAGCCCGAAATATCAGCTGTTCAAAATGCGGGATAGCCGCGGACCAGAATATCTTCAAGTGAACCGTCCAAGCCATATTGATCGCGATAAACAGCGTAGTTTTCCAAAACTCTAAAAACATAGTTACGCGTTTCTGGAAATGGGATTTGTTCAATCCAATCAATCGTTTCATTGAGGCTGAGCCCGACCGGCGTACCAAACCGTTCCACCCACTGCCGCGCTCGCCCCGGTCCAGCATTATATGCGATGAGCGCCAATACATATGACCCATCGAAGCGGTCCAGCTGGCGTGCTGCGTAAGAGATACCAAGCCTTGCATTATAACCCGCATCGCTGGTCAACAGCTGGGGAAAATAGGCAAGGCCCAGACGATCGGCTTCAGCCTCGGCCGTCCTTGGGAGAAGCTGCATGAGGCCCAGCGCATCGGCAGATGATCGGGCATCGATCCTGAACTCGCTCTCCTGGCGTGCAATCGCGTGTGAAAAGGCAAGGCTCTCTGTATTGCTCATGCTTTCTACAGGGATAATATCCAAAGGATAAAGGGCGGCGTTGGAGAAGTGTCCACTTCGATGAGCCGCCTTTGCCAGGCGAAGTCCTTCAAATGCGTAGCCATTTTTGCTCAACCAGAAAGATGAAGCAGTAGCGTGACGATGTGCGCTTTCATCATCCGTCAGGCTCTTTGAAAACTCGCGAACCCATGTACCATCGGATTGAGCATTAAAGGCTGCAAGCGCCGCCACATAATCCATGGCTAATGTTGATGGGCTTGGCGACGCTGGCCCTGCGCTTTGCAGCATGTCGCCGTGCTCACCTGCCTTTTCGACAAGTTGGGCAGCCAATAAACCGTAGAAGGTGGTTGAGCCCTGCGCTGCCCGCCGATAAGCGTCGAGCGCCTCTTGTTCATTTCCCGAAGATTGCAAGGATCGACCCAACCAATACTGCCCTCGCGAAATCGAGATTGGGGTTGTCGCAAGATCCAATAGGGCACGAAAATGCCTCGCTGCTACTTCAGTCCGCTCCAGCTGCAAAGCGTACCAACCAGCATGAAAGTGAGCTTCAATTCGTGTTCCATTGGACCCGCCAACATGAGCTGCCGCCAACTCGTAAGCTTGTTCCAGTTTGCCGGCTTCACGCAACGATCTGGATATGATGCGCCGTTCTACCCACCACGCATCCGGGTTTATGGAAAGGTTTGGATCGGTAGATACCTGAGACAGCGCCGATGCAGCTTGTTCTTCTAGTCCGCTTTTTCGAAGCGCCTCTATCTCAATAAACTTAAATGCCGTTGTAGAGCGGTGGCTTTCCGGCACTTCGTCAAGCATTGTCAGTGCTTCATCTCGCCCGCGTATAAGGGCTGTCCAAACCTCATGCAGCGGCCGCATATTCGCCATTTCGGCAAGACGAGTTCCCGACCGTACCCGATCCCGGCTCATCATGTTAAAATAGCGCCGCGCATTATCCTCTTCGGTCAGAATCTCCGCAAACTCGTTCAGAACGAGGTTTTCTTCACGAGCACTTAACCGCTCGTCGATCCAGACGCCTAACAGGGTCTCGCGAGCGGATGAGGGGTCGTTGCTTTGCAGTTGCTTGCGCGCATCGACAATTGCAGTTTCGAACCCCTCAGACAAAGGTCCAGCAAGATTGGCTGTAATGCGGCCAAACCCCAAAATACCATCTGATTGGGCACTTTGTTCAAATGCCGCCAAGACAGAATCACCCGGCCAGCCGGCTAACGCCGCACGCGCCGCTCTGAGTTCGCTGCGATGCATCGCACCCGATTGCGCGAAAGCCCAGAGGACGGCCTTGTGCTCGATACTGCCAATTTCGAGTTTGGCGATTGCCTGCCTAACCGCATCATAGTCCCGTTCCGACAAAGATGAGAAAACTTGGCCAAGATCGATTTCCTCAGCTGATGCAACTGTTTTTTGCGGCTGCTGTGTATCTGAGGCTGAGCTAGTTTGAAGTTCGGTTGCAAGTATGGTGTCTGGCCGATCCAGCATCGGCCTTGTAGCAAAAACCGCAAAAAATGCGGCGCATAAAACCAATATGATTCTGGGCTTCAAGTGAGTGTCTCCTGTGCCCAAGTTGGCGCTATTCCGTGGCATGAATAAGACAGCATGTGTCAGAAATGAAAGCGTGCCCTGCTTGGGACGCAAACTTGCCACTTGCCCGTTGGCGCGCGGGTCAATAATATCTAGCAATGGTCTGTTGGCCAGGGCGCGCTTTTTGAGCGCGCTTTTTTTAAGAAGGAAAGAGGCTATGGCTGACTTGGCAGGTTTTCGCGGCTCAATGACCGCGCTCGTTACGCCGTTTGATGCGACCGGAGCATTTGACGAAGCTGCTTTCCGAAAACTCATAGATTATCAGGTAGATAATGGCACAAAAGGGTTGATACCGGTGGGTACAACGGGCGAAAGCCCAACGCTTAGCCATGATGAGCACAAACGCGTTGTGGAAGTGTGTATTGATCAAAATGCAGGCCGTGCGCTCGTGATCGCCGGTGCCGGATCGAACAACACTGCGGAAGCCATCGATCTTGCCCGCCATGCGGAAGGGGCAGGTGCTGACGCCGTTTTGGTGGTCACGCCTTATTACAACAAGCCAAATCAGCGTGGGCTTTATGCCCACTTTGCGGCTGTCGCACAGGTGATTGATATCCCGATCATCATTTACAACATTCCGCCGCGTTCTGTGATCGATATGACCACCGAGACTATGGCACAACTGGCAAACGACTTCCCAAACATTGTGGGTGTCAAAGATGCGACAGCAAAATTGGACCGTGTTGCTGAAACCCGCATCTCGTGCCCGTCGCACTTTTTGCAGTTGTCGGGAGAGGACGCGACCGCCGTTGGGTTCAACGCCATGGGCGGGCAGGGATGCATATCGGTAACTGCAAATGTTGCACCAAAACTGTGTGCGGAGATGCAGGAGGCAACGCTGGCCAACGATTATGCAACTGCCCTAACTCTGCAGGATAGGCTCATGCCTTTGCATAAAGCTGTTTTCGCGGAAGCTGGCGTTGCAGGCGCCAAATACGGCCTGTCGCGCTTGGGCCACATGCAAAACCATCTCCGTTCGCCCATGACTATCGTTGCCGATGAAACGGCGCAAATGATGGATGATGCAATGCGCCATGCCGGCCTCTTGAATTGACGAGGCTGCCAAGCCAATTGCGTAACGATGGGACAATCAAAGAAAAAAGCTGACCCCAACCGCAAATTGGTGGCCGAGAACCGCAAGGCGCGGTTCAACTACGAAATACTCGATACAATGGAAGCGGGCCTTATGTTGCATGGAACTGAGGTGAAGTCTCTGCGCAATGGTGAGGCCAATATTGCTGAGAGCTATGCGTCCTACGAAGATGAGGAGATGTGGCTGATTAACTCCTATATCCCTGAGTATTTGGAGGCCAATCGGTTCAATCACCAGCCGCGTCGGCGCCGAAAATTGCTGCTCAACAAGCGCGAGATCGTGAAACTGGTGAACGCGACAGACCGCGAAGGCATGACGATCGTGCCACTCAAGCTTTATTTCAACGACCGCGGACGTGCGAAGCTGGAACTGGCTGTCGCACGAGGTAAGAAGAATTACGATAAGCGCGAAACTGAGAAAAAGCGCGATTGGCAGCGCGATAAAGCACGCCTGATGCGTGAGCGCGGCTAAAGAAAGACTTTTCCAAGCATCTCTTCGGTTAAGCGTCCGGTGTTCATGTTGTATCGCGAACAATGGTAGCTTGCGATAAGCTCTACGCCCTTGATTGCACTACGTGCGTTATGCGCGAAGGGATGGTCAGCTACGCGCGCGCCTAACGTGCGGACCGTGGCCTCGTGAGCTATTTTACCCAACGTTATGATGCGCTCCAACCCATTGAAACGGGCCATAGTGCGACCCAGGTAACGCTGAGTGCATTTCGTCACTTCCGCGCCGGTTGGCCGATTTTCTGGAGGTACGCAACGCACTGCGTTGGTGATTGCACAGCCTAAAAGCTGCATGGCGTCCGTTGGATCGACGGTGAATTTACCCTTTGCCAAGCCAGCGCGCTTCAGCGCATCAAACAAGGTGTCGCCAGCGGAATCGCCGGTAAATGGAACGCCGGTTCGGTTGGCGCCTTTCAGGCCGGGCGCGAGCCCGACAATAAGTGTTTTTACACTGCCGTCACCTTCAATTGGAACCCATGTAGGCACTGGTGCGTTGAACCATTCTGGTCGCGATTTACGATGGATTTTGATGAAGCTTGCGAGACGGTGGCATCCACGGCAATTGCGACGCGGGTCACATGTGGCATGAACCTCAAGGCGCACTAATCGTCGCCATACTCGTCATCATCATGTTGTTGACGCCGTGGCGCAGAACGCTCCGATGGCGCGCGACCGATGGCATCGCGCAGCTTGGTCAATTCGATGAAGTGATCAGCTTGGCGACGCAGATCATCGGCGATCATCGGCGGACTCGTTTCCATCGACGAAACCACAGACACCTTGCGCCCTTTGCGCTGCAGAGCGGCCACAAGTGATCTGAAATCGCCATCACCGGAAAACAGAACTGCATGATCGATTGTTTCGATTAGCTCCATCGCATCGATGGCAAGCTCGATGTCCATATTGCCTTTGATTTTTTTGCGACCCATCGGATCGGTGAATTCTTTTGCTGCCTTGGTGATGACTGTGTAGCCATTGTAATCAAGCCAATCGATTAGCGGGCGGATCGAAGAGAATTCCTGATCCTCCACCAGCGCCGTGTAATAGTAGGCACGCAGCAAATATCCCTGGTCCTGAAAATAGGTAAGCAACTTGCGGTAATCGATATCAAAGTTGAGCGAGCGTGCTGCGGCGTAGAGGTTGGCGCCATCAATGAATAAGGCGGTGCGTTCGCGTTGGTCGAACATGAAGTATCCATTTTCAATAACAATTGACTACATCCTGATCTTATCCAATGTTCGGGTATGCGCCAACGAAAATTGAGTGGGCATTTTCTTGCCATCCTCGCAACGCAGTGTTATGGCGCGGAAACTCCGTAAATTTCGGTTCGAAAAGGAACGCATATGGCACGCGTCACCGTTGAAGATTGCATCGATAAAGTAGACAACCGGTTTGACCTTGTTCTTCTGGCAGCTCACCGCGCCCGCCAGGTTTCTCAAGGTTCTGCGATCACCGTTGATCGCGATAACGACAAAAACCCCGTTGTCGCGCTGCGTGAAATTGCAGATGAGACGCTTTCACCAGGCGATTTGCAGGAAGACCTCATCCATTCACTTCAGAAACATGTTGAGGTTGATGAGCCCGAAGCTGACATGATGGATATGGCCGATACTGCTGATGCTGATGTCGGTGAACCTGCTCAAATCACGTTCGGTTCCATGTCGGAAGAAGAGTTGTTGGCCGGCATTGAAGGTCTGGTTCCACCGGATAAGAACGACGACTGATTGAAAAACCAGTTTGGCGCTTTTCATTTGCGCTGTGAATATGTTTGACTAACGCGCGCTGCAATATGGAGTGCGCGTTTTTCAATTGGAGGATTAGAACGGTATGATGCGTCAGATGGACCTCATCGAAAGGGTCCAGCGCTACAAGCCCAATGCCGATGAGGACCTGCTTAACAGGGCCTATGTCTATGCCATGCAAAAGCATGGTAACCAGACCCGTGCATCCGGTGATCCTTTCTTTTCTCACCCGCTTGAGGTTGCGGCAATCCTCACTGATATGCATCTCGATGAGCACACGATCGCTGTTGCTCTACTTCACGATACAATCGAAGACACCAGCGCGACGCGCAAAGAAATTGAAGACCTTTTCGACCCTGACACTGCGAGTTTGGTCGACGGTCTGACGAAGCTGAAAAAGCTGGACCTGGTCTCAAAGAAAGCTGTTCAGGCCGAGAACCTGCGCAAGCTGTTACTGGCGATATCCGATGATGTGCGGGTGCTTTTGGTCAAGCTGGCCGACCGCCTACACAATATGCGCACTCTGGAACATATGCGGCCCGACAAGCAGGCGCGTATCGCTCAGGAAACGCTCGATATTTACGCGCCGCTTGCTGGACGTATGGGCATACAGGACATTCGCGACGAGCTGGAAAACCTGTCTTTCAGATACGTTAATCCGCAGGGCTATGAGCTTGTTACACAGCGCCTGAAAGAAGTCGCCGAGACCAATGCCGGCCTGGCTGAAGATGTGACCAGCACCTTGCGCGGCCTTCTGGCAGATAATGGCATCCACACACGTGTCACCAGCCGGATCAAGCGGCCGTACTCAGTCTTCCGAAAGATGGAAGCAAAAGGACTTGCTTTTGAGCAATTGTCCGACATCTACGCGTTCCGTATTTTGGTCGACACGGTAGACGAATGCTATCGCGCTTTGGGCATCGTCCATCGCAAATGGAAAATGGTTCCCGGTCGTTTCAAAGACTATATCTCGATCCCCAAGCAGAACGACTATCAGTCGATCCACACGACTATTGTTGGCCCGTCAAACCAACGTGTAGAACTTCAGATACGCACCCAGACAATGCATGAGATCGCCGAATTCGGCGTAGCGGCTCACGCGATCTACAAAGACACTGGAACGTCTTCCAAAGCAGCTTTCAAAGAAACCAGCGCCTATGCTTGGTTGCGGCACACAATTGAAGCCCTGACCGAGGGCGATGTGGGTGAAGAGTTTTTGGAGCACACCAAACTTGAATTGTTTCAGGATCAGGTTTTTTGCTTCACACCAAAAGGGCGGCTGATCGCCCTTCCTCAAGGGGCGATCCCGGTCGATTTTGCCTATGCGGTGCACACGGCGATTGGGAACTCCTGTATTGGTGCTAAAATCAATGGCCGCACCGTGCCTTTGGTTACGCGGCTTGAAAATGGTGACGAAGTTGAAATCGTCACCGACGCTAACGCTGAGCCGCCTGCAGCTTGGGAGTCGCTTGTCGCAACCGGCAAGGCACGTGCAGCCATCCGCAGAGCAACACGAGCGGCTGTTCGTCGCCAATATGCAGGTCTTGGTCACCGCATATTGGAGCGGTCCTTTGAACGCGCTGGCAAACCTTTTTCGCGCGAACTGTTGGCAAAAAGCGTATCGCGCTTGGCAATGAGCGATGTCGATGACGCGCTGGCAGCGGTCGGTCGCGGTGAGGTGCCGCCACTTAACGTGATAAAAGCCGTTCACCCCGAGCTGGAAGAGGAGCAAAAGCTGGCCGAAAGCCAACTTCAAGCGCTTGATGAAGGCTGGTTCAATGTATCCTCCGGCCAAGGCCTCATGTTCCGTTTTCCCGAGGATGCGTTGGCCCATGCCGACGGTGGTGAGGTTCGGGAAGCGACAACAGAAGAACGCACAGCTCCCATGTTGTCACGCGCCGGCGAACTCGAAGTCAAGTTCACACAAGCGGGCGCGGTTCCGGGCGACCGGATTGTCGGTATTGCAACGCCCGGGCAGGGCATTACCATTTACCCGATCCAATCTAATGCGCTTTCGAATTTCGACCATGAACCAGAGCGTTGGATCGATGTACGCTGGGACATTAATCCGCAATCACGCTCTCGCTTTCCTGCGCAGATCGTCGCAACGGCCCTTAATGAACCCGGCTCACTGGCCGTCATTGCGAAGATCATCGCCAATCACGACGCCAACATCCACACGCTGGCCATGGTTCAAACCGCCCCCGATTTCACAGAAATGATCTTCGATCTGGAAGTCTGGGACTTGAAGCATCTGTCGCGTTTGTTGCAGGAACTGCGTGACAGCGAAGCGGTTAGCTCGGTCGAGCGCGTGACGAATTAAATTGCAGAACCAATCAGCAGATAGCGGCCACATGAAAACTGAAGACGTGCTCGATATTTTCCGCCAATGCGGCGCCATGCTTGAAGGGCACTTCATTTTGACTTCCGGCCTCCGGAGCCCGGTATTTTTGCAAAAAGCACGCGTATTCATGCATGCCGACAAAACCGAGATCCTTTGCAAAGCGCTGGCTGATCAGATCAGGCACTCAGCAGGCAAAGTTGAGTATGTTGTCGGCCCGGCAGTTGGTGGCCTCATTCCTGCCTATGAAACATCGCGCCATTTGGGCGTACCTGCCATCTGGGTCGAGCGCGAAGAAGGTATCTTCAAATTGCGGCGCTTCGAGATTGAGCCGGGCGCAAAAGTTGTGATCGTTGAAGACATTGTGACGACCGGTCTTTCCATTCGCGAAACGGTAGAATGCATGCAGGGATTGGGCGCTGAAGTTATCGGCGCTGCCTGTATTGTGGATCGCTCGGCGGGAAAGGCCGATGTTGGTGTGCCGCTCATCGCCTTGGCCGAGTACGAAGTGCCTGCATATTCAGCTGATCAACTCCCGCCGGAGTTGGCCGCGATTCCAGCGGTAAAGCCGGGCAGCCGCACAATTTGAAGCTGGCGGCCACCCTGCGCCTTGTTGCCACCACCAAGTGAAACTATTTGATAGTCAAATATCTGTTATCGCGGTTCCATTGAGGACGTTCGATTGCTTTTTCAAAGACGTGAAAAAGAGGATGTGTGGCAACGCACTCGTTTGGCTTTAGTGCCAAGGCGCAACTACGCGCGTTCTTGGCGCTATGTGATTAAGCGGATCATGCGTATTCGCGCCACGCCGTATGCTATCGCTATGGGCGTTGCTGCCGGCACATTTGCTTCATTTACACCCTTCATGGGCTTTCACTTCATTTTGTCGTTTGCGTTGGCTTGGCCATTGCGCGGGTCGATGATCGCTGCCGCGTTTGGCACAGCGGTCGGCAATCCGCTCACCTTTCCCTTTATTTGGACGGCGACCCACCAATTAGGGTCGTTGCTCCTTGGGATGTCCAGCAACGAGAGCGCCAGTAATTTCGGGCAGGTCTGGGCTGAAAATGGGCTTGGCGCCCTTTGGGAGCCATTCCTGAAGCCTATGATTGTTGGCGGTATTCCTTTGGGCGGTGTCTTTGGCGTTGGCTTCTTTGCTTTAACCTATTTCGGCGTGCGAACCTTTCAGCGACGCCGCGCAGCCAAAATACAATTGCGGGCACACCAGCGCTTACAAGCGGCGGCTAATGCTTTGGAGGCGCAGGCAGAGACATGATCATTGGGCTGGGCAGCGATTTGATCGATATCAGGCGTATCGAAAAAACCCTTGAAAAGTATGGTGAACGCTTCACTCAACGTGTTTACACCGAGGTTGAGCGAGAGAAATCAGACCGGCGTCGCGAAAGGGCTGCTTCCTACGCCAAGCGATTTGCTGCTAAGGAAGCAATGTCAAAAGCGTTGGGAACGGGTATCTCGCGCGGCGTTTATTGGCGTGATATGGGTGTCGTTAACCTGCCTGGCGGCAAGCCCACCATCGCTTTGACGAACGGTGCTCAAGATCGCGCAATGGAGCTTATGCCAGCAGGGCATGTTCCGGTAATTCACGTCACCATCACCGATGACTATCCGCTTGCTCAGGCCTTTGTCATCATTGAAGCCTTGCCTCGACCATAAAGGGGCCTTAACTGAGCACATGCCTGCAGCCGTTTGAGCGTATAAGCGCAAATTCGTGATGGCTTCTGTACAACCGTGCGTGTAATCGCCAAAACCTGCGAAAATCCAGTGTCAGAGAAAATCGAAAAAAAATCAGGCGGTCTTGGAGAGACGATCAACGTGATCGTTCAAGCGCTACTTTTAGCTGTCGTTATCCGGACCCTTCTTTTTCAGCCGTTCTCAATCCCATCGGGTTCCATGCGTCCTACGTTGCTTGAAGGCGACTACCTGATTGTCAACAAATTCTCCTACGGCTATTCGCGCTACTCCATGCCATTTGGTCCCAATCTATTCCCTGGTCGTATTTGGCAGGGCGAACCGCAGCGCGGAGATGTTGCGGTCTTCAAGTTCCCGCCGGAACCCCGCCTTGACTATATCAAACGCATCATTGGATTGCCGGGCGATACCGTTCAGATGCGCGATGGCGCGCTTTACCTGAATGGCGAGCCTGTGCAGCGCGAAGAAATCGAGATGATCGACGACATCGACATCACTGAGCAGGCGCGGCCGGTGCGGGTCTATCGCGAGACATTGCCGAACGGTGTCAGCTATCGAACGCTCGATCTAACCAATAATGGCCCGACCGATGACACGCGTGAATTTGTGGTTCCAGACGACCATTACTTTGCTTTGGGTGACAATCGGGACAACTCGGCTGACAGCCGTTTGAGCGTCGGTTTTGTGCCTGCAGAGAATCTGGTGGGACGCGCCAACTTCATCTTCTTCTCTATCGCCAATGGCTATTCCCCGGTCGAGCTTTGGCAGTGGCCAGCCAATGTGCGTTTTGGCCGCCTGTTCAGCTCAGCTCAGCGTTGATGGCCGACGCCAGGTTTACCAAGCCGGTTGGCTCGATGGCCCCGGTGGGCTTGTCGCTCATTGAGGAAGCGACCGGGCATAAGTTTGAAAATCTGGCAAGGTTGGATCACGCCTTAACACACGCCAGTGCACGCTATCGCACGGGCACAGACTATGAGCGTTTGGAGTTTCTTGGGGACCGGGTCTTGGGTATCTGCATCGCCGAGATGCTTTTCAAACTCTACCCCGACGCGCCGGAAGGTGAACTATCGGTACGGCTCAATGCGCTTGTAAATGCTGACACGCTCGCAGAAGTCTCCGATGAAATCGGCCTGCATGATCTGATCCGAACGGGTTCAGACGTGCGCAACATACAGTCTGATCGCCAAAAGAACATGCGCGCTGATGTGGTAGAAGCCTTGATCGCAGCGCTTTATCTTGAGGCAGGTCTGGAGGGTACGCGCGCATTTATCGAACGCTACTGGGGAACGCGAGCGCAAGGCGAAGCTGGAAAAGTCTTACGCCGCGACGCAAAAACTGAACTGCAGGAGTGGGCGCACAAGATGCATGGCACCACACCCCATTATGTGATCGTCAAGCGCGATGGACCGGATCACGCTCCCAATTTTACCGTGGAAGTTGGCGTGGGGAATTTGGAGCCCTTGCGCGCTAACGGCGCCTCAAAACGTCAGGCCGAACAAGCCGCTGCCGGCGCAATGCTTGTGCGTGAAAATGTTTGGGACAAACTATGAGTGAAACGGCAGAAGTAAAAACGCGCTCGGGTTTTGTGGCGCTGATCGGCGCACCGAACGCCGGCAAGTCTACACTGTTGAACCAACTGGTTGGCGCCAAGGTCTCCATTGTCTCGCACAAGGTGCAGACAACGCGGGCGCTGATCCGCGGTGTTGCGATCAAGGATGAAGCGCAGATCGTCTTCATGGATACGCCGGGCATCTTCCAGCCCAAGCGTCGCCTTGATCGTGCGATGGTAACGGCGGCATGGGGAGGCGCCCGCGACGCGGATATGGTGTGTTTCTTGGTCGATGCGCGCAAAGGCATCCGCGCTGAGGAAGAGGCGATCCTTGAGCAGCTTGAAAATGTCCGCCAACCGAAGTGGTTGATCTTGAACAAGGTGGATACTGTTGAGCCGCCCAAGCTCCTGGAGTTGACCGCAGAATTGAGCAAGCGCGGCAATTTCGACGAAACATTTATGGTTTCCGCACTCAATGGCAGCGGCTGCGATGATCTTCTGGTAGCGCTGGCCAATGCCATGAAGCCGGGGCCATGGTTCTACCCGGAAGATCAGATTTCAGACTTGCCCATGCGTTCACTGGCAGCTGAAGTGACACGTGAAAAGCTTTATGAGCGCCTTCATCAAGAACTACCCTATGCCAGTACAGTGGAGACTGAAAAATGGGAAGAACGCAAAGATGGTTCTGCGCGCATCGAGCAGGTGATTTATGTCGAGCGCGATAGCCAGAAGAAGATCGTGCTCGGCCATAAGGGGGAAACGATCAAGGCGATTTCGACGGCGGCGCGCAAAGAGATCGGCGAGCTTGCAGAACAACCGGTGCATCTCTTTCTATTTGTGAAGGTTCGCAAGAACTGGGGCGATGATCCGGCGCGTTATCGCGAAATGGGTCTCGACTTCTCAAACTGACTAGGCGTCATACGCTTACTTTTGCAAGCACATCTTCGCGGTTCACGCTTTTCTTGTTTGCCTTGAGCGTGACGCGTCCGCGTTCCAGCGCCACAAACTCATCGGCCAGATCGTAGGCGAAGTCAAAATACTGCTCAACCAACACAATTGCCATTTCACCCTGATCGCGCAGATAGGAAATCACACGACCGATTTGCTGGATGATGTTGGGTTGAATGCCTTCGGTGGGTTCATCAAAAAGGATAAGTTTGGGTTTTGTGATCAGCGCCCGCCCAATGGCCAATTGCTGTTGTTGTCCACCTGATAGATCGCCGCCACGGCGATTGCGCATTTGCTTCAGCACCGGAAAGAGCTCATAAATCTCATCAGGAACTTTCCGCTCAGAACTTGGCAGACATGCAAAGCCGGTTTCCAGGTTTTCCCGAACCGTGAGCAGCGGAAAAATCATGCGCCCTTGCGGAACATAGCCAATGCCTGCGGCGGCCAACTGGTGGGCTGGTGGCTTCGCGATGTCCCTGCCGTCAAGCTTCATTGTGCCGGATGAGCGATGGTGTGTACCGGAAATTGCTTTCAAAAGGCTTGTTTTACCAACCCCGTTGGTGCCCATCACGCAGGTCACTTTTCCGATCTCTGCTGACATGTCGATGTCGTAGAGGATTTGGGACTGCTTGTAGTGTAGGCAGAGTTTGTCCACTTCCAGCATATTGCTACCTCCCAAGATACACTTCGATGACCTGCTGGTCGCTGGTCACATGATCGATGGAGCCCTCCGCTAGAACAGAACCTTCATGCAACACCGTAACCTTGCACTCCAGCCGCCGTACAAACTCCATGTCGTGCTCGACGACGACAACGGCCCGCGTTTTAGCCGCCCGTTTCAGTAGATCGGTCGTGTGCTCACGCTCTTGAGGGGTCATGCCCGCTGCTGGTTCATCGACGAGCAAGAGTTTGGGGTCTTGGGCGAGCAGCATGCCAATTTCGAGCCATTGTTTTTGACCATGCGAAAGTTCACCGGCAATGCGCGCCAAATGCTCAGCCAGGCCGATCTCACTGGCGAGCTCAATTAGTGCCTCTTCATCATTGTTGGTTGCTTTGAAGGCCAAAACCGCCAGTGGGTTGCGGTTCTTTTTAAGCGCCATCATCAGGTTGTCTCGCACGGTTTGCGCTTCAAAAACCGTTGGTCGTTGAAACTTCCGCCCGATGCCAAGCTGCGCAATCGCGCTTTCCGACATGCGCAAGAGGTTCCGACCCGGGCGGCCCCATTCGACTTTGCCCTCATCGGGTCGGGTCTTGCCGGTGACGATATCCATGAAGGTGGTTTTTCCAGCGCCGTTTGGCCCGATAACCGCCCGCAGTTCTGCGTCGTCAATGGCAAACGAAAGATTGTTGATCGCCTTGAACCCGTCAAAGGAGACCGAAACGCCGGACACTTCCAAAAGAGCGCTCATTTTTTTCTCTCCGTACGTACCAGCAGATCAACCAGCCCGCCGAGGCCTTTAGGCGCAAAAAGCGTGACCAGCACGAAGCCGAAACCGAGTAAGACAGTCCACCAATCCACCCATTGGATGGTGTACAAACCCAGGTTGACATCCGGCACCTGGCCGCCAGTGAAGGCCGACGACAGCAGTGAAACAAGCGCTGCGCCAATGACCGCTCCGTAAAGGCGTCCCCGCCCACCGATTGCGACCCAGACGGCCAGATAGATGGATGCGATCGGCGCGACTTCCGCTGGGTTGATAATGCCCGCTTGAGGATAGTAGAGCGCTCCGGCAATGCCAGCGATGACGGCCGTGACGGTAAAGACGAACAGCTTGTAGCCCTCCACCGGATAGCCCAGAAAGCGCACCCGTGCCTCATCATCGCGAATGCCGGCAATGACATTACCGAACTTGCCGGAGACCATCCATGCGGCGAAAAGATAGCCTAGCCCTAGTGCGATCGCCGACGCCCACAGGAACCATACGGACAGAATGTTTTGGCTGACATCCGTAAGGCCGGGAATGTTCTGCAAACCGGAAAGGCCATTGTTGCCGCGCAGGCCGCTGTCATTTTGGAAGAGGTAAAGCGATAGGGCCAACGTCATGGCCTGCGTGAGAATTGACAGATAAACGCCCGTGACGCGCGAGCGGAAAGCAAGCCAGCCGAACACGAGAGCAAGCAAGCCGGGTACCAGCACCACAAGCGCTAATTGGATCACCAGACTGTCAGCAAAGTACCAGATGGCCGGGATTTCCGATCCACCAACGACACCGAAAATCTGCGTGCCAATGCCATCGCGAATTTGCTCCGGTGTTGCGGGCAGGGGCTGTCCCGCCAGTGATCCGATGACGATATCCTTGGTGCGCTCATACATGAGCCACATCCCGATCATGTAGCCGCCGAGGCCGAAAAAGGCGAAGTGGCCGAGTGAAAGAATGCCGCAATAGCCCCACACCAGATCCATCGCGAGTGCAATCAGACAAAGGCAAAGGGTCTTGCCCAAGGTCTTGATAAAGCTGGTCGACAAGATGCCGACACCAAAAGCCTCCGACATGAAGGTGGCGCCAATCGTCAGGACCGCGAGCAGCGTGATGAAGATCATCACAGAAGGGTTTTTGATCAGGAACGTGCGCTCAACCACGCGGTCCAGTGTGGCTTCCGCCATGGCTCAGTCTCCTGCCGCGCGGCCTTTGAGGGCGATGATACCCTTCGGCCTGAATTGAATGAATATGATAATGAAGATGATCATATAGGTCTGCGCTGCGAGCGTGTTCGACGGGTTGAAGAACTCGATCACCTTTTGCAGGGAACCGATCATGCCTGCGCCTGCGAGCGTTCCGAAGATATTGCCCACACCACCGACAACCACGGTCATGAAAGATTGGACAATGTAGTTGGCACCAAGCTCAGATGTGACTTGCGCAAACATCCCGATCGCCACGCCGGCAATCCCGGCGATGCCGGAACCAAGACCAAATGTCAGCATGTTGATCCGATCCGGATTAATGCCCATGGACGCCGCCATTTTCGGGTTTTGCGTCACGGCGCGCACCTCTAGCCCCAGCCGCGTGCGGTTCAAAATGAAAAGCAGCAGCACGAAGAAAATGACCGCAAGCACAAAGATGGCAATGCGGATGTATGAGATAGAGACGATGTCGTTGAACACCAGCGAACCGTCGAGCCAGCCCGGCGCAGTCAAAGGGCGCGCCTGTGTGCCGAAAATGTTCTTGGCCAACTGTTGCAAGGCAATCGAAATACCAAATGTTGCAAGCAAGGTTTCGAGCGGACGGTGCATCAAATGGCGGATTACCAGCCGTTCCATGGCAACGCCTGCACCAAACGTAACGATAAAGGCGAGCGGCAGAGCCACGAGGATTGACACCGTTTTGTCAGAGACAAACTGCTGAACCACATAGCCAGTGTAGGCGCCCATCATGATGAACTCGCCATGCGCCATGTTGATGACACCCATGACACCGAAGGTGATGGCAAGCCCGATGGCAGCAAGGAAATAGATTGAGGCAAGCGACAGCGCATCCAGCGCAAGGTCTGCAGTACGCTGCAAGCCGACGGCACGGTTGATGGTTGCTAGCGTTGCAACGGCTGCACCCGTGACCGCCACGCTCTTCTCTGAATAGGTCTCAAAGAAAACATGGTCGCCAATCAGCGCGCTGCGCTCTGCTTCTGACAGCGATGGTTCAGCTTTGCCAGCCGCAACGAGCGCAGCATATGCGGTGTCACGCGCACTGTTGGTATCGAGTGACGCCAACTCAATGCCTTCAACACGCCCATCAGCGGCATTGGCAATGATGGCAGCATCGCGCGCTTGATTTTCCAACAATACTGGCGCCAGGCCAGCAGCCACGAGTAGCGCGTTAGCTTCTTGGCTGGAAATGTCTGATCCCACGCTGAGACGCTGAGCAACATTCTGGTCTTCAGGAAGCTCGACGGCCACTTGGCGTCGCGCTACCAAGAGCGGGTTCAAAGCCGCGCGCACATCAATGCTGGTATCGCCTTGAAAACTCTGAATGGCTTCGACGCGTTCTTCGTCAGTTGCGCCAAAACGGATTGTCAGCAATCTCTCAAGACGTTCTTTTCTGGCCTTCAGATCCGCATCGGGTTCGTCAGGGATGGACGCACGTAACGGCTCCAGCTGTGATGCTTCCGGGTCGCGTGCAATTGAATCTACCGCTGCGATACGATTTTCGATCTCCGGATCGGACAATTGGAACTGAACCAAAGCGGTGGCAATGACGCCGCGTACGCCGGAATTCGGGCGGATATGTTTTAGGTCGCGCGATGAAAAGGTGCCGGCGACTTCACCGGTGTCAATGTCGGTAACTTCAATATCACCGCGGCCATCGGGGCCGAAATAGAAGACGCCTTCATCCTCGTTCAGCCAGACTTCGCGCGCGCCCCACTTAATCAGGAATGGCACCACATCAGGAGCGCCGGAGTTGAGCAGACCATCGATAACATCGGCAACAGTCCGCCGTGATGGGCGCTCAATGTCTTTCGCATTTTCCTGAAGAACCGATTGCAATGTCGGCGCTTGCGCAAAAGACGGCGCTGTAAGGGCCAAAAGGGTAATGCAAACGGCGGCAATTGCGTTCACGAGACGCATGAGAAAAGGCCCGAACTTTTAGAGGGTAGAAAAGAGCGCGCCCGGAAGCGCGCTCAATAAGTCAGACAATTGTCAGATCAGTAGTTGGACTGAATCTGAACGCAGGTGGATGTCTCAGTGTTGTACATGCCACAACCCAGTTCCTGCCAATCGGACTTCAAAACAGCAGATTCTGGCAAGAAGTCTGTCCAGGCGTCGCCTGCCACTTCTTCAGTCTGTGAAATGATGTCGAATTGCCCATCTTCCTGAATCTCGCCGATCAGAACCGGCTTGGCCAGATGGTGGTTTGGTAACATAACGGCAGTGCCACCGGTCAGGTTCGGGAACTCCTGGCCGTACATGGCGGTGCGAACAGCATCAACGTCAGTTGTGCCTGCTGCCTCAACAGCGTTTACCCACATGTTAAAGCCGATATAGTGCGCTTCCATCGGGTCGTTGGTCACGCGCTCATCTCCCATGCGAGCTTTCCAAGCTGCAACCCATTCAGCATTTGCCTCCGTGTCCGCAGACTGGAAGTAATTCCAGGCAGCAAGGTGACCGACAAGGTTGGTGGTGTCGAGACCGGAAAGCTCTTCCTCACCAACAGAGAAAGCAACAACTGGGATGTCGTCAGCTGATACACCTGCAGCAGCCAGCTCTTTATAGAAGCCGATGTTAGCGTCACCATTGATGGTGGAGATAACGCCGACCTTCTTGCCGTCCGCACCGAGCGCAACCACGTCCGCAACGATCTTTGACCAGTCGGAATGGCCGAATGGTGTGTAGTTCACGAAGATGTCTTCTTCCGCAATGCCTTTGTCCTTCAGATAGCTCTCAAGGATGTTGTTGGTTGTGCGTGGGTAGACATAGTCAGTGCCGAGCAGGGCAAATTTTTCAACACCGAGCTCTTCAAGGAAGTAGTCCGTTGCGGGAATAGCCTGCTGGTTTGGTGCAGCACCGGTATAAAACACGTTTTTGGAAGATTCTTCGCCTTCATACTGGACAGGGTAGAACATCAAGCCATTCAACTCTTCCAGAACCGGAAGCGCTGACTTGCGCGAAACCGATGTCCAAGAGCCGAAGATAACGTCAACTTCAGAAACGGTAATCAACTCGCGTGCTTTCTCAGCAAAAAGCGGCCAATCGGAAGCAGGGTCGACGACAACTGCTTCGATTTGCTTGCCTAGAAGACCGCCTTTTTCGTTCTGAATGTCGACCAGCATCTCGACTGTGTCTTTGAGTGTGGTCTCAGAGATCGCCATCGTGCCGGAAAGCGAATGCAAAACACCGACTTTGATGGTGTCGGAGTGTGATTCCGCATGCGCATTCATTACTAGAGACGAGGAGATGAGCGCAGTCGCGCCCGCAAGCGCCAGACGGCGTGTGAATTGTGTCATGGAAATCCCTCCGATTGTTGACGATTGCGTCGTTGCATCTGCCGTGCCAAACCGACAATTTGGACCGTAAGTTGTAAGCGGTTGCCATAGATTGGGGCCTTTGATGCCATGATCTTGGCGCAAACCCGCCGCATTTTTGAGGCATACCCGTTTTATTTGCACAAATTGAAGGCAATGCCTAAAAAATAGCCGTATACAATAGGTGATCCGGTTGCTCCTTGGCGCAACTTTCGGGTTTCGCCTTTGTAACCCAGCGTGTACCGGTTCGCGATGCGTACCCTGTCACCCCATCATACCACCGCGCCTGATAACACACCGCGAGAACCCGCTATCGGTTTCGTTTATGCGTTGTCGGCATTTGGCCTTTGGGGGCTGTTTCCCATTTATTTGAAAGCAGTGGCACATATTCCGGTGTGGGAGGTGGTTGCTCACCGCGTTATCTGGTCGATTCCTGCTGGCCTCATCATCTTGCTGATCATTAGCAAGATCGATGTCTTGCGCGCGGCTTTGAAAAAGCCCCGCCTTTTGGCCAGCGCTGCGCTGACGGCAACGCTGATTTCAATCAATTGGGGTGTCTATGTATATGCTGTCGCCTCCGATCAAACGGTCGAAGGTGCGCTTGGCTACTACATCAACCCATTGATCAATGTTGTGATTGGTGCTGCACTTTTGGGTGAGCGGCTTGACCGTCTGCAGGCGGTGGCCATCGGTTTGGCCATAATCGCGGTCACTATCCTTACAGTACAGGCAGGAGGGCTTCCTTGGATTTCTCTGGTGCTGGCCTGCTCGTTTGGCTTCTACGGCTACTTTAGAAAGACGATGGCTTTGGGTCCGGCAGAAGGCTTTACGCTAGAAGTCATGCTTTTGGGCATCATTGCGCTGCCCCTTGTCACCTGGCTTTTCCTCACCGGGCAGGGAAACTTCGCTACAACCGGTTGGTCCGATATGGCGCTTTTGCTGGCGGGCGGACCGGTAACAGCCATTCCGCTCATTCTCTATGCCAATGGTGCACGCATGTTGCGCTATACGACCATCGGCGTGATGCAATATCTTGCGCCCACCATGATCTTCCTGATCGCTGTCTTCGTGTTTGGCGAGCCTTTCGGCTTTGTGCAGCTCATCGCTTTTTGCTTTATTTGGGCCGCGCTAGCCGTCTATGCGATGAGCCTGTTTCGAAACAGAAAAGCCGGGTAGTTCATCCCGGCCTTTCGATATCGATCAATGGCTGGGAACCTACTTCAAACCAAAGCAGTTCGCATAATAGGTGACGGTACCTGGCCAGTCTGCAAACACACCTGCGACGCCCACGTCCTCATGCAAGACGTTCAGCAGCGTGAACATATCGCCATCATTATCGATCACATCAGCCACTGATTGGTAGTACCAGCCGCCACCATTGTTGAGGGGGCCCGAGCGTTCGAGCGTCCAGGTAATGATCTTCAGGTCGGCTTCCTTGGCTTCTTTGGCCAGGGTCGATGGGACGATTTCACCATTTTCAACGGTCACCAGCATCCAAGTCGGTGGCGCAATATAGTTGATGCCCATTTCCTTCAACTCGGTCATGGTGTTTGGCCAAGTGGCAGTATCCATCGGTGAGTAACCATCGATATTATACTCATCCATGAGATAGACGGCCTGTGCGCCGAACTCCGGCTCTGCTTCGATCCAGTAGAGCACATCTTCAAGATTGAAGGACTGCAGCCAAACGTCGGACGCCGGAATACCTGCGGCTTTGTACTCGTCAACCAGCTTCTGCGCATAGTCTTCTTGTGAGAAGCCTTCGAAAGGCATGTCAACAGAAGGTGTTTTCAGCTCTGGGGTAAACTTGGCACCAAGCGACTTGAACAGCTCAATTGACTCAGCGTGGGTCATGATGGTCGCCGGGTCGGATGAGTATAGGTCAGTACGCCAATTTGCCGTGCCATTAAGATACTCTTCAACGGTCGTCGCCGCTGAATTGGCAGCATCCATCTTGGGTGCCAGCGTCCGATATTCGGCAAGCGTAATCTCCGATGTGCGGCACTGCGCTGTTGCAGCCTCGTCGCCTGATGCGGGCGTAAACGGCGTGACACAAGTGTTTGCCAGCGGGGTCGCCAAAATGTTGGTCGTCGTATGCAGATCGTTTTGCGCATGGCGGCAGACCAGTTCCTTGTCTTTTGTGAAGGTGACATCACACTCAAGGATACCAGCGCCCATACGCGCAGCAGCGATATTTGACTCAGCAGTATGTTCGGGGAACTGCAAAGGCGCGCCACGGTGACCGATAGAAAAGTCAGACTTTGTGAACGGGCCAGCTTGGCAAGAAAGAAGCTTATCCTTCAGTGCGCCATCATCCATGTTCTCAACAAGGTAGAATGGGCGAGGGCCAATCTGCACGTTAATTGCCGAGTGGGCTTCGGCGAGGGCCGTCGTTGCCGGCGCAATGGCCGCCAGTATGGTGAGTAGGGCTGTTGTAGATGGGTGACGCATGCGATTGCCTCCTGCTGGTGTGTAACAAGAGGCTGAAAACAGGCTGTCATGACAAATCAGTGATGTTTGTCTGACGCTTTCATGAAACAGGTAATACGATCATAGATTTGCAATAATTCTGTCATCGCCACTTAGATCAGCGCTGACTTTTGCGGCCATGATCGCCGGAACAATCGCTTCCGCTTCGTTGATCACCAGCGGCTGAACCCGGTGTCCGGTATGAATGAATTGAGCGCTTCTCATATGATCGAGCAGGCTGATCAACGGATCCCAGAAGCCAGCAAAGTTGGCCAGAACAATCGGTTTTTCATGTTGGCCGAGCTGCGCCCAAGTCATGATTTCGATGACTTCTTCCAACGTTCCGATGCCACCGGGTAGGGTAACAAAGGCATCTGCTTCCTCAAACATGCGGTGTTTACGCTCGTGCATGTCCTGGGTAACCACCAGTTCGTCCAGCTTTTCAAGCGCCTTTTCGGTCGCTTCCTTGGACATCAGAAACTCGGGAATAACGCCAAGCACTTTGCCGCCGCGGTCCATTACACCTTGTGCTACTGCACCCATGAGGCCTTTGGTGCCGCCTCCATAAACGAGGCGCATACCCGCACCAGCGATGGTTTCACCCAAACGGTAAGCATTAGCAGTAAAGGCAGGGTCGTCACCGGGCGAAGAGCCGCAGTAGACACAAATGGAACGCAAATCAGTCATGGTGCTATCAATCCATATTGGGCAAACCGGTCAACAGTAAGTTGGTTTGCTAAGCCGTTGTGTTCGCAATAAGATTAAGAAGGATTCGATTGCGAGGAACGAGATGAGCTCAAGTCTAAAGGGTGTATGGGTATTTTGTGGCGTTGGGGCAGCCGTATTCGTAGCCGCGTCAGGTCAGTTGATTGACTTCAACGCCATGATACCGCGGCCCAACAACGACCAGCCCGCAGGTCTCTTGCAGTCAGCTGACGATGCGGTGGAAATAGCACCAAGCGACCAGCCGGTGGAAACGGCGGCTTTGTCGTCGGAAGCTTCAGTTGAGGACGCCAACGAACCCACCGCGGTTTCGCAAGCAGCCACCGAGCCCGCGCCTGATTGGGAACTCACCGGGCCTACATTCGACATTTTGCGGGTTGAGCCCGACGGTTCAACGCTGATCGCGGGCCGCGCCATTCCTGATAGTGAAGTGGAGATCATGAGTGGCGATGACGTGGTGGCCACCACGACTGCCAACGCTGCGGGCGAGTTTGTTGCCCTTCTCGATGACGCGCTTGCTATTGGCGACTACGCAATGACAATTCGGTCCACACCGCCAGAAGGTGAGGTGGTCATATCGCAGCAAACCGCAATCGTTTCCATCCCCGAAGATCGCGCTCAAGGCATACTGGCCATGGTGGAAATGCCGGGCGAAGCGTCGCGCCTGATCTCAACACCGCAGATCGTCGTTGATGAGCAAGAGCCAGTTGAAATCGTCCAGGAAGCTGAAGCCGTCGCTGAAGTGGCAACGCCTGCGACAGTTGAGCCTGAGTTACCAGAATTACTGACACTGGCACCGGAAGCACCTGCTATTGAGAGTTCAGAGCCAATTCTTGCGGAAGGACGGGTAATGCCAGCAAGCCCTGGGCAGGTTGGCGCGCCGCCATTGTCTTCGCCTGTTCCGGAATTGCTCGAATTGGGTGCGGGCACACCCTTGTTTGCGCCAGCAGAGGAGCCGGAAACGCAAGCGCCGGTTGAGGTCGCTGAAGTCCAGCCTGAGCCGGAAACTGAGGCTGATGTCCTTGAACCTGCGGATTTGAAGGTAGCGGTTGAAGCGGTAGAAATCGATGGTAGTGAGGTTTTCGTTGCGGGCGCCGCAACGCCGGGCGCACAATTGCGGGTCTATGCCAATGAAGTCCTGCTTGGCGATGTAGTGGCCAGCGAAGGCGGCCGTTTCCTGGTCCAAGTTGAGAAAGACCTGCCCATCGGCGAATATACGTTTCGCGTTGATATGCTAAATCCCCAAACGGCTGAGGTTGTTCGCCGAGCCGCTGTGCCGTTTAGCCGGACCGACGATACGCAGCTTGCTGCCGTCGCCGTTGAGCCAGCCGTCCAATTGCCGCAAACGGCGCCAACCATCGCGACAGATACCGAAAATGTGTCAATAGATCCCCAGCAGGTTGCGACGTTGGAAGGCGAGCCCGAAGTGCCAACGGAAACCGCAACCCTGCAACCGACAAACCAATCAGTTATCATTCGTCGCGGCGATACACTTTGGCAAATTTCGCGTCGTGTTTATGGCAAGGGCGTTAAGTACACGACGATCTATTTGGCCAACCAGGATCAAATCCAAAATCCCGGTCGCATTTGGCCGGGGCAGGTTTTTGACGTGCCCGATCAAGCACAGGATGACGCTGTCGCGCTTGAAAAGCATCAAGAACTGCGTCTTCAAAGATAGTTCTTGCCGATAGGCACTTCATCGTTTATCGCCGATAAACGATGAAGTTATCCTCCAACCCCAACGATCATTCGCACGCCGCGCAGTTTGCCGCTTTGGCCCATCCTGCTCGGCTGGAAATTTTACGCTGCTTGTCCCGACAGCAATTCTGTAAATGCAAAGATGTAGTGGAAGCCTTGCCTCTCGCACAGTCGACTGTCTCGCAACATTTGAAAGTGCTTGTTGACGCTGGGTTGGTAAGAGCGAAACATGCGCGCCCTGCGTCTCAATACAGCTTGAACACTGAGGTATTGGCGCAGTTGGGCCGAACAACACAAAGCCTTGTTGAAACATGCTGCGCATCTGACAATTGCATAGGCCAAAATGATGGTGCCTGCCGAGATGAGTGACAACAAAAAGACCGTATCGGCTGACAACAGCGCGCTGTTCAGAACAATAGCCAACCTTTGGGTCTATATGTGGCCGACGGACCGGCCTGACCTTAAGATGCGGGTCGTCTGGGCGATGTTCTATTTGATGCTGGGCAACGTGGCGCTCATGCTGGTGCCTTATGGTTTCAAATGGGCCACCAATGCGTTGAGCGGTGAATTACAGCCGGCCAATTGGGTGCCAGATATCCTCCTTGCGCCAATCATGCTGGTACTGGCTTATAATGTGTTCCGGCTTGCCAATGTCGGTTTCAACCAGCTGCGCGATGCGCTTTTCGCAAGCGTTGGCCAGCATGCGGTGCGGCAGTTGGCGTACAAGACTTTTGTGCACATGCATGCGCTGTCATTGCGCTTTCACCTGGAGCGGCGCACTGGTGGTCTCAGCCGCATAATCGAGCGTGGAACGAAAGGCATTGAGTCCATCGTCCGCTTCACGATCTTGAATATGGCTCCGACCATCATTCAGTTTGCGATGATCGCTGTGATCTTCGGATTTACATACGGCATTGCCTATGTGGTCGTCACAGCTGCTACCATAGGGCTCTATGCCTGGTTCACCATACGCGCGTCCGACTGGCGTATCCAGATACGCCGCGACATGAATAATTCAGACACGGACGCCAACACAAAGGCCATCGACTCGCTCCTTAACTTCGAGACGGTCAAATATTTTGGCAATGAAGAGATGGAGGCACGCCGCTTTGACGCTTCCATGGAAGGCTATGAGCGCGCGGCCACCAAGGTTTGGACATCGCTTGGTTGGCTCAACTTCGGGCAGGGCATCATCTTTGGCACAGGCCTTTTGATCATGATGGGCATGAGTGCCAGCGCGGTTCAGGCGGGCACGCAGACCCTGGGCGACTTCGTTTTCATCAACGCCATGTTGATGCAGCTGTCGATCCCGCTAAACTTTATTGGCTTCATATATCGCGAAATCCGGCAAGGTCTCACTGACATTGAGCAAATGTTTGATCTGCTGGACGTCAATGCAGAAGTTGTCGATTCACCTGCCGCCAAACCGTTGGCCGTTAAAGATGCAGCTCTGTCCTTTAAAGACATCCAGTTTGCTTATGACCCCCAGCGCGGCATCCTTAAGGGTATTTCATTTGATGTTCCTGCTGGCAAAACGGTGGCGATCGTTGGCCCGTCGGGTGCGGGCAAGTCCACCATTTCCAGGCTCCTGTTCCGCTTCTATGAAGTGCAGGATGGTAGCATTTCTGTTGACGGGCAGGATGTGCGCGATGTGACGCAAAAATCGCTACGCGCCGCCATTGGTATGGTGCCGCAGGATACCGTGCTCTTTAACGACACGATTGCTTATAACATCCGCTACGGCCGGCCAGACGCTACGGATGAAGAAGTCGAACAAGCTGCCGAGATGGCGCAGATCGGCGATTTTATCCGGTCGCTGCCCGATGGGTTTCACACCATGGTGGGCGAGCGCGGCTTGAAGCTTTCTGGCGGTGAAAAGCAACGTGTCGCGATTGCCCGCACAATCTTGAAGGCACCACCAATCCTCATACTGGATGAAGCAACGTCTGCGCTTGATACTGCGACTGAACAAGAGATTCAGCACGCACTCGATATTGTTTCCGAAGGCCGGACAACATTGGTCATCGCTCACCGCTTATCGACTGTTATTGGTGCCGATGAAATCATCGTTCTGCGTGATGGCAAAATCGCAGAACGTGGCACCCATGGAGAACTGATCGAACTGTCCGATGGCCTTTATGCGCAAATGTGGGCGCGCCAGGCTGAAGCCATTGAAGCTGAGGCGCGTCTGCGCGCTGCACGAGAAAACGACGAACTCGGCGTCATCGAAAGACGGCGTCAGGAACCGGTGAACTAGCGTAGTTCAGCGGCAAAGCTCATAATCTTTTCCCGATCCAGTGCCATTCAAAACGGTGAACCGATAAGGCGAGTGCTTCTTGATCGCCCAACCTTGGGTGACCGCTTCACCTTCGCTCTGGCATTGTAAAACTGTTGACCAGTCTTGCCTGTTCAACTGACGCACTTGGGTGATACGACACGAGCTCTCATACATTTGAAACGTGCCGCGCCCGATCACGATAAAATTGTCTTCTGCGACTCCATTACCGTAAATCTCACCGCAATGACGACCATTGAGCGCCCATTCGCCATGGAACAGTGGCAAGCGCTGGTCATCAGCAAGCACATTGGTTGGCAAAGCCGACCATAATGCACAGCTTATCCAAATGGTCGCGAACCGCATTTTTGCCTCCCCTTGCGCTGTCGGCACATTGCCAATAAGCGAACGTCATGACGCTTATCGATACAATCACAAAAGCCTTTGTTCCAGTCCACCGCGAGGGTTGGCCGTTTATCGCTATCTTCTTCGTGGTCGCGATTTTGGCGGGCCTTTTGTGGGACCCGTTGTTTTATCTCGGCTTGGCGTTGACAGCTTGGTGTGCCTACTTTTTTCGTGACCCGCAGCGAGTAACACCAGTTTCCGATGATCTTGTCGTGTCACCCGCTGACGGCATCATTTCCGCTATCGGTCCGGCGGTGCCTCCCGAGGAACTCGAGTTAGGCGAGGGGGAGCGCATGCGTATTTCGGTCTTCATGAATGTGTTTTCGGTTCATGTGAACCGCGCACCAGTTCGCGGAGAAATCATCAAACTGGCATACCGGCCTGGCAAGTTTTTGAATGCGGACCTAGACAAGGCAAGCCGTGAAAACGAGCGCAATGGTCTCGTCATTAAGTCACCACATGGGCCGGTGGCGGCGGTGCAAATTGCGGGTCTGGTTGCTCGTCGTATTGTTTGCTGGAAGAAAGAGACCGAGTCTGTCGCCGTCGGCGAGCGCTTCGGGTTGATCCGTTTTGGCTCGCGTCTCGATGTTTATTTGCCAGATGAGGCCATTCCCCAAGTGAATCTAGGACAGTCGGCCTTGGCCGGTGAAACCGTATTGGCTGCTTTTGGCCGCGAAGCGCCATCTGATCTGTCGCGTTTAGACTGAGCGGATGAGCGACGCTTTTCCTCCTTTTGAGCCAGACGGCGGCCAGAACGCAGCCGACACCAAACGTTTGCGGGATGTCCCGCTGCGCTTTGTTATGCCCAATATCGTCACTGTCCTGGCGATATGTGCGGGCCTTTCTGCCGTGCGCATGGCCTTCGAGGGCCGATTTGATTTGGCTGTAGGTTTGATCGGTATCGCTGCTCTTCTGGACGGGCTCGACGGACGCATAGCACGGTTGATGAAAGCCGCATCACGCTTCGGCAAGGAGTTGGATTCACTTGCCGACGTCGTCAATTTCGGCGTCGTACCAGCCTTGGTTCTGTATGCGTTTGTGCTGGAAGAAGCGCGGCAGTTTGGCTGGACTGCGACGCTGCTCTTCACCATCGCCTGTACACTGCGACTTGCACGTTTCAACATCATGGCTGACGAGGCGAACCGGCCCAAATGGCAACAGGCGTTTTTTGTGGGCGTTCCAGCACCTGCTGGCGCCATGATTGTTTTGCTGCCGGTTTATCTGGGCTTTCTTGGGTTTCAGCCCGATTGGTACACCGCCAAGATCGTCGCCTTTTATACGATTGGCATTGCATTCCTTATGGTTTCAAACCTGCCAGTCTGGTCCGGCAAAACTGTAGGACGGGTGCCAAAGACAATTGTGGTGCCGCTAATCATGGGCGTTGCCTTGTTTGTGGCCATGCTCTTCAACTTCACTTGGTCAACATTGACGGCCTGTGTCGTTGCTTATCTGGCATTTCTGCCATGGTCTGTGCACATGTGGCGCAAACAGGCCAAAAAGGTGCGCTTGGCGGAAGGCGCTTAGGCTGCGTTTCGTTTTGATCCTTCAACCATCTGTTCTTCAACGAGCTTTTTAGTCGTTACATAGTCTGTCTTGCCTGAGCCGAGCACTGGTATTTCTTCGACTTTCAAGAAATCCTGCGGCACCATCAGTTCGGTCATTCCCTTCTTTTTGGAAAACTCGACCAGAGACTTCTTGTCCGGTTCGGGCGTGGTCGTTGCCAAAACAATGCGCTCGCCTTTGCGCCGGTCGGGGATGGAAACTGCGGCATGATCGGCTTCTGGCCAATGCGCTTTTACCAGCATTTCCACTGCACCCAGTGAGACCATTTCACCTGCAATCTTGGCAAAACGTTTGGCGCGCCCGCGAATGGCCATGTAACCGTTCTTATCGATGTGAACGATGTCTCCACTGTCGTGCCAGCTATCTCCAATGGGCTGCAAAACGCCCGGCCGATCAGCTTTCATATAACCCAGCATGACGTTCGGGCCGCGCACCCAAAGGCGGCCACCATCATCAATGCCCTCGACCGGCTCCAGTCGAACCTCAATGCCCGGCAAGATCCGGCCAACTGTACTCGGTTTGTTATGGGTGGTTGTGTTAACCGCAACCACTGGAGACGCTTCGGTCATCCCAAAGCCCTCCAATATCCAGCAGCCAAAGCGTTCCATGTAAGTGCGCGCCGTATCCGGCTTTACAGCCTCGGCACCAGCAACAACGAACCTTAGACTATTAAAGTCAGAATCCTTGGCCGTCCGCGCATAGCCATTAAGGAAAGTGTCGGTGCCGAACATGATGGTCGGCTTTACTTTTGCAGCAACGGTCGGGATCAACTTATAGTGCAATGGCGAGGGGTAAAGGAAAAGCCGAACGCCGTAGAAAAGCGGCAGTATCGTTCCGCCAGTGAGACCAAATGAGTGGAAGACGGGCAATACGTTAAACAGGCAATCTTCGACCGAAATATCGACCCTTGCTTCCGATTGCGCTGCATTGACATGCAAGTTGCGATGCGAAAGCACGACGCCCTTTGGTGAACCTTCGGAACCGGAGGTGTACAGGATTACAGCCGGATCCTCTGCTTTTACCTGTACTAATGGCCGTTTCCATAGCACTGCGGCGCTGATCTTTTCGAGTGTTGTGATCGTCTCGCGCAACTCGTCCAGCCACACAATTTTGGTGCCGTTAGCTTCAAGGGCTTGCACGACATCCTGTAGATCGGCTTTTTCTATGAACGCCTTGGAAGAGAGCACTGTGTTGATGCAGGCGGTGTTCACCGCCGAGACGACATTCGATGGTCCAGCGGTGTAATTTAGCATGGCCGCAACGCGTCCGGCGGATTGTAGGGCAAAGAAGGTCACAATTGCGCCGTTGGCATTGGGTAACAAAACGCCCATTGCTTCACCGGGCTTTGACATTTCTGCAAAGCGTTTGCCCAGCACCCGCGCGCCGATCATGACCCGCTTGTATGTCAGACTTCCGGTAACCGTATCTTCGACAATTATCCGCCCGGGTCCATAAGTCCTTGCAGCGTTCAGCATCGCCTTGAACATGCCGACAGAAAAATCCGTCGCTTCCAGTCTGCTCTGTGCCATTCGGTCAAACAAGGCGTTGGACGGCGAAGAGAAATCACGACCGCGTTTCTCGATGATGGCAGCCATGTCCATGGCTGGGAGCGCGTGTGCCTTCAGCGGTGCAAATCTTTGACGCGGCGCTTTGGCTGCTGGTGTAAAAGAAGAAGGAAGAAACCGCGCTCCCTCGGTATAGATCGGTATGATTCTGGCGCCGGATTTGCGCGCAAGAAGCGTGACCGCGCGATAGAGGCGGAAGGTCTTTTGGTCAGGCTCCACACCTGCGGGGAAATAGACGGCGATGCGGCCATTACCCTTCAATTGCCGCAGGAGGCGGCGGTTCGCGATCATCTTTTCTTTGTCAAACACAACTGTGCGGGCAAGTTCGCGAAACCAGTTTGTTGGCCAAAAATTGGCCGATGCCGGATCAAGCACATGCAGCGTATCACTGGGCAGCGATGCGAGATAAAGCGCTGGGTCGAGCCTGGATTGCTCGGAAATCGCGTAGATGATCGGGCCATCGATATGATTGGCATTTGCCAGGTCGCTGTTATCGAAACGAAAAATTGCCTTGAGGGGTGAAAGCCAAATTGCCTGCTTCATCGAAATGCCGAGGGTACGCATGTCGACGAGGGCAATTGCCAGCAAGCCCAGCAAAACAGTGCCAAGCACCAAAATCGCGAAAAGAAGCATAAATTCCTCCCAAAATTCATGCCAAAAAATGAAGACTATCCGGCATCCAACATAACGCAAGACGCGTTTAACGCTTCTCCAAGGCTTGTCCGTTAAGTTCAGGTAAGAAAGAACCGGGAAAAGACATGTCCGCAACCCATGTTGGCCAGCTGTCAGAACAAGGCAAGTATGATCGCACCAACATTGCGGCGTTTGTTTGCTTTGCTTTGGCCTTGTTGTCGCTGACCGGATTTATCGGGAACTACGCTGAGACCCTGTCAGACTTCTCTGCGTTCTATAATGCCGGAAAGATGGCTGGTGCCCTTGGTGCGTCGGACGCTTATGACTTGCGGCAATTTCGATTGGCGTATGCCGACACATTTCCCGGTGCACCGAGCGGTTATGGTTGGTTCTATCCGCCAACATTCCTTCTTGTGCAGCAGCCGCTTTCCGAATTGCCCTATCAATGGGCGAGAGGCGTATGGTTAACCTCGACCTTCTGCCTTTATCTGTTTGCGATGCGCCCCTTGGCCAGAAACTGGCTACATTGGCTGCTGATCGCTTCAGCGCCGGCAATCGCGTTCCATTGGCATTCAGGTCAAACGGGATTTCTGGTGGCGGGGCTGCTCGCTTTCGCGCTTTTCGGTTTAGCGCGTAAAAATGTGAAGGGTGACTGGCAGGCTGGTGTCGCCATTGGGCTTTTGACCTTAAAGCCGCATCTTTGGCTGCTTTTACCCGTTTTTCTGCTCATTGAAGGACGGTGGCGCGTTGTATTGGTTGCGGTGCTTACAACCGCGGCGCTGATAGCCGTTTCATTTCTGTTTTATGGTTTTGCGCCTTGGCAGGCGATGATCAGGTCGGTCGTCTCTGGCTACACCGATAACCATGCAGATCAGATCCAGCTTTTTGCCAAGATGGGCAATGTCAGCGGTTTCCTCAGTTTTGTTGGATTGGAAACAATCAACTCATTGGCGCAACTTGCCTCTGTCGTGCTTCTTTGCGCTCTTATGTATTGGTTGAAAAAAGCGAGGGCATCACTGCCAGTCCGTTTGGCATTTGCAGTCGCGGCCTGCTTCCTTATTGCGCCGCACAACATGATCTATGATCATACGATCTTTGTGCCCATTTGCGCGTTGACGTTGATGGACAGCAAACCGAAAGAGCACACATTACTCATTGGTTCTGCTGCCCTGCTGCTTGCTTGGCCAGCACTGTTCGCACTTGTACCCGGCCTTGATACGATCCCGCTTAGCTTCGTTATCGTTCTGCTGTTTACAATAGCGTTAGCCTTCAACGGCCTTCGGTTGAATAGACCTATTAAAGTGGCTGAGGCAAGCTAGCAGACGTCCAGCGCCCGGTTGGCACATCAAATATAGCCCCCGTTTTCTCAAGGTCTTTGCTGGCCATTGGCACAATCTTTGTCGCAACATCGGCTGCTGTGCTTATGGACGCCGGGTCTTCGCCGGGCATGGCCTGCGCACGCATATGGGTTCGGGTCGGGCCTGGGTCCACGCTGTTTACGCGCATCGTCGTTTTCGCGGTTTCAGCCGCCCACATCCGCATCAGGCTTTCAAAGGCAGCCTTGGATGCTGAATAGGGCCCCCAGAAAGGTTTAACCTTATGCGCGACGCTTGACGATATGCCGATGACACGCCCCGCATCGGAAGCACGCAGAAGTGGATCAAACGAGCGCATCATGCGCCAATTGGCAGTAACATTGACGGCCATTACATCTTCAAAAGTCTTCGGCTTTTCCTGGTGTATCGGCGTGATGGTTCCGAGAATACCTGCGTTGAGCACAAGAACATCGAGCCTGCCAAAGCGCTCATTCAAAGCCGCTCCCAAACGGTCAACACCGTCATAGTCTTTCACATCAAGAGGTACGAGCGTTGCCTCGCCGCCTGACGCCCTGATCTTGTCATCCAAATCTTCAAGGCCCCCAACGGTTCGCGCCACTGCAATAACGTGCGCGCCAGCTTGGGCCATTTGCAATGCGATCTGAAAGCCAATGCCGCGAGAAGCCCCGGTCACCAATGCATAACGATCTGAAAGATCAGTGAGTTGTGTCATGATTTTGTGTCGCAATTATATGGACGAAGCGAGCAGTGCCAGTTTGCGCACATTGTTTTCACCGTCCTGATCAACCAATCGGGTTGGATAGTCACCCGTGAAGTAATGGTCAGTGAATTGTGGGTTCACATCGTTGCGCGGTTGACCACCGACAGCGCGATATAGTCCGTCGATGGATAGAAACTGCAAAGAGTCAGCGCCTATGGCCTCGCACATCGCGTCCAGCGTTTCATGCTGATTGGCAAGCAGTTTGTCGCGATCCGGGGTGTCGATGCCATAGAAGTCCGGGTAGCGGATTTCCGGGCTCGCAACACGGATATGAACTTCTGTTGCGCCTGCTTCTCGCATCATCTGCACAATCTTCATCGATGTTGTGCCACGTACGATGGAATCATCCACCAATACGATCCTTTTTCCCGCCACCACTTCACGGTTAGCCGAGTGTTTGAGCTTTACGCCCAGTGCGCGAATTTGCTGCGTCGGTTCGATGAACGTGCGGCCAACATAATGGTTCCGGATGATGCCAAGTTCATACGGAATGCCGCTTTTCTGCGCGTAACCGATTGCAGCGGGCGTGCCACCATCTGGTACCGGCACAACCACATCGGCGTCCGTTGGCGCTTCGGTGGCAAGGTTGAAACCCATCGCCTTACGGGTCTGGTAAACGTTTCGCCCGCCAACAGTTGAATCAGGCCGCGCAAAATAGACATATTCGAACAAGCACAGGCGCTCCGGCGACGCATCAGACATCTTACGACTTTCGGTCGTGATGGTACCATCCATCTGCTTTTCACAAATGATGATCTCGCCGTTCTCGACATCACGGATGTAGGTCGCTCCGATAATGTCGAGTGCACATGTCTCCGAGCAGAAGATGGGTTTGCCGTTCAGTTCACCCATAACCAGCGGCCGAATACCCGTGGGATCGCGCGCGGCAATCAGCTTGGTGCGCGTTAGCGCCAGCATAGAGTAGCCGCCTTCGATTTTTGAAATTGCGTCAGCGAACCTGTCTGCAGAAGAGGCATGGCGCGACTTTGCGATGAGATGGAGCACAACTTCCGTGTCGGAGGTCGATTGGCAAATGGCGCCTTCGGCAATCACTTGGCGGCGAAGAGCCAGGCCATTGGTGAAATTACCATTGTGCGCGATCGCGATGCCACCCTCGTTAAGTTCGGCAAAGAGCGGTTGCACATTGCGCAAAATAGTCTCGCCGGTTGTCGAATAGCGAACATGCCCGATAGACATATCGCCAGACAAGCGGGCTAGCGTGGCCGGGTCTGTATAGTGGTCGCCGACCAGACCCATACGCCGTTCTGAACGGAACTGACGGCCATCAAAAGACACAATACCTGCGGCTTCTTGGCCGCGATGTTGAAGCGCATGTAGTCCAAGCGCTGTGAGTGCTGATGCATCTTCATGGCCAAGAATGCCAAAGACGCCGCACTCTTCGTGCAGCACGTCGCCATCCAAATCATCATCCAGGGAAGCAGGCATGGCGTGTGCAGATTGTTGCATCAGGCTTCGGTGCCTTCTTCTTCGTTGCTGATCACACTGTCGAGATTTTCTGGCAACATGTTCTTCAAGCTCTCGGCGACAGTGCTCAAAAATGGCTTGGACTTGGCTTCGTCGATCCAGGCAATTTCGCGATCACCAACGAAAAAGTCTGCAAACCAGATGCCAACCGCAACCACAATGACACCGCGAGCTGCACCAAAGACAAAACCCAGTGAACGGTCCAGCGGACCTATGCGGCTATCAACGATCATGTCGGCGATCCGCATGGTAATGAGTGTTGCCACAATCAGTGTGACCACAAAGATCAAACCACCCGCAGTCAATTGAGCCAAAATCTCATTGCTAATGTAATTGGAGACGAAAGGGGTTAGCGCCTGATAGAAATAAATTGCCGCAAAAGCAGCCGCGATCCACGAGGCGATGGACAGGACTTCCCTTGAAAAACCGCGCACCATTGCCAGCACGGCTGAGAGGATCGTCAAGGCAATGAAGATACCGTCAAGAATGGTAATCGACATGGATGGAATGTTTCCTTTGCGATGCGCTTTTCACTGTCTGCAACTCGTCACAAAAGCGCAACATCTCAACTGTTGTCGGCCTCATACTGCAAATGTTTTCCACCGGCAATCTTTGCAACAAGATCTATAAGGTTTTCCAACTGGGAAACATCCATACTGTGTTGATCTGTCTTCGGACCCCCGGCTGGGATAATCGCTGTTTCAAAACCCAGTTTTTCAGCCTCTTTTAGCCGATTGCCCGCATGGGGCACCGCTCGCAGCGCACCTGAAAGGCTCACTTCTCCGAAATAAACGCTTTTATTGGCAAGTGGCTGCGCTGCAATTGAAGATATAAGTGCAGCGGCCACCGCCATATCTGCTGCCGGTTCGGTAATGCGGAAGCCGCCCGCAACATTTAAATAGACATCATGCTGGCCAAACCGAACGCCGCAATGAGCTTCGAGTACGGCTATCACCATGGCAAGGCGCGAACTCTCCCAGCCAACAACTGCGCGGCGCGGGGTGCCGAGCGAAGTGGGCGCGACCAGCGCTTGAATTTCAACGAGGATTGGGCGCGTACCCTCCATGCCGGCGAAGACTGCTGCACCGGGTGCGTCTGCAGCCCGTTCACCCAGGAACAGTTCTGACGGGTTGGGCACTTGGCGCAGGCCGGAATTCATCATCTCGAATACGCCGATCTCGTCAGTCGGGCCGAAGCGGTTTTTCAGGGCACGGAGGATGCGATATTGATGCGCGCCATCGCCTTCAAACTGCATGACGGCATCGACCATGTGTTCCACAACGCGTGGCCCCGCGATGGAACCTTCTTTGGTGACATGGCCAACCATAATGACAGCAGCACCTGTCTGCTTGGCATATCGGATCATCGCTTGCGCGGAAGCGCGAACTTGTGTGACGGTGCCCGGCGTTGATTCAACGCTGTCGGTCCACAGTGTTTGCACCGAATCGAGGATAACGAGATCCGGCCGTTTCTCCATCGCGTCGAGCGTCGTCAAAATGTCTTCGACGTTCGTTTCCGCGGCCAGTTGCACCGACGTATCGTGTGCGCCCAGCCGCTGCGCACGAAGGCGCACCTGCGCCACTGCCTCCTCGCCCGAGACATAAACAACGTTGTGGCCAGCGCGCGCAAGCGCAGCTGCCGCCTGCATGAGTAGAGTCGATTTGCCGATGCCCGGCTCTCCGCCCAACAGAACTGCTGATCCACGCACGATACCGCCACCGGATACGCGGTCCAGTTCGCCCACTTTCGAGATAATGCGCGGCGCGTCTTCCGTATCACCATCAAGTGTGGTGAGCGCAACCACGCGGCCTTTCTTCAAGGGTCGCCCCGGGCCACCACCAAGCCCTGCGGTCGGGCTGTCCTCGGTGATCGTGTTCCACTCGCCGCAGGCATCGCATTTTCCTGCCCAGCGTGGATAGGTGGTGCCGCAATTTTGGCAGGCAAAGACTGTCCGGGTCTTAGGTATGGCGATAGCTCCTTGCATAGCGCTGCCCAAGCGACGTCAGAATTTCGTAGCCTATGGTACCGGCAGCGTCTGCCACATCGTCAACTACGATATTGTGCCCGACCAGTTCCAGCCAACCTTCACTCAACACTCCATCGGGCACGTCGGTGACATCAAAGCACATGAGGTCCATGGTTACGCGCCCAACAAGTGGCACCTTTTTCCCGTCGATCCAAGCTTGCGCGCCTTGTTTTACTGCCTCGCGCAAAGGCACGCCGGAACCCGATGCGGAGCGCGGATAACCGTCTGCATAGCCGACGGAAACAATCGCCAATTTGCTATCGCGTTCAAGTTTATGAGTGGCACCATAGGAAACGGTTGAGCCCGCTTTGGCTTCCCGGATTTGGCTGATGCGCGCTTCAAGCGTGATCACCGGCTTCATCGGGTTGGTGCCATCGGCTAGTGCCCGACCGCCATAAAGGGCGATGCCCGGGCGGGTGAGGTCATGGCCAAATGCGCCGCCTGTCAAAGTTCCAGCAGAGTTTGAAAGGCTGGATTCAATGTCTGAAAACACATCCGCAACCTGTTTAAATGACTCAATCTGTTTTTGGTTCAATGGATGCGCTGGATCATCGGCACAGGCAAAGTGGCTCATCAGGTGCGTACAGTTGACGGGAAGCGTTCCATCAAGAGCCAGCATTTCCTCAACGCTGAGGCCGAGCCTGTTCATGCCGGTATCCACCTGGATCGCGCACGGTTGCCCGCCGGTCTGTTGCCAAAGCGCTATCTGTTCACCGCTTGCCAGAATCGGACGAAGCCGCTTTGCAATCATCATGTCCACGGCATCTGCATGGACGCCGTCGAGCACATAAATGTCGGCGTCAGGCGCAACCCTGCGGACATCCAAACCTTCCTGGGGAAGGGCGACAAAGCAGGTCTTGCAACCTGCCTTTGCCAGCGCCGGCACAACGCGATTAGCGCCAAGACCATAGGCGTCGGCTTTGACAACGGCGCCGGCGCGCCCGGGCCTCGAAAGGCGGTCGAGCGCCCGCCAGTTGGCAACAATGGCACCAAGGTCAATGGAAAGGCGCGCGCCCGCTAATTCATCTGTCGTCAAGGGCCCGCCTTAAATGCAAAAGTCACATCGAGAAGAAAAATTCTTCCTTCACGATTTTACCATCAGCGACCGTATAAACCGCGACTTCCTTGAATTGGAAGCGCTGGTCTTTTTCCTTGTCCGTGACATCGGCTTCAAAGATCACAGCAAACCGATCATCACCGTGCGGGTAGGGGCCATCAGCAGTAAATGCATGTGTTTCCATCGCATTGTCCCACCAGTCATGCTTGCCATTGATCCCAGCCAGTCCTTCGGTCACCGCTGAGCCGCCTTCATCCATGGCAGTCGGCTCAACTGAGACGGCGTTTTCAGCATAAAGCGTGTTCAAGGCTTCGCGTCCAGTGCCCGCATTGCAATGCGCGACCAGCGTCTCACCAATAGCTTTCAAGTGCATCATCGCCTCCATTTATGTTCTCTATATGTTCTGATCATATCCATATGAAACTAGGATGACAAGAGCTCGCACAATTATCCAAACTGTTCAGGCAGGCGGTTTGCGTCAGCGATGTCGGAGAAACGGGTATATTCAGCCTGGAAGCCCAAATTGACGGTGCCAGTGGGACCGTGACGCTGCTTGGCCACAATCACATCAGCCGTGCCTTCGACCTTCGCCATCTTTTCTTCCCAAGCGATGTATTCTTCCGTCTTGATGTCGGCTGCAATCTCTTCGGTTGAGCGGCGCGGCTCGGCATTTTTCACGTAGTACTCTTCGCGATACACAAACAGCACGACGTCCGCGTCCTGCTCGATCGAGCCGGACTCTCTGAGGTCAGAGAGTTGGGGCCGTTTGTCGTCGCGGCTTTCCACCTGACGGGAAAGCTGGGAGAGGGCTATGATTGGCACGTTCAGTTCTTTCGCCAGCGCTTTGAGCCCGGTGGTGATTTCAGTGATCTCTTGCACGCGGTTTTGGCTTGCTTTTGCAGATGAGCCGGTCATCAACTGAACATAGTCAATGATCATGACATCAAGGCCGCGTTGGCGCTTGAGGCGGCGCGCCCGGGCAGCAAGCTGAGCAATGGAAATACCACCCGTTTGGTCGATAAAGAGTGGTGTCCGCTCCATGTGACCGGCGCAAATGGCAAGCTTTTCAAAGTCCGCTTCATTGATCTCACCACGGCGGATTTTGGACGACGAGATTTCCGTTTGCTCAGAGATAATGCGTGTGGCGAGCTGCTCTGAACTCATCTCAAGCGAATAAAACCCGACAACGCCGCCATCCACAGCCTTCATTGAGCCATCGGATTGCTGCTCGCCGCGATAGGCGGCCGCGATGTTGTAGGCAATATTGGTGGCCAGCGATGTTTTGCCCATGCCGGGACGTCCGGCCAGAATAATCAAGTCAGATGGCTGCAACCCGCCCATGCGCGCATCGAGAGAGTGAATGCCCGTTGAAATGCCGGAAAGATGACCGTCGCGTTGAAATGCAGCATTGGCCATTTCAATGGCCATGCTGACTGCATCAGTAAAGGGCTGGAAACCGCCATCATAGCGACCGGTTTCAGCCAGTTCGAAAAGGCGCTTTTCAGCATTTTCAATCTGGTCGCTCGGGCCTTCTTCAACCGGAGAATCATAGGCCTCATTGACCATGTCCTCACCGATACCGATCAGCGCCCGGCGGATCGCCAGATCATAGATCGCGCGGCCATAGTCTTCAGCGTTGATGATGGTGACAGCTTCGGCTGCAAGGCGCGCTAGATAGGCTGCAACGGTGATATCACCAATCTTTTCATCTGCGGGCAAAAACGTCTTGATTGTTACAGGGTTGGAAGTCTTGCCCAGACGGATTTGATCGCCCGCAACCTTATAGATGTTGCGGTGTAACGGTTCGAGAAAGTGCTCAGGTTTCAAGAAGTCAGAGACACGATAGAAAGCATCATTGTTGACGAGAACCGCGCCAAGAAGTGCCTGTTCTGCCTCAATGTTGCCGGGCGCTTCACGGTAAAGTTGCTTGGCCGGGTCATTGTCGTTGGTATTCAGATTAATGACCGCGTCTGCCATATTCTTTCCATCTCCGCCTGATGCCCCCGAGACATCTTGCTAACGCAGTTTGACCTGCATTCCAGATCGAATTTGCGATCTGACCGGTATTCACAGGGTTAGCAATTAAAGGCCCCGATGTGGCGAAATCGCGTTGACACAAAACTTAGATGATTCGAGCTGAAAAGCGAAAAGGGCGCACAAAAAAAGACGGGTGAAGCCACCCGCCTTTTTCAACATCCTGTTAGGCGAACAATCAAGCAGCTTCTTGGTCTGCTGGTGCCTCTGATGCTTCCTCAGCATCTTCGCGGGGCGCACGCGGGCCATCTTCTTCCTCAAAGTCGGCAAGCGACTCAAAGGCTTCTTCGTTTTCACCGTAGATCGCATCAGCCGATGTCAGATCTTCGCCCGCAGCCTGACGTTCAGCCTCGTCTGCTGAACGCGCAACGTTCAGCGTAACTTGTGTGACAACTTCCGGGTGCAATACGATATCAACCGTATGCAGGCCAATTGTCTTGATCGGCGTTTTCAGATCAACTTGGTTGCGCGCAACTTGGAAGCCTTCTGCAACAAGAAATTCCGCGATGTCACGTGTGGAAACGGAGCCGTAAAGCTGACCTGTCTCACCGGCTGAGCGCACGACGATGAAATCCTTGCCGCCAAGACCAGCTGCGATTTCGTCGGCAGCACCTTTTCGTTCGGCGTTGCGCTCCTCAATTTGTGCACGTTCTGCTTCAAAGCGTGCGCGGTTTTGGTTGTTGGCGCGCAGAGCCTTGCCTTGAGGCAAGAGGTAGTTGCGGGCAAAACCGTCTTTCACATTCACTTCATCGCCAATGGTTCCAAGCTTGCCAATGCGCTCCAGCAAAATGACTTTCATGACGTATCCTTCTAGGTATTTTCGTTGTCGTTTGAGTTTTGGTTTGATTTGTCACTCACCGGCATCGCTCTTGCTGTTGCAAACATGCCGATAATGAAAAATGCGATGATGGGAAAACCCATGATGATGGTGGCAAAGTAGGCCACAAATAGTGCGACAGGCTGCCAAGGCTGTCCGCGCGTCGCGGCATGCATTTGAGCAAAGCCTGAAAGTATGAACCCGCCCATCAGTGCGCCGATTATGGCGTTAGCAGCCAGCGCCAGTGCGCCCGGAACCAGTGAAACAATCACCGCACCGGCGAAAATCAAACCGGCTGAGCGCGGCATACGCAGGGCAAACGCCCAATCATCTCTAGGGCGCTTCAGGCGCCCGGACCGGCGAGTGATGGACAGAGCGATTGCCAAATTTGCGGTCAACAGCATGACCCACAAGGAGGTTTGCAAAAGGGGCAGGAAGTAGAGGATGAATTCTTTGAATTCGACCAGCGCCTCCGGCGAAAATCCACTAAAGCTCGGGCTAATATCGCGGTAGCGGACCAAAAATTCATTGACGAGCGGATCAACGAGCGCGGGGCCATAGCCGATCAGAAAACCCGCAACAATGAACGAGGCAGCGGTGATGATGGCGAGGCGGAAAATGACGTCAGAGAGAGGATACCAGACCATCTTGCCTGCCGGTCCACCAATTTCTTCGGCGGGACGAGCTAGGTTCATCAGGAAACCAGCCATGACGGCGGGAAAGATTGTCGTTGCAACGATGAATAGCGCAGTGGCGAAATTTGCCACAAACAGGATCATCAGTGCGGAAGCGATTGCACCCAGAGTGCCAACACGCGCGCCCCAGCCAAGCGTAGCCACCATCAGTGGAACAGCGCTCAAAAAATACAGTAAAAAGGAAAGGGCAGAGCCGGTGGCGACGCCAAGGCACAGAAGCACTGTGGCGATTGCAGCCGTTAGGCCGAAACCTATGTCTTGTAGCGTCAAATTCACTTTTCGCTGTCCTGCTCGGTTTCGAGGCAGTTAGAGACCGCAATGCCGGTCCCAACATGATATCATGGGTTTGCCACCGGGCGGATTTGCCCGACGGCTGGTTCTTAGTTTACGACGTAGGGCAGAAGGCCCAAAAAGCGTGCGCGCTTAATGGCTTTGGCCAGCTCACGCTGCTTCTTCATGGAAACGGCTGTGATCCGCGAAGGAATGATCTTGCCACGTTCTGAAACATAACGCTGCAGCAGCTTTACATCCTTATAATCAATCTTCGGCGCGTTGGCACCGGAGAATGGGCACGTTTTGCGGCGGCGGTGAAACGGACGGCGGGATGGAATTTGGTTGATATCGACCATTATTATGTTCTCCTGATCTCAATCAGTTGCGGTCGCGTGGCGGACGATCACCACGTTCGCCGCGCTCACGGTCATTGCGTTCATTGCGCTTCATCATTGCAGAAGGGCCTTCTTCCAGCTCATCAACGCGAACGGTCATGTAGCGAAGAATATCTTCATGGATGCGCTGCTGGCGCTCCAGTTCATGGACCGCATCGCCATTGGCTTCTATGTTCATCAGCGTGAAATGCGCTTTCCGGTTTTTGTTGATCCGGAATTGAAGCGACTTCAGGCCCCAGTTTTCAACTTTGCCCACGGTGCCGCCAGCTTCGGAAATCACGCCTTTGAATTGCTCGACGAGTTCCTCAACCTGTTGAGTGGACATGTCCTGGCGCGCCAGGAACACATGTTCGTAAAATGCCATTTATCTGGTCATCCTTGTCTTTTCTTTTCACTCACCGGACAGCGACGAAGCCTCTTTTCGACCTATCCACCATACAATTGGCGAAAGACCGGATCAGAAACACGACGGGTCGAGAGCGGGAACACCGGGAGACGATAGGCCTTGCCCATCTTGCTGTTTATGCAAAAGCACAATTAACACTCCCGTTCAGCTCCTGGCCGACCGGTGAAGCCGCGCCTTATACAGGTTTTCTATATTGGTGCAAGAGGGCGTATGATTTGGCAAAGCTTCAGACTTCAAGTTAAATTGTCCCAGGCATTTTGATAATAAAGGTTGGGCCAGTTTCGGGGATTTTTGATGTTTAGGCATTTGTCATACACGGTATTTGTGGGCGCCATGTTTTTCGCCACAATCGCTCTTGCCAATGGCCACCGCGAGGTGGATCGGGTTGCGACTGATTGTGAAGTCTACGCCCAAACGGCCATGGAACAGCAGTGGCAAAACGAAATCAGTCAATGCGGCTTTACGGGAGACCGGTGGCACACAAACCGTGCCTCGCACCGCACCTGGTGCTTTTTTGCTGGGGAACGTGACCGCGTGGTTCATTATCTTGAGCGTGACCGCGATATTCGCGTGTGCATCAATGAGCGAAAGCGCAGGGAACAAGAAACAGCAACCACCGTTCCCGAAACGACCGTCCCTGAAACCGGCACCACCGGCCAACCGGTGGCAAGGGGTATTGATGCGCTTTGGTGCAACAATTTCGCCCATAACATGTTCGACCTTGCCGCCAATTACGCCAACAATGGTTGCCCCATTAACGGCAACCCCACATGGGACACCTATTACAATCAGTGCATGACCATCACCCGCGAGCAGATCAACCAGATCCAGCCGGCCATCATGGCAGAAGGCAATGCCTGTATCGCCAGAAAGCCATGAACGAATGCCATCAACCTGCCGGGTAATTCTTCTCCCGCGGGAGCTTGGCACCTTTTAAGGATCTGCTTTACCCAACGGCCATTTGGCGAAAACTCATTTCTACTGACTTTCGCGGGCACCTTTCCAAATGCGTGTTCTGGTTCCATCCCGGCCTTGGGCTTGAGTGATAAGCTCGCCGGTAAAACTGTTTCCTTTCCGGCTCCAGGAAAAATTGCCAATCTCTTTCAGCAGAAACGAATTATAGATGCCTTCTATGGCGTCCGGCGTCACCGATAGAACTTCGATGTCGACTTGGGATCGTGTGAGGTAAGTGTTAGCGTCCGGAATGACGTTGAAGCCCGATGGACCGCCGACAATGCTGATGCCACCCAGGCTGGTTCTATATCTTCCTTGCCAGCTTGAAAGTTCTGGCAGGAGATATCGAAGATCACGTGTCTGAGCCGTGAGCTCTTCTTCTTCATCCAAGGAGTTCACTTGTGGTGATGTCAGCTCAAAAGAGCGCGGTTCGCCGGCAACAACACTGCCTTCGTCGGTCATATTGACCAGTAACGGTAGATCACATGAAACAGCTTCGGTTACGCTCGAAGTGCGTACCGTTTCACGCTTCAACTTCCCGTCTATGTAGCCGACCACTTTGTAGCTTTTTCCGATTAAATTCATATATTTGGCTGTCGACGCTTTCATGCCGTCCAAGGCTCTTTGAAGCATTTGCTGTTTGTCCAGCCATTTACCGAGAGAATAGAGTGATTGTGTATCAGCTTGAGTTGGGCCAGTTGCAAGGCTCTTAAACCCGCTCAGATAATTAACCCAGAAAGCTTGATATTGTGCGCTTATCTGATTTCGCATGGCTCGAGCTGTGTAGTTGGAAAGCATGCCCGGAAGGTCACCATCGAGCTTACGCAACAAGATTCGATCCTTCTTCGTTATTTCAATTTTCAGAAAGACTTCGGCCTCTGACCGCTGAAACGCCTCAGCCGTAACCACCATTTCGTCAGTTTTATAACAGCGGCCGTCGTTACGCTCATAAGTAACAGAATGCTGCAATTTGAACGTACCTGCTTGCCAGAACTTGCCCAGATTGGCCGTTGCTCTCAAACCACTTTGCTTGGCGGCAGGTTCGAAACTATCTCTGAGCCACTGCGGGATGCCAGCCAAGAGCTGTTTGCCATCCGCAACAGCTTTGTCATCCGCTTCATTGGAATAGGCGTTGCTCACGCCTGCTGAAATCAGGCTCGGTTTGGAAAGTGCCGGAACAGATAAAGGCAAGGAGAGTATGACAGTCGCGCAAAGGCTCAAAAGAAGACGACAAAGCATAATAGCTCCTTGGCCTGGTATTGGATGCCATACCGTGACGGAACTTGCCAAATTTATCCAATAGGACACGGCACCAAACTGCTGGTGGGGCTACTAACTCGGATAGAAATCTGATAGCGACGGTAGAGGATTAGGGAGGCAAGCTCTCAATATCACGCGCCAATCCGGCGCATTCTTTTAAAATATCATCCACCGCGTAGCTTTGAACCCGACGAAACCCGGGCGGCGGGCCCATCCGGATCGGCGGCACGCGCGCCGGGCCGGGATCAGCCATCAGGCGTTTGGCCTCTTCGCGCACCATGCGGCGGGCGGATTTTGAAAGGTCATTGAGCGCCGCCTCCAACGCCTTGGCCCGCCGGAACACATCATCGCACGAAACGAGTGCATAGAGATCAATATGCGCGGGCGTTGGCACCCCAAGTTCAGCGGCTGTTGGCTCGGGTGAAAAAGCCGACCAGTCCAGCCGCTGGCGTGGATCGACCAGTTTGAAACGCGGCGATGCCGCTGTGCGCGAAAAGGCCTTGAAATCCGGCAAAGCACCAGACGTTTGACGGCGCGGTAAAACCGACAGCTGCATCACCCGCGCAACGATGAAAATCAGACGCCGCGCCGCCGCTTCCGCCGGCACCAGCAACCTTAAAAGAAACCGGCGACGACAGGCCGCCAAAACCACCGAGCCGTTATCCTGTCCACGCGATAAAATGCTGAACAGCATGGCGACGACACCCAAAAGTGCCACCCGGTTGATTTCAATTGCCCGCGTCCAGTCAAAAGCCATGTGGGCTAGGGTGGGGAGGTTTGGTTAGTGGTGGATAAAGATTTTTTGAGAGGGCAATTGTGGTGTTATCAGAGCGCGCAGCCAGCATAGCGCATCGTGGTATGGGCCGACCACTTACTTTTCAGTCGTACGCAGAAAACAGTGCTTTGGCTGCTACTGCAAGATCATCTTCAGTAATGGAGTCACTAAACTTTTTGATGCCGTTTCTGATCTCATCGCCGGGTATTGTTTCGGTACCCCAGACGACGTCCTTGGCGGCCACATTCTGCTCCGCATGATCCACAGCGTCGTTCATAACCTCGCGCATTAATTTTGACAGTTCCGTGACCGCTTCGTCGACTTCGTTGTCTATGGTCTCAGCATATTCCTCAACAATGGCTCGCGAAATTAAGGTTGGCATCAGGGTCCCCACGGGAATCAAAAAACAACGTACTCAAAGGTTCCAGATTAAGTTACCGGTCGGAAGTAACGCATAAATCTGTCAACAGAATTTGTACAACGGACAACTTTGCTTGCAAAGGTTAACAAATTGGGCTTGCTCCTCTATGCGCAAGGCAAGGGGCTGTCAACCGGCAGCGTAGTATGCAGGTAGGGGCAAAACGGATGCGTTCAAGTACGCTTACAACTGTCGGAGACGTACTGAAAACCGTGTTTCCGCGTGGAACCCAACACGTGGCATCGGCGTGGTCGTCGAGCGAGTCGAATGGGGATGAGGTGCCTGAGCATCAGCTGGGCATCAAACACTGGCAGATCATTCCGACGCTACCTTATGATGTGTTTGCGTTTTGTGCTTATCTGATTGATGTAACAGGATTAATTGTCCATTTCGAGCCGTCGTCTGCTGTTCCCGCTGCAACTGAACTGGCCAAAGCACCGGCCAAAGTCCGATTGTCCAAAAAAGATAGGGGGTATTGCGACACTTCGAGTAAAAAATGGGAGAAAAAGGGTAGGCCTGATCTCCAAACACACCTCCTATGGGCCGAAATTATTGCAGGTGCCGGCGATACAATTCGCATTCGCGATCATTATAGGCTCAGTCATGAACATTTTGAGAAAAACGGTGTGCACTTGCCCGTGCCCCGATGGTGGACCGCAGCCTTCAAGCTTCTAAGAATTGCCGATGAGGCTTGCAAGGGTGTCGGGCATGAGCACGAGATCACCAAAGAAATGCCCGTTTACAAAAGGATGCCCATTCTGCGGAGCAAACAAAGCCGAAAGGGCATCTTGAGGTCGCCAACTTCGCAATCTGACGTTGCGTTCGTGAAGGCTGACAAACAACTGTCCACGCTCGCCGCCGCCGCTGACAAAGGAATTGTCTGCGTCCAACCAAAGGGGCGGGTATCGCAAGTCGGTTGCTCGCTTCGCAATCTCTCGCGAAATTTGTCAATCACTGGGCCCGTCGGATCGGTAAGATGCAGCTGGCAGGTGCTTAGCGGGCTACCGCGAGGTGGCAAAATTGACACGCTAAATCTACTGCTCGTCCCAATTCCATATGCGCTCACGTCAGCTTCGTTCGTACCATGTCAACACATAAGCGAAGATCACTGGGGAAACTTTTCTATCAACCAGAAATGGCTTGATGACGGACAGATTGCGAGAGAAAACCTACCTGGCTTCCTGGAGCAGATGATTAAGAAAGCACTTGACGAGGTTCCATCGATTAATGGGATCGTGCTTCCAGAATACGCAATAGACTACGCACTCTTCGAGGCCTTGACCCGAATTGCAAACAGAGCGTCGAACGGAAAAATCGAGTTCATGATTGCCGGATGCAGCGACAATTGCGATGATGAAAAGGTCAATTGCGTTGTAACCGCGATCTGGGAGAAAACGGAGAAAGACAACTCCCGCAACCGGCGCGTCAAAATTATCAGCCAACGCAAACATCATCGTTGGAAACTGAACGACGGACAAACCAGGTACTATGGCATCAGTTCAGCATTGGCCCCGTTCAAGGATTGGTGGGAGCAACACGATATTGACGCTAGGGAACTGAACTTTTTTCAGTTTCGCGATAACGCGGTGTTCTCAAGCTTGATATGTGAGGACCTAGCAAGAAACGACCCCTGTCATGACATATTAAGGTCGGTTGCGCCCAACCTCATTTTCGCATTGCTTATGGACGGTCCGCAAATTCCCGAAAGGTGGCCTGCACGTTATGCAAGCACTTTGGCCGATGATCCCGGATCCACAATCATTACTCTGACATCGCGCGCGCTTGTTGAAAGGGCAAATGATTATTCCGGTTTCGCGAGGTCAAACTCTGTCGGCCTTATCAGGGATGAGGATGGAATTTCACATCAATTGGATTTGGATCAGGGTGCCAATGGAGTATTGGTTACGCTCGCCTCCAAGGAGGTCAAAGACGTAACGATTGATGGACGTTGGACGGATAATGCATCTGGCTGGTACTATCAAAACCAGATGCAGATTACGGTCGCGCATTCCAACTGGACGAACAAGTCCAGTTTCAAAGAACGCCGTCTTGAGGAACCGATATTCAAAACCGGGCAAAAACTGAAAAAAAGAAGAAGAAACTAAATGACCCTTTCTCTCACATTCCCCGGCCAGGGCTCGCAGTCTGTCGGCATGGGCAAGGAATTGGCGGACGCTTTTCCCGAAGCGCGGGCGGTTTTTGAAGAAGTCGACGAGGCGCTCGGCCAAAAACTCTCCACCCTCATGTTTGACGGGCCGGACGATGAATTGACGCTTACCGCTAACGCGCAACCCGCCTTGATGGCCGTTTCCATGGCAGTCGTGCGCGTGCTTGAGGCCAAAGGCTTTGATATGGCATCGGCTTCTTTCGCCGCAGGGCATTCCTTGGGCGAATATGCGGCGCATGCGGCGGTTGGCACTTTTTCTTTGGCGGATACGGCGCGACTTTTGCGCATCCGCGGCAACGCCATGCAGGCCGCCGTGCCTGTGGGTGAGGGGGCGATGGCAGCCATTATCGGGCTGGAAGCCGCAGACGTTGCCGCGCTTTGCGAGGATGCAGCTTCCGGTGGTGTCTGCCAGATTGCCAATGACAATGGCGGCGGGCAATTGGTGATTTCCGGCGCTAAAGCACCGGTCGAAGCGGCTGCTGAAGCCGCCAAGGACAAGGGAGCCAAGCGCGCACTAATGCTGCCTGTTTCCGCACCCTTCCATTCCGCCTTGATGGCGCCAGCGGCGGACGCCATGCGTGAAGCGTTGGGTCAGGTCACGGTCAACACGCCGAAAATCCCGGTTGTTACCAATGTCAATGTCACGCCAACGTCCGATCCGGCGCAGATTGTTGATGATCTCGTCAATCAGGTCACTGGTCAGGTGCGCTGGCGTGAAACGGTGGAATGGTTCGCTGCAAGTGGCGTCAACACACTGGCGGAAATCGGCTCAGGCAAGGTGCTCACCGGTCTGGCGCGGCGTATCAATCGCGAACTTTCGGGCGTTGCTATTAACGGTCCAGCCGATATAGAAGCCTTCTTAGAAGGGCAGGCCTGAACGGCCGCAACAAATAATTACGGGAACATCATGATCGATCTGACAGGCAAGAAAGCGCTGGTGACCGGCGCGTCCGGCGGCATTGGCGAAGACATCGCCCGTTCTCTGCACGCACAAGGGGCCATCGTCGGCCTGCACGGCACGCGTGAAGAGAAGTTGCAGGCGCTGGCCGCTGATTTGGGTGAGCGCACGTACATTCTGCCGGCCAACCTGTCCGATCTGGAAGCCGTCGATGCCTTGGCCGCCAAGGCAGAAGAGGTGCTGGAGGGCGTTGACATTCTTGTCAACAATGCCGGTATCACCAAAGACGGGCTTTTCGTGCGCATGCCGCAGGCTGACTGGGACGCGGTGATCGCTGTTAATTTGACCGCCGTCTTCCGGCTAACCAAAGCGTTGACGCATCCCATGATGCGCCGTCGCACGGGTCGGATTATCAACATCACGTCGGTTGTCGGCGTTACCGGCAATCCCGGTCAGGCCAACTATTGCGCCTCAAAGGCCGGTTTGATTGGATTTTCCAAGTCGCTTGCGATGGAAATCGCTTCGCGCAATGTGACGGTCAATTGCGTTGCACCCGGCTTTATCGAAAGCGCGATGACCGACAAGCTCAATGAGAAGCAAAAAGACGCCATTATGGGCGCAATTCCCATGAAACGAATGGGAACTGGCACAGAAGTGGCTTCAGCGGTGTCCTGGCTTGCATCGGATTCTGCGGCCTACATCACAGGCCAAACCATTCATATCAATGGCGGAATGGCCATGATCTAGCCGCAAGGCTTGTCAACAACTCCCAATGTTCGCGCTTGGAATACGCCTTTCGGCTTGCATGACGTGGACGCAAGGGATAACGAACCCACCCGAACGCTAACCTTAATTGAGGGACATATTTATGAGCGACGTTGCAGACCGCGTAAAGAAGATCGTTGTCGAGCATCTGAGCGTTGATGCTGAGAAAGTAGCAGAAGGCGCCAGCTTTATCGATGATTTGGGCGCAGACAGCTTGGACACGGTTGAACTCGTCATGGCATTCGAAGAAGAATTCGGTGTTGAAATCCCGGACGATGCCGCCGAAACAATTCTGACCGTTGGCGATGCGGTCAAGTTCATCGAAAAGAACGCCGCTTAAGCTGAGCGTTTTGGGTTGCGCATCATGTGCGCAACTCATTTTCCGCAAGCCGGGCTTACCGCTTTATCATGCGCCGCGTTGTCATCACAGGCATAGGTATGGTTTCGCCTCTTGGGGCGGATGCCGAAACCACTTGGAAAAACCTGCTTGCAGGTAAATCTGGTGCGCGCCGCGTCAGCGAATTCGAAGTCGATGATTTGGCTGCGCAAATCGCGTGTCGATTGCCGTTTGGCGACGGGTCGAACGGTACATTTAATGCCGACGATTGGATGGAGCCAAAGGAGCAGCGCAAGGTTGATCCTTTCATCACGTATGCGATAGCTGCAGCCCAACAGGCGCTGGATGATGCTAAATGGCACCCCCAAAGCGATGAGGATCAAACCAACACTGGCGTTTTGATCGGCTCCGGCATTGGTGGCATTGAAGGTATCGTGGAGGCTGGCTACACCTTGCGTGACAAGGGTCCGCGCCGTGTGTCACCGTTCTTCATACCGGGCCGCTTGATCAATCTTGCCGGCGGCCAAGTCTCCATCAGACACGGTTTGCGCGGTCCAAACCATTCGGTCGTGACCGCTTGTTCCACCGGCGCGCATGCAATCGGTGATGCTTCACGTCTGATCATGTTTGGAGATGCTGACGTCATGGTTGCTGGCGGCACAGAGTCGCCGATCAGCAGAATTTCGATTGCTGGATTTGCTGCCTGTAAAGCGCTCTCCACTCACCGCAATGACGAACCTGAAAAGGCTTCACGACCCTACGACCGTGATCGCGACGGATTTGTCATGGGCGAGGGATCTGGTGTTGTTGTGCTTGAAGAGTTGGAGCACGCAAAGGCACGCGGCGCAAAGATTTATGCAGAAGTTGTCGGTTATGGCCTGTCAGGCGATGCTTATCACATCACAGCACCGTCTGAAGATGGCGAAGGCGCCGGACGCTGCATGAAGGCTGCCTTGAAGAATGCAAAACTTGTTGCTTGTGACATCGATTACATCAACGCCCATGGCACATCGACCATGGCAGATACGATTGAACTCGGCGCTGTTGAGAAGCTGCTTGGCGACAGCGCGAGCGGCGTATCGATGTCGTCCACCAAGTCCTGCATAGGTCACCTCTTAGGCGCTGCGGGCGCTGTTGAAGCGATATTCTCCACTCTGGCCATCCGTGATCAAATTGTCCCGCCGACCATCAATTTGGATAATCCCGATGTCGACAGCGCGATCGATCTTGTTCCGCACAAGGCACGTGAGCGTGAGGTCAACGTTGCGCTGTCCAATTCCTTCGGGTTTGGCGGCACAAATGCGACTTTGGTCTTGAAACGGTATGAAACATAAAGTTCGCACGATTTTGCCACAATCCGTCCCCATTTGACGGTACGGCAGAGTATGCGAGGCGCATTTGCGCTAGCCTTGGGAGCTATTTGTGATTCTATGCTCTCTAACAGTTTTTCAGAGGTTCTGGTTTGAGTGATCCAGTAAGGTTTGGTCGGGCAGCGGGCCAGAGTGAGCAAAACTTCGGTCAGGCCGAGCAGGAAAAGCCTGCAGCGCTGGGGCGCAAACGTCGCAAAAACAAAGCAGCGCGCAATCAGTTCATTGTATTCTTCAACTTTCTGTTTTCGCTGCTCGTGTTCGCCATGGTCGCTCTCGGGGCGACTTTGTATTTTGGTCAAGCTCAGTTTGAAGCACCCGGTCCTCACGATGTGGGTGCCACCTACACCGTCCGTTCAGGCGCCAATGTAGCGCAGGTGGCCAACGGCTTGCGACGTGAAGGTCTGATCTCCAACTCGCGCATTTTTGAGTATGGCGTTCGTGCTTACAGGAATGAGGGCGAACTCAAAGCCGGTGAATATGACATCCCGGCGAGCGCTTCCATGAAGGAGATTATGGACAAGTTCGTCGAAGGTCGCGCTATTCTGTATCCTCTGACGGTGGTGGAAGGCTGGACTGTTCACCGGGCTATGGAAGAAATTGCAGCTAATGAGTTTCTTACAGGCGATGTTCCAGAAGAACTGCCGCCAGAGGGCACCCTCGTTGCCGATACCCAAAAGTTTGGGCGCGGCACGGATCGAGCTGAATTGATCGCCCGCATGCAGGCGCAGCAGGAACGAATTGTCGCTCAGATATGGGAAAAGCGCAGTCCAGACCTGCCGATAGACACGATTGAAGATTTCGTGACGCTTGCGTCGATCGTTGAAAAAGAAACAGGCGTGGCAGAAGAGCGTCCGCTGGTTGCCGCAGTCTTCGTAAACCGCCTGAATTTGGGCATGCGCCTCCAGTCTGATCCAACGATCATTTACGGCATCTTCGGCGGCGAAGGTAAACCTGCGGACAGACCAATTTTCCGCTCCGATATCGATACGCCAACCGACTACAACACCTATACCATAGACGGTCTGCCTCCTGGTCCAATCGCTATTCCCGGACGGGCTTCGCTTGAAGCGGTAGCTAATCCTGCCCAGACCGACGACTTGTTCTTTGTTGCTGATGGTACCGGGGGACATGCATTCGCAAAAACGCTTGAAGAGCATAACCGCAATGTCGCACGCTGGCGCGAAATTGAGCGCGAACGTGAAGCAGAAGCACAATCGGAAAACAGTTCGGGTAACTAGGCATTGGTTGCACAGCCGCAAAGCATGACCGGTTTCGGATCAGCGCAATTAGCGAACGATCTTTTGATTGGCCGTTGTGATGTTCGCTCCGTTAACGGCAAGGGCCTAGATATAAAGCTTAGGCTGCCATCTGGCTTCGAAGCGATGGAAGTGGCGATCAAAAAGCGCGTATCTGCAAGTCTTGGCCGCGGCAACATTCAGCTTTTTCTGGCAGTTGAGCAGGTCGGCGCCAAGGATGGCCTTGCGATTGACATGCCAGTTTTACGTTCACTTCATGCACAAGCCTTAGCCGCCGCCGAAGAGCTTGGCATAGCGCCACCAACGAGCGACGGATTGCTATCTTTGCGCGGTGTCATCAGCACCGAAGACGGCAAGAGTGTATTTGATCTTGAAGACGAAGCGCTTGTCGTAGCCATCCACCAATTGGTCGATGAGGCGGTAGGCCAACTCGTCGAGGGCCGCAGGGAAGAGGGCGCTGCGCTCGTATCAATTCTTACGCAGCATTTGAACCGCATTGGTGAACTCATTGATGCCGCTGTTGCCGATGCTGATAGTCAGCCCGAAGCGATCAGTTTGCGGTTCCACCAGCAGCTTAAATCGCTACTTGGATCTGACATGGCAGTTGATCCGCAGCGGTTGGCGTCAGAAGTGGCCCTGCTGGTCACAAAGGCTGATGTACGTGAAGAGACCGATCGGCTCAAAACCCATGTTGAAGCAGCAAGGGCATTGCTTGGCGATGGCGATGTAATTGGACGGCGGTTCGATTTTCTGACCCAGGAATTCAATCGCGAAGCGAATACGCTTTGTTCGAAATCCGTCTCAAAGGGGCTGACAGCTATTGGCCTTGAACTGAAAGCTGTCATTGATCAAATGCGTGAGCAGGTGCAAAACCTGCAATAGGACTTTGAGGGGGACACCGATGACTGACGCCAACCGCTTTGGCATTCAACGACGCGGACTAATGCTCGTCTTGTCTTCCCCATCGGGCGCGGGAAAATCGACCATTGCACGCAATCTTCTTGAGCAGGATGATGCTTTTGAGCTCTCGGTGAGTGTTACAACACGCGCGCGGCGCGGCAGTGAGATTGAAGGTGTCCATTACCGATTCATCGATGAAAAGACGTTTCTGCGTATGCGCGATGAGGATGAATTCATCGAGCATGCCGAGGTTCACGGCAACTACTATGCGACGCCGCGTGCCCCCGTGGAGGATGCGATGACCGGCGGTCGTGACATGCTCTTTGATATCGATGTGCAGGGTGGCTTGCAGATGATGGAAAAGGTGCGTGCTGACGTCGTTTCAATATTCATCCTGCCGCCATCGATGGAAGAACTGGAAGCGCGGCTAAACCGCCGTGCTGAAGATGCACCGGAAGTCATCGCTGAACGCTTGGGCAATGCGCGCGAAGAAATCGGCTACTGGAACCAATATGATTATGTGATCATCAATAAAGACCTGAACGAGGCTTTCGAGTCCATCCGGTCGATCATCACTGCGGAACGACTCAAGCGCGCTCGTCGTCCCGGGCTGTTTGGTTTTGTCGATGGTTTGATGACCTAGAGCTGACTTTTCGCGGAGAACGCATTCGCCAACGTGCAGAATTCTTCAACGCTGAGTGTTTCGGCGCGCCGTGTTGGCTCAATTCCAGCGCTTTCAAGCAGGTCAGTGCCGCCTATGGGTTTGAGGCTTTGACGCAGCATTTTGCGACGTTGGCCAAAGGCATGCTTGGTCACTGTTTCAAGTGCCTGAAGTTTCACATCAATGGGGCGTTCACGCGGCACCAGATGAACCACTGATGATGTGACTTTGGGCGGCGGCCAGAAAGCTTGCGGCGGCACGTCAAAGGCGATGTTTGGTTCGGTGCGCCACTGGGCCAGAACGGCAAGGCGGCCGTAAGCACCGGTGCCTGGTTCCGCGCAAATTCGAAGCGCCACTTCCCGTTGAAACATCAACGTCAACGATTGGAAGCATGGCGGCCAGTCATCGCCTGTCAGCCAGCGCGTCAGCAATTCCGTTCCGATATTGTACGGAAGGTTCGCGACAATCTTCGTCCTGTCATCACCAAGCGTGGTGAAATCCGTCTCAAGTGCGTCGCCCTCGATAATTTTCAGACGACCCGGATAATGATCAGCAATTTCAGCAAGCGCCGGAAGAGCACGCGCATCGCGTTCAATCACCGTGACGCTTTTCGCACCTTCCATCAACAGCGCGCGGGTTAAGCCCCCGGGGCCCGGCCCAACTTCGACGATATGAGTGTCTGATAGACCACCTGCAGCGCGGGCAATTTTTGAGGTCAGATTTAGATCGAGCAGGAAGTTTTGACCGAGCGCTTTCTTGGCGATGAGATCGTAAGCTTCGATTACAGCACGAAGCGGAGGCAGGCCGTCCACCGCACGTTCGCTATTTGCGGTCATACACCTGTCGCCTCTTCAAGCGCCATCGCCCCGCATGCTCTTAGGGCGGCAATAAAACTGTCTGAACGCGCTTTGCCGGTTCCAGCAATGTCGAATGCCGTGCCGTGATCCGGTGATGTACGGATAAAGGGGAGGCCAAGCGTGATGTTGACCCCATCATCGAACGCCAGCGTCTTGGCCGGGATTAGCGCCTGATCATGATACATGCATATGGCAGCGTCATAGCTGGTGCGAGCGGCGGCGTGAAACATGGTATCGGCAGGGAGCGGCCCGCGCGCATCAATACCTTTTTCATTGGTAGCCACAATGGCGGGCGCCACAATCTGATCATCCTCAATGCCCAATGCACCACCTTCACCCGCGTGCGGGTTAAGACCGGCAACAGCAAGACGCGGCGAGGCGATGCCGAACCTGCTCTTCAGGTCGCGGTCCACGATTTCAATAGTCGCTTCAATGTCAGACTGATGCAGCGCTGAGGGAACATCTGCCAGCGGAATGTGGATAGTGACCGGCACGGTTCTAAGATCCGGACCGGCAATCATCATCACCGCGCGCGCACGCTTACCATCAATACTTTTAGCAAGCGCGCCAAGAAACTCTGTGTGCCCGGGATGCTCAAAACCAGCGTCATAAAGCGGTTTCTTTGCAATGGGCGCGGTGACCATACCGCAAAAAAGCCCCGCTTGAATGCCATCAACGCAGCGCTCAATGGCCTCTAATATACCTTTGGCATGAGCGCTTGTCGGTTCGCCAGGCTGCTCGACAAAGCGTTCTGCCAAAGGCAAGACCGGCAACATATTGTCCGCTAAACCGACCGCATCAGCTACCTGCGCAATCGAAACAATCTCCACTGGGAGCTCTAGTGTCGAAGCGCGCGCTGCCAGTTGTGAAGGGTCACCAAAGCAAGCAAAGGCAGGTAAGTTGCGGCCGTGTGTTGCCACGGCTGTCAGGATAACATCCGGTCCAATTCCGGAAGGGTCGCCACAACTAACGGCGATTGGCTTGAGGCTGTCGTTGCGGTTCACAGCCTATCAGCGCCGTTCAATTCTCGCATTGGCGCGCAATTCTTCAAGGAAATCAGCGCCTGCACCACCGCCATCAGCTTCCAGCGCTTCGGTTGAAAACTCAAGTTGAGCAACGCGGTCATCGCTCACAGTGCGTGCACGGCACACAATAATGAATTCGGCACCGCGTGGCGTCTCACGAACCCGCGTTGTCTGGCCGGTTTGCAAGCCCGAGACAAACTCTTTCCAATCATCGGGCAGTTCCAATTCAAGGCGGCGGCCAAGGTCGCGCACTGAAACGTCGCGCAATCCTTGCGCGAGAGTAATCGTTTGTTCGCATCCATTGACGAGCCCGCGCATATTGTTGGCCTCCTGCACGCGCGCGCGCATGCTGCCACGCGCATTTTGCGGCACCACAAAGATCACTTGCTGCAGAATATACTCGGTTGAGGTTGGTTTTTGCCCTCCCTGTTCGAGCATCTTGGCTACCACGTCCTGCTCGCTCATCAAGCTGCCGCCGGTTGCGCGCTCACGCGCGCGCAGTGTTTGGCCCCAGCCAATCTGATTGCGGATAAATTCTTTAAAGTGCTTTGTGGTAACGCCAGACTGGTTGAGGACATTGCTTAGCTGTGCAGTGCTCAAATTATTGTTGCGGGCAAAGTTGGCGTACGCACTATCAACCATTGAGTCCGGAATACGAATACCGGCACGCCGTGTGGCGTAGCGCTTGAGCGCTTCTTCGGTCAGTTGTTCTTCTGCTGTGCCGTTCAAGTTACCAGACCGCCGCTGCAACCTCAAAAACGCGACACGGCGTGCAATGTCGTAGCTGGTCACTACTTCATTGTTGACGATAACACGCACTTCAGATGCATGGGAGATGCTGCTCCCGTCTAAACTGCCGCCGATAGTGGTGGCAATTGCGATCAGGCCCGCAAACAGCGCCTTACGAAAGCCAGTGCGCATTTGTTCGTTTGTTGCTTTTTCCATCCCAGCCAATTTCCACTCCCGGATGCAGTTCGTGGCCCAACGCAATTTTGCCGCAAGACGCATCGGGGATACAAGCCATTTTCGCAAATCTGGGCGAAAGCACGGCATTTGTGTTCAAATTATCAGAAAAGGCTCTTCGACGTTCCACCAAAGTCGCCAATTGTCTTCAAAGAGAAGCGTAACGTGTAATTTTCGTTCAGTTCGTCTGACGCATTGCGGTCTTGAGTATAGCCAAACTCAAAAACGAAGCACTCGTCATCATACATCAGGCCGATGCCATTGCGGTCAATCGACCCGAGCGCAATATCATAGGTGGCAAAGCCGGAGACGGTCCAATATTCGCCGACGCTCAGGCCAGCACGCGCCGTCACTTCTTCGCGCAGTTCTGAGAAGGCATAGGTTGGCTGTGCTTCCTGACGAGCATAGTCAATGGAAGCATCGATCAAGTCGTTCTTAAACGAGACGCCCGCATCGACGCGGCGAACTTCAAATGTGTTCTCATCAAATCGGGCGCCAACGCTTGCACCAAATCCACTGGCAGTTTGAATGCCAAAGGAGCCAACAAAGTCAGAAACATCCGACTCAAGTCCTGAATCCGCACCGGCATTGACGAAGTCAGCTTGCGCGAACGAATTCACACCAGCCAAATGGTAAGATTGGCCGAAGACACCATTGAGCACGACGCCATTGTCGAACGTTCCGGTATAGCGAATGCCGACATTGGCGCGCGTACCACCTTCAACGCGGTCAAAGCCTGAAAACTTGTCACGCGAGAAGAGATTGGATGTATCAAAGACAAAGCTCTGCGCGTCTTCATTTGGCAGCGTTCCTGCGCCAGTTTCGTCCGGGCGCACATAAATCTGGCCAATCGGTTCCAGCACATGGGCCGCGCTGGTGGAGGAAAAGAGGATGGGCCAACGCATTTCCATCCCCGCAGTGATCATGCCGCGGAAATAGCTCTCATTGTCCGTAAAGGCAGCACCGCTCGCACTGACATCGCCGGGATTGATAGCATCAAAATAGAAGGCATCGCCCTGTGCTGCCAAAAGGGGTGTCGCTACCAGCCCGCCCGACGTGATGAATTGGCGATCCCATTCTACATCAACGGATGTGCGACCGTTAAACCCGTCCAGACCAAAGGTGGCGAAATTGTCGGTGCCTAAAGAGGCTCGCTGATCGAGATCATCGCGCAAATTGTTGCGGGAGTTGACGGTGAAGCTCAGATTGCCACCGGCAACGCCTTCGAAAGTGCGCTCATAATCAACGCTCGGCAGAACGGCTGATTGGCGCCCGTCATTGCCAAATTCCGTGCTTTCCTGGAGGTCATACTTCAAGAAACGCGTATCGAAATAGCTGCGGTCATCAAGGCCAGTCAAAAACACTTCATTGCGTTGAACGAACCCGTTGAAGCCATTGATGCCATAGGTGCGAGAAAAGTTCTTGTCCGACTGCAGAAGACCGTTCCAGCCGAAAACCCAACGCGGATTGATTTCAAACCGACCGGAAGTGCCAATCATGCCTCGGTTGACGTTTTGTGCATCGACCCTGTTGTTTTCGAAAGCGTCTGGCTGAAGCTGGTGGATGCCAGCGATTTTCAGATTGTATTGGCCATTCTCCAATCGGTGCCGCCATTCGGCTTCACCTAAAAAGCCTTGCCGAGTGTAGCCTGTTGAACGGAACGTGACATCATAGTTCGGAGCCAAAGCCCAAAAGAACGGAACTTGTGCTCCGAAGCCTAGCTCATCACTGTAGCTAAACGTTGGTGCCAGGAAACCGGTTTTGCGACGCACTGTAGGATCGGCGGTTGTAAAAACCGGTACAAATGCCAACGGAATACCAAGGAACTCAAACCGGGCATTTTCAAAGCGGATGGTTTTTTCTTCGCCGTTCCATATGATCTTCTGTGATTTGATTTGCCAGACCAAAGGTTTGTCCGGGTTTTCCGCGCACGGCTCACAGGCCGTGTAAATGCCATTGTTGAAGATCGTAACAGTGCCGCCCTGACGCTCGGCGCTCTCGGCTGCAAAACGGGTGTTTTCTGGCGTCACAACGCGCAGGCCATTTACAAAGCCATTGGCGAAATCGTCGGTTATGTCCAACTCATCGGCAAGTGTGCGCGTGCCATCAGGTTGCAGCAGCTCAACATTGCCTTGCGCGATCAAGCGACCTGTTGCCTCCACATAGGTCACGCGATCCGCTACCAGGCGGTTGCCATCAAACTCGATACGCACATCGCCGCTAGCTGCAACGGTGCCGCTATCATTGTCATAAATCAGATCATCAGCCTGCAGGAGCAGCTGTGCGTTAGGATCGGTGGTTATGCCAAGATCATCTGCCGATTGCGCATGAAGGTTTGTCGGCGCAGACATGACGGCACAAGCGGCCACAAGCGCGCAAAGTGCGACAGCACTACGCATACCTAACAGGCCGCTTTTTTTGTGTCGCAGCGACATGTGTCCCTTAACGCTCATCCATCCTCACGAAACAGCAGATACGTCACCGACGACATCGCTGCAACAAATACCGGAATCCATGCTGCAAGTACCGGATGAATGATACCGGCGCTCCCGAAGGACTTGGTGAATTCCACGAGCACGTAAAGCATGAAGCCGCACGCTATGCCACCCACAATCATGGTTGCAGACTGGCCAAAACGCACAAAGCGTAAAGATACTGTCGATGCGATCATTGTCATGGCCACCAAAAGCAGCGGAAGTGCGACAAGTGCATGAAATTGCATCCGGAATGGGAATGCCGCCACGCCAAACGATTCTGCTGTGCTGATCTGCTTTGGAAGGGTGTAAACCGACACCATTTCCGGAGGCAGCAGCGCTTCAGCAATAATGTTTGCGTCAAGGCTGGTGGGCACCATCAACGTATCTCTGGCCGCTGGCGCGACACCAGCTTCAGTGGTTGTGACATTGCGCATGATCCAGCGGTTATCGTGTAAATCAGCCACTGTTGCATCGTGGCGGGCAATGACAGCGCCATCCGGCGACATACGAATGAACGTCGCGCCAACCAAACGTGTGCGGCCGTTGTGTTTGGCGGTACGCTGCGCGCTGATGATCCAGGTATCATCACTCTGTTCGTCTGACTGGCGTAGCCACGGTGCATTCTGCGATAAGAGACTGTTTTGTGCCGATGTGCCGCGCCACTGACCCTCAATCTGGGTAGCGCGTGAAAAACCTTCTGCCGCCAGGGGATTGATGACTAGCACAAACAGTAAACCAACGAACAATGCGCACAGCCATGTCGGGCGCAAAAAAGCCCAGGCAGATACGCCGCTTGCGCGTGCCACAACCAACTCGTATTTGCGATTTAGCCCAATAAGCGTTGCAACCGTTGCGAACAGCATGATGAATGGAACTGCGATCTGAATGATCATCGGCACCCGCATCGCTGATACCAGAAGCGCAGCGCCCGCTGAATAGTCCGGTAATTGGCTGGTTCGGTTGGAGAACTCCGTAAAATCGATCAGCAGCGCAATCGACCCGATGCCAACCACGAAGTAAACCGTGTTGGCCAGCAACCTAAAGAAGATGTAGCGCTGAAGTGTTGCGGTAATCATCATGACGTTGCTGCCCGCGCTTGAAGGCGCTCTCGCACTCGGGTGTAAAGTTGACCGCCATAATGGGTTACGAACTCATGTCCTTTGAATTCGATCCCGCGCAGGAACATGATCAAGCCAATCAAAATGCCAATGATCGGAATGCCGGCCAGTACGATGGCCAGCTCCGGTGAGTCCTTCGTTTCATTGTAGGCAAAATAAGTCGCCCAACGGTACAACATGCCCCCACCAAAAGCCATGAACATGGCAATGCCCCCCGCTGTCCGGTGCGATTGTGGTTGACCGATAATCGCCAGGGCCACCAATGCAAACAAGAATGGCATCAACCACTCGGTGAAGCGTTTAGTGACCTCTGCACGCGCTTGCCCTGGCCATCTTTGCGCAAATTTGTCATCGGCAGGTACATTCATCAGGTAGGATGTGTCCTGCTCGTGCAAGAAATACGTTGCTTCGCCGCCAGCCGACCCAAACTGGGCAAGACTGAGTGCATAGGTGTCGAAGCGTATGATGGAGACGTTGCCAGTTTCACTGTCCCGGCGGTGGATTTGTCCCTCGCGCATGGCTAGCGCTTCTGTCCCGTTAACATCAGCAACGACGGCAGACTGCGCAAAATAGTTGAGTTGTGTGCCTTCTTCCCGGGTGTCGGAAATCATCAAACCAGTCAGGCTGCCGTCAGGGTTCTTCTGATCGACATAAATAACGATGTCGCGTTCGGGACGTTCAAAACGACCTTCCGTGATGAAAGAAGTCAGCAAATCGCTTCGCGCATTGACCACCGTGTCACGAACCGCACGGTTGGACGCAGGCTCAATAAAATGATTGGAAATCAGGATAAAAGCAGCCGCCAGCGAGGCAACCAGCATGACCGGCCGTAAAATCGCGCGACGGCTAACGCCTGCACTTGCCACAACAGGAAGTTCGCTATCGCTGTTCAGTGCATTAAAGACATTAACGACGCCAATGAGTATTCCAAATGGCAGTGTGATGCTGATCAATTGCGGTGTCAGATACGCCATGATGGTGAGAAAAACGAAGGCCGATTGTGCTGTGCCGGTCGCAAAATCAATGCGGGTAACAGCCTGCGTAATCCAAACAACGGCGAGCATGGCGGCAAACGCGCTGAATGAGGCGAAAAAGACGCGCCGAAATATATATCGCTCAATCGTACTCAATGGTTGCGCCTGCTTCTCACTTGTTTGGTCAAACCATAGTTTTGCCCAATGCCCAAGGCACGGATTTGATCTTCTCAATCAACCTTCCGTTAACAATATGATGGCGCGTGCTAATTGTTCGCAAAAGGGTTTGGTTAACAACCTTTGAAGCCTACTGCTTGCGAAGCCGTGCGTTCCTTGCCAAACGGTGTTTAGTCAACGCGGTGTTGCTGCCGATCAGAAATAAAAAGGTCTCCCATGACGATTCTCCCTGCCATTGCTTTTGCCAAGCCAACAAATGTCAAAAAAGGCACTGTGGTGATATTCGCTGCACAAGATGCAGACATTGTGGAAGAGGGAATAGATATTGATCCGTCCGGCACGTTGGCGCGCGCAGCAAGCGCCGCCAAGTTCAAGGGCAAAAAGAAGTCGACGTTCGAAGTCTTGGCACCCCACGAAAGCCCTGCTGAAAAGATCATCGTAATCGGATTGGGCAAGGCGGATGAATTGACTGCCTCAGACTGGCTGGCGCTTGGCGGTGTTATGAAAAAGGCCATGGGCGATGCAGCGGCAGTAACAGTCCTTGCGCATGAACTGATCGGCGCCGATGAAGCCTCCACGCTGGCGCAAGGTGCTATCCTTCGTTCCTACAGCTTCAAAAAGTACAAAACGACAAAGAAGGACGAAGACAAGGACGAGCCGAAAGCGCAAAAGATCACCATTCAATGTGTGGAAGCGACCGCCGCCAAGAAGCGCTGGGCGGACGATGAAGGCGTTGCCAAAGGCGTGATGCTCGCGCGCGATCTCGTCAACGAACCTGCCAACATATTGGGGCCGGAAGAGTTTGCCAGCCGCGCCCGTGCGCTGGAAGCGCTCGGCGTTGACGTTAATGTGCTCAGCGAAAAGGAAATGCGCAAAATGGGCATGGGCGCGCTGTTGGGCGTTGCGCAAGGCTCTGTCCGCCCGCCGCAGCTGGTCGTCATGAAATGGAATGGCGGCAAAGCAAAGGACAAGCCCATTGCCTTCATCGGCAAGGGCGTGACCTTTGATACGGGCGGTATTTCCATCAAACCAGCTGGCGGCATGGAGGACATGAAAGGCGATATGGGCGGCGCGGCAGCTGTGACCGGCCTGATGCACGCGCTGGCGGCCCGCAAGGCCAAAGCCAACGTGATCGGCATCATCGGTCTTGTTGAAAATATGCCCGATGGCAACGCCCAGCGGCCCGGCGATATTGTCACCTCCATGTCAGGCCAGACGATTGAAGTCATCAACACGGACGCGGAAGGCCGCCTCGTGCTGGCCGATGCACTGACCTACTGTGGGCAGGAGTTCAAACCGCAATTCATGATCAATCTGGCAACGCTCACCGGCGCAATCATGGTTGCGCTTGGCAAGCACTATGCAGGCCTGTTCTCCAATGACGACGAATTGGCAGGCCAGATCAACGAGGCCGGTATGTCAACGGGCGAAAAAGTCTGGCGCATGCCAATTGGCCCCGAATACGACAAGATGATCGACTCAACTTTCGCCGACATGAAGAACATCGGCGGCCGCTGGGGCGGTTCCTGCACAGCGGCGCAATTCCTCAAGCGCTTTGTCGGCGAAACGCCTTGGGCGCACCTTGATATTGCTGGTACGGCGATGGCCTCACCGTCCAATGACATCAACACATCCTGGGGTTCGGGTTTTGGCGTGCGCCTGCTCGACCAGATGGTGCGCGACGCATACGAGGGCTAAACGGAGCCGTGACCGAAGTCACCTTTTACCATCTGACAGAAACATCCGTGGACGATGCCTTGCCCGGCCTTGTGGGCAAGGCCATGGAGCGCGGATGGCGGGTGACAATCCAAGCGGAAAATGAAGAAGCGGCAGAGGCTCTTGATGCGCTGCTCTGGTCGTTCGATCCGGTTTCCTTTGTGCCGCACGGGCGCGATGGTGATACGCCGGAAGAGGATCATCCTGTTTTCGTCACATCAACGCAAGAAAACCCCAACAGGAGCGCCATGCGATTTGTCGTGAACCGGTGCACGCTGCCCCCTGATCTTACGCCGTTTGAACGCGTCGCCTTGATGTTTGATGGGCAGGACATGGATGTTGTGAGCGACGCGCGCGAAAAGTGGAAACAGCTGAAGACGGGCGGCCACACGCTCGCCTATTGGAAGCAAACGCCGGAAGGCAAGTGGGAGAAAGCGGCGTAAATGACCAAGCTGATCGGGGCAGTTATTTTTGCAATTGGCGCTTTTCTGGTTTGGGGCGCGCCGTTGACGCTGGGCTATTTCAACAATTTTGAGATCGGCAAATACCGCATTTATGGCGAACGCGTTGGCCATGTCCCGGTTAGCCAATTGTCACTCGGTCGCATCGATACGCCGATCTCGATTACCGCCACGGGCATGGCGGAAATTGAACGTGAAATCCCTGACGCAACCACCGAATTCCAGATCACGATTTTTCGCCAAGGCGATGATGGTCGGCGCGGCGCACCGGTTTTCTTGAGCCCCATGAGGTTCCAGCTGGCTGAAACCGGCGGTGAGGCGGGTCAGGCGACGCGCGCAACGGAGCCGGTCACACTACCATCCATCATCTCGCTGGAGGACGGGCTGTACGGCATCGAGACCAGTGACGGCACGCTCAGCGATCTGAAATTGACCCATGTCGACATCACGCTGACAGGCCGCGCGACAGGCGATGCTAATGGCTATGCGCCAACGGGTTATGCGTTGATCATCGGCGGCGGCGTGGTCTTCTTTTTCGGGCTCATGGACTACGCCATGTTTCGTTCACGCGACGACGATGACGATGATGATGATGACGATGATGACGATGATGACGATGACAGGCATAAGAAAAAGCGCCGTCGCCGCACATCAGAAATCGGCCGTCGCATGCCCGTCGAGGCCCCAAAGCCCAAGGAAAAAGAACCCGCCAAACCCACCCGCAAATGGGGCAGGGGTGATGCAGAGTAGGGCGGTTGTTTGCACCGCCCGATGATGGTTAGGTGACCATGGCAAACGGGCAAGCGATGGGGCAAATTTGAGCAATCAGGAAATCAATATCTCGTCGGGCGATGAGCTGGAGACTTGGTTAGATGCCAATGCGGGTGATCAGCTTGCGGAGTGGTCGCGAGTTGTTGCTTTTCGCTTGGCCTTAAGAGTATGGCCGCTCGTCCTTTCAGAGACTTTGATCTCCGAAGTTGGGGATGTAGCAGAGCTTAAGCAGTCGATAATCCTTCAATCGTGGCGCGCCGTTTTTTTAGCGTCGACCCCTTATCTAACGCTTAACCAATTAGTTCCAGCCAGGGCATCCGCCGCTGCTAATGAGGCCAAAAGTGTCGCGGCTGCAGTTGCCGCGCGATCCGATCCGACAACATTTTTTAGCGCCAGGGCAGCACAAGCTCCGTATGCCGCAGCGGCGAAAGCTTGCTCCAATGCTGCAGAAAGCTTGCTTGAATGGAGAGGATTTGCTTCTTACACTGCTCGAGCCGCAGCGGCAGCTGCTAGTGCCTACGGCGCACAGGGATTGATCTGGCGAGCAGTAAGTCTAGACTGCCGTTTTTTGTTTAACTCAAGCCAAGTCATAGCGAATATAGCACTTTTGAACACGCCACTTTGGCTGGTCGATGTCCGTGAAAACAAGAACTATGTCGCCAACATTCCGCCATGGGTAAGAGAGCCACTGGATACTTTTGCCCGGAACGCCCAAGGACCAGAATGGAAATTGATGGTCGAGTGGTATCGCCGCCTAATCGGCGATACGTCCAACAACATCTTCGATGCTGATCTTTCAGTAGAGCTGGCGCTGCAGAAAGACGATTTTTGGGAAATCAGCGATAAACAATCTGCCGACGAAATTATGGGGGAAGTGGCAAAGACCTTGGTCTGGATTCCGCCGCCACTAAAATGGGATTTCTTTCTTTCATACACGGCAGCAAATGAAGCCGTTGCCCGTCGTATCTCGGGAGTATTGGAAGACGCCGGTTACTCTGTCTTCTCCCAATTCAATGACATGGGCGCAGGCAAGAGCTTCGTCAACGAGATGAATCGTGGGCTTGCAGGTATGGGGAGGATGATTGCCGTTTATTCGCCCGAATACTTTAAAAGCGGGCCTTGTATGTCGGAGTGGGAGGCTGCGTACACAATCGATCCGTCTGGCGACAAGGGTACCATCGTCCCATTCCTTATTGAACCATGCCAACCGCCACCGCTCGCGCGTCGTATCATCTGGACATCGCTGCTCGAAATGACGCCCGAACAGGAGCGCGAGGCGGTTTTGGCAGCGGTTACCGGCTCGCAGACGCCAAAGACGCGTGCTGAGCAACGCAAACGTGTTGCCATAGCCGTGACACCCGAAGTTTTGGCAAATGAAGACACCGGCGAAATTGATGTTGGGCCTAACAAGGAGTTCGATCAGGTCTACGCCGATGTGCCGCTTCTGGAGTTACCCGAAGCGATAAGAGCGCTTCTCGATACGCTGCTCTCGCAAATTCAAGGACGCAACTATCCATCAGGCTTTGATGTGGCGATCAAAGCCTACAAAAAAGAACTCGATGCCAATGGTGTGAACTGCAACCCGACGCTCCTGCGTACACAGATGGACATCATTGAAGCCGAGCTGGAAGACGAACACGCGCAGTATTGGTGCACCGGCGCAGGGTTGGTGAAGTCTTGCGAACGGCTTTTGCAATTACATGAGCGCCTCATTACTCACTACCCGCTCGATCAGGCGAGAGAACGCATCTTCCGTGCCGTCGAAGTCGACGAGGAGAAGCTAACTTCACAGGATGCGACCGAGTTCAACCGGAGAATTATCGTCGAAGTAAAATACGCCAACGAGCAAGGCGTCGTTTCCGATGAATACTTGGAGACGGTCAAAACGCAAAGCCGGACAACGCGCAACATTATCGATCTTAGCCTGCCAGAAGTGCCTGAAGGATTGGAAGAGACAGAGCGCCGCAAGGCCGAGGATCGGCGCAACCGAATTCGGGATGCCAAAAAACGGACACTGCTCCAACAGGCAGGTGTCTACGACAAAACATTGGACGTGCTTGGCAAGATGACCAAGATCGCGGATTCAGATGCAGCAAAAACACTGGGTAAAGCGGCAAAGGATTTCTTGGAGTGGTTCTGGTAGGCGCTAACCCCCCATCCCCGCTTCATATTCCTCGCTCAACTCCAGCCACCTTTCCTCCCACTTTTCCAGCTTTGCCTCGGCATCGGCGCGGTTGCGGGCCAGTTCCTGCACCTTGTCGCCATCCTGCGCGATTTTCGGATCCAGAAACGCCTTGTCGATGGCTTCGAGTTTCACCTGCGCCTTTTCGATAAAGCTTTCCAGCTCGGTCAGCTTGGCTTTGAGCGGGGCGAGGTTCTTGCGGGTTTGCGCCTGCTGCTGGCGTTGGTTTTTCTGGCTTTTGGTATCCGGCTTGGCGGCTTTGTCATTGCCAGCGCGCTTGCGCAAAACCAGTGCGGCATAGTCATCCAGATCGCCATCATAGGGCTGCACATCGCCGCCCTCGACCAGCCAGATGCGCTCGGCGCACGTCTCCACCAGATAGCGGTCGTGGCTGATCAGGATCACGGCGCCGCGATAGTCATTGACCGCCTCCATCAGCGCATCGCGGCTATCAATGTCCAGATGGTTGGTCGGTTCATCGAGGATGAGCACATGGGGCGCATCGCGGGTGGTCAGCCCCAGCGTCAGCCGCGCGCGCTCCCCGCCAGACAGGGCCTGCGCGGGCGTATCCATCTTCTCGGTGGAAAGCCCGGTCGCCGCCACACGCGCCCGCACCTTGCTCTCAGCCTCATCGGGGTAGGCGGCGCGGAAATGTTCGTAGGCGCTCCACGCCGGTGTGAGATCATCGAGCTGATGCTGTGCAAACAGCGCGATTTTGAGTTTCGCCGCGCGGTGCAGATCGCCATCGCGCTCCGCCAACCGCGAAGACAGAAGTTTGGCGAAGGTCGACTTGCCATTGCCGTTCGCCCCCAAAAGCGCGATGCGGTCATCATTGTCGATGCGCAGATTAAGGCGTTTCAGGATCGCCGGGCCATCGCCATAGCCAACCGAGACATTGTCCATGCGGATGATTGGTGAGGAGGGCATCGTCTCCGGCGTCGGGAACTTGAACGGCTTGACGCTTTCGTCAATCGGCACCTGCGTTTGCGCCATGCGCGCGAGCGCCTTGATCCGGCTTTGCGCCTGCCGGGCTTTTGAGGCCTTGGCTTTGAAGCGGTTGACGAAAGCTTCCATATGGGCGCGCTTGGCGTCCTGCTTTTCTTTCGCTTTGACGGCGAGCGCCATCTTCTCCGCGCGCGTGCGGGCGAAAATATCGTAATTGCCGGAATAGAGCGTCAGCTTGCGCTCGCTCAAATGCAGGATCGACGTGCAGCAGGCGTTTAAAAGATCACGGTCGTGACTGATGATGATGACGGTATGCGGATAGCGCGCAAGATAGGTTTTCAGCCACAGCGTGCCTTCCAGATCGAGATAGTTGGTCGGCTCGTCGAGCATCAAAAGGTCCGGCTCTGCAAAAAGCACCGCCGCCAGCGCCACGCGCATGCGCCAGCCACCGGAAAACTCCGCGCACGCCCGCTGCTGCGCAGCCGCATCAAAACCCAGCCCGTGCAGGATGGAGGACGCGCGCGCTTCGGCTGAATAGGCATCAATATCGGCAAGGCGGGTATGGATGTTTGCGAGCTTCTCGGCGTCCTGCTCGGTTTCGGCACGAGCCATCAGATCAAGCCGTTCGGTATCCGCTTCCAGCACGGTTTCCAAAAGGCTCTTTTCGGTGCCGGGCGCTTCTTGTGCAACGCCGCCTATTTTCAGCTTGGCGGGGATCGAAACCGAACCGCTTTCAGGCGAATGTTCGCCGCGGATCAGCTTGAAGAGCGTCGACTTGCCCGTGCCGTTTGGCCCCACCAGCCCACATTTTGCACCAAGCGGCACGGTCGCAGTTGCTTCATCAAAAAGCAGCCGCCCGGCAATGCGAAATGTCAGGTTCTGGATTTGTAACATGGGGCGCGTTTTGCAGCGCGCGAAGTTGCGGCGCAAGGGGCAAATGGCAACTGATGCAAAGCCCCTTGGCATTGGCTGGACTGGCCGCTATAGGGCGCTCAATTCTCCCCGCATTATTCAAGGAAGCAAGAAAAATGGCGACAGAACGCACATTCTCAATGATCAAACCAGACGCAACAGCGCGCAACTTGACAGGCGCGATTGTCAAAATTTTTGAGGAAAATGGCCTGCGCGTCATCGCCTCCAAGCGCGTGTGGATGAGCCGCCGTGAAGCTGAAGGCTTCTATGCGGTTCACAAGGAGCGTCCTTTCTTTGACGAACTATGTGAGTTCATGTCTTCCGGTCCAACCATCGTTCAGGTGCTGGAAGGTGAAAACGCCATTTTGAAAAACCGGGAACTGATGGGTGCGACCAACCCGGCAGAAGCGGCCGACGGTACCATCCGCAAGCTCTACGCCAACTCCATCGGCGAAAACTCAGTGCATGGCTCTGATGCGCCTGAAACAGCAGCTGAGGAAATCGCTTACTGGTTTGCCGAAACAGAAATCGTCGGCTAATCGCCGGACGATTTTCAGTGCTCCAAAGCCGCGCTCGGCGCGGCTTTTTTATGTGACCAAAAGGCCTTCCATGCGCGCGCGGGTCACTTCATCTAGCGGCGCAGACTTACGCTTGGCGCTGTCGATCATTACGACCACGCTCGTCGCGGTGCTTTTCAGAACGCCTTCGACCCGCAATTCCTGAACAAGACCAACAGACGCGTTCCCGATGCGCGAGACGCCGGAAAGAATGTCGACGGTGCCCGGATAAAGGATCTCGTCGATAAACTTGATTGATAGTTCAGCGATCACAAAAGTGCGTCCCTCGGGCATCAAATCGCTACGCGGTCCATAAAGAAAATCCACCCGCCCGCTCTCATAAAGCGTTGCATAAACGGCATTGTTCACATGGCCTTGCATGTCCGTATCGCCGAAGCGCAATCCAACACTCATGTGATGGGACAGCCGGTTTGGTGACCTTGGGTTATCTGTCATTTTTGTGAACCAATTTGTTGGTAAGTCATTAGACCAATTAACTTATTTAACGTCTATTTGACTTAGCATAGTTTCACGTAAAGCGCATGCATGCCAAACATGCGTGGATGATGCAGCGAGGGGAGGATCGTTGTTTTTTGGCTAGGGCGGAAAAGCCTTAGAGGAGTATTGCGTATGACAGATCAGTTTTCGTCCAACGTCCAATCCGGCTCAACGCCAAACCTTGCCGATGCCTATCCCCAGTACTCGCGCAAGGAAGTAATCGCCGATGGTGTGATGCATGTGCTCGGCATAGTCGGCAGCACAATCGCGTTCACGACCATTTACATCTACGCTTTCCAGACCCTTCCGGCGCCGCTGAATATCGCGTTGGTTGTGTATGGCATATCCGTCATCGCGCTCTTTACTTTTTCGGCGTCATATCATTTGACGCCCTATACTGAACATAAGCCTTTATTGCGGCTCTGCGATCAATCAGCGATCTTTGTGAAGATAGCCGGCTCCTACACGCCCATTGTCGTGATTATTGGCACGCCATGGGCCTACACGCTGCTTGCCTTGATCTGGAGCGGTGCGATTGTCGGTAGCGTTTCGAAATTCGCGAAGCACGAAATGCTGGATCGCCACACGGTACTTGTCTTTCTCGCCATGGGCTGGGCCAGCCTGTTGCTGGTGTGGCCCATGTTCAACACGATGGAAACGCAAGACGCTTTGCTGATCGTGCTTGGCGGCTTGGTCTACTCCTTTGGTGTCTTTTTCTACCAGTGGGACGGTCTAAAATATCAAAATGCTATCTGGCATGCCTTTGTGCTGACCGCATCGATGATCCATCTATATGCGATCGCACATGCGGCTTTTGCGTCGGTCTAGGCTGGCTCAGCCTCCGCCACCGCGAAGCATAAAGATTAGGATTACAGAATAGATCAACACACCGCCAGCCAACAGGAATACCTGATAATTGCTGGAGACAGTCGCTTTTGCTTGCTCGGTAACGCGCTCCAAAAGCTCGGGCCAAGTGTAGGAAACGAAATCGCCCTGCGTCATGATGGAGACCAGTTTACCTTCTTCGTCGACAACGGGGAGTCTGCGGAACCGTTCATTTGACATTTGGCGTAACCAGTCACGCAGATCGTCAGTCTCCTTTGCGACCCGTACTTCACGGGTCATGATGTCGGCCAGCTTGGTTTTCTTTGGGTCTTTTGCGTTATTGACTAAACGCTTCATCACGTCACGCTCGGTCACCATACCGGCGACTTTTTCGTCTTTATCGACGACGACCACCGAGCCAAAGTTGCGCTCCGACATCGCAGCCACCGCTTCAGCAACTGTTTTGTCTTGAGTGAAGGTCAGTGGCTTCGGCTTGTTGGCATATTCCGGTCGATCCATTATCCGCATGTGGCTGGCTCCGTTGCAGTTCGATTGCTGGAAAACTAGTGCGACAATTTGGACAGTGAAGGGGTCAGGCCTTCCAGCGGCTGCGAACATGCAGGTCCCGCGATTTGACGGTGACCCAGTTGCCCATTGATCCATCGGCCATATGCTCGCGCTTCCAGAAGGGCGCATCGGTCTTTAGAAAGTCCATAACAAATTCAACGCCCGCCAGCGCCGCCTTGCGATGCGCGCTCGCTGCAAACACAAGAACGATAGGTTCTCCAGCATTCACGATGCCGAAACGATGCGTCACTTCAATGCGTGTAATGGGCCATTTATCTAGAGCTGTTTTGCAAATTGTTTCGATCTGCGCCTCAGCCATGCCAGGATAGTGCTCAAGTTCAAGAGCCCTCAGCGCACCGTTTTCCGAACGGCAACGACCACAAAAGTGAGCAATCGCGCCATCATTGTCACCGCATATAGCTTCAAAAGCAGTATAGGCATTGACGGCTGAAAGTGGCTGGTCGGTGATCGAAACTTGGATGTCGGCCGCCATATCAGCCGCCGGTCATTGGCGGAAAGATGGCAATCTCAGCCGCATCACCAATCTCATCGCTCAGGCTGACGAGCTGTTGGTCGACAGCCACGCGCACCACCAGCTTTTGCTCAGTCAGAAACGCATATTCTTCACCGCGCGATGTCAGCCAATCGATCAAAGTCTCGACAGTTGAGACCGACGTTGGCAGTTCCAGCGCTTCACTGTCTTTGCCGATCTTTTCGCGTACCCACGCAAAATAACGCATCGTGACCATGGTCAGCCTTCCATTACATGCCGCATGCCGGAACGGAAATAGTCGTAGCCAGTGTAGAGTGTCAGCAGCGCAGCGATCCAAAGCAACACCAAACCCGCTTCGCTGATAAAGGGCATAATACTGTCGCCCGCTGGTCCCAGCAGCAATAAGCCAATGGCAACCAACTGAACTGTCGTTTTCCATTTGGCGAGATTGGAAACTGGAACCGAGACTTTCGCGCTCGCCAGATATTCACGCAAGCCGGAAACCAGGATCTCTCGGCACAAGATAATCACACCGGCCCAAATCGACCAGCCGCTTATGGTGCCATCTGCCGCAAGCAACAAGAGAATCACCGACACCAAAAGCTTGTCGGCGATAGGATCAAGCATGCGACCAATATTGGACGTCTCGTTAAGTCTGCGGGCCAGATAACCATCGAGCCAGTCGGTCACTGAGGCGACGACAAATAACCAAAACGCGGTCCAGCGCATCGCCAGGCTGGGCTCCAGCGGATTGGGGATAAAGAACAGCAAAACGATCAGCGGTACCGCGAGAATACGACCGTAGGTCAGCAGGTTCGGGATCGCGAAAACCCGCGCATCATGTTCAGCGGTCTTTGTCATAAGGGTGGTTTCGGTTGCGTATCGTCAAAGGTCAAGTCTCAGCGGACCTGATCATCATTGAAATGCGCGTGAATTGTGTTCGCCATAGCCTCTGAGATACCGTCCACCTTCTGCAGATCTCGAACTGTCGCACGCGCCACACCTTTTGCCGTGCCAAAATGATGGAGCAGCGCTCGCTTGCGTGATGGTCCTATGCCGTCAATCTCATCTAGCGGGTTTTTCACCATTTCCTTTTTTCGCCGAGCCCTGTGTGAACCAATGGCAAACCGGTGTGCTTCGTCTCGTAGCCGCTGCACGAAATAAAGAACCGGATCGCGCGGCGGTAGGGTGAAGTCGCTTTTGCCTGGCATGAAAAACCGCTCGCGGCCCGCATCTCGGTCTACGCCCTTGGCAACGCCGACCAATTCCACAGCGTCGCCAACCCCCAAATCATCCAGGATTGTTCTGACCGCGTTGAGTTGACCCAGTCCACCATCGATCAGCAAGACATCGGGCCAGACGGGAAATGCATCAATATCGGCGTTCTCATCCTCGACGGTTCGGTCCGGCACGCCGCATTCCTTCATCAAGCGACTGAAACGGCGTTCCATCACTTCGCGCATCATGCCGAAATCATCGCCCGGTGTGATGTCTTTCGACTTGATGTTGAACTTGCGGTACTGGTTTTTCACAAACCCCTCAGGCCCGGCGACGATCATGCCGCCGACGGCATTGGTTCCCATAATGTGCGAGTTGTCGAACACCTCGATCCGCTGCGGTACTCGCTTAAGGCCAAATGTTTCTGCAAGGCCTTTCATGAGTTTTGCTTGAGACGACGTTTCCGCCAGGCGCCTACCCAGCGCCTCTTTGGCGTTGGTCATGGCGTGCTGAACCAGATCGCGTTTTTCACCGCGCTGGGGAACATTGATGGCAACTTTGTAACCGGCTTTGAGCGTGAAGGCTTCTTCCAGAAGCGGCTGCTCTGCCACGGTGTCCGAAATCAGAATAAGCTTGGGTATTGGTTTGTCGTCGTAAAACTGGCTGAGGAAAGCGCCGAGCACCTCTGCATCCTCCATGGAGGCATCGGAACGCGGGAAGTAAGCGCGGTTGCCCCAATTCTGCCCGGTCCGGAAAAAGAAGACTTGAATGCAGACTTGCCCGCCCTCTGAGCAAACCGCAAAGACATCAGCTTCCTCAACGGTTTGCGGATTGATACCTTGAGCGCTCTGAATGGCAGTAAGCGCAGAAATGCGGTCGCGATAGAGCGCAGCACGTTCAAAATCGAGGTCTTCGGCTGCCGCTTGCATGGTCGCAGCCATGTCGGCCTGCACCTTCTTGCTTTTGCCGCGTAGAAAGTCCTTCGCTTCGCTGACGAGTTGGCCATAGCCTTCTACCGAAATCTCGCCAGTACACGGTCCGGAGCAACGCTTGATCTGATAAAGGAGGCAAGGGCGGGTGCGGCTGTCGTAAACGCTGTCGGTACAGGTACGCAGGAGGAAGGCTCGTTGCATCGCGTTGATAGTGCGGCCGACTGCACCGGCTGACGCGAATGGCCCAAAGTAATCAGCCTTCTTGGTTTGAGCACCACGGTGTTTAAAAAGGCCCGGTGCGCCATGGTTTTGCGTCAGGATGATGTACGGAAAGGATTTGTCGTCGCGCAGGAGTACGTTGAAGCGTGGACGCAGCCGTTTGATCAGATTGGCTTCAAGCAGCAAGGCTTCGGTCTCTGATTGGGTGGTGACAAATTCCATGGCTTTGGTCAGCCGGATCATGCGTCCGATGCGATTATTGTGCCCAATGCCACGTGCGTATGAAGAAACACGGTTTTTCAGCGACTTGGCTTTGCCAACATAAAGAACGTCACCATCATCATTGAGCATCCGGTAGACGCCTGGCTTGTTGGGAAGTCGCTTGACTTTGTCGGCAATCAGCTCAGCGCCTGTCAGGCGCTCACCGTCTTGAGCAACACTATCGTCCGACCCGACCCATGTGAGCGCATCGGCCAGCTTCTTGCCGCTTGGCGCTTCTTCAATGGCAGAATCGTCTTGGTCTGGCGCTTCCATAGCCTCTATGTCGTCCGTATCTGGTTTCGGCATCAAGCCCCTTGCGGCATGCCGCGAGTATTTTTGTCGCCTTGAGCGCACCATACTGACAAACAACCCTATTCGTTGATGCCCACAACGTCCGGTGTTTCCCAAGCCAGATGTTGGCCTCCATCCAGACAAACCAATTGGCCGGTGATGGATTTCGTCTTCCAAAGATAATGGATGGTTTCGGCGAACTCCTCGAGCAGAGGTCCGCGTTGCAACGGCACCGCGTTCACCTGCTTGGCAAAGTCATCATCTGACTGGCGCACATTTTTTAGGGTCGGACCCGGCCCAATGGCATTCACGCGTATGCGCGGCGCCAAAGCCATCGCGCTGGTCTGGGTCATCGCCCATTGCGCAGCCTTCGATAGTGTATAACTGAAAAAGAGCGGTGTTAAGCGGCGCACACGCTGGTCGATGAGATTGACCACCAAGCCGTCGTGACCGTCTGGCAACTTCTCTGCAAGCTTGGACGTCAGCTGAGCTGGCGCACCAACATGAATGCGCATATGCGTATCCATGAGGGTCTGCGAAAACCCGCTTATCTCATCTTTTTCGAACACAGACGCGTTGTTGACCAACACCCCGATGCGTTGCCCGAGCGCTTCCTGTGCCTCCGCGATTATGGCGCCTGTGGCATCAACGTCCATCAAGTCAGCGCTAACTACGCATGCTTTTCCGCCGTCGGTCTTCAAAAGATCGGCCAGCTCATTGGCTTCATCGATAGAGCGATTGGCGTGAACAGCGATAGGGTAGCCGTTGGCGGCCAGTCCAGTTGCAATGGCTTGGCCAATGCGTGTGGCGCCGCCGGTGACAAGCACAGCAGGTAGAGTGGTCAATGATCAGTTCCGATATCTTTTCAGCTTCAGAACAACGAGATAATGTAGACGATGTAGCCGACAAGCATGGCGCCACCGAGTAGTTTGCCAGTCGTTATCTTGCCGAAGCAGATAACCGCCAAAAGTATTGAGGTGGCCAACATCACCCACATATCGCGTTCAACGATGACCTCGGCAACCTTCAGCGATGTGACCATCCCGGTAATGCCCATGATGGCCGCGATATTGAAAATGTTGGAGCCGATGATGTTGCCCAGAGCAACGTCCGCTTCTTTCCGCCACGCCGCCATGAAGGAGGTCGCAAGCTCAGGAAGCGACGTGCCAATGGCGACGATTGTTAGTCCGATCACCGCTTCGGAAACCCCAAAGTCCAAGGCAATTTCGCTTGCACCTGTCACGGTCATGTGAGCAGCGATCGGCAGACCAATGACACCGCCAATCAAGTAGACCGAAACCATGAGCGCGCTGTGAGGAGCTTCGCCAATTTCATCATGATAGTCTGGCGGTATTTCTTCATCATCTTCCGCAAGCATGGCTGCACGCGCGCGCAGGATCTGCGTTGAAAGAAAGATAACGAGGCCAACAAACAATATTGTACCTTCAAGCCGCGATAGAAGACCATCTGTCAGCATCCACATGAAGGTGACTGTGAAAACCAGCATGATGGCCACGTTGCGCGAGAGGCCCCGTTGATTTGCAAGTATTGGTGCCAACAGAGCCGGCACGCCCATAACCAACAACACATTGGCGACGTTGGAGCCCACAACATTGCCAACGGCAATATCGGGCACGCCGTTAAATGCAGATGAAAGCGAGACGAATAGCTCGGGCGCTGACGTGCCAAATGCAACAATCGTCAAGCCGATAATCAATGGTGGAATATCGAGGTTCTCCGCAAAGCCAACTGCGCCTTTGACCAGAAAATCCCCGGCAAAAACCAATAGGATAAGTCCCGCCAGCAACAGTCCAAAATCAAAGGCCATCAATCGTCCTCGCAGCACAAAGCTAGGCCGAGACATAGGTGAGTGGCGATGCGAGCGCAATTGCAATCACCAAATATTATAAGCGCAGGTTCAACGTGTAGTCATTGGGCCTTGGCGCCACAAATATCCCATACTTTCGCGGCGTTAGCGCCGCATTTGGCTCTGAAAGTCTGCGGGCTGGGAACAAGACTGATCGGAACCTATTCTGGAACCGTTGCATGTTTGGGAGCCATATATGCGTGCAACTCTATTCAAAGCCATACTGTCAATTTCTTTTCTCGCAATTGCTGGGTCTGCATCTCTGGCAACTGATGCTGTTCGCGTAAAACCGTTGCCTGTCGCGTTGGACATTGTCATACAAGAACCCAAGAATGACTGGTCTGGTGTTTATATCGGCGGGTTTGGATATTACGCTGCTGGCACATTTGATAGCTCTCAAGGCAACATTGATGCGAATGGCTATGAGGGCGGTATTTTTGCCGGTTTCGACCTTGATCTCGATGGCTATATCATCGGTGGAGAGGCCGATATCGCGGTCGGATCTGTTGTCGGAGAGCAGGAAACAGCGGCCACCAAACTGGAAAAACGCATCAATGGTTCGGTGCGTGCCCGCGCCGGTATCGCAGTTGATCGCGTTCTCATCTACGGAACAGCGGGTTTAGCACTGACAGGCACCGAGCTGACTGAAAACACTGAAAGTGACACAACTACCCATCTTGGCTGGACGATTGGTGCCGGCGTCGACGTCAAAATAACAGAGAAACTGTTCGGTCGTGTTGAGTATCGATATACAGAATACGATAGCGAGACTTTTACGCTAGGCAGCAACGCTGTTGCCACCGGATTTGATGAGCATTCTGTTCGTGCAGGCCTGGGTGTAAGATTTTAAAAAAGCCCCAACGAGTATGTAGCAACAATTTTACCCGGCTTGCTCACGGCAATTCCGGGTTTTTTTTACGCTAGAGACTTGAGCTCTGAAAAGCTTGGGACGATTTGGCCAAACTTACCGTAGAAGCGTTTTAGCTTTGGTCGCCCGCGTGACCATTTCAAATCTGGAAATCGAAGTTCTGCATAGGCAATGGCACACGCTATGGCGACATGGCCGACATGCGGTTTACCGCGCATCGAACAATGATCGTTAAGCCAGTCCAGTGTTCTTTCCGCTTTGCGCGCCTGCAGGTCCAACCACGTTTGCTGGACTTTGTCCGCAGGGCGAAAGCGTTTTTCATACACTTGTGCCAAAAGAACATCGCAGAGCCCGTCAGCAGCAGCCTCCAAACGTTCCGCCTCGCGCCGTTTGGCAGCATTGCGAGGGAACAGTTTTTTGCCGGACATACGGTCCAATTCCTGCGTGATCGCACGGCTGTCAAAAAGGCCTGTTCCATCTTCCAAAACCAGGCAGGGAATCTTACCCAACGGATTGGCTGCCAAGAGCTTGTCGGGCTCATCGGTCGTCGCAACAACCTGCCCATCCAGTTCTATGCCTGCAATCGCAGCAGAAACGCGCACCTTTGCTGAATAGGGCGATGAAGGTGCATGGAGAAGTGTAACGCTCAACTAACTGTTTCCTTTTTGCTTTAGTTTGCCGGAACGACGACCATATCGGGCAATTGACAGTGCCGCCGGTCAACTTCAGGGCACGAGACAAAGCTCTTCAAGTCTTTTGTGAGGCATATGCGTACATCGCGCAAAAAACGACGGTCGCAGGTAACGCCCACATATTCTGGACGCAAATCGCTGTTTGCGTTTAGAAAAGCTTCTTCGATGCTGAGGTGATCTTGTCGAAAAGACTGCACACGACCGGCATCGATTTCGGGTTTCTCTATCATATTGAAGGCGCGCCTGGTTGTCTCAAAGTAAGCCCGCTGGTTCAGGCCTGAACATGATCCATGCTTGCGCCATTGATGGCCGATCAGCCCGGTTGATGGCATGATATCAAGCGTTGCGCTGACAAGCTCATTTGGAACGCGGTCTCGAGTGCCAGGTTCGCAAAACTCTGGATAACCACTTTGAAACTGAGGCCATAGCCCGTGGACAATCCAATCAAAAGACTTTCCCGGGCCGCATTGTTGCTGATTGGCGCGGTCGCCTTGCGACTGGCAGTAACCGGGTGACCAAGATAGCGCCAAGACATAGAAATCAAAACCCGTCCCAACCGGCAATCCCTCTTTGCCAACACTGTCAGCGGAGACAGACAGGTCCTCACAAGCAACCAGCGCGCAAAGCGATAGCGCGGTCAGAAGCCGCGAAATGGTTTGCTGCATGATTAGCGGAGCGTGCGGCAGTGGCCGTTATAAACGTTCCAACGATCGAAGCCTTCCACACAAAACTCCACATTGTGGATAAGGCCACCATTGCCGAGTGCGTTTTGGACCGGTTTCTTTGAGCCAAGCCATGAACCACCAAACCCGGCAAAGCCAACACCGCCTTCAATAAGGTACCAAATCTTGCGATGCTGGCCATTGTTAAGGACAGCCGTCGCGTGGCAGTAGCGACGGGCAACGGCGCGCTCGCCGTGTACATCCTGCGGAATGTAGCGATGCTGGTGTACACCATTTATTGCATCAATGCGCAGATGCGGCTGGTGCAGGACGCGCTTGGCCTGAGTTTTGAACTTCGATTGAATGATCTTGATCAGCTGTGGCGTTTCACATGCCGCGCTATCGACGGTCCGGAAATATTCTTCGTGGGCATTGGCAGGGGCCATAGACAGCGTTGCCGCGGCCAAAGCACTCGCCAAAAGTGTGGTAACGATTTTCAAGACTCACCCCCAGTTGTAGGTGTGCAGATGCTACCGTCGCCATCGTCTGCAAACAAGATGTGTGGCGGGCGTTCTGCAGTTATTTGGGTTCAATGAGCCAGTCTGTTGCCCAATTGCCTCGATGGTCGCATCTTGCAAGGCGTCCAGCCAAGATGGGCAGGAGCTGCCTGAGTTCATCATGAAGAACATAGGGCGGGTTCAAGACAACCATGCCACTGCCGTAGAACGTGCCGTCTTCAGGTTCTTGGACAAGCAACTGGCTATCTAAAGCGCCGGCGACTGGCATTTCCGCGATACCGTCTCGGAGCTGTTTACACATTCTGGCATCCTTTAGCGGATACCAAACCAAATAGGTGCCGGTGGAGAACCGTTTCAGCGCTTGATCAAGACCGGTTAGCAAATCATCGACTTCGCTCTTTTTCTCAAAAGGCGGATCGATCAGGATGAGGCCGCGTCTTTCTGCTGGCGGTAGCTTTGCACGCAGCACTTCCCAAGCATCCTGCAGGCTAATTTCGGTTTTTTTCTCACGCAGATAATTGGCCGCGAGTGTGGCATGGTCGGTCGGGTGCAACTCGTTAAAAATGCATCGGTCTTGAGCGCGCCGCAGTCGTGCCATTATCTCCGGTGAGCCGGGGGCAACATTTATTACGTCATTGAAGTTAAGCGCATCGACCACTTCGCTATATTCGCAAAGAAGCTTATCTGCTTCGGGTGGAAAGCCATCTGCCGAGCCAAAAAACTGTTTGATGCCGGTTTCCGCTTCGCCCGTTTTCTGAGCTTCGGTTGAGGCAAGCTCATAGCGGCCCAGGCCAGCATGCGTGTCGAGCATCAAAAGCCCGGCTTCCTTGCGCTGCAGATAAGCGATCACACGGGTCAAAATGATGTGTTTCACAACGTCGGCGAAGTTGCCCGCATGGTAGGCATGGCGGTAATTCACGCCATTCGTTCCTTAGCGAGCATGCGCAGTGCTTTCGGGTAGAGCTTGTGCTCCTCAATCAACACCCGCGCAGCAAGATCATCGGCCGTGTCGCCAGTTAAAATGGGCACCGTGGCCTGACAGATCACGGGCCCTTCATCCATACCGGGCGTCACATGGTGCACACTGCAACCATGCTCGGTATCACCTGCTTCCAAGGCGCGCTCATGCGTGTTGAGCCCCCTATACTTTGGCAAGAGTGAGGGATGTATGTTGATAATGCGACCTTGCCAGCGTTCAAGGAAACTGGCCGACAACAGACGCATATATCCGGCAAGGCATATGATGTCGGGGCTAACAGTCTCCAAGGCAGCCTGCACAGCATGTTCATGCGCGGCTTTATCGGCGTAGTCACATCGTGGCACAGCCAGGCTTTCAATGCCCATCTCACTTGCCTTGGTCAGACCGCCTGCATCGCTTTTGTCGGCCAGCACTGCCACGATCTGTGCCGGAAAATCCGGCGCTTGGCTGGCCTCTGCCAAAGCGACCATGTTCGAGCCGCGGCCTGAAATCAAAACAGCCACACGAGCCTTTTGCTTCATTGGTGGAGGCTACCCTTGTATTGAACAGGTTCGGCGTCGTTGCGCTCGGTAAGTTCGCCCACAATATTAGCCTCTTCACCGGCCTTCCGTAGTGCCTTTAAAACGTCATCTGCGCGTTCTTCGTCAGCGACAACAACCATTCCGACACCGCAGTTAAACGTTCGCAACATTTCGGCTTCCGAAACGCCGCCTGCGGAGGATATCCAACCAAAGACAGGAGGTGGCGAAACTTGATCGAGATCGATGACCGCCGCAAGGCCATCACCAAGCACACGAGGCAGGTTTTCGGTAAAGCCGCCACCTGTGATGTGCGCCATGGCCTTGACCGCTTCAGTTTCGCGAATTGCTGACAATAGGGGTTTCACGTAGATTTTTGTGGGCGTCAGCAATGCCTCACCAAGCGTTAAGCCGGGCGCAAAAGGTGCACTGGCATCGAAGGACAGCTCGTGTGCTTCTGCAATTTTTCGCACCAACGAAAAGCCATTTGAATGGACACCAGATGAAGCAAGGCCAATGAGAACATCGCCAGCTTGCATGTCGGGACGGGGAAGCAAAGCACCCCGTTCGGCTGCTCCAACGGCAAAACCCGCCAAATCATAATCGTCGCCCGAATACATGCCGGGCATCTCAGCGGTTTCGCCGCCAATCAGCGCGCAACCAGCTTGCCGACAACCTTCTGCGATCCCCGCAACAATTTGCTCTCCAGCTTCGACATCCAGTTTTCCGGTTGCAAGGTAATCGAGAAAAAAAAGCGGCTCCGCACCCTGAACAATCAGATCGTTTACGCACATGGCAACGAGGTCGATGCCGACTGTGTTGTGCTTGCCGGTTTCGATAGCAATTTTCAGCTTGGTGCCAACACCATCATTGGCTGCGACCAGCACCGGGTCGTTGAACCCGGCAGCCTTTAAATCAAACAGGCCGCCAAAACCGCCAATTTCGCCATCGGCACCCGGTCTGTGAGTGGAGCGGACATGAGGCTTGATGCGATCAACCAGCGCGTTGCCAGCATCAATGTCCACGCCAGCATCTGCATAGGAAAGGCCGTTTTGTCCGTGCTTGTGAGTGCTCATGGGCGCGCCATACGCCACCCAGGCAGTCAGTGTCACCCGTCAAATGCCAAGCGTCACAGATTTTCCAACCAATTTCATCCCCGACATCCCCACATGATCAACCTTGAAAGCGACACAGCAAGCGCATAATCCTCTAGCGATCCGGAGAGCCAAGCGATGACAGAGCATATTTCCATGAACACAGTTCGGCGCCAGCTGCTGTTTTGGTTGGGTGTGCTCGCGGTCATGGTGATTTTTCTGTACGTTTTCCGCTCGATCTTGTTGCCGTTTCTCGCCGGTCTTGCGCTGGCCTATTTTTTGGACCCGCTGGCGGACTTTTTGGAGGCCAAAGGTCTGTCCCGGGTTTGGGCAACGGTTACAATTCTGATCGTGTTTTTGATCCTCTTCACCGTCGGGGTGGTTGCGCTTGCCCCGATCGTGAGCACACAGTTCACCCAGTTCGTTGAAAGCGCGCCACAGCTTTATGAAGACTTTCGTGGCTTGCTGACAAACCTGATCGCGCGTGCGCCTTGGCTGGAATCCATTCTGGAACAGGGTAATGGGGATTTGGCTCAGTCCTTCAACGAACTGACAACGCAAGCCACCAACATTGTCACCCAATTGCTGCGTGGTGTTTGGACTTCCGCCAGTGCGCTTTTAAGCATCGCAGGGCTGCTGGTGGTCACACCTGTTGTTGCCTTTTACATGCTGCTCGATTGGGACAAGATGGTTGCCAAGATCGATAGCCTGGTGCCACGAGATCATGTTGAAGACGTTCGCCGCATTGGTCGTGAAGTCAATGAAGCGATCGCCGGTTTCATTCGTGGTCAGGGCACGGTTTGTCTTTTGTTGGCTTTTTTCTACGCCACGGCGCTTTCGTTGGTTGGTCTCAATTTCGGCCTGCTCATCGGTCTTGTTGCCGGTCTGATCAGCTTCGTTCCGTATATTGGCTCCATTGTCGGACTGGTGTTGTCCGTCGGGGTGGCGATTGTGCAGTACTGGCCTGATGCAGCAACCCTTGCCACTGATGGATACACGCCCTCTCTCATTTCGATCGGTATCGTGGCAGCGATTTTCTTTGCTGGTCAGGCCATCGAGGGCAATGTGTTACAGCCCAAGCTAGTCGGCTCCAGTGTCGGCCTGCATCCAGTTTGGTTGATGTTTGCGCTTTTCGCTTTTGGTTCGCTTCTCGGCTTTACAGGTATGCTTATCGCCGTCCCCGCCGCCGCCGCTGTGGGGGTGCTGGTTCGCTTTGGTATTGAGCGCTATCTGGATTCTGATCTCTACCATGGCTCAGGTAAAGCAAAGTGACGATTAGCGACGGCCAATCACCTGAACAACTGGTGCTGGACATCGGTTACGCGGCCTCATTTGCGCGCGATGATCTCATCGTCTCACCCGCCAACACGGCTGCTGTTCATTTGATTGATGTTTGGCCCGGCTGGATAACGCCGGTTTCAATCATTGTCGGACCATCGGGCACCGGAAAGACACATCTTGTTTCGGCCTGGCAGTCCAAAAGTGGTGCAAAGCTCTTTGCGACCAGTCAAATGGGTGAAGCGGTCATCGCGGCGCGCCAAGGCGCTGCGATCGTGATCGATGATTTCGATCCGGAAGCTGCCGATGAAGTGGCACTTTTTCACCTGATTAATACAGTGCGCGAAGCTGGCTCATATCTGTTGATCACAACGGCCAAAGCCATCGACCTGTCCACCATCCAAACGCCTGATCTAGCTTCGCGCTTACGTGCTGCGACAAGCATCGCCATTGAAGCACCCGATGACGCATTATTGCGGGGTGTGTTCGCCAAGCTGTTTGCCGATAGGCAACTATTGGTCGACCCGGGTGTGGTTGATTATTGCATTGTGCGAATGCCACGCTCTCTCCAATCAGTCGTGTCCCTTATAAGCGAGTTGGACCGCGCCTCCATGTCACGCAAAAGACCCATTACCGCCCGTTTTGCCGGTGAAGTATTGGATAGCCTTTCACCTGGCCTGCCTCTTTAAATAGCGCTTGGTAACCCTTTTATTGGGTAAGTGACGCTGTCACGCAATCTTATCAATTTGTGTGCTAGAGCCACGGTCCGCGGTCAGGAAAAGCAGCATGAACCAGCACGAAACCGGTGCATCAAGGATGAATATCGAACGTTTGGAGGCAATTGACGTCCCCATGGTCGTCGAACGCGATCCGAACCGTTTCATCAACCGTGAGTTCTCGTGGCTGCAGTTTAACTGGCGTGTCTTGGAAGAAGCGCGCAACGAGCGTCATCCTTTGCTGGAAAGACTGCGCTTTTTGTCGATTTCCGCGACCAATCTGGACGAGTTCTTCATGGTGCGGGTTGCTGGTCTTGCCGGTCAGGTACGCGAAGAAGTCACAGAGCGTTCTGACGATGGCCTGTCGGCCGCCGAGCAACTTGTTCTTGTCAGCGATGAGATCGGGCGGCTTCAGACGGAACAACAGATTGTTTTTTCCGAGTTACGCGAAGAACTGATCGGGGAAGGCGTTTCCATCATTCGTGCCGAGGCTCTTACCGCCGAAGATACGACATGGCTGGAGAATAAATTTATCAATGACATTTTCCCGGTGCTGACACCGATGTCGATTGATCCGGCCCATCCGTTTCCGTTCATTCCCAACCTCGGCTTTTCCATTGCCTTGCAATTGTCCAATCCGGTGACGGGCAAAAACATGAATGCGCTGGTGCGCTTTCCGATAGCTTTGCAGCGCTTCGTTCAACTGCCGACGGAAACGCCAAACGTGCGCTTTATTTCGCTTGAAGACATAGTGAGCCTTTTCATTGGCCGCCTTTACCCGGGCTATCAAATCAAAGGGCAGGGCACTTTCCGCCTTATTCGCGACAGCGATATTGAAGTTGAAGAAGAGGCAGAAGATCTCGTGCGGCTTTTTGAGACAGCGCTCAAGCGCCGACGTCGCGGTCAGGTGATCCGTATCGAGTTCGACCATGAGATTCCACGATCCCTGCGTGAGTTCGTGACGCATGAATTGGAAGTATCAGAAAGCAATGTCAGCGTGCAGCCCGGCTTGCTGGCGCTGAGCACAGTGTCCGAGATCGTCAAACTGCCACGCCCGGATCTTTTGTTTGAGCCTTATTCCGCCCGTTTCCCAGAACGTATTCGCGAGCACAATGGTGATTGCTTTGCGGCAATTTCGGAAAAAGACATCATCGTCCACCACCCTTATGAGTCATTTGACGTTGTCGTACAGTTTCTGCGTCAAGCAGCAGCCGATCCGGACGTCCTTGCCATCAAACAAACCCTCTATCGCACATCCAACAATTCGCCCATCGTACGCGCGTTGATGGATGCAGCTGAAGCGGGCAAGTCGGTGACCGCTTTGGTGGAACTGCGTGCCCGCTTTGATGAGGAAGCCAACATCCGCTGGGCCCGCGACCTCGAACGCGCTGGCGTGCAGGTGGTGTTTGGCTTCATGGAATTGAAAACCCACGCTAAAATGTCGCTGGTCGTGCGCCGCGAAGAAGGGCGTCTGCGCAATTATGTGCACTTGGGAACAGGCAACTATCACCCAATCACCGCCAAGATTTACACGGACTTGTCGTTTTTTACTTCAAATAGCGACATTGCTCACGACGTGGCGCAGGTCTTCAACTACATCACCTCCTATGCCGATCCCGATCATGACATGGAGTTGGCTGTCTCGCCGCTTTACATGAAAGATCGGATTATCCGCTGCATCTATCAGGAAATTGCCAACACACAGGCTGGCAAGCCGTCAGGCATCTGGATGAAGATGAACTCGCTGGTCGATTCCGAAGTGATCGACGCGCTCTATCTAGCAAGTCAGGCAGGCGTTGAGATCGATCTCGTTGTGCGTGGCATCTGCTGTTTGCGCCCCGGCGTTGAAGGTCTGTCTGAAAACATCCGCGTAAAATCCATCGTTGGCCGCTTTTTGGAGCACAGCCGTATCTACTGCTTTGCCAATGGTGGCACACTGCCAGACGAAAAAGCACTGGTTTACATTGGCTCTGCTGATCTGATGCGCCGTAATCTGGATCGCCGCGTTGAAACGTTGGTGCAGCTCAAGAATGAAACCGTGCTGGAGCAGGTTTTGTCGCAAATCATGTTAGCCAATCTCTTGGACAACATGCAGTCATTTGAAATCAATTCGGACGGTCGCTCACAACGTGTTGAGTTGGAGGATGACGAAGAAGAATTCGACGCTCAGCATTACTTCATGACCAATCCAAGCCTTTCAGGGCGCGGAAAGTCGTTGAAATCATCTGCACCACGGTTGATCGCTCACCGAAAAAGGTGACAGTCCTGCGCACCCGAGAGGGATGCTGGGATTCGTCATAGGTTGACTGCTGCTTGATTGATATTTCCGACGCTCAGGGACGCTTGCGCGACCGATCGCCCATCGCCGTTGTCGATATTGGCTCCAATTCGGTACGTCTCGTCATTTACGAGGGGCAAGTCCGATCCCCTGCAACTCTATTCAATGAAAAGGTCTCTTGTGGCTTAGGGCGCGGAATCGCCTCGACCGGAGCCATGGATGAAGAAGCCGTGGAGAAAGCGGTCCGTGCACTCAAACGCTACCGCGCTTTGGCAGAACAGGCGGGCGTTGAGACCGTACATGTACTCGCCACTGCTGCTGCGCGCGAAGCATCAAATGGCCCCGATTTCGTACAGCGGGCCGAGGAAGCGCTGCGTGTTCCCGTGACGATTTTGAGCGGTAAGGACGAGGCGCGTTACTCCGCAGAAGGCGTTTTGTCAGCGTTTCGTCATCCCGATGGTATTGCCGGTGACTTGGGTGGCGGCAGTTTGGAGCTGGTTGATGTCGGCGATGATCAGATCGGCGATGGAACGACGCTGAAACTTGGCGGTATCCGCATTCAGGAGCGAGCAGATGGGTCGTTGAAGAAAGCGGCCCAGATTGCAAAGGAAGAGTTTGCGGACAATACGCTGGTTCAAGCCGGGAAAGGGCGCGACTTTTTTGCGGTCGGCGGCACTTGGCGCAACATCGCCAAATTGCACATGGAGGCGGTGAAATATCCGCTGAGAGTTACCCATGCCTATAATGTCAAAGCTGACGACATGATTGAGTTCTGCGAGGAACTGGCATCAGCTGATATCGAAAAGGTGAAAGGTATTCATCTGGTATCTCGGTCCCGCCGCCAATTGTTGCCCTATGGCGCAGTTGTGTTGGCGCAATTGCTGAAAGCCATGCGACCGCGTTCGATCTATTTTTCAGCTCTTGGTGTTCGCGAGGGTTTTCTTTATGCGCAACTGCCAGAAGACGTGCGAGAGCTCGACGGATTGATCGACGCTGCCGATGAGCTTGCAATTTTGCGCTCACGGTCACCGCAACATGCGCGTGAGCTCGGAGAATGGACCAGCCAGTCCTTTAAGGCATTTGGTATCGATGAAACGCCGGACGAAGAACGCTATCGCGTTGCAGCCTGCCGTTTAGCCGATATTGGCTGGCGGGCACACCCTGATTACCGCTCAACGCAGTCGCTGGCGATCATTGCCTATTCAAGCTTCGTGCAGATCGATCATCAGGGCCGGGCATTCATCGCGCTGGCAAACTACTTTCGCTATGAGGGTCTGAAAAATGAGTCGCTGGCGCCGGAAATTCGCAAGCTTACCGATGAACGCATCTGGGAGCGCGCTAAGCTGCTGGGCGCTTTTTTGCGTGTCGCTTATCTATTCACAGCCTCAATGCCCGGAATTATTGAGCGGCTTGATTGGTCTGAAACCGAAGATGGCACCATGCTACTGCTGGTTCCGGAAAGTCTGGGCCATTTGTTAGGCGAACGACCTCAGGGTCGCTTGAACCAGCTGGCAAAAGTTACCGACCGAAGGATTTCGGTGTTGCTTACGCCCGGTTGATGGTGGTGATTTTTCTGTCTTCAAAGGACAGAGCGATCTTGCCGCTGAGCAGATCCAACGCTCGATCACCAAAAACATCGCGCCGCCAGCCCTTCATGGCCTCGACATCGGCCTTGTCACCGTGAATTGCAATTTTTTCAAGTTGCTCAGCATTAGCGATAATCTTTTGAGCCACTTCCAGCTCTTCAGAGGTCAACTTTAGCAGGACCTTGAGTAAATCTACGGCTGCACCCGTTCCTTCGGGCGAAGGCGCAGGGCGTGGCACGCGCGGTAGATCATCACGATCCATGGCTTTGACAGTCGCAACAATCTCGAGCGCAGCCTTGCCAATAGCTGAGCGCTCAACGCCTTTATAAATGGTGCGCAATCGGCCCAGCGCGCGTTCATCATCGGGCTGTTGCTGGGCGATCTCGTAAATCGCATCATCTTTAAGCACCCGGCTGCGCGGCGTGTTGTTGGTTCTGGCCTCTGTTTCGCGCCATTCAGCTAACTGCTTTGTTATCTCAAATTCTGTCGGCTTGCGCGCGCGGAGTTTCAGACGCTTCCAGGCATTTTCCGGTTTGAGATCGTAGGTCTCAACCGATGTCAGAACAGCCATTTCCTGCTCGAGCCAATGGTCACGCCCGCTTTCCGTAAGCGCGTTGCGCAAGCTCTCATAAATGTCGCGCAAGTGCGTCACGTCGGCTGCGGCGTAATCCAATTGCTTGTCGGTAAGCGGGCGAAGCTTCCAATTGGTAAAGCGCGAAGACTTGTCGATATGAACGTCAGCGATGCGCTTTGCCAGCGCATCATAGGCGATGGAATCACCATACCCGCACACCATCGCTGCGACCTGCGTATCAAAAATGGGCTTGGGCACCGCCCCTGTCAGATGAAAGAATATTTCAATGTCTTGGCGAGCAGCATGGAAAACCTTCAAAACGTTTTCGTCGGCCAAAAGCGCATAAAGCGGCGACAAATCGATGCCGTCTGCCAATGGGTCGATAAGAACGACATTTTCATCGCATGCAATCTGAACCAGACACAGATCTGGCCAGAACGTCGTCTCGCGAACAAACTCGGTGTCGATGGTTACATAGGGCTTTGATGAAAAGCCGGTGCAGATGTCGCGCAAACGCGCTGAAGTTGTGATTGTCTCATGCATCAATTGCTGCGCTTAACCGACGAATCATCATCTGTCGAACCGTTTTGCGTTTCGTCACTCTTGGTCAGTTTTGCGAAAGTTGGTGACGTGCGCAAAAGCACAGCAAATGGTGAGCGCTCATCAACGGGCACACCGGCCCGGCGGCGCATCCGCCAAATTGTGGCAACTGCCAACGTAAGGTGTACAAGGCTGGTGTACGTGAACAGCGCATTGACGCCAAAGAACTCCATCACAAGCGATGAGGCGAATGGGCCGATCATTGCGCCGATGCTGAAAAAGAACATCAGACCGGCAGCGACCAGCGCGTGGTCGCCTCTACCAGCATGATCGTTGGCGTGGGCCGCTGAGAGTGAATAGAGCGGCAGGGCAAATGCACCGAATGCGAATATGCCGACATAATTGAGCACTGGCGATGATCCGGCGAACATGGTCAGGAACATGCCCGCTGCGACAGCGAACATTGTCACAATCAGGAGAATCGTTCGTCTGTCATAGCGGTCTGACAAATAGCCGAGTGGAAACTGCAAAACCGCCCCGCCCACAATGCCGGCACTCATAAACGTCGCGACATCGGAAATGCCAAGACCAATCCCCTCTGCATAAAGTGGGCCGATCAGCCTGAAAGCGGCATTGGTTGCGCCGATGGCCACACAACCGATACAGGCAAGTGGCGACAGCACCCAGATTTTACGCAAATCAAAGCCAACTGCGGCGGGCGCCTTGGGACTTGAGCGATCTGCCAAGGAAACCGGAACAAGCGAAAGGGTTATCATGATCGACATGACGGCGAACAACACAAAGCCGCCAGCGCCCAACACAGGCAGCATAAACTGCGCGCCAGTCACAGCGGCAATGTCGATGATGCGGTAGATGGACAGAACGCGTCCGCGCACTTCATTGGGAACGCTTGAATTGATCCAGCCTTCGACCGTGCTGAAAAGGCCAACAAAGCAGAAGCCCACCACAAAGCGGATGGTGATCCATGCGACGGGATCGACAATTACCATCAACAGGAGTGTGCCCGACGCTGCGATTGCGGCGAGCGCGGCAAATGTGCGGATAAAGCCGACTGCGTTCAAAATACGCACCACGTAAATGCTGCCGAGCAGGAAGCCCGCAAAATAGGCCGTACCCATCAAACCGATCAGCCCGGTGGAAAAGCCTTCTGCCGCACCGCGCACCGCGATCGCCGTGCCCTGAACGCCATTTCCTGCCAGCAAAATAGCAGCAGCAATCAGGAGTGGTATCAAGGGGCGGAGCTGGTTCACGGGAGGCTTTCAATGGCAAATGTTTGCCGACTGGCTTATGGCCTCAATTTGACTGATTTTTCAAGTTCAGCTTTCCACGAAGGGCAACTGTTGACTGCTGTCCAACGAACTTTCCTGCAGTCAATTGATTTCGTCGTTTGGGCGCGTTACACGGCGGCGCTTCCCCAACAATGCAAGGTATCGCAATGCACCGTTATCGTTCTCACAATTGTGGCGCTCTTAGAGCCGAAGATGCCGGTTCCAACATTCGCCTGTCGGGCTGGGTGCACCGTGTTCGCGACCATGGCGGTGTGTTGTTCATCGATTTGCGCGACCATTACGGCATTACCCAGATTGTTGCCGATCCCGATAGCCCTTGCTTTGCTGCTGCTGAAAAAGTGCGCGCTGAATGGGTGATCCGCATTGACGGTGAGGTCAAAGCCCGGGACGCAGAAGCCGTCAATGAGGACCTGCCAACTGGCGCGATCGAAGTCTTTGCACGCGAACTGGAAGTCTTGTCGTCCGCAGCCGAGCTACCGCTTCCTGTCTTTGGTGAGCCGGATTACCCCGAAGACATCCGTTTGAAGTACCGGTTCTTGGATTTGCGTCGCGAAACGCTGCACAAAAACATCATGATGCGCACGAAGATCATCGCCGCCATGCGCGAGAAGATGAACGCAGCGGAGTTCACCGAGTTTTCAACGCCGATCCTGACAGCTTCGTCGCCTGAAGGCGCTCGCGACTTCCTCGTGCCGTCGCGTTTGCACCACGGACAATTCTACGCGCTTCCGCAAGCGCCCCAGCAATATAAGCAGCTGATCATGATGTCTGGCTTTGACCGCTACTTCCAGATCGCACCCTGCTTCCGCGACGAAGACCCTCGCGCTGACCGTTTGCCGGGCGAGTTCTACCAGCTCGATCTGGAGATGAGCTTTGTGGAACAAGAAGACATTTTGAGCACCATCGAGCCTGTCATGCGCGAAGTGTTCGAGCAGTTTGCTGACGGTAAGCCGGTCACCCAAACCTTCCGCCGAATCCCGTATGATGAGGCGATCCGCAAATATGGTTCGGACAAGCCGGATCTGCGAATCCCGATTGAAATGCAGTCTGTAGCCGAGCATTTCCGTGGCTCTGGCTTCAAGGTCTTTGCCAACATTCTGGCCAACGACGAGAAAGCTGATGTCTGGGGCATTCCGGTAAAGGGCGGCGGTTCGCGCGCTTTTTGCGATCGCATGAACTCTTGGGCCCAAGGCGAGGGCCAGCCGGGTCTCGGCTATATCTTCTGGCGTCAAGAAGGTGACGTAATCGAAGGTGCAGGCCCGATTGCCAAGAATATTGGTCCGGAACGCACCGAAGCCTTGCGCGATCAGCTTGGTCTTGCGCCAGGTGATGCCGCTTTCTTCGCCGCTGGCGATCCGAAAAAGTTCGCCGGTTTTGCTGGGGACGCACGCGTGCGCGCTGCCGAGGAACTCGATCTTATCGACCGCGACCGGTTCGAGATTTGCTGGATCGTCGACTTCCCGTTCTACGAGTGGGACGAAGACAACAAACGCATCGAATTTTCGCATAACCCTTTCTCCATGCCGCAGGGCGGCAAGGAAGCTCTGGAAGTTGCTCAAGCTGCGGGCAATGATGCCCTGCTTGGCCTGAAGGCCTATCAATATGACCTTGTCTGTAACGGGTTTGAAATCGCCTCAGGCGGCATCCGGAACCATCTGCCGGACACCATGGTAAAGGCTTTTGAAATCGCCGGTATGTCGCAAGAAACGGTCGAAGAGCAGTTCGGTGGTCTTTACCGCGCATTCCAATATGGCGCGCCACCCCATGGCGGTATGGCGGCTGGTGTCGACCGTGTTGTCATGCTGTTGCTCGGCGCAAAGAACTTGCGTGAAATCACCATGTTCCCGATGAACCAACAGGCGGTCGATCTCTTGATGGGTGCGCCGGGCGGTGCATCCAATGAACAGCTCCTGGAGCTGAACCTGCGGGTCATCCCTAAACCTGAATAGGCACAAAAAACCTGCCAGACCAGAGGCTTGGCAGGTCTTGATGAATCAGTCTTGAAACCTATTCAGCGCGAATATCGAGGGACAATGCGTCGATCAGGGCTGATGGGTTACCGCTCATAAGCGGTGCAGCCAACTGCATGACCGGGATGGCTTGAGCGGGCTGGGCTTCGATGACGAGCGTGCCGGGATTGTCAAGGAAGCTGCCAACTGCAGCTGTCGCTTTTGCTGCAAACTCAGGTGACTGCAATTGGGCCAAGCCGAGCGGCAGCATGCCCTTTGCAAACGCACGCATGCCATCAGCATTGGTTCCCTGCTGCTGCCCGAAGAACTCAAGCAACTTATTGGTCAGTGAAGTGTCGGTAATCTTGATCGCAGCGCCTTGAATTTCCAGTTGCTGCATCAAGCCCAACATTGCCATGCCGGCTGCCTGATCGTTTTCGGCTGTTGCATTGATCTGTTGCATGGCTTCAACAAGCTCGACTGTGTAGCCGCCCAGCGCAAAGTCCAAGCCGATAGCTGCAGCGTCATCCACGGACAACACAAAATTCTCAAAGCCCATATTGCCCGATGCGGCATCCCAAACACCATTTGCAGTGATATCACCGGTCAGGGTCTCATAGCCTAGCGCCGCCATGGTCTGTGACGCTTGGGGGTCTTCGAGTACAGATGTGTCCAGTTCAAAGTCTGTGACCGCCACAGAAGAAGTCCACGTCGCGCCAGGTTGATAGTCGCCAACTTCAACTGCCACGCCTGCAATTGAGAAGCCCTGCTGACCGCCCTCGCTTACGGTGATCGGGCCGGTGGTCATGGTCTTGAACAAGCCGGAACGTACAATAGGATCAGTCTCATCTGCGGCCGCAATTTTGTAGTCGGTAATCGTGATGCCGCCGATTGCTGCTGCGGTGCCGCTGTCATTCACTTCAAAGGCTGGCATTGTGATTGTAGCGACATTGTAGCCTCCAGAACCATCTGCCTCGACCCCTGAAAATGTCAGTTCTGAAATCGCAAAGCCGTCTTCTTCATCAGCAAGTGACAAGGTCGCACCTGTGACCACAACTGTGTCACCATTGGTTGAAACAGAACCGCCCGACAAAGAGCCGCCTTGATAGCTCAACTGCGTATTTAGCGCGGCAATAACATCATTGCCGACAACTTGGGCCAGCGCTGTATTGGGCGAAAGGCTTATGCCTGCCAAAACTGTTGTAGCTGCCAGTGTGAGGGTTCTCGTTCTTTTCATCACATTTCCTTTCGCGAGACCATGTTTCCATGGCTAATCGGCTTTAGTCCTACATTGTCGATGCATGATTGGCCATTGCAACGCTATTATGTCGGGCGTGAAAATTTAATGAGAATTGCAATCAACGGTTTGCTAGTGGGTAGCGGTCCTGAAAACATCAACCATAAGCTGTTTTAAGAGGCGTCAATGGAACGCATAATGATTACAGGTGCCGGCCGGGGCATAGGCAAATCGCTTTTGCTGGAGGGGTTGGAGCGCGGCTATCAAATTGTTGCGACGGTCAGAGACCCCGCACAAGCCAAAGCACTGCCTTCCAATGTAGAGGTTTTACAGCTCGATGTTACCGATACTGACACCTTGACCAGGGTTGCAGCTGAGCTTTCAGGCTCGATTGATGTGCTGGTCAACAATGCTGGCATCATCGGCCCAAAACGACAGTCTTCACTGGACATGGATTTCGAAGGTTTTATTGAGACGTTGAAAATCAACACAATCGCACCGTTGGCTGTGACCCAGGCTTTTCTGCCGCACCTGAAAAAGTCTACCGGTCCAAAGCTCATAATGATCTCGTCGCAGATGGGTCGGTTGGCATACCAAAAGTCTGATCGCATCGCTTACCGTGCGTCCAAGGCAGCTCTGAACAAAGTCATGCAAGGTCTTGCGACAGACCTCTTTGCGTCCGGTATCGCTGTTCAATCGCTGGACCCCGGATGGGCACGTACCGATATGGGTGGCCAAGAAGCGGACATAAGCCCGCAAGACAGTGCAACCGGATTGATGGACCGAATTGAGGAATTGACCATGGCCAATACCGGCACTTTCATGAACTATGCCGGTGAAACGATAGATTGGTGAGAAGATACATGTCCAAAATGCCAGAAATCGCAAATGGGCGCCGCTTTGATGCCCAGGTGGACGGACTGTTCAAAGCAACAGGGAACAATTTCATCACAACAGCAGTGGATACGCTGGATGTAACACTGGAGGGAATCGTCGGTGATTTTCACGCAGGCTACGCCCGCAAGTCCGGTGGGCGTGAGCCTTGGTACTCGCGCGGCACACATATGCGCAACGAACGACAAGTTAGCATTGTCTCGCGTGCTGAACTTGAAGAAGTTGCCAGTGATATGGCTATCGAACGCATCGAACCTGAATGGATTGGCGCAAACATATCACTACTTGGTGTGCCGTTTCTATCGTTTTTACCTGCCTCGACATTATTGTTCTTTGAAGGTGGCGTCACGATCAAAGTCGATTTCATGAATGGCCCATGCCGAATTGCAGGCGCGGCCATCGCGGACCATTTGGGTAGGTCCGGCGACGATGAAATTGCCCTGGGCTTTCCAAAAGCAGCCAAGCGGAAGCGGGGGTTGGTGGCTTGGATCGAAAAGCCCGGCGCTATCTCAGTGGATGAAAAAGTGCGTGTACAGATTGGCGAGCAGTGGATCTATCCGGCCGCTTGATCCGCTGTATTTACCTGAATTTCGGCATCCAATGCATCATCATCCATGGTCAAAAAGCGCGTTCCCTGCCAGCGCTGAAGTACTTGATTGATATCATCGAGGACGAAATGGCGCGCGCTGTCGCGATCATAGCCATCATCAAGGAGCGCATCATAATCCGTGTGAACGTGCCTAACGTAAGCGACAAGGCATAACCAAACTGCTTTCCGGGCAGGTAGGGATCGCAAGTGCCGTCTGGAAACCATCTCGCGGACAACAATAGCTTCATCCAATGGCAACATGGGTACGAGGCCACTCAGCGTTTCGCTGACGATCTTCTGTCGCTTTGTGGTCATCTCATCCATACGGTTCTGAATTTACCGGTTCAGCACAAGGCTTTGTCTTGCAATTTGGGAAAAATGATATAAACATATCTTTATGTCATTAAATTCACCCATCCAAGGTCTGCGCCAGCCGCTCGACGAATTAGTCGAGATTCTTAAAATGGCAGCTGAGCCTAGCCGCCTGCGCATCCTGCGTGTTTTGGCCGCTGGCGACCTTACCGTGACCGACCTGACCACTATTTTGGGGCAGTCGCAACCACGTGTTTCCCGGCACCTTAAGCTTTTGGTCGAGCATAAGCTTATCAGGCGCTGGCAAGAAGGGTCTTGGGCGTTTTTCCGCTTGAACCGCGAACCAGCCTACTGGGATCTCGTCAATACGCTTTTGACGCATTTGGATGCCAATGACTCCACGCTCCAGCGTGATGCGGAGCGTCTAACTGCCGTCAAACAAGAGCGCCGTGCACGGGCGTCAGAATACTTCTCCCAAAACGCATCCGCATGGGACAAAATTCGTTCCCTTCACGCTCCGGACTCGGACGTTGAAGCAGCGCTTCAAGCAGCTGTCGGTGAGGGCCCATTCAACGCGATGCTGGATATCGGTACGGGCACCGGGCGTATGCTGGAGTTGTTCGCTCCTCAAGCGGCTTCGGCTCTCGGCGTAGACCATAACCGAGACATGCTGGCCATGGCGCGCGCCAATATCGACAGTGCGGGCCTTGAAGGTGCTGAGGTGCGCCTTGGTGACATCGAAAATCTTGATGTCGGACGCAATATCTATGATCTGGTGCTCATCCACCAAGTGCTTCACTTCCTGCATGATCCGGCAATGGCCGTTGCCGAAGCCGTGCGTGCACTGGCGCCCGGTGGCACCATTGCCATTGTAGACTTTGCGACCCACGACAATGAAGTTCTGCGCACCGAACATCAGCACTTACGTCTTGGGTTCGCCGATGATGTGATGCTGGGTTGGCTTTTGGAGGCTGGCATCGCCGACGTTCAAACCCACGCGGTTGAGACGCAATCGAGTACCGATGGCGGGGCCAAACCTTTGACAGTCAAAATTTGGGTTGGTCGAGACTCAAACTATGAAATTGCCAGTGCGGCAACAAACAGGGAGCTAGTTTGATATGCGTAGCAGTGTGTTTTCGCGTACCCACGACCTTGTTGGAGACGATTTGCGGGTTTCGTTCGAATTCTTTCCTGCAAAGAACGAGCAGATGGAAGAAACACTTGAGAGCACCATCGACAAGCTGGCACCGCTGAACCCGGATTTTGTATCCGTAACCTATGGCGCGGGCGGTTCCACTAAAGAACCAACAAAAAGAACACTTTCGCGCGCCCTCCAATATGGCGGTATGCAAGCCGCTGCGCACATCACCTGTGTCAGCGCGACAAAAAGCGAAACCGACGCGGTGGTTCGAGAATTTGTCAATCTCGGCGTCAAGCGGTTCGTGGCGCTGCGCGGCGATCCTGAAACCGGGATCGGTACGCAATATGTGCCAACCGAGGGCGGTTACGAAAACGCAGCTGCATTGGTGGCCGGCATCAAAGCATTCGGTGACTTTGAGATTTCTGTGGCGGCATACCCCGAAAAGCACCCTGAAAGCCCGGACTTTGCGACCGATATCGACATGCTAAAGCGCAAGATCGACAATGGAGCCTGCCGCGCAATCACGCAGTTTTTCTTCAACAACGATCACTATGAACGCTACGTAGAGCGCGTACGCAGCGCGGGCATCTATGTGCCGATTGTGCCCGGTATCTTGCCCATTCACAGCTTTAAGGCTGTTGCTCGGTTTGCCGGTCGTTGTCAGGCATCAATACCCGCGTGGATTGCAGATCGCTTTGCGGGGCTTGAAGATGACCCCAAAACACATGCGCTGGTTGCATCAGCTGTTGCCGCCGAGCAGGTTCTTGATCTGATGGATCGCGGTGTGCGCGACTTCCATTTTTATACCATGAACCGCCCTGATTTGGTGTTCGCGATTTGCCATATGATTGGCCTGCGTGACGAAGCACAAAACGCTGCTGCGTAAATCGTCTTCATTTTGTTGACAATCAGTCGCCCGAACAGTGGCTTCTGATCTTGTTAGTTGTCTCCTACCTCTTTGTCGAGCGGCACGGTGAAGTGCCCGATAGGAGATTTTTGAAAATGGCAAACATTCTTTCTGTGCAATCATCGGCGCGCAATGGCGGTTCCCACAGCCGTGCCCTGAGCCAAAAAGTCATCGACCAACTCACCTTGAGCGGCGACCATAATGTGCGTGTCCGCGATTTGGCCGATCATCCGGCGCTTCTTGACGAAAACTGGCTGGCGGCGAACTGGACCGCAGCAGCAGAGCGTTCACCGGCACAAAATGACGTGCTGGCGCAGTCGACATCCATGATTGATGAGGTCAAAGCAGCTGACGTTTTGGTAATCGGCGTACCGATTTACAACTTCAGCATTCCAGGCGCGCTCAAAGCTTGGATCGACTTGATCGCCCGTGCAGGGGAAACTTTCCAATATTCCGAAAACGGCCCAAAAGGTTTGCTTGAAGGCAAGAAGGCGTATCTCGTAGTCACTTCTGGCGGTGTGCCGGTTGATAGCCCGGTAGACTTTGCAACGCCTTATATGCGTCATGTACTCGGCTTTATCGGCATTCAGGATGTCGAAGTTATTGGTGCCGATGGCCTGGTGATGAACGAAGAAGAAGGCCTAGCCAAGGCGAAGAAGAAAATCTCCGGATTGGCCGTCGCTGCTTGAAGCTGAGATAGAAAAGCCCGGCAGATCACTGCACAATCTGCCGGGTTTGAGAAAATCTAGGGTACGATGCCAATCATCAACGCGGCAATGAACATAAACGCTGCGAACACGAGCAACGTGCTGAATGAGCGAGTAATTCCCATCGAACCTCCCATTCGGTTGAACGGCGAGAATATCAAACGAATGTGTCCGGGAAAGAAAATTCGTTGCTGCGGCGCATCAATACGGTTGTCGCAAGCTCGATATCTGTTTTCTAACTATCTGAATTTTATATCAAATATTCGTTCACCATGACTGCGGTTTAGTTATTCACACCGCCGCTTGAACGAAGATGCATAAACGCTAACTGCCTTAATTCAGCAACTGAGGATTAGTGGTGTCAAGGTTTGCCCGCTTCTTGTTGATCAACGTGCTTACAGGGGCAGTGCTAGGCTGTGCCTTTGTGGCGGGCGTTTTGTACACCGACACCGGTGGTCTTGGTTCTTTGGTCATGAGGTCCAAAGAATAGATGCTGCTCTTGGCAATCATCTTTGTGTCGACTGCGGTCAGTGTGAGGCTGATGTATTGGACAACAGCCCTGTTCTCGATGCCCGATGATCCTAGAGATGCTTGAGGCTGGCCTAAAGCGCGTTCAAAAGTGCTGGTGTCGGCCAACTGTCAGCTGGTAGGCCAAGGCGCAATTGTTCGGCACGAACCGCCGCGCGTGTGCCGGCACCTAAAATACCGTCAACCTTGCCCACATCATAGCCGCGCGCCTGCAATTTGCGTTGCAGAGCCTTCATCTGATCGCCATTAAGCCCGTCATGCCCGCTGCCCGCATTGTAGCGCTGAGCACCACCAAGGCGGGTCGCGAAATAGGCCGCGGTCGTCACATAGGTTAGCGACTGGTTCCACTCCAAAAGTACGTTGAAATTGGGATAGGCGAGGAAGGCCGGCCCTTTCCGACCCATGGGCAAAAGGAGGCTCGCCTGTTGCCCGGCGGGCAGCGTACCGGTCCTTGGCTGCACGCCGCGTGATGCCCATTCTGAAATGGGCAAGTCGCGGCCAAGGCCAATGTCTTCCCACGCTTTATCACCAGGTACCGTCACTTCTTGCAGCCATGGCTGATTGGGCTGCCAGCCAAGCGATGATAGAAAATTGGCCGCCGTCATGATGGCATCTTCGGCTGATGTCTTCATGTTGATCTTGCCATCACCGTCACCATCGCGGCCTTTGGTCAAATAGTCTTCCGGCAAGACCTGAATTTGCCCGATTTCTCCAGCCCACGCACCGGTTACGTTGGCAGGCACAATGTCAGCATCGATCAATTTGGCCAGCGCCAGCAATTGCGGACGGAAGAGCTCTGGACGCCGGCAATCATGAGCAAGCGTCGCCAGTGCATTGAGCGTATTAAAATCACCTTGAACAGCACCATAGTCGGTTTCGAACGCCCAGAAGGACGTAATGACTTCAGGCGAAACACCATATTCGCTCCGCGCGCGGTCGAATGTGGATGCATAGCGCTGCAAATTGCGGCGGCCATTGTCCATGCGGTTTTGCGAGATCAGGCGTTGGGAGAAGGTCAGGAAATCTAGCGTGAAAACGCCTTGTGACCGGTCGCGGCTGATGACTTTGGAGTTGGTACGAGCGCCAGCCAGAGCATTGAGACCTTTTTGACCGACACCAGCGGTGCGCGCTTCTTCCACCATAGCTGAGCGCCATGCCCCAAAATCACCGCCACAGGCTTGGGCTAAGGCGGTAACGGGCAGGCCTATGGCCAAACAAAATCCCAAGCTGAACGTTTTCAACCGCATGATCTTCCTCCGGAACTGCTATCTTTTTGCTGCTTTGAGCCAGTCACGCCATGCGCTTTCACTGCCTGCAAAGACATTGATATCGATGTCACCCACCGCGCCTTGGATACGGCCCGTACCGGTATATTGCCAAAAGGCCCAGCGGCGACCGGGATAGGTAACTTTAGGGTGTGTTTTAGTCGATCTAAGCCAGAACACCTCGTCGTTCATATGTCCCACGAGATTGTCGCGGTGGAAATCGACTGTTGTGTAGATGATGGGTCGCTGGCCGTAGTGACGTTCAACAATATCCATCCAACGTTTCATTTTTGCGCGTACTTCTGCCGGTGGGGGACGGCGTTTGCACGTCGGTGATTTCGGGTTCCACTCCGCATCCAGTACCGGGGGAAGGGCGCCACCTGTCTTCGGCACGTTACGAATATACCAGCGCGCCTGTTGTTCGGCCGATGTGCAAAAATAGAGGAAATGATAGGCACCGCGCTCAATACCCGCACGTCCAGCTCCGGCCCAATTGACCGCGAACATATCGTCTAGAAGATCACCACCCTCGGTGGCCTTGATGAACGCAAAGCGGATATTTTGCCGTTGTAGCTCGCTCCAATTCAGAGCGCGCTGCCATTTGGCAACATCAACGCCATGCACCGGAAAGCCGAACGGCGCGCCGCCTTCCCATTCAAAGACCGGATCGCTGTCGCCGTAGCGCGGACGCGCTTTTTCCAAAGGATAGGAAACAGTTTGTGGGCTCAATGTTGATTGGGTGGCGATTTGTTCAAACTCTGAACCGACGGAGTTGCAGCCTGTCAGTAGTGCGCCGGACAAGAACAAAATGGCCGCCGCCGATGCAGTTTTATTCGTGCCGGTGTATTTCAAACCGAATCGTCCCCAGTGCTTGAAGCGGCTTATCATGATGTATGGCCAATTGCGCGTTTGAACCGGCAATATGTCGCTTTGGTGACGTAGCGCAACGTTGACGTGGTGACCGTCCACGCTACACCTTCACTGCTGGAGGCCTCATGATCAAGTTCTTGAAGTTGTTTGGCGTACTGGTGTTAGCGGTACTATTTGGCAGCGTTACGTATCTATTTTTGATGCCGCCGGACTTGTTACGCGTGGGTTCTAACTATACCGCAAAGATTGTTTGCTCTAACGTTTTTATTGCCAATCGCAACGAAGATAAGGTGCTTGAGATCGATGTTCAGGCACCCGGCCATCCTCTCCTGCGTCTAATGCAGGTGGAAGTGGATAGATCAAACGGGTCGGTACGAGCAGCTCTTTTGGGATTGATCGCGCCCGGCATGGCCTTCATGCGTGGGCCAAAGCTCGGCTGTACTTCTTTACCTTCGTTGGAACGTGATAACTTGGCCATGGTCGAAAAGCTGCCAGCTTCGATCAATCGAGACGCAGATTTACCCTGGCCCAGTGGTGACTTTGTATCACCATATCAGTCTAATGCGGTGCAGCGAGTTATTGAAGATCACGCATTAGCAGGTCCCGGCATGCGCGCGGTACTCGTTGTAAAGGACGGCAGAATTGTGGGCGAGCGCTATGGCGACGGGTTCGACGCTCAAACGCCATTACTGGGATGGTCGATCACCAAAAGCGTCACGGCGGCGCTAATTGGTAGAGCGATCCGCGAGGGTCATATGTCACTTGATGATGATGTCGCGGAGGTTTTTGGATGGGACGATAATCGCCGGAATATCGCTTTGACAGACTTGATGGCCATGGCCAGTGATCTGGAATGGAATGAGGGCTACGGTTCCGTATCTGATGTCACCCGGATGCTGTATCTGGAAGATGATATGGCAAACTTCGTAGCAGGCATGCCACTCGATAGTGAAACACCTCCAGGCATTGGTGAAAACTTCAGCTATTCCTCTGGCACGAGCGTGCTATTGAGCCGAGCCTGGCAAGCAGCTTTTGATGACATCGCTGAAGCAGTGCGTTTTCCCAGTGTTGCCTTGTTTGAGCCGCTGGGCATGACAAGCGCAGTCTTGGAAATGGATGCGGCGGGTACTTATGCCGGCTCGTCATATATGTATGCAACCGCACGCGACTGGGCGCGGTTCGGGCAGTTCATGCTGCAGCGAGGCGTATGGGAGGGGCGGTCGCTTCTGCCGATTGACTATGTGGATTGGATGACGACAAGCCACCCTGCATCAAACGGGCAATATGGTAATGCGCAGGTGTGGAAACGCGCCGCGAATGGCTGGATGTCGGGCGCAAACCCCAAACTGCCCGCTGATGCCTTCTTCATGAATGGGCATGATGGACAATCAATAAGTGTTATCCCGTCGGAAGGGTTGGTACTGGTTCGTTTGGGCCTTACGCCGACAGATAAACGATACAAGGTCGCATTCCTGCTGGAAGCCTTGATTGAGGCAACAGCCGACTAGACGGCTTTAAGGTTCCGAACCCTTTCTGCCAGCCCGTCAGCTAATTGGCTCACCCGTTCGGCGGTGTTTGCTTTTTGCGCATAGGTTCTGATGCCCATTATTTCGGCTTGCAGCCACGCGCCAAGAAAAGCCGGGTCCGAATCTTCCCGTAACTCACCCGCCGACCGCGCCCGGTCAAAATGCTCGGCAAACATCTCTTCGGTCGCATCGAGCAAGTGTGACGCAACCGCCTGTAGCTTAGGCTCGGTCGCATGAAGCTCGGTGACGGATTTCATCATCATGCAGGCAACCGATGGTGCATCGCGTTCACACAAATTGCGAAACGAACCGGCATAGGCCGCAATGCCCTCAAGGATAGTTTCGCTGTCGCTCAGATACTTTTCCAACTCTGCGCGGCGACCAGCAGCATAACTATTCAATGCTGCCTCAAACACGCCGGCCTTGGAGCCAAAGCGCGCATAGATACTGCCAGGGCCTAAATCGAGCGCGGTCTCTAGATCCTTCATCGACGTGGCGTGATAGCCTTGCATCCAAAAGAGGGATGTTGCGCGGCTGAGCGTTTCATCGCTGTCGTATTTTTCTTTTCGGGCCATGATCTCACATTTGAGTGATCGTTCAAAAATAATTCTTGAGTGATCATTAAAATAATGTATTTTCAAAATTGAGCAAGCACTCAAATTGAATTTCAAACAATCCGATAAGGAAACCCCGATGACCGACTTCACAGCCCACAATCTCGAAACCGCCCCCGAAGCCAGCAAGCCGTTGTTGGAAAAATCGCAAAAAGCATTTGGTCGCATTCCCGGACTGCATGCGGTTATGGCTGAATCCCCACAGCATTTGGAAGGCTACCAAGTGCTCCACCACCTGTTCACGCAAACCAACTTCGATGCTGTTGAGCAGACTGTGGTTTGGCAAACCATCAACGTAGAGCATGAGTGCCACTATTGCGTGCCAGCGCACACAGGCATTGCCAAACGCACCAAGGTTCCAGATGATGTGATTGAAGCGCTCCGCAACGAGACCATCCTGCCCACCGCAAAGCTGGAAGCGCTTCGCACTTTCACGCTAGAAGTCGTGCGCCAGCGTGGCAACGTCACCGACGAGCAGGTCCAGATCTTCTTCAATGCGGGATATGATCGCCGTGCTGTGCTCGATGTTGTCTTGGCAACCGCGCAAAAGGTAATGTCCAACTACGTGAATCACATTGCGCAAACGCCGATTGATGAGGTCGTCAAACCGTTCGCTTGGCAGAAAGTAACGACGCGCGCCGCTGCCTGATTGCGGCCAACACCAATCGTTTAATGCCGTCAGAGCGCGAGTTCCGGCGGCATTTGTTTTTGCGCACTTATGCCCTTTTATTCGTTGCAGGCGCGATCAGGTCCATTGTAATAGTTGATAATGTCTACAACTACAGCTTCTGGGAGGCGTTTGGAAATGAAGTGTATCGGGTCTTTGGTTGCAGTCGGAATGCTGATGGCAACACCGGTTTATGCCGTAGCGTCGTCTGAAGGGTTTTCAGTCGCCAAGATGACCTTCGAGTCAATCGACGCCGATGGGAATGGGGAGATCATTCCCGATGAGATGACTGAGTTTGGCGATTCCATCTTCCTCGGCATGGACTATGACAAAAATAGCGAAGTTACTTTTGAAGAGTTTTCCGAATGGGATATTGGCTTTGGTACAGCAGCCGACAATGAGGGTGGCCCGGATGCCATCAAGATTGCCAACCGTATCCTCTTTGGCTTGTGGGATAGTGATAAGGATGGCGCGATCACGTTAAGTGAGTTTTCAAAGGCAGGTTCGCAAGATTTTGCCAGAGCTGACATTAATGGAGATCAAGCGCTGGACCCGCGTGAGTATCTTTTGGGCCACACTGTCAATGTTGTCATGCGCGGTGCAATCCGCCCGGACATTGACGTGGGCGCACGGTAATCATTCAGGGCAAGATAAGAGTAAGGCCGGAAGGGAAAACCTTCCGGCCTTATTCGGCTGGTATCGCTGAGGGGGGACAGGGGGGTTATTTCCAGCCGAATTGGATTGTTGCGCCAGTTTCGTTGCCGTTCTGGCCGACATGGCCGTTGGTGCCTTCGCCCAACTGGAGCAGCAGATGATCATTGTTGTTGCCGTTTTGGACGAGCGTCCCGGTGTGGCCGTTACCGTCCTGAATGATGACGCCGTTATTGCCTGAACCGTTCTGACCAAGACCCGCGCTGTTGCCATTACCGTTCTGAGTGACGTTGCCTTTGACCACGCTCAAGATACCAAGGCCCAACTTCATTGCATCTTTGTGCTCTTGTTTCTGCGGGTTGATTGAAATGGAAATCTGACCACCGGCATAAGCTGGTGCTGATACCATTGCTGTTGCGGCGATAGTGGCGGCGATGATTGTGTTGGCTACGCGTTTCATGATGTCATCCTCGTTTTCAAAGTTTTTTGTTTTGTGTCTCGTTTCGTTCGGTCCCTCGCTGACCGTGAAATGACTATGACGCTACGTCACTGAACGCGTTTGGAATGCCCTGTTCATTTGTCGTTAAGAAATGAAAAAAAGTGCAAAAAACACAAAAAACCCCACTGCGATATTTCGCAGTGGGATTAGGAAAAGATAGGATTATCAATTAGATAGACAGGTGAACTGTGTCTTCACATTTTACGCTTTTGCCACCAGCATCAACATCCAGTTTTACCGTGTAAGCGCCCGATGATAGTTGGATCATGCCAACAGTCGTATCACCATCTGAGGAGGCAAAAAACGGGCCGCCCTGGTTGATGTTTGTGCCATTACCGCGCACTGAAAATTTATATTCGCCTGAAACCTCGGTGGTTGCCGAAACCTTGGCGTCCAACCGTACCATGCCGTTGGTCTTGGTTTTGGCAATCGAGCAGGTCAGAGGGCCGCTTGTCTTGGAGACCATATTGCCAGCATCCGCGGCGATGGAGTTTGTGCAGGCAGCCACTGCAATAATGCCGACCATGCCAAGGGCCGTGCGGGCGCTGAAGGAAGTGAGTGTCTTGCGGGTCATTTCATTTTCTCCTCTTGAGGAATTGGTCGGTTTTGCGGGTAAACCCGGGTCGGCTTTGGTTGGCCGCCCGGGTCCCCTCGCTTTGGCCATGCTGCCGATTATGGGCAGTTTTGGATGATGGCGACTGTGTTGCCGACGCCAGCCTGGTTGGAAGAAGCCGCGCAGCCATTGCCTGTTTGAATGGTTGTGCTCTCGTTCAACGCGCCCAGCTGGTTTGTTTCGCTGAAATGGTTGTCGCCAGCTTGGCTGGAGCCTGCCAGATTGCCCAGACCGTCCTGTGTGATGATGGATGTTGAGCCATTGCCGTTTTGCAGGATGATGAGTTCGTTGAACAATCCGTTCTGACCACCACCAGCAGCGTTGCCGATACCGATTTGGTCGATGAAAACATCGTTGGCCATAGCAGGAGCTGCAAAGGCAGTTGTTGCAACGATAAGAGCAGAGATAAGAGATGTGCGTTTCATGATTTAGTTCCTCGCTTGTTAATTTTTTGAGGTTGGTGTCTGTCAGCCTCGAGATCGAAAGTAACCACACGTCACTGAACGGATTTGGAACCGAGCATTCAGAAATCGTTCATAAAGCGAAAAACTCGTAAATAATTGAAAATAAATGGAAAAATATGAGCCTGTTAGAATCAGAAACCCCGGCGGCTCATCGAGAGCAACCGGGGTGTGCAGCGCTTTTTGGGGAGGTCGGGAGGTGCGCTGGGGAGGTCGTATTTAGCGGCAGATTTGGATCACCGCGTTGACCGGACCGCTGGATGTTGTGTCAGTCGTTGCTGAACAATTCTCACCGGCTTGGATGACGGCGGTGATGTTATTGTCGCCGACTTGGTCGTTCTGGCTGACATGGCCATCGCCATGCTGGTGAACGGCCATCCAGTTGTTGTCGCCTGACTGTGTGCCGGTAGCCAGGTTGCCGTCACCGCGCTGTTTGAAGTTGAGACGATTGTCGATACCGTTCTGGCCGCCACCAACGACGTTGCCGATGCCAAACTGATCGACGATCAATTCGCTGGCAGAAGCAGGTACCGAAAAGAAAGCAGAAGCACTAAGCACGGCCGCCGCCAAAGGTGTGGTGATGTATTTCATGGTTTTATCCTCGCGTTCCATGTCATCCTTGGTGGGGCAGTGCGTGCCCACGGATTTATGGTTAACGCAGTGGAAGCGAACCGGGCCTGAAGCTGCTGTTCAGCTAGCGTTCAGGGAATAATTGGCGTTGAAACGCGTCGTTTGGTTGATAGGGTGCACCATCATACTTGATCGGGAGGCTCTTATGCCAACAAAGTACCATCCGCTTTTGGTCGCCATTCATTGGATCATGGCGTTTATGATTATCGTTCTGCTCTTGGCCGGGACGTTTTTGCTCGAGCCCTTAGCCAATGACGACCCTCAGAAGATCGAGGGCCTTTTCGGACATATGATTTTCGGCGTGTCGGTTATGCTTCTTTTAATCATTCGTTTCGTGACCCGGCTACGATCAGCAAAGCCTGAACACGCATCCACCGGAAACTCAATGCTGGATAGAGTTGGTGTTTGGACGCATTGGGCGTTTTATCCCTTGATATTCCTGGCCGCTGGTTCCGGAATGGCCATGTCTGCCATGGCTGGCTTACCGGACATAGTATTCCTTGGAAGCAGCGATCCATTGCCGACAAGCTTTTGGGAATACCCGCCTCGCTATGTCCATGCCTTCGCGACCAAAGCATTGGCTGCGTTGATCATACTCCATATTGCTGCCGCACTATGGCACCAGTTTGCAAAGAAAGACGGCCTCATTGGCCGCATGTGGTTTGGCAAAAGGAACGCATGATTAATGGCATTGCTCGACAGCCCAATTTGCAATTTTGGATGGCAAGCTCCCGAGTTTGCGCTCAACGATGCGAATGGACGCACCTTCTCATTGAGTCAGAGCATTGGTTCTTCCGGATTGCTTGTGATGTTCATTTGCAATCACTGCCCCTATGTAAAAGCCATTGCGCAGAGACTGGCTGATGACACCAAGATGCTGATGGATGCAGGCGTTGGTGTTGTCGCCGTTATGTCAAACAGCTGGCGTCACTATCCAGAGGACTCGCCGTCGAACATGCTGAAGTTTGCACACAAGTATGGTTTTGATTTTCCCTATCTCGTCGATGAAAACCAAAGCGTTGCCAAGTCTTATGGGGCGGTCTGCACGCCCGATTTTTTTGGCTTTAACCGCAATGGCGAGCTTCAATACCGGGGACGGTTGGACAATATCGGTATCGGCGGGGATCCATCAAATCGTCAAACAGAATTGCTTGATGCGATGGCTATGATTGCCGAGACGGGTGAGGGCCCCAAAGAGCAGGTTCCTTCAATGGGTTGCTCCATCAAGTGGATGTAGTTTCGCTTGTGGCGGGATCGACATCCTCGTCTATGATTGCCTGTATTTCCTGGTTCACTTCGGCTTCCCAAGCGCCGATACGCTCGCGTACCATGGCAATATATGCCTCATTCTCACTGAATGGCAGATTGGGATCATAGTGCTCGGCACTTTCGATCATGGAACGACGATCGACGGCATCGAACGCTTTGACAATGCGTTCTGCCTTGTCTCTGGGTTGCCCCAAAGCTTCAAACGCTGATCGGCCCATACGCAGCGAACTGTCATAAGTTTCGCGAATAATGTCGCGACAACCTGCGGCCCACAAATCGAAAACGTGCCCGCGATCGACGGCTCGCGCAACAATGTGCACGTCGGGATAATTCTTGACCGTGTATCTGACGAGTTCGGTAATCTGTTCCTTGCCGTCGATGGCAATCACAAACAGCTTGGCCTCACCCAGGCCGGCTGAGTGTAACAAATCGGGGCGTGTGGCATCGCCGAAATAAGCCTTCAATCCAAACTTGGCGATCATTTCCAACTGTGCTGAACTGAAATCGATAACGGTGACATCATGGCCTGCAGCCCGCAGCATGCGCCGTACAAGGCCGCCGACACGTCCATGGCCGGCAATCAAAATGTGATTGTCTTCGTCGATTTCGTCGGCTTCGCGTTCCTCGGCTGCGGCGTAGCGGGGTTGGATAACGCGATCATAGACGATGAATAATACGGGCGTCAGCATCATGGAGAGAGCCACAATCAGCAAAAGCTGATCGGAAATGGCTTGCGGGATGACATTGTTGGCTACCGTGAAGGACAGCAGAACAAAGGCAAATTCACCAGCCTGTGCCAAGCCAAGTGAGAACAACCACTTGTCGCTGCCGCCAATTTTGAAAACGCGTGCCAAGCCTAGCAGGACAAGCGCCTTTAGCGCGATCAATCCGACGGTCAGAGCAATGATGTTAGCCAGATTATCAAACAGCAAGCCGAAATTGATGCTGGCGCCAACGGTCATGAAGAACAAGCCGAGCAAAAGACCCTTGAATGGGTCGATATCCGATTCCAGTTCGTGACGATATTCGCTGTTGGCGAGCACAACACCGGCGAGGAAAGTGCCGAGCGCGGGCGACAGACCGACCAGCGACATCAGGAGTGCTATGCCGATAACCATCATCAAGGCGGTTGCAGTGAACATTTCACGCAGGCCCGCGCCCGCAATGAAGCGGAAAATCGGGCTCGTCAGATAGTTACCGACGATGGCGACTGCTGCGACCGCGCCGATCGTAACCAGTGCCGTTTGCCAGCCGCTCAAACCATCGACAAGGCTCATGGAAGCGCCATGGCTATCGCCACCATGTGAAGCATCGCTGCCATGGGTTGCGGCAGTGTTTGCCGCCACCTCGATCACTTCCGGCATGGCAAGGATCGGAATGATGGCCAACATCGGGATGACGGCGATGTCTTGAAACAAAAGCACCGAAAAGCTCGACTGCCCGCCATCGCTTTTCATTAGGCCTTTTTCATTGAGTGTTTGAAGCACAATGGCCGTTGACGAAAGCGCCAACACCATGCCGATGGCCAGCGCCACGGTGAAGGGCTGCCCGAGCGCCATTGCTGCGGCCATGACGAGCGCCATAGTGATCAGAACTTGTCCACCGCCAAGTCCCAAGAGACGTGTACGCATTTCCCAGAGCAGTTTCGGTTCCAGCTCAAGGCCAACCAGAAACAGCATCATCACAACGCCGAACTCGGCAAAATGCTGTATCGAGACTACGTCCACGTTCAAGAGCGCCAGGATCGGACTGATCACGATCCCCGCAATCAAATAGCCAAGTACTGATCCTAGCCCCAGCCGCGTGGCGATGGGTACGGCGATCACGCCCGCAATGAGGAAGATGAAGGCGAGGAGAAGAAAGTCAGTCATTATGTGTCCCGATATCTAAAGGCGGTATGAACCGGGTAGGGGCGCGGTGCAAGTGCGCCTAATCCGGCAGGCCAATGTGGTAAGGTCAAGCGCGTATCAAAGAAATCCGATCAAATACTGTGCGAGCAACGCAGAACCGTCGGCGATTGTCCCCAAGCCCCAGCCAAACCAGCTAAATCCTTGCATCGTCGCGAACACATAAACGCAAAGAGCCACGCACGTTAAAATGATTACTGGGATCACCGGCCAC
>JBCBDX010000012.1:0-112825 GCA_038529265.1 Pseudomonadota bacterium
ACACGTTCTGTGATCAAAACAGACCCATATCACCACCCATTCACACGAAAGATCACGCGGAATGTGAGGTGTGTGAGACATAATTCGCCAGTTCAGAGTCGCAATTGCGATTGATTGCAGCGCTCAATCAACGCAATTTCAGCCAATGAACGACCGAACACGCTTCCTGGTGCAACCAGATTTGGATGATGCAAGTCTGACGACCTCGATTTTGGGCGTAGATGAGACTGGTGCGGCAATAGAAGTAGACGTCGTTACTGAGAAGCCCCTCACCCTCTATCTGAATGGACAGGAAGTCGTCACCATGATGACGATCGGCGACCATCCTGATTTGCTGGCCGTCGGCTATCTGAAAAACCAGAACATGCTGCGCGACGATGATGTCATCACATCCATCGATCATGATAGCGAGTTGGACGTTGTAGTGGTGCGCACCCAGCGTGAAACCGATTATGAAGCGATCATGCGCAAAAGGGTCAGAACATCCGGTTGCGCGCAGGGCACCATCTTTGGCGACATTTTGGATGGGTTTGACACTATTGATCTGGCCAAGGACACTAAAGTCAGCATCAGCGAACTCATTAGCTTGAGCAAGACAATAAACACGACGCCGAGCCTTTATCTGAAAGCCGGAGCGATTCATGGTTGCGTATTGGCGACGACCGATGCCCCACTGGTTTATATGGAAGATGTCGGGCGCCACAACGCCGTTGATAAAATTGCCGGCTGGATGCAATTGAACGAGGTAAGCGGCCGCGACAAAATCTTCTACACCACCGGCCGCCTCACATCCGAGATGGTGATCAAGACGGTGCTGATGGGCATTCCAATTCTTGTTTCGCGCTCCGGCTTCACGGCATGGGGTGTTGAACTCGCCCGCAAAGCTGGTCTTACACTCATAGGCCGCATGCGTGGCAAGCGCTTTACGCTCCTTTCGGGCCAAGAGCGCCTGATAAGAGACATGGGCGAGAACACCATTGATTGAGCGTGGCCAAATTCTGGGCGCCATAATCGCAGGCGGCGAAGCCAAGCGAATGGATGGTGCCAACAAGCCGCTGATGCTCGTTGGCGGAAAACCACTTCTTGTTCATGCTTTCGAGCGGCTCAAACCCCAAGTTGATTCAATTATTATCAACGCAAACCGCGACCTGGATTTGATCTCGGCAACGGTGCCAAAGAATGTGGCAATCGTAGGGGATCATACCCAATATGCAGGGCGCGGCCCTTTGGCTGGGTTGCTTGCATGCCTGTCACAAGCACGTTTGATGAATATTGCCTATACCGCCACCACAGCCGCAGATACGCCTTTTTTCCCGGAAGATGTGGTTGACCTTCTGCGCGCGCATAAGGGTGAAGAGACTATCCGCATTGCCCACCATGGTGGATTTCGACATCCCCTCTTTGCGCTTTGGCCAACCGCACTCGTAGATGCGTTGGAAGCATTTTTGAAAGAAGAGCAGACAAACAAGGTGATGGCATTCGCACAGCGCCACGCGGTTGTTGATATCGAGATTCAGGCAACAGGGGACCCTTTCTTTAATGTGAACAAACAGCAAGACCTCGCCCGCGCCAATGAAATGCTGCAAGAGATGCAAGCATGACCAAACCTGCCATGGAAGCGCCTCGTATCGGCATCGTCGGTTGGAAGAATTCCGGAAAGACCACCTTGGCCGCCGCGTTAATTGCAGAACTCACCGCGCGCGACCTTGTTGTTGCGAGCGTCAAGAGCGCTCACCACGACTTTCAGATCGATGATCCGAAAACCGACAGCGGAAAACATGCAACGGCTGGTGCGGCACAGACGGCTATCTTAGGCAGCGCTCGATGGGCGATAATGGGCAATGACAAGGATGCAGAGCCGCTGACACTCGATGACATATTGGCGCGCATGTCCCCATGCGATGTTATTGTGATCGAGGGCTTCAAGAACAGCACACATCCCAAGATTGAAGTGCGCGGTGACCACGATGATCGCTCGACACTGGCCGATACCGATCCAGCCATCATTGCCATTGCAAGTGATGCAGAGATTGAAACCAGTCTTCCGGTCTTCAGGCGTGATGCGATCACAGAATTAAGTGACTTCGCCGTTGGCAAGCTAGGTGTGTTGATATGAGCGCACGTAAGCTGCTGGATGATTGCTTTCTAAATGACAAGCAGCGCATGCGGCACGATGAAGTGCTCCAGTTGCTGGCGGACCGTCTTTCACAGGTAGTTGGTATCGAGCCAGTGGCGCTGTTTGATGCGGCAGGACGCATTTGCGCAGAAGACATCCATTCAGCTCGTGCAATCCCGCAGGGAGACAATGCTGCCGTCGATGGCTACGCGTTTGCCCACAGCGATTATGTTATTCTCGCAGGACGATTTAACGCCTCGGGCACAACAAGCGCCGGCACGCCGCCCTCGCCGCTTGCCCCTAAAACAGCACGCGAAATCTATACAGGTGCGCTGATGCCTGAAGGCGCTGACACCGTGGCCATGCAGGAGGACTGTCGTTTAGTTGGTCAGATGGTGCATATCCCTGCCGGATTGCAACGGGGAGCGAACTGCCGTCTGAAAGGTGAGGATGTCCAACCGGGCACGCGCATCATATCTGCTGGTCATGTTATAACCCCGGCCCACATAGCAGCGCTTGCTTCAATCGGGCTTGAACAGGTCAACGTGCGTGCAAAACTACGCGTTGGCGTCCTCTCGACGGGCAATGAAATTGTCCAACCGGGATCTGCCACAGCCACACATCAGGTTTATGATGCTAACAGGCCCATGCTGCGTTCACTGCTTGCTGTCCCGTCGGTTGAAGCTATAGACCTTGGCCACCTGCCGGATGATCTTGAAAAACTCAAGACGGTGCTGAAAACCGCCAGCGAAAAACTGGATATGATTGTCGCGACTGGCGGCGCATCGCGCGGCGGCGAAGACCACATGCTTGATGCTCTGGACCACTTGGGCAAACGGCATTTATGGCAAATCGCCATAAAGCCCGGGCGCCCGATGATGCTGGGCCAGATAGACAATTGCATACTGTTGGGCCTGCCAGGAAATCCGGTTGCGGCGCATGTTTGTTCTTTGCTTTATGTCCGGCCGGCAATGGCAAGACTAATGGGCGTGGACCAGAGACCGCCTAGGCCATTCATGCTGCCTGCCGCCTTTCAAATTACCAAAAAGAAAAAGGATCGGCGCGAGTTCGCACGGGGGTGGCGAGACAATAAGGGCTTTGCTCAAAAGTTCTCGCGCGACGGTTCTGGATTGATTTCAGGACTTGTAGCCTCAGGCGGCCTTATTGAACTACCTGAAGACATAAGCAGCGTTGCCAAAGGCGACCTTGTCCGTTTTATACCGCTCAGCGAGTTTGACATTGCGCACAAGGATCAGCCGTGAGTGCAACCGAAATAGAAGAAGTAGCCGCAGCAGCTGAGCCAGCCGCAAGACCAAGGTTTACAAATTTTGACCGCGCCGATTCCCACGGCGGATACAGCGCATGGTCTTTGGTGGTTCATTGGATCGGCTTCGCGATCGTTGCGGGGCTGGCCTACATGTTGGTCGAGCAGGGTTGGTACGAAACACCCCAGCCACTTGATCTGGCGGTCGCTCTGTTCCTTATCTATCAGTGCCTGCGCCGGTTTGGTCGCGGCTTTCCGCGCAATGCCAACACTTGGTTGCCAGCGGCTTTTGTTTACCGGCTTGCTCAGGTGATCATGGTGACTGCCATTGGTGTATTCGGATTGGCTGGTCTTTGTTTAATTGTCTTTGCGGGCAGCGCAGCGCCCAGCATTTTTGGCTTCGTCATTTTCGAATTCTTCAATGAACCGTTGCCTTGGTGGCAAGCGCAAGCTGAACTTGTTTATCGAACCAGTGCTCTTGCATTTGCGGGAGGTGCTGCCGTCACCTTGTTGGCTGTCTCACACTACGCCTTTCAAAAGGGGATGCCCAATCTCAAACGCCTTATTTTCCCAGCAGCCAGCGGACGTTAGGTAACTCTGCTCAGAAATTGGGCATGTGTGAAAGTTGTTGCATTTTTGGAAAAAACGGTGGGAATATCCCGGTCAGCGGGCGCATGATGCGCCGCCTCATGATCAGGGAGTTATTATGAGATTTGCAAAGTTTGTTCTGGCCGCCACAACGGCAGTCGTGTTTTCAGCAAGTGCAGCCATGGCGGGCAGCCATTCACTGTCCATCAAGATCGGCACGGAAGGGGCCTACCCTCCATTCAACAATCTGGAAGCCGACGGCTCCTTGGTTGGCTTTGATATCGACATTGCCAATGCGCTTTGCGAAGAAATGGGCGCGACCTGCGAGTTCGTGACGTCTGATTGGGATGGTATTATTCCAGGTCTGCTGGCGGGCAATTATGACGCCATCATCGCATCCATGTCGATTACAGCTGAGCGTTTGGAAGTCGTCGACTTCACCGGCAAATATTACAACACACCACCGGCAATTGCCGTTCCAAAAGACTCAGACATTGCCGAAGCAACAGATGCGGCGCTGGCTGGCAAAGCCATTGGCGCGCAGTCATCAACAACACACTCCAACTATGCGGAAGAAAAACTCTCTTCTGCCAGTCTGACACTCTATCCAACACCGGATGAGTATAAGCTCGACATCGCCAACGGCCGTATCGACGCCGTTATCGATGATGTGATCGTTCTTTCCGAGTGGCTGAAGACAGACGATGGCGCATGCTGCAAGCTGCTCGGCACGCTGACACCTGATCCTGTCATCAACGGTGAAGGCGCTGGCATTGCCCTGCGCAAAGGCGAAGATGATCTGAAAGCCAAATTTGATGCAGCCATTGCGGCCATCCGCGCAAACGGCACCTATCAGGAAATCAACGACAAATATTTCGACGTTGACGTGTTCGGCGGCTGATAAGCACTAACTGGCCATATACTGAAGATGCGTATTGATGAACGGGTTTTCGAGGCCATTGCCTGCGGGGAAGTTAAGAACTATTCCGCAGGCTTAAACTTTATTTGCCCAGCAATCGATCTATCAGCAAGAAAGCTGAGACAGAAAGATCGAGTTTCCGCAAAGGAATATAAAAAATTTCTTCGAGAATACGTCTGGATTTTCCAATACTTCACGAACCCAGGCTTCAATTTGAAAGACTTCAAATTCCCAGCCAATCATTTATCTAAAACGAGTCGTTTTGAAGCTGAAAGTGCTGACTTTGCAGACCTTTTATATCATGCCTATAGATGCTCTTTAGCACATGGCGACCCCATTGATGGAGCCTTTGAATTTTCGGAGTCACAAGACCAAAGCGCGGATAGAATAACAAAGATCAAATTAGATGGATCGATAATTCAATTCCCACCGACTTTTTACTGGTCAGCTATCGCGTTGGTAGTTTTTTGCCGATCTAACAATGACGTGGAAACTAATTCACAATACTACCTGAGTTGGGATGCACATAGGTTCCCCGTTGATTTTTGCTGGGGTGCTGAGGATCGCCTAAGGCGATTTTTCAAGACGAGGCCGGTTTTGACTGTAGAGATCGACACCGCAAACGAATACCCAAGAACGATAATCGCGAGCTGATCTGTGGACGTCTGGACCCTCATTTCATTTGGTGACCAAGGCTGGGGCGATGAGATTGCCTGGGGCGTTCTGGTTACTGTCTCGCTTGCGCTTGCAACACTGCCACTTGGTTTGGCACTCGGATTTTTCGTGGCACTCGCCAAACAATCGCGCGAACCAACGCTCCGTCTCTCGGCAGAAATTTATACCACCATCTTTCGCGGCCTGCCCGAGCTTCTCACGCTCTTTATCATCTTCTTCGGGATGCAGATCGGCATCCAGCAAATCGCCCGCGCCATGGGCTTTTCATCCGGGATCGAGATCAACGCATTTGTGGCGGGCATGATCGCACTTGGGATCGTATTTTCGTCCTACGCGTCTGAAGTGTTTTTGTCGGCGTTTCGCGCCATCCCAAAGGGCCAGTATGAAGGCGGATATGCGGTCGGCCTGCCGCACGGCAAAGTCATGCGCCTCGTGGTTCTGCCGCAGGTCTTAAAGATCGCCCTGCCCGGCCTGACCAACCTCTGGATGATCCTTTTGAAGGATACAGCCCTAGTCTCAGCCATCGGCTTGTCTGACATCGTCCGGCAAACCGGCATTGCAGCGCGCGTTACGAAAGAGGCGTTTCTCTTCTACGGCATCGCCTTCATGTTGTTTTTGGTTCTCGCCCTCCTTTCATCGATTGCGATCAACCGGATCGAAAAATATGGCGAGCGCGCGGAGCAGGCACGATGAGCAGCGTACACGCCTATGTCGCCCCGGCTGAATTGCGGCCGCAACAACCGGCACCCGACACAATCAAAAAGCCGTGGAACGCAACGCGCGGCTGGGGCTATGCGCTTCTTGCTTTCTGGATCATCGTCGTCATCGCCCTCGCCGCTTGGCTGATCACGGGCTATGATCCGGCCAAGATAGAGCGCTATGCGCCGCGCTACTGGAACGGACTTCTCACCACCCTGACGCTGGTTTCCATCTCCATCGTGCTCGGCGCGATATTGTCGTTACCGATTGCCTATGCCCGCATGTCGGACAATCGGCTGCTGAATGGATTCTCATTTGGCTATGTGTATCTGTTCCGCGGCACACCACTGCTCGCCCAGCTATTCCTGATTTATTATGGTCTTGGCTCATTCCGTGAGCAGCTGGAAGCCGTCGGCCTATGGCTTTTCTTCCGCGATGCGTGGAATTGCGCGCTGTTCGCCTTCACGCTCAACACGGCTGCCTATCAGGCAGAAATTGTGCGCGGCGCCGTCCGCTCGGTGCCAACCGGTCAGTGGGAGGGCGCGGCAGCGCTTGGGATCAATCGCTTTCAGACATTCCGAAAGATCATTGCGCCCCAAGCCATGATTGTGGCGCTGCGTCCCTACGGCAACGAGATTATCCTGATGATCAAGGGGTCTGCGATTGTGGCGTTGATCACGGTCTTTGACCTGATGGGCGAAACCCGTCGCGCATTCTCGCGCACCTTTGACTTCCAGACTTACATTTACGCCGCGATCTTCTACCTGATCATCGTCGAGATTTTGCGCAACGTCTGGAACTGGCTTGAGAAGAGGCTGACCCGGCATCTGGTGCGGTGAGTGGTGGAAGTGGGTGCTTTCACCGATGCTGCATTTTGCGCGAATGTCGGCATTCGGAAAATACTCAAAAGCGCGACCCAGCCCTTCTGATGTCGCTAGAGTGATGAATTTCTGTTTCAGTGGCGTCAGATTTCTCCGGCTATGATCTGGGCGTAGACATTCGGATCAGTGATTCCTTCGGATCCAATGACGACGATGCGTGAATTGGCGTCTAGGCATAAATTCCGCTGTAGAGCAGGTTGTTTGGCTGCTGCAACGACAGCACAAAGCCCAGCGACACCGCTTTCACCAGCATCAAGAGAAGCGTCACCACAGGCACCATTAGCCAATATCCGAACCATCGGACCGACAATATTTTCGGGGATAGTGATAAAGTCGTGGGCAGCATCCGCAAGGACTGACCAAGCCAATTCTGATGGTTCACCACACGACAGGCCCGCCATGATGGTTTCCTTTGAAATCTCCACGCTTGTCGCTTCATTCGCCCTAGCGCTTGCGAACAAACAGGGTGCGAGTTCGGGCTCGACAATCACGACACGGGGCGCATCGAACCCCCATTCTTGATGGAAGACAGCCGAAACTGCAGCCGCCAACCCACCAACGCCGCCCTGCAGAAAAACGTGGGTCGGAGGTGTGACGTAGCTTTGAACAATCTCACGCGCCATAACTCCATAGCCCGCCATCACGTCCAACGGGGGCTGCGTATAGCCGGGCCAAGACGTGTCCGAGACAATCAACCATCCGTGCTTTTCCGCATCGGCACGTGTTTGGGCAACCGTCGCGTCATAATCGCCATCAACTCGGACCACTTCGGCACCTAGGTTCCGCATGACATCGGCGCGGTGCTTACTGACTTCTGCATGAATGTAGATCCGACAGTTTGTGTGAAATTGCGCGGCACCCCAAGCAACTGAGCGGCCATGGTTACCATCAGTGGCGGAAATCACGGTTATCGCCTTCGTCTGCTGGGCATAAAGACCGCGGCGTACATCGAACGGATCCGCCAGCTTGCCAATGGATTTGGACAGCTCACGCTGAACCGTTCGCAAAACCGCGTAAGCCCCACCGAGTGCCTTGAAGCTGCCAAGTCCGAACCTTGGACCTTCGTGTTTGTAGCGAAGATCACCGATGCCGAGCCTTCCGGCTAGCCCAGGAAGATCAATCAAGGGCGTCTCGACATAACCGTCCCAGTTCGAAATCTCCTTTTCCGCGTTATCGAAACCTGCGCGGTTTAGGGTTTGTGTCACGGGGCCATCGAATAATGGCGTGCTAGCGTGGTGATTTAGGATAGCGGTTTTGAATGGTGTGAACATTGGATCTCTTTCTATCAGCTGATGAAAGTTTAGTTCACTAACTAGTGGTTGTGTGCTCTAGTGTGCAGGAAAATATGCAACATTTTTGCAAGATAGGCAGGAACTTCAATTGAAACGTTCAGAATCTCTTGATCCGTTCGATTTGGAGATCCTCCGCATTCTACAAAAAGACAACACCGTGCCACAACGGGTGATCGGGGAGCGGGTCAATCTGTCAGCGCCATCTGTGCAACGCAGGATCAAGCGGCTCGAGGCGTCTGGTGTCATCGCCGCCCAAACGGCCACTGTAGATCCCGCACGTTTTGGACCCGCCTTAACCGTAGTTGTTCAAGTCGAGCTGAACGTGGAGACGGGAGGGGCAATCGAACAGGTCAAGCAAAGCTTCGTCGATGCCCCTGAAGTACAGCAATGCTATTACGTCACTGGTGAAGCCGATTTTGTGTTGATCATTCTGGTGCAAGATATGTCTGAATATGAGGCCCTGACGCAGCGACTTTTCTTTTCAAATGAGACGATCAAGAAGTTCAAAACCTTTGTCACAATGGACCGCACCAAAGTGAGCTTAGAAATCGACATCTGATCAGAATAAAGCGGACATTGAGTTGGTTTGAACGAACGGCGACTTTGTCCGCGGTGCCGTCATTGACGAGACCGCTGTTGAAGGTCCGCAGCGCGGGACAAACCAGACCTATGCACGTGCGGCTATTGCTGACGCAGCATCCTTTTGCTGTTGCGGCACATCGATCGCTGCCCCGCAGCGAGGGTCACCGAACCGGACGTTCGCCAGCGTCAACACGACCCGAACCGAGACTGCACATTCGCCGCAAACCGGTCAGATCAACGAGGTGCGGGACAAAGCTACCCTTCGACGCTTCACTGCGAATATCCGCTGTTAGCAATCCAGGTTCATGAAAGAAGGGTCAAGTTGGCGAACCAAAATCTACACGCAGGCGTCGAGCCAAACATCACTTTGACTTTCTGGGCTGCAATCACCGGATGTGAGTCTTGCAATCCGCGAAGCGCGGTCGTCTAGCTCTTCATCACTTTCAAGAAGCCGGAACCGTCCCGGAGCGATTAGCACAGCTAACAGACGATGATACTCTTGATCGGTGAGCTCAGAGGGTGCTCGGCTATAGATGCTTTCACTTGCCGCAAAAAACCCCGTCATCCACCCTTCAGGACCGCGCCCCATCTCAACTGAGTCGAGCCAAAGCGCGAGTATCTGGTCTTTGGTGAGTTGCCGTTCGAGAGCAATAGCGAAGCCTGTCTGCCGTATCTTCCCGATTCCGGGGCGAAAATCCTCGAATCCTAGTCTCTTGGAGAGGGATTGGGAAATCGTAGTTAGTCCCGCCCCGGCCGTAGATAGATCAACGCCAGCATGGTCAAGAAATCCCGGGTCTTGCACCAAGATAAGCTGCCTGAGTTGTTCAATGCCTAGATCATTTGGCCCGCGACTGTCAGCGATCAAACTGTCCGCGCGAACTGCGTACGCATCTGCCTGACGAACGGCGTCCCAATATCCAATGGCGCCGTAGCCAACGGCCCCCGCAAGAACGAGGAAGAATAGGCTCAATGCGATGCTAAAAATCCGTCTCATGTTCACGTCACTAACAAGGAAACCTGCCCCTTGGAGTATACTGAAATCGAGGGTGAATTGAAACACTGAAACATCTTAAAGCGGACCTTCGTGCATTGCGCAGCATAGGTCAAATTGGGCTCTGACTTTGAGTCCGCCGCGTTGTGGACGAACGTAGGCGTCGGCTTGGTGAAGAGGGGTAAGACGCGCGGGTGTGCCGCTGATGCGCGATCTACCACATCAAATCTCCGCGCGGGGCCCCGGAGGGTCCAGCACACAAAAGGACCATTGCCATACCGGCATTGCCGGGGTCCCAAATTGTGAGCTCACCAACTTGCGCTCTTGGATGCTGAGCGCGGGGGCACGCAAGCGCGCCTGCCATTACCTTCGTTGTTTAAACCGGCTGGCCCTCATTGCCACGCCGCACCAACCAAAAAACTGTTCTACCTTCTTCCAACCGGGCGCGCGGCGCGCTAGGTGACCGCTCAAGACAACATGACGGAGTGACCATGGCCAAATGCACATTCATCGGACTCGGCGTTATGGGCTACCACATGGCAGCGCACCTTAAAAACCGCGGCGGCCATGAGGTTACGGTCTACAACCGGACAGCGGCGAAAGCTGAAAAATGGGTGGCAGAGCATGGCGGGGCCATGGCCGAAACACCGGCCAAGGCAGCTGAAGGCGCGGACTTTGTTTTTTCCTGCGTTGGCAATGATGATGATTTGCGGTCGGTCACGCTCGGCGATAATGGCGCATTTTCATTAATGAAGACCGGCGCGATCTTCATCGACAACACAACAGCCTCAGCAGCCGTGGCTCGTGAACTCGATCAGGCTGCGAAAGCGGCTGGTTTCGGTTTCATCGATGCACCTGTGTCAGGTGGCGAAGCCGGTGCTGTCAACGGCGTACTGACAGTCATGTGCGGCGGCGACCAGCAAACATTCGAGACAGCAAAACCGGTAATCGAAAGCTTTGCCAAAATGGTGGGTTTGATGGGCCCGGCAGGCAGCGGCCAATTGACCAAAATGGTCAATCAGATCTGCATCGCAGGGTTGGTCCAGGGCCTGTCGGAGGGAATCCACTTTGCTCAAAATGCCGGGCTTGACGTCGAGGCGGTCATCGACGTGATCTCAAAGGGTGCAGCTGGCTCTTGGCAGATGGAAAACCGCCACAAGACCATGATCGCCGGTGAGTATGATCACGGTTTTGCCGTCGACTGGATGCGCAAGGATCTGAACATCGTGCTCGAAGAAGCTGATCGCATCAATGCGTCAGTGCCGGTAACAGCCCTCATTGATCAGTTCTACAAGGACGTGCAGAAGATGGGCGGCAACCGTTGGGATACGTCGTCTCTGCTGGCGCGCCTCAAAGCCATCGGCGGTTAGCGCAGCATCAGGCTTTGTCGATGGATAGATAATCCAACGGCAAGGCGGTCGTGTTCTTGATCTGCTCCATGGCAAAAACGGACGAGACATCCTTGATTTCGATCTTATCGATCAGGCGCTTGTAAAATGCATCATAGGCCGCAATGTCCGGTACAACGACGCGTAACAAATAGTCCACATCCCCGCTCATGCGGTAAAACTCGACAACTTCAGGAAACGCGCTGATAACTTCAGAAAAACGCAGGAGCCATTCACGTGTATGCGAACTGGTGCGGATCGACACAAACACATTGACGCGCGCATTGACCTTTTCGGGATCGAGTATCGCAACACGCCCGCTGATGATCCCGTCTTCTTCCAGCTTTTGAATGCGGCGCCAGCAGGGCGTGGTTGAAAGACCAATGCGCTTTGCAATTTCAGCGACGGCCATGGTGGCGTCTTCTTGCAAAAGCCGAAGAATATTCCTGTCTGTGCGGTCCATGTGAAATTTCCTTGCCCAAATTCAGAGGTTTTCCGCTTAAGGCAGAAGCTTTATTTCGGCAAGCGTTTGCCCACCTCTTTGCGCAGTGCGGGAATAACTTCTTCGGAAAACCACGGATTCTTTTTGATCCAGCTATTATTACGCCAAGATGGATGCGGGAGCGGCAGAACAAAACGACCATTGACAGGCGATGCAAGCAGCGTTCGCCAACTCGCAACGGTCTGTGTAAGTGTTTTCATCCGGCGATCACCCAGATGATAAGCTTGCGCATATTGGCCAATAACGAGAACGAGTTCGATCTGGGGCATCATTGCAAAAAGCCGGTCATGCCAAGCATCCGCACACTCGCGGCGTGGAGGCAGGTCCGCGCCCTTATCGTTCAGGCCAGGAAAGCAGAAGCCCATCGGCACGATTGCAATCTGATCGGGATCATAGAAAATAGTTTCATCAACTCCGAGCCACTCACGCAGCCTTTCGCCGGAAGGATCGGTGAAAGGCCTGCCAGACTGATGCACGCGGGTGCCTGGTGCTTGGCCTGCAATGCATATGCGTGCTTCGGATGATGGCACTACAACCGGTCGCGGCTTATGTGGCAGAGCCTTGCCGATTGGTCTGTCGACGCAGATCGTGCACCGCCGAATTTCGGCATGTAACTCTATTAACTCAGTCAACCGCGATCACCTCCGAAGATCGACAACAGCCAAGGAAATCCACCGGCATCGCCACGCCTGGCTCTGAAATCACGCGGCATGTCAAAGGTTCCAGCCCATAAACCGACACCGCGTCGGCGCGCTTCTCGCTCCACGCTGCCAAAGCCGCCAAAATCCACAGCCCAGCCATTTCGAACCATATGTTCATTCAGGGAGATCGCATCATTTTCAGCGAAACAAAAAGACAGGGCACGCCCGTACCGGTCTCTTTGTGCGCTCTGGCAGAGAACCGGGCCGTTGGCGATCAAACGCCGCAATTCCTGCCTCGATCTCTCACCGCACCCATAGTCTTGCCCATCAACGTCAGTACAAATCTGACCGAACTCGGGTGCATCGATACCTTCCAAGCGCACCTCAATGCCAGCAACACGCAGCGAGTCGCCATCAATCACCTGCGCCGTCCCATCAAGTTCCTCTTGAGACAAACGGGATAGATATGCTGCACCCACGGCTACGACGACAAACAGCGTCACCAGGCGAGCTATGTCCCGAAATCTTGAAACTCTGGTGTTTCCGGACACTTGATTACCGCCTTGCAGAAGGGATTGTTAAGACTTTGGAAAGTATGATGGCAGCGTTTTTGAGAGTATGCGTAACCCACATTAAGCAGCCTGATGCAGCCATCTTCGTCTCCAGACAAAATCATTGTCGATCGTCGGCGCTCAGTGCGAAACGCGGATTTGCGCAAGACGGTGCAAAAAACGCGCGACCAATTGGCTGTTGCGCAGGGCAGCAACACAAATTTCATTTCCGACATATTGACGATGTTTGCAAATGCAGTGGTGACGTCGGTTTGGGCCGTTCCACTGCTTATTTTGCTGGTTGCGGTTACCGGTGTGCTAATTGGCTACCGTCTTGAGATCCTGCTTTGGGCGATGGCCGCCAGTATCAGCTACGCTTTTTTCGGAATTCTGGCGCGAAAGTTTCTCAACAAGACTGTCGCTGCAGTTCACGAGAAGTGGCAGAACTATTTCTTCTTGCTGGTATTCCTGACGGGTAGCATTTGGACTTTTATTGCTTACGACCAGTGTAGCAATTGTTCAGCTGATGCCGCGCTATTTGTCAGAACAAGCGCGCTTATTCTGGCAATCGCGACAACTGCAACGATCTGCTATGCACTGCCAACATCCACTATAATCGGCTTTGCCGTGCCCGTTGTCGTATTCGTCTATGTGGAAGTAACACAACCATCGCAGAGTTCATTCATTGCCATCGGCTTGGTCGCTGCCGCGCTTCTTTTTTTCTCTTTCATCTCAGTGCGTTTGCACAAAGCAGCACTGGTAGGCTTGTCCTATCGCAGTCAAAACCAAGCCCTGATCGCTGAATTGGAGATGGCAAAGTCAATTTCCGATGAAGCGCGTCGTCGGGCCGAGGAAGCAAACCTGGCAAAGTCTCGCTTTCTGGCATCCATGAGCCATGAGTTGCGCACGCCGCTTAATGCCATCCTCGGCTTTTCCGAAGCCATGAACGCAGAGGTGTTCGGACCGCTGAACAATGATCATTACAAGACCTATGCAGGCGACATTCATGAAAGCGGTCGGCATCTCCTCAACCTGATCAATGAAATTCTCGATCTGTCGCGCGTAGAAGCTGGAAAGTATGATCTACGCGAAGAACCACTTCAGCTAAGCGCGATTGTCGAGGACTGTATGGGCCTGGTGAGAATGAAGGCCGATGCAAAGTCGATCAGGATCGAAGCACGCACACAGGCCGGGCTGCCAAAGCTGGTTGCTGATGAAAAATCGTTGCGTCAGATCATTTTGAACATTGTTTCCAACGCCCTCAAATTCACGCCCAATGGCGGTGAAGTCACAATAAAGGCGGGCCTCACCTCGTCTGGGGGTCAATACATCACGGTGACAGACAACGGCCCCGGCATTCCAGAAGAAGAAATTCCGATTGTCCTATCGGCCTTCGGACAAGGGTCGATCGCTATCAAGAGCGCGGAACAAGGCACAGGGCTTGGCCTGCCGATCGTTCAAGCATTGGTTCAGATGCATGGCGGGACGTTTGAACTGACCTCGAAACTACGCAAAGGAACATCGGCCACCGTTCGCTTCCCGGCAAGCCGCGTGCTGGAAGCATTTAACCGTGAAAGCGCACCAGTAGCGAGCGAAGTTGACACGCGATCAGCAGCCAAACTGGCTGAAGAAGAGCCTTCGCAAGCCTTCGGCTAAAAGACGTCTCTAATCGTCGCGGTCGCTGACGCCAGCCTGCTCAAAGGTCGCCATTTGAGCGTGACACATTGCAGCGGATCGCACGAGGCCAGCCGCCAACGCGGCACCGGTGCCTTCCCCGAGACGCATACCCAAATCGAGCAGTGGCTTTTTGCCGAGCTTTTCGATTGCCGAAGCGTGCGCCGGTTCAGCAGATGTGTGCCCCAACATGCAATGATCGAGCGCTTGCTCGTTTGCTGCATGCAGAACCGCCGCCGCAGACGTTGCAACAAACCCGTCGACGATAACCGGGATGCGCTCGATACGCGCTGCCAGAATGGCGCCAGCCATGGCCGCAATTTCGCGACCGCCTAAACGCCTAAGCACTTCCAAAGGGTCTTTCAAATGGGCCTTGTGCAAGGACACCGCTCGGCGCACAACGTCAGCCTTAACCGCCATTTGCGCTTCATCCGCGCCCGTTCCAGGGCCGATCCAATCTTCGGCTTTTCCCCCGTATAGCGCATGATAGATAGCGGATGCCACTGTTGTATTGCCAATCCCCATCTCACCAATGCACAAAAGATCGGTGCCGCCGGCAATGCTCTCCATCCCGTAAGCCATGGTCGCCGCGCAATCGCGCTCCGACAAGGCAGCGTCAACGGTAATGTCAGCAGTTGGCACATCAAGCGCAAGATCAAAGACCTTCAAACCCAGATCATTCGCGATGCAAATCTGATTGATAGCAGCGCCACCGGCAGCAAAATTTTCAACCATTTGAGCGGTAACCGATGACGGGTACGGCGAGACGCCTTGCGCTGTCACGCCATGGTTGCCTGCAAAGACGGCAACCAAAGGTCGGGTTACCGCGGGCGCCCGTCCTGTCCACGCGGCCAGCCATTCTGCGATCTCTTCCAGACGGCCAAGCGCTCCGGGCGGTTTCGTCAGCTTCACATCACGCTCTCGAACCGCATCGACGGCATGTTCAACCGGCCCCGGGAGATCCGCCAGCAGGCGTCGAAAATCATCAAATGGAAGGCCGGATGTCATGTATACTCCGATAGAGGTCGTCTGTGATCTATGGGCTGAGCAACTTTCATAGTGGCATTATTCGTGCAAGTCATGCACCACTGAAAAGCGACACTTTCTACCGTGAACCCATCTAAGATGTTCATAGCAACAATACGCGCACTCGGCTTTTTAAGTCGCGTTCCAATAAGTTCGCAGCACTTTGATGAAGCTCATCGCCCCAGCGATGATGCACATGCATATCCACTTGCAGGTATCGCAATCTCTTTGCCCGCCGCCTTGATCATCTCAGGTGCAGCTTTTTATCCGACAGCTTCACTCCTGTTTGCGGCTCTCGCAGTGTTTTCTACAGTCGTTATCACAGGTGCCTTACATGAAGACGGGCTGGCCGACGTAGCCGATGGCTTCTTTGCAACTAAAGATCGCGCGCGAATGCTCAAGATCATGCGCGATCCGCACCTTGGGACATTTGGCACGCTTGCGCTCATATTCAGCATTGTTCTGCGCGTTGCTTGCTTGAGCATCGTGATTGAACAGACCGGCCCATTGGCCGCAGCTTTGCTTTTTATGGGTGTCGAGGCTGTGTCGCGAAGCGCAATGGTTTGGCACTGGTACGCCCTACCAAACGCGCGCTCCGGCGGCAAAGCTGACCAAGCCGGCCGGCCGGACGAAAAACAAGTACGGTTGGGCGTCGCTATCGGCAGCGGAACCTTCATTATAACTGGTTTGACCGCCCAGATACATCTGCTGACAGTTGTTATTACTGTGACACTTGCCGCTTGCGCAGCATTCGTTTTCAAAAGCTACTGCAGCACGAAGCTGGATGGGCATACAGGGGATACCATTGGCACAACACAACAAATTGTTGTGGTCACCGTGCTGAGCGTGCTTGCAATTTTGGGTACGACGCCCACCTGATCTCATATCATTACGACTGAGAGAAACATGAAATCGCCCTGTATATTGGTTTGTTCAATCGATGACGTAACTGGCTTCTGCCATGGATGTGGACGCACGCGCAGCGAAATTGGAGGCTGGACCAGTATGACCGATGGAGATCGTGACGCCATCATGGAGAGCTTGGAACAGCGTCTTGGGCAAATCGAAAAAAAGCCTCGCCGGGTCACAAAGAGACAACAATTAGCCGATAGCAAACTGCAGACAGGGCACTAGGATCGGACCGTAAATGCTGCAGTTTGTCGCTTTGGTAGTTGTGGTCGTGGTAAGCGTCTTTGCCTTGGCGGGCGGTGACATTAACTACCTCATGTCCATGAGCACGGGCGAAATCGCTTCAACACTTTTTTTCGGACTGGTCTTCACCGTCTTTATAGGTAGCGTGATTGGTGCGGGCGAGAGACTGTCAACGATTACACGCCATCTCGCCATCGCGCTAAGCCTGACGCTAACAGCGCTTGTCGGATGGGAGTATCGATACGAACTGCAAGGCGCAGTCTCAAGAATTACCGCTGGCGTTGTACCGGGAACCCCAATCTCACAATTGGATGAGAACGGGGATTTGTCAGTGACTGTTTCCAGGTTGGACAGACACTTCCAGACATTGGCAAACGTCAATGGCGACAGCCAGCCATTCATCATTGATACCGGTGCAAGTACCGTGGTTCTGACATATGAAAATGCGCGCACCGCGGGTTACAATGTGAACGAACTGAATTTCATAATCCCAGTTTCCACCGCAAATGGTACGACGCGAGCCGCAATGATCACCATTGATAAGCTATCAATTGGTGATCTTGAACGCGGCAATGTTCGCGCCATGGTCGCGCAAGAGGGGCAGTTGTTCGATAATCTCTTGGGTATGAGCTTCTTGAACCGTTTATCAGGATACGAAGTGCGCGGTTCACGCATGGTCTTACATAATTAAGCGCCAAATACGCTTACAAGGAATCGCAGAGCAACGATCAGCATAAACACACCGAACAGCTTCTCTAGCGTCCTTTTTGGCGTTTTGTGCGCCATCCTCGCTCCAAGAGGAGCAAGCGTCAGCGTTACCGGAATCACAACCGCAAAACACAACCAGTTCACGAAGCCTGTCGAAAGAATGGGCAGACCGGATTGGCCCCAACCAGCCCAGATTGCACCAAAAAGACCCGGCACGGAAATCAAGACACCCACACCGCTCGAGGTGGCGATGGCTTGATGGATGGGTCTGCCAAAAAGGGTCATGAAAGTGTTGTTCAGTATGCCGCCACCGATACCCATCAACGTCGACAGAAAACCAATAATGTTGCCGGCAAAAAAACGCACAGGGCCAACAGGTAATTGTGAGCCCAATTGCCAACCAGGTTGATCAAAAAGCAGTTTCAAACCGACCAAGACAGCCAGGGCAGCAAACACCAAACGCAAACCACCGCTCGAGATGCCTGCAATAACCAAGCTCGCAATCAAGACACCGAGCGGAACTGCAAATAGAAACGTGCGCAGCGTATCCATATCAACCGCACCCTTGGCACGATGAGCAAGAAACGAACGAATGGATGTCGGCGCAATGATCGCGAGCGACGTTCCGACTGAAAGGTGCATGCGCACATCTTCAGGCACCTCGGCCCAGCCAAAAGCCTGATAAAAAACCGGTACTAAAATTGCGCCACCGCCAATACCGAAAAGGCCGGCCATAAAACCTGCGACAATTCCTGAGGCAATCATCAGCAACAGGAAAGGCAGCAGCTCAGCGAAATCTGAAAACAAAATCAGCGCTCGATTCAATAATCAGCTAAAACAGTCTGAGGCTTCTGATGGCGTTCACCAGCATTAATGCCATCTAGACCGACCGCTTCAAACGCCTGCTTCAAGATCGCGCCTTTTGCGCCGGGTTTGGTGGCATCAACTGACAGGATTTGTCGCCAACGCCGCGCTCCGGGCACGCCATTGAAGAGTCCGACCATATGGCGCGTAACATGATTGGCGCGACCACCTTGAGCCACATGTCGGTCTATGTATTCCGCCATCGTTTCAATAATAGCATCAATAGACGTGGGATGCTTTGTATCCCCATAGAACTGCTGATCAACAGCTCGAAGGATCGACGGGTCCTGATAAGCTCCGCGTCCAAGCATACAACCATCAAGCGCAACTTCACCTTGATTCACCGCACGAAGAGCCTGATTCAAGTCCTTCAATCCACCATTTAACCCGATGAAATGAATCGGGTTTTCCGTCTTCAGGCGATACACACGATCATAATCCAGAGGCGGAATATCGCGGTTTTCCCTCGGGCTCAAACCTTCCAGCCAAGCCTTGCGGGCATGCACCCAAAGCGCATCACAACCCGCGTCCCACACAGCGTGTGCCAGCGCATCAAGCGCAGGATTGGGGTCCTGCTCATCAACGCCGATGCGGCATTTTACCGTGATCGGCACATGGCTACCAACCGCTGCTTTCATCGCCGAAACACAGCGTGCGACCAAGTCAGGCTCGCGCATAAGACATGCACCAAAAGTACCCGACTGGACACGGTCTGATGGACAACCAACATTGAGATTGACCTCATCATAGCCAAAGCCAACGCAAACACGTGCAGCCTCTGCCAACTTGTCCGGGTCAGAACCGCCAAGCTGAACGGCAACCGGATGCTCGATGCCATCAAATCCCAAGAGGCGTTCACGCGGCCCGTGGATTACTGCATCGGCCACCACCATCTCGGTATAGAGAAGTGCATGACGCGTCAGCTGACGATGGAAAAAACGGCAATGCCGATCGGTCCAATCCATCATCGGTGCGATGGCAAAACACGCAATCTCTTTGTATATATGAGCGGCCTGTTTCATTATAAAGCACATAACCCCAACGCTGGACGCAAACAACTAGCTGACAAACGCTTCCATAAGACCCCTAAGCTCAGCCAGTCCGCGCATCCGGCCAATCAGCGGGTAGCCGGGCATGCCATCAACGTCCAGATCGCTTAGCAAATCCTGCCCGTGATCCGGTCGCATCGGGATTTGCCAGTCGGCCCTGCCCATTTCACGCCTACGCTCCTGCTCCATCATCAGCGCGCGGACAGTGGCAGCCATGTTGGTGTCGCCCTCCAAATGCGCCGCTTCATGGAAACTGAACTTTCCCGACCTTTCGCCGCCGTCGCGCGCCGTGTTGCGCAAGTGAACAAAATGGATTCTCGATCCAAGTTCTTCTACAAACCGGGCGGGGTCGAACTCTGGCAACACGCCAAGCGAACCGGTGCAAAAAGTAATCCCGTTCGCTGGGCTGTCGATGTCGGCAACGAGCCTAGCGTAATCTTCGAACGTAGACATGACGCGCGGCAAACCAAGCAATGGAAATGGCGGGTCGTCAGGATGGCAGCAGAGACGTATGCCCAGTGCTTCTGCGTGTGGAACGACCTCATCTAAAAATGCGAGCATGTTCTGATAGAGCCTGCTGGCGTCAATACCATGGTAAGCGGCCAGTTGTTTGCGTAAGTCAGCCAACGTCCAGCTCTCGGTCGCCCCGGGCAAACCCTTGAGCAAATTGTCGAGCAAAGAAGCTTTTCGATACGCGTCCATTTGGGCGAAGCGCTCTTTGGCGTCATCGATAAGCGCCAGATCAAAGTCTGAATACGCCGCTTCGCGCTCCAAGATAAAAAGATCAAACGCAGCAAAATCCACCAGATCAAACGCCATGGCCGTTCCGCCATGCACCATCCGACGACGCAGCTCCGTTCGCGTCCAATCCAAAACCGGCATGAAGTTATAACAAACGACTTCAATGCCAGCAGTGGCGAGGTTGGTCAGACTGGCTTTGTAATTGTGGATGTCCTGCTGGAAATTGCCAGTGCGGCGCTTGATATTCTCCGAAACCGGCAAGCTTTCGACGACCAGCCAGCTCAAGCCACTACCTTCGGCCCCGATAGCTGCTTGTCGCTTCGCGATTTCCACTGCTGTCCAGACGTCGCCGGTGGGGACATGATGCAGTGCGGAAACAACGTCCTCCACGCCCACCTGCAGCAGGTCAGATATTGAAACGGTGTCGTTAGGCCCGAACCATCGCCAGGTCTGCCGCATTGGAAATTCCTCCCAGTCCAGCCAGCAAGGCTGGGACCAAGAGGCAGTAACAGGCTCTGTCAGGTTAGCGCAATCCCGCAACTTGCTCGATGGAAGGTGCCGACTGGTGGAACGTGCCATGCTGCGTCTGAACAGCGCTGAAGACATCGCCGACACCGATCAAAACCGGTTCGTCGGTATCGATTGCCGCAATCCCATCTTCTATATCCACCAGCATACCCGTCCAGCGCGCTTCGCCCGCACGACAAAGGCCGGAAACGACCGATATCGGCGTTGCTTCAGGCATGCCTTCCGCCAAAAGACGGTCGCGAATCTTCGATGCTGTCCGTTTGCCCATGTAAAAGATGGTCGTCGTCGTTTCGTCAGCGACAGCCGACCAGTTGATGTCTTCCGGCAGCTCACCCTTGCGACTATGCCCTGTCACAAATCGGACCGACTGCGCATGATCGCGATGGGTAAGCGACACACCCAATTGCGCGGCAAAGGCCAAGGCAGAAGTGATGCCGGGCACAACCGAAACAGCGATGTTCTCATCGCGCAATCGGCTGATCTCCTCGCCTGCCCGGCCAAACACCATCGGGTCTCCGCCCTTGAGCCGCACCACATGTTTGCCTGCCTTGGCGAGCGAAACCATCGTGTCGTTTATGTCTTCCTGTTTGCAGCTTTCACGGCCACCGCGCTTGCCCACCATCATGCGCTTGGCTTCACGGCGAGCCAATTCCAACACATCATTGGAGACAAGATCATCAAACAAGATCACATCTGCGGCCTGAAGAGCGCGCACGGCTTTTAGGGTCAGTAGCTCAGCATCGCCCGGCCCGGCGCCAACCAACGTCACACGACCCATTTGTGCAGCGGGCGCGTGGGCGATACGGGCACTGTCATCAAGCAGTTGGCCACGTGTTTGCGCCTCCACACTCGTGGAAAAAGCACGATCTACAAATCGCTCCCAAAAGGCGCGCCGTTGGGGTCCCGGTGCAAGCTGTTCATTGATGGCGGCGCGTACATCGCGCGCCATTTCCGCCCAGCCTTGCAACGACTTTGGCAACAATGTCTCGATGCGGCGGCGGATGGCCTGCCCGAAAATCGGGGCAGCACCGTCAGTTGAAATCCCAACAATGGCGGGCGAACGGTTAACGATGGAGCCGAACTGAAATTCGCAGAATGCAGGCTTGTCAATTACATTGACTGGCACGCCAGCGGCACGGGCAGCGCAGTAAAAAGCCTGCCCTTCGCCTTCCGTTTCCGCGTCGGCAATCGCGATCTGCGCACCCTCAAAGCTATCGGTCGCCCAAGGTCGCTGATGCCAGCGATATTGGGTATCATCAAGAAGTTCATCAAATGCAGGATCAAGTTCGACAGCATAGAGTTCGATAAACGCCCCGGCCGCTGCAAGTAGATGTGCCTTCCAAGCTGCAGCATCGCTGCCGCCAGCCATCAGCACCTTTTTGCCACGCAACTTGTAGAAAACCGGCAGAACCGCCAGTTCGCCTATGCGCTCCTGGCGCGCGCGCGTTCGACGTGGCTTTTTACTCGGCTGCGATGAGACGATGCGCATTGATTATCTCCGTAATTTCAGCTTTGCAGGAGCCACAGTTGGTGCCAGCACTGGTGGAACGTCCGACGGCATCGACCGAGTGACAACCGGCACGAACCGCGCCAGCAATGTCATTGACGCCAACAGACATGCAGGAACAGACAATTGCGCCTTTGTCCGGCATGTCTGCCGCAGGCCGGCCGGCGAGCACCCGCCAGCGCTCTTTGAGTGTTGAAAACGATTGGTCGAACAGTCCTGACACCCAAGTGCGTGATACTTCAACGGGCGAGGCGGATAGGTAGACAGCTGACAAAAGCTCATCGTCATTAAACTGAGCAGCACGCCAAAACCCGCGATAGTGATCGCTTGCAGTCAGGGGATGCGCACCATCTGCGAGCAAAGAGGCCAAGAATACTTCCGGTTCATCAGGCACTACGGCCAAAGCAAACTCCAAGCGCCATCCGCCCTTTGTTTTAGCCAGCGCCCAATAGTCCAAGCCAACCGGTTCTGGCCGATTGCGGGACACCAAAAATCCATGTGCCGCCATCGAGGCGCGTTCAGCTTCGACTTCCGAACCCTTTAACGCCGGCTGGCCGGAAAACGGGTCGGTCTCCGGCGCGACCAGCTTGTCGACGCGCCCGGCAGACGCAAACTGATCATTCCAGTGCATAGGCACAAAAACACTGCCTTCGCGTTGGTCAGGGCTGATCAAGGCACGGACAATGATGGCCTCGCCACGGCCCCTTATCATAACCAGATCAGCATCATTGATATTCAAGCGTGAGGCATCAGCCGGATGCAATTCGCAATATGGCTCCGACATGTGAGCGTTGAGGCGATCAGATTTCGCCGTGCGGGTCATTGTGTGCCAGTGGTCACGCACGCGACCCGTATTGAGACGCATCTTCTGGGCATTGGCATCAGCTTTGAAAGCAGCTGTGGGCATAAAACGGGCTTTGCGGTCCGGCGTATAAAACTGACCGTTGGCAAAAAATCGCGTTTGCTTTGAAGGATCAAACGATCCGATTTGCGGCCACTGGAATGACGGAAGCGTTTCATACACCTCTGATGCCACATCGCTCAGCGCACCCAAATTCAGATCGCGGTCATCATCATTTTCAAAGGCGGTTAGCTGGGCAAACTCACGAAAAACCGAAGCGGCATCAGAATAGTCGAAAGCTTTAAGCCAACCCATGCGCTTGCCGACTTCGGCCATCTGCCACCAGTCGGCTTTGGCATCACCCGGCGCTTGTAAAAAAGCTCGCTGACGAGAGACACGCCGCTCTGAATTGGTGACTGTACCATCCTTTTCGCCCCAACCGAGCGAGGGCAACTTCACATGCCCATGACGTACTGTGTCTGTCTCAGCCACGATGTCTGAAACAACAACGAACGGGCAGTTGGCAATGGCCGCTTCGACTGCGCCTGCGTCCGGCATCGAGACAACCGGATTCGTCGCCATAACCCAAAGGGCCTTGATCCGACCATCACCGACGGCCTGAAACATGTCGACGGCTTTCAAACCTTGGCTCTGCGTCAGGCTTGGCGCATCCCAAAAACGCGCCACACGGTCATGGTGGACCGGGTTCTCAATATCCATATGTGCAGCGAGCATATTGGCAAGACCACCCGTCTCGCGCCCGCCCATGGCGTTAGGCTGCCCGGTCAGTGAAAATGGCCCCATGCCAGGCTTGCCGATACGCGCCGTTGCCAGATGGCAATTGATAATCGCGTTGACCTTGTCAGTGCCACCGGCTGATTGGTTCACACCTTGGCTATAGCCGGTCACGACTTTCTCGTGGTCGAGCCAGAGTGAATAAAACTGCTTGATTTCATCCACCGACAGACCGGTTTCGAGCGCTACTCCATCGAGCGTCAAACCGTCTGTCTTGGCCAGCGTCGCAGCAAGACCATTTGTGTTCGCATCAACCCAGTCGGCGTCGACAGCCTTGTTCTCGGCAATCCATTTCAAAAGGCCAGCAAACAAAGCCGTATCGCTGTCCGGGGCGATCGCCAAATGCATGTCTGCAAGATCAGCGGTCTTGGTGCGGCGCGGATCAACCAAAACAACCCGCATTTCAGGACGCTTGGCCTTCGCTGCGGCAATGCGCTGATAAAGCACCGGGTGACACCAAAGAAGGTTAGAACCAACCAGCACAATCACATCAGCCAGTTCAAGGTCTTCATAGGTACCAGGCACTGTATCGGTGCCAAAAGCGCGGCGATGGCCGGCAACCGACGATGCCATGCAGAGACGAGAATTTGTATCGATGTTGCCGGAACCGATGAACCCCTTCATCAGCTTGTTGGCGACATAGTAGTCTTCCGTCAGAATTTGGCCGGAGACATAAAAAGCAACGCTATCAGGGCCATGCTCGGCTATGGTTTGCTTGAACCTGTCGGCGACCAAGTCGAGTGCTTCATTCCAGTCAGCCCGCTCGCCATTGATCTCTGGATGCAGCAAACGACCATCCAGATCGACAGTCTCACCAAGAGCAGAGCCCTTGGAACAAAGCCGCCCAAAATTGGCCGTATGATCCATGTCACCTTGAATATCGACGCGGCCATCGGCATGCGGCGTCGCAATAACGCCACAGCCAACGCCGCAATAGGGGCACGTTGTCTTGATCCCTTCTCCCATCACAAGCCCAACAGCACCGTTTCGCCATCAAGCTTGACCGGGTAGGCTTGGGTCTCACCCTCATCAGCCCCTTGAGCAAGACCGGTTTCGAGCGAAATGACCCAATCATGCAGCGGACAGGTGACGCACCCATCATGCACAATCCCTTGGCTTAAAGGCCCCTGCTTGTGCGGACATTTATCCTCAAGTGCAAAGACCCGATCATCGCTGGTGCGGAAAATAGCGATGGTCATATCACCATTTTTCACACACCGCGCGCCCCTGCGAGGTATGTCGTTGAGTGACCCCACGGCCACCCAATTTGTTGTCACCGCGTTCATTCTGCAGCCTCCAGCGAAAGGGTCGCCATCGGTTTGAACTCGTGCTTGTCCTTGCCGGACACTCGTTCATTCCAAGGATCAACTTGGGCGAATTGTTGCGAGAAAACGAAGCGGTCATAATAGGCTTTACGCGCCTCGGCATCGTCCATGATTTGACGCCTGATCTCATCATAGCCAATGCGCTTGGCCCACTTGTAGATGCGTTCAAGGTAATGGCCTTGCTCACGATACATTTGCGCAAGTGCCACGACATGTTCCATGACCTCGTCTTCAGTGGTCACATTGCCAAGGATTTCAGTGCCTTTGATGTCGAGACCAGCAGCACCGGCAAAGTGGATTTCATAGCCACTATCAACACAGACGACCCCAATATCCTTACAGGTGGCTTCCGCACAGTTACGAGGGCAGCCGGAGACCGCCATCTTGAGTTTTGCGGGCGTCCAAGATCCCCACATGAACTTTTCAAGCTTTATACCAAGGCCGGTCGAGTCCTGCGTACCAAAGCGACACCAGTCCGTACCGACACAGGTTTTCACGGTGCGCAGCCCCTTCGCGTATGCCTGTCCGGAAACGAAACCTGCCTTGCCGAGATCAGCCCAAACATCGAGCAGGTCTTCCTTCTTGATGCCCAGCATGTCGATGCGCTGACCGCCAGTCACTTTAACGGTTGGGATGTCAAACTTGTCGACCACATCGGCAATTGCGCGAAGTTCAGATGAAGACGTCACGCCGCCCCACATGCGTGGAACAACTGAGTAAGTGCCGTCCTTTTGAATGTTGGCGTGTACCCGTTCGTTGATAAAGCGCGACTGGTAATCATCCGCATACTCATCGGGCCAATCGCACACCAAATAATAGTTGAGTGCGGGGCGACACTTTGCGCAACCGCACGATGTCTTCCACTCCAACTCCTGCATAACAGCTGGAATGGTTTTCAGACCCTTCGCCTTGATAAGACGACGAACGTCGGAATGCCCCAAATCCGTGCAACCACACATGGGTGTAATTGCAGCAGGGTTATAAGCATCGCCGAGCGTATGACCCAGCAATTGTTCAACCAGCCCCGTGCACGTACCGCATGACGCGGACGCCTTTGTATGGGCACGAACATCATCCAGGCTTGTCAGACCTTTTTCGCCGATGGCAGAGACAATTGTCCCCTTACAGACACCGTTGCAGCCGCAGATTTCTGCGTCATCGGGCAATGCTGCAACGGCCGCCATAGGGTCCAGCGGTTCTCCCCCCTGGTAGGCCTGACCGAAGATTAGCGTGTCACGCATCTGCGAAACATCCGTGCCCTTTTTGAGCATGTCGAAGAACCATGGGCCATCAGCGGTATCGCCATACATGACAGCGCCGATGATCTTATCATCCTTCAGGACCAGCCTCTTGTAGACGCCTGCGGCCGCATCACGCAGAACAATCTCTTCGCGATCATCGGCTTCCGCGAAGTCACCGGCGGAATAAAGATCAATGCCGGTCACCTTGAGTTTCGTCGCCGTGACGGAACCCTGATAGCTGGCGTCAACCATACCGGTAAGCTGCTTTGCGATCACGTGCGCCATCTCATAAAGCGGCGCGACCAACCCATAGCACATGCCCCGGTGCTCAACGCACTCGCCAAGCGCGAATACGTTCGGATCATTCGTGATCATGTTGTCCGAAACAACAATGCCTCGATTGACGGCCAAATCGGCCTCTTTTGCCAGCGACGTCGATGGTCGAATACCAACCGCCATGACGACCATGCAGGCGTCAATGCGGGTACCATCTTCCAGTTCGACGCCGACGACTTTCCCGTCATGCCCCAGGATTTGTTTGGTATTCGCCTTCGTCATCACGGAGATGCCGAGATCCTCAAAGGCCTTCTCCAAAAGATAACCGGCAGCCGTATCCAGTTGCCGCTCCATCAATGTCGGCATCAGGTGCAGCACGGTCACGCCCATGCCTTGAGCCTTAAGGCCCGCTGCCGCTTCAAGGCCAAGCAAACCGCCACCGATCACCACCGCATGGCCCTTGCTCTCGGCGACTTCGATCATGCGCTCAACATCATCGAGATCGCGGTAGGTCAAAACACCATCAAGCTCATGACCTGGCACCGGAATGATGAACGGGTTGGAGCCCGTCGCAATCACAAGCTTGTCATAGGAGACCGTATTCCCATGCTCGCAGGTGACAGTCTTTGCAGCGCGATCAATATCGACGACCTTCGCTGACTTGTGCAGTGTCACGCCGTGCACGGCATACCAATCATCATCATGCGTGATGATATCGCCATATTTTTTCTCGCCGGACAGAACCGGCGACAGCATCAGGCGGTTGTAGTTGACGCGTGGTTCCGCGTTGAAAATCGTCACCTCATAGGCCTCGGCATCAATCTCGAACAGATGCTCCAGCATTCTGCCCGGCGCCATGCCATTGCCGATGACGACAAGTCTCTGTTTGTCACTCATCTCGTCACTCCGCAGCTACTGGTGTGCCGTAAGCGGCGTCGATCATCACGCCTGAAAGAACGGTGTAAGCCGTCAACCAGGCTTCTTCGGTGTCAGCGTCAAATTGCTCGCCAAGGCCCTGCCCCAACTTGTAAATCAATGCCTCACCAACCGGCGCATAGTGTTCCGCCTTCACGCCATAATCGACATGCCGACGCGCCAATTCCTGCGCCGCCGGTAGAATGGCATCCAAGTCTTTCAAGCCGTTCACGACCACGCCGAGCGTGGTCATCAGTTTTTTGCCCTGCTCTTCCATCGAACCAGTGAACATTGGTTGGACGTGAGGAGCGATCTCAAACAGCCGATCGTAAAAAATGGAAGCCGCTTGCGGTGCTATCGGTGCGACTTTGCTGAATGAACCTTGTACCAAATTAATCTGTTCCGGTGTCATCTTTATCACTCCGCAGCTTGCAGCGTTTTGGACTGACGCGCGATGCGTGCCGCACGGCGCGCCTTGATCGCTTCCAGTTGCTCTTCAGACGGATCAGCGCCACCCTCATAGGCTTCCAGGAACTCAAGGAGTTCTTCGCGGTAGGCGTAGTAGTCCGGGTGATCCAAGAGTGCCTTGCGCGAACGCGGACGCGGCAGATCGACATCCATAATGTTGCCGATCTTGGCGTTCGGGCCGTTCGACATCATCACAACGCGGTCAGCCAACAATATAGCTTCGTCAACATCGTGTGTGACGCAGATCGCTGTCACTTGCGTACGCTTCCAGACATCCATCAGAACGTCTTGAAGTTCCCAGCGGGTGAGCGAGTCCAGCATACCGAATGGCTCATCGAGAAGCAGAAGTTTCGGTGACAAAGCAAAAGCGCGGGCGATACCAACACGCTGCTTCATGCCGTTGGAAAGATCAGCCGCCGCTTTATGCATCGCATCGGCAAGGCCAACGCGCGACAGATAATATTCAACGACGTCTTTGCGTTCCTGCTTGGTCGCGTCTGGATAAACACGGTCAACACCGAGCGCGACATTTTCGTAAGCCGTCAACCAGGGCATGAGCGATGGCGCCTGGAACACAACAGCGCGGTCGGGACCCGCCTGTGTGATGTGTTTTCCGTCAAGGATAATCGCCCCCTCGGTGATCGGGTTCAGACCGGCAACCATCGAAAGGACCGTCGACTTACCGCATCCAGAGTGACCGATCAGAGTGGTGAACTCACCCTTCTTCATTTTAAGCTCAAATCCATCGACAACTGTCAAAGGACCCTTGGGTGTAGGGTAGACCTTTTTCAGCTGCGAGAACTCAAGGAAACGCTCTTCATTCAAAACAGCGGAGGCTTTCACATAAGCTTCCGGAAGCTCGTCCTTCTTGGCTGTGAAAGGTACAACGTTCGGCAGTATGATGTCGTTTTCAACATCGGCACCACGCTCAAGACCGATTTCCATCAGATAGTTGGTCACGTCACCACGCAATTGGATGAAGGTCTCGTCGTGGTTCATTTCAGCCCGGTCACGCGGGCGGGGAATGTTCACATCGAAGCTTTTGCCGAGCGTCGCGTTCGGGCCTGGTGTCAGCGGAATGATGCGGTCCGCAAGAAGAATGGCCTCGTCCACATCATTGGTAATGAGGATGATGGTTTTCTTTTCCTTCTCACAGATGTCGGCGAACTCGTCCTGAAGTTTGGAACGGGTCAGCGCGTCCAGAGCCGAAAGCGGTTCATCAAGAAGAAGCACTTCTGGCTGCATGGCCAGAGCGCGCGCAACGGACACGCGCTGGCGCATACCACCAGACAGTTCCGCTGGCTTGCGGTCTTTGGCGGGCGTCAGTCCCACCATATCGATATACTTCTCGACAATCGCGTTGCGCTCAGCTTTCGACTTCTTACCGTGAACACTGTCTACCGCCAGAGCGACATTGCCTGTCACCGACAGCCAAGGCATGAGTGAATATGACTGGAACACGAGACCGCGCTCCGGGCCCGGCCCATCAATCTCTTGGCCCTTGAAGATGACACCACCTTGATCGCCCTCGAGCAGGCCGGCAAGCGCCGAAATCAGTGTGGTTTTTCCCGAGCCGGAGAAACCGACGATGGCGATGAACTCGCCCTCGTCCACTTTCAGATTGATGTCTTTGAGCACATCGGTTCGATCTGCACCTTCACCGTAGCTCTTCGACAGATTGGATACTTCGAGATAAGACATTGCTTGTTCTCCAAGAAATCAGCGGTTTGCAGAGCAGGTGAAGGCGCGCTGCAGAGCGTACATGACGCGGTCCAGCATGAAACCGATGATACCGATGGTCAGCACCGCAAACATGATCTTCGCGAGTGACTGTGAAGAGCCGTTCTGGAACTCATCCCAAACGAATTTACCAAGGCCAGGGTTTTGCGCGAGCATTTCGGCAGCGATCAGAACCATCCAACCAACACCAAGCGACAGGCGAAGACCGGTAAAGATCAGCGGCAGCGAGGACGGCAGAACAACTTGCGTGATGGTCTTGTGCGTTGGCAGCTGCAGCACCTTGCCGACATTCATCAGGTCCTTGTCGACCGAGGCAACACCAAGCGCCGTGTTGATCAGTGTTGGCCACATGGAGCAAAGCGTCACTGTGATGGCGGAGATGAGCAGCGATTTCGGCAACCAGTCCCAGCCACCGGAATAGGTTGCTGACACAATCATTGTCACGATTGGTAGCCAAGCCAATGGCGACACCGGCTTAAAAATTTGGATAAGCGGGTTGATCGCGCCATTGAAAGATTTGGAAAGGCCGGATGCGATGCCAAGCGGAACAGCGACTACAGTGGCGATCAAGAAACCAAGGCCAACCGTAAAGAGCGACGTGACAATCTGATCAAGATATGTCGGCTTGCCGGTGTAGACACGCTCACGAACGCGATCTTCCTGACCATTGGCAATCAGTTCCGCGTTGCGTGCTTCTTGGCGCTCGTAGAATGCGGCCGCCTTCTCGCGCTCGCGCACATGATCTGCCCAAAGCGCGCCGCCCTGCTCAAAAACCTGAACAGGTCCAGGCACTGCGCCCAATGATGTCTGAACTTGCGGTGCCAGCGCACCCCAAGCGAGCAAAAATCCGATGATCCCTAAAAGGGGAATGAGAAGAACGCGTTTGAGCTCCGAGAGTTGCTCACGTGGGCTGTCGCCCGCCAGCATCTTCAAAATGGGTACAAGCCAGGAGAACCCCAGCGCATCGAGCCAACCGCTCGCCTTGTTGATTGCGGAAAAGACCTTCTCGCGGCCAGAAGTGCCTATCGGCTGTGTATCGGTTACGTTTGCCATCGTGCGATGTCCCGTAAGGAAAGAGTTCGTTTGCTTGGGAGAATGAAGGTGGGCCAAATCGGCCCACCTTTTGTTCAGGTAAGGCGATTAGCCTTCGACCATCTGATCGCCCTTGAGGCCGATCGTCAGCGAGTTCAGATAGTCGTTGGGTTTTTTGCCGTCGTAAGCAATGCCGTCGATGATATCTTCAGCAGGCGTTGGCGCCTTGTAGCCGTCTGAATCCCATGGGAAGTCGGCTTCATCGACGAGACCTTCGTCAACCAGCATACGCGCAGCTTGAAGGTAGACGTCGGGAAGGTAGACTGACTTGGCAACTTCATCGTACCAGCTGTCGTCTTTCGGCTCCGCAATTTGGCCCCAGCGACGCATTTGCGTCAGGTACCAAACGGCGTCGGAGTAGAATGGGTATGTCGCATAGTAGCGGTAGAAAACGTTGAAGTCCGGGATTTCGCGAACATCGCCTTTTTCAAACTCAAACGTACCAGTCATGGAAGCAGCGATCACTTCAGCGTCAGCACCGACATATTCAGAACGTGCCAGAATATCCACAGCTTCAAGACGGTTGGCGTTTTCATTTTCATCGAGCCACTTAGCCGCGCGGATCAAAGCCTTTGTCAAAGCAAGCGTTGTGTTTGGGTTTTCCTCGGTAAACTCTTTTGTCAGGCCGAAGACTTTTTCCGGATTGTTCTTCCAAATCTGGTAGTCAGTGATGACCGGCACACCAATGCCTTTGAAGACTGCCGCCTGGTTCCAAGGCTCACCCACGCAGTAGCCGTCAATTGTACCAGCTTCCAACGTCGCTGGCATCTGTGGTGGCGGGGTCACAGAAAGAAGTGCGTCCGCATCAATCTGACCGGAAACGTCAGACGGTGAGTAGAAACCAGGGTGGATACCACCGGCAGCCAGCCAATAACGCAGCTCATAATTGTGGGTCGAGACTGGGAATACCATGCCCATGTTAAATGGACGGCCTTCATCTTTGAATTGGTCCACAACCGGCTTGAGAGCGGAAGCCGAAATCGGGTGTATTGGCTTACCTTCAGCGTCAGCTGGAATATTCGGCTTCATCAGTTCCCAAACTTCATTGGAAACGGTGATGCCGTTGCCGTTCAGGTCCATGGAGAACGGCGTAACGATGTGTGCTTCTGTACCAAAACCAATCGTTGCAGCGAGAGGCTGGCCTGCGAGCATGTGCGCGCCGTCCAATTCGCCTGTGATCACTCGGTCAAGAAGAACCTTCCAGTTCGCTTGGGGCTCAAGCGTCACGAACAGGCCTTCATCTTCAAAATACCCTTTTTCATAGGCAATCGCGAGCGGTGCCATATCGGTCAGCTTGATAAAGCCGAACTTCAGTTCGTCTTTCTCAACGTCCAAGAATTCCGCATGCGCGGGTGCGATAACCGTTGAGACGGCCAAGGTTGCAGTTGCCATGGCCAAAAGGCGACGACGTGTGGTTTGGAAAACGCTCATGCTTTCACTCCGTTTAAAGTCCCTAGGGACAAACAAAAAAAGCCGCCGAAGCGCTCCGGTGGCTCGCCAGGAGGAGGTTGCGAGGACCGAAGCGCTTCAGCAGCGTTGCTGTTTTGTGGAAACCCACCATTGGGTGACCGGTGCCTTGGGAGGCTGAAAAGAAAGAGGCACGTAGCGTGCCAAACTGAAAGTCAGAATTTAATCTAATGATTTCATATGCTTAGAGCATAGGCTTGGAAGACTATAGTTCTAAGCCAAAGGAACGACCTGCTTCATTGCAGTGCAACACGCCTTCAATGCTGATGAAAAATTAGACATGACGCAAAAATGGGCGCTTACTTTTTCCGTTGCTGCGTGATGTACGCATCCACTTGATCAGGGTCGAACACCTGCCCATCAAAGAAACCATCGGGGCCCAGGGTAAGCATGCTGCTTCCTGCACCAACGACCGTCGCTGTTGCCAGTGCACCTTCAGCTTTGGAACTCGCAGCTGGAATTGCAATGCCGGTCTCTTTGAGCGCCTGACGATAGATATCAGGTCGGTATGTGCGCCGCGCTATGTCAGCATGAGCAGGCAAATGCTCCACCTGCCCCCAACGAACCATCTGCGTGTAAAACCAGGTTGCATGGCTTTGCCAAGGAAATGTCGCTGCGCGGTTATACGGCTCATAGGCCGCAGAACCGCTCAACGCTGATGCCAGAATCTTGGCATCAATGCCGAGATAATCAGGACGAGAAAGAATGTGAGACAAGGTCTGATGGTTTGCGGCTTCTGCACACCATTGCGCTGCTTTTCCAAGCGCTCGAACCAAAGCATTTAGCGTTGGACTATTTTTGCGTGCCCAACTTGCATCGACGCCAAGGACTTTTTCGGGGCTTGAAGCCCAAATATCATTCTTGGTTGTCAGTATTTTCCCAAGACCGCGTTGATGCGCGACGGTGTTCCAAGGCTCCCCGACGCAAAAGCCGTCAATCGAACCCTGTTCAAGCGCATCAGGCATGAAGGGAGGTGGCAGAATGACAATCTCAACATCCAAATCGGGATCAATGCCGGAAGCAGCCAACCAGTAGCGCAGTTCGAAATTATGAGCCGAATGCGGATGGACAACACCAAAGCGTAGCTTTTCTTGAGAGGAACTAACACGCTCAGCGATAGTGCGTTTGACCGCGCGGCCAGCTTCCAGCGCATCGGTTGAAGTTAGGGCAAGCGCATCTGAAAGGTTTTTTGATACCGTGATCGCGTTGCCGCCAAGTCCTAATGACATGGGAACGATGATTTCGGCATCAAATGGTGTGACGCCCAAATTGGTCGCTATCGGCATCGGCGCCAACATATGAGCAATATCAAAATGCCCGATAGCCATACGGTCACGAATATTAGCCCAGGAGGTCTCGCGAACGAGTACGAGATCGATATCCTCTCCTTCGGCAAAACCAACTTCGCGCGCTGCAGCCAAAATGGACGCATCGATTAGAGGCATAAAAGCTGCGGTGACGAGTTTCATGTCAGTCTTCCTCATCACCCAGCAAAGAGGCAGACATCAAAAGACTTTCTGCAACTTCTACAATGCGGCGGTTTTGGTCCATGGCCGACTTGCGCAACAGCGCATAGGCTTTTTCTTCCGAGAGCCCGCGGCTCTTCATGATCAGGCCTTTGGCCTTGTCTATGGTGGTTCGATCAGCCAGCGCGGATTTCGCGCTTTCCAGCTCACGCTCCAGACGTGAAAACGCGTTGAAGCGGCTAATTGCCATTTCCATGATGGACTTGATGCGATCTTGCCTAAACCCATCAACCACATAGGCTGAAACACCCGCTTCTATTGCCTTTTCCATTGATGGCTTGTCTGAACGGTCCACAAACATTGCCACGGGGCGTTTAACAGCGCGTGTGACCTGCAACATGTTTTCCAGCATGTCCCGGTTGGGATTGCCGAGATCAACGACAATGACATCAGGCTGCAGCGTAACAATCCGCGCTGCCAGTTGATCCATCTGTGTGATAACTTCAATGCGCGTGTAGCCTTCAGCGCGCAAACCATCCTTGATGATTGCGGCACGCGCATCATTGGTATCTATAACCAGCACAAAGGGAGGATTGGCCACCATGCCTTTATTTTGCGCATGCTCACAATTTGTGCAACGCAATAATTTCTTCACTGTTCACAATTGCTGGAACAGACCGGTCAGATCGCATAAATTCAGCCCATGGATCAGCTGACAAGCACACCATCAACGACAATTGCTTACGGCCCAAACCGGCTGGCCATTGAAGCATTGCACGCACAAGCTGATGACAGTGTTCTAGCGGTCATTACAGCAACGCAAGGCCCTTCATATCGACCCGTTGGCGCGGCAATGGCAATATATCCGAAAGAAAAGCGCTGCTACGGCAGCCTTTCGAGCGGCTGCATAGAAGGTGATCTTATACACCACGCAGCCGTCTGCCTTGAAGCAGAGGCGGGCCGGACTATCCGCTATGGGATTGGTTCCCCTTACATCGACATTCAACTACCTTGCGGCGGAGCGCTTGAGGTGACGCTCACGCCCTCGCCTTCAAGAGAAACTCTCACAAACATCATGGAAGCGCTGGCGCAACGAAAGACCGCGCAGTTTTCAGTGCACCCCGACGGCATCATCGATACGGCACCACAACCGGGAGCGCTAACCGTGAATTATGAAGCCGACATACACTTCACAGTCTTGGGCAAAGGCCCTGAAGCCACGATGTTTGCCGGTCTGGCCACAGCAGCGGGCTATAACGCGCAACTCTTTTCGCCTGATCGAGAAACGCGAGAGCTTGGAGCGCACGCCGGGTGCCAGACGGCAGAGCTAGCAAAAGATCAATTTCCGGAAACGGCAATCACCGACCGCCACTCCGCCATCATTTTGTTCTTCCACGATCATGACTGGGAGCCAGCACTTCTTGTCAGTGCGTTGGAGACAGATGCCCGTTACATTGGCGCTCAAGGCAGCATGCGCGCGCGGGCCACACGCGACGAAGCGCTGAGAGCTTTGGGTGTGCCTGAGCAAAAGATTAAAGCTATTTACGGCCCCATCGGACTTGTGCCCTCCGCGCGCGATCCGCAAACTTTGGCGGTTTCCGTCCTCGCCGAAGCGCTCGCCACCTTCAAGGCGCAGCAATAACCTTCTGGCGCTGCGATCCTAGACCATCAACGGACAATTCCATCACATCACCCGGCTTTAGATAGACCTTCGGATTCTGCCCCATGCCCACACCGGGTGGTGTCCCGGTAGAAATAATGTCGCCTGGTTGAAGGCTCATGAACTGGCTCAAATAGGAGATGACGTGCGCAACGCCATAAACCATCGTTTCTGTCGAGCCGTCCTGGAAGAGATGTCCGTTGACTGAAAGTTTCATACCAAGCGCCTGAGGATCGGGAACCTCGTCTGCCGTGACGAGCCACGGGCCAATTGGGCCAAATGTATCGGCTGACTTGCCCTTTACCCACTGGCCCGATCTTTCAAGTTGGAAGTCTCGCTCGGAGATATCGTTGATCACACAGTAACCGGCAACATGATCCAACGCATTGGCCTCGTCGACATACTTTGCCTCAGCACCAATCACGACACCCAGTTCAACTTCCCAGTCGGTAGCAACGGAACCTCGTGGAATATGAACCTCATCATCGGGACCACAAATGGCGGAGGTAGCCTTCATGAAAATAACCGGTTCCGGCGGTACCTCTTTCCCGCTTTCAGCTGCATGATCAGCATAGTTTAGGCCAATGCAGATGAATTTACCCACATGTCCGACGCAAGGCCCGATCCGATGTTCGCCTTCAACGACAGGCAGTGTTTCAATATCCAGCGCAGAAATGATCGCAAGACCTTGTGGCGTTAGAATTTCACCGGCCAAATCAGACACATAAGGCGACAGGTCGCGGATCTTACCGTCGGCATCCAAAATACCGGGCTTTTCTTCACCTGAAGGGCCATAGCGCAAGAGTTTCATATCACACCACCATACTAACAATTAGCACGCAAGGTTTTGGCATTGTTTGCCAAAGCGTCAAGCCAGCACTAAGGCATATCAGGCTCAACCTGAAGACTGCGGACTGTAAGCTGATGTTTGATTTCTCTCACCCGATGTTCAAACCGATATGGGTACGAGTTCTCATCGTCTTCATATGCTTTGGCTGCGCATCATTTGAATACAGCAGAGGCGCACAAGTCTGGGGGCTTCTGTTTGCAGCTTTCGGTGGCATTTCTATTTGGGGCTTGTTCATCGACTATCCCCCGAAAGAGAAAAACAAAGGCCCAAAGTCCGGCGAAGAATGAAGCCTAATCAGCGAAAGTTATCCGGCACCCAATCGCGACACATCGGATCAGAACGATCCATGGGGAAATTGACCTGTGTGCCGCTACGGGCAGATTTGTAGATAGCTGTCACCAGTTCGATCGAACGCACACCGGCATCGGCGTCCACCAAACCAGTCGCCTCAACAGCTCCACCGTTCAATGTCCGGTAAAGTGCGAGAAACTCGCCGGGGTATCCTTGTGGACGTGTGGCGATCTCTGAATTGATCTTGGACAACGCCTCGGCAATGTCAGCCTGGGTCAGTGGATTACGAGCTTCAAAGGTCCATTGCGCGTCACCGGGGGCATACGGGTTCAACCCGCTTTCAATGGTCATATTTTCGAAAACGAAACGAAGCCGAGAGCGGTCATCGGCATTGCCGAGCGTGATTGAAGACGTAGCAAGCGCACCGGATGTAAAGCGAATGTTGATCGCCGCGCAGTCTTCAACTTCAATTGGATTAACGCGCGTATCCACCATCGCGCCAACCGCGGCAACATCGCCGAGAGCTAGGCTCAAAAGATCATGGGCGTGGATTGCGTGACCAAGCACTGCCCCGCCTCGCTCGCTGGCCCATTTACCACGCCAATCAACAGCATAATAATCAGCAGCACGGTTCCAGTGCGTTTCAAGCGTTGCAACAAACGGCTTTCCGGTCATACCAAGCTTGATCAGCTCAAGCGTCTGGAAAAGGCCTTTGCCATAACGATATTGAAAAATCGGCACCAGCAAGCGGTCTGCTTTTTTGGCCGCTTGAACCATGGCATCAGCCTCAATCAAACTACCAGCTAGCGGCTTTTCGCAGACCACATGTTTTCCCGCTTCAAAGGCCTTTATCGCCGCTGGCGCATGCAGGTGCGGCGGCAAACAAATATCGACAATGTCGACATTGGGGTCGGCCAGCACCTCGTCAAGCTCAGCGGTCACACGTGCCTTGGAGGCCTTGGCGTTATCGAGTACCTGCTGCGCGCGTCCTTTATCCAGGTCGCAAAGCCAGCGAACTCTAAAGCGGTCCCCAAGCGCCATGAACCCGGCAAGATGATGCGCGCCAATGCCGGCACCAATAATTGCAACGCCATACGTCTTTGTTTCAGCCATGATCCATCCCGGCTTCGGCGAGCATCTGTGCACGAATGGCAAGTTCCATCGTGCGGAACGTGTGCTCCTGTCCGCAAGCAGTTTCGCTGCGATCTTGAACATCGGCTACCAAATTCGGAAAGTATGGAAGTGGTTGATCTTGGCAGTCAATCCGTTCGCATACATCGCCATTGACAATGTAAAGCTGGTTACCTTCTTTCTGCCGCGCGATATCGGTGTATTTGCGCAATTCGATGTAACCTTCATCACCCAAAATCGTCAGGCGCCCGTCGCCCCAGGTTGGCAAACCGTTGGGTGTAAACCAGTCGACCCGCACGTACCCATGGCCCTTGTCGCCATTGAGGACAAACTCACCAAAATCCTGCATGCCCAGATGCTCCGCCCGCGTCGTATTCTCTACCCATGCGTGGCTTAACCGAACCTCTTTGGATTGCGTAAAATGCAAATATTGGTCGATCTGGTGAGAACCAATATCGCAAAGGATACCGCCGTATTTTTCGCGTTCAAAATACCACCAAGGACGCGTATGCAGATTTTGTTTGTGCGGCCCCAAACCAACGGTTTGTTTGACCGTTCCGATAGCGCCGCCAAACACAAGCTCTTCGGCTTTGGTGACACTGGCAACTTCAAACCGCTCGGAGAAGTTCACGCTCCAGATGCGGCCAGTGCGGGCCTGCACTTTGCGTATACGCGCAAGCTGCTCAAGCGTCGTGCAGCCCGGCTTGTCAACCATAACGTCTTTGCCAGCTTCCATGGCAGCAATCGCAAGCTCGGCGCGATCGATTGGAATGGATGAAATCAACACCATTTTTACTTCAGGATCATCCAGAATGGCACGGTAATCGTCCACCTCGATCAGGCTTGGGAAAACTTGCTCGAACTTGTCCTGCGTTACGGCGCGCTCACCACTCCACCAGTGGGTGCAGGTACAACCGACATCGAGCATGTTCTGGAGCATGCCAAATATATGTCCATGGTCGATCCCCATGACACCAAGTTTGATGGGATCAGGTCGATTGCTCATGTAACCTCACTGAGTGACACCGTTCGGCCTTCCCGACCGGAAAGCTCGATTGCGGAAATCAATTCATGCACAGCCAAGGCCGAGCGCCCCGGCGCAAAAAGATCAGTTCCACGCTCGACATGATCGGCAAAGTTCTCGATCATGAAACGATGCCAATCGGAGGTAAACGCCATGGGATCAGCACCAGCACCGGTTGCTGCAGTCGCACCAATGGTCTCGGATTTACCGGTCGCCTGATCAACAACTTCCAGTATATTGGATTGAAGCCGCACGCTCATGTTCGCATAATGCAAAATAATTTCTTCCGCGCGACCTGGATGGCTGGCTGTTGATGCAAACAAGCTACCAACAGCGCCATCTTTGAAGCAAATACCGGCGGAAACGAAGTCCTCTGCTTCCATGTTATGAAAGCCGGTCGTGGCGCTCATGGCTTGCACCTGTTCTACTTCACCAGTGAATGTCAAAGCGAGATCAAGTGTATGGATTGCCTGACTGATCAGTACACCACCACCATCACGTTCGTAGGTGCCGCGTCCCGGCTCATCATAATAGGCTTGCTCGCGCCACCAAGGCACCGCGATCTCAACAGCAAGTAACGGGCCTGCGTCCCGCGCATGCAATAGATCCCGCATGGCCTGCGCCGATGGCCGCGCGCGATGTTGAAACATGATCCCGAGCGGCACTCCGGCATCTTCACATTTGCTGACCAATTGCCGTGCTGCAGTAAGGGTTCGCTCGACCGGCTTTTCCATCAAGATGGGAATACCGGTCCCAGCAAATGCAGACACAATTTCCAACCGAGCATTGGGTGGCGTGGTCACGATAACAAAGTCCAGCGAACCGTCTTCAGCCATTGCACCGATGTCTGTTGGTTTTGCCGACAGTGTATGCTTAGCGACAAAAGTCTCCGCGCTCGCCAAGCTGCTGGCGGCCACACAAACAAGCTCAATGCGCCCGCAGGTATTGGCAATAGCGTCGACATAGGTTCCACTGACCATTCCGGTCCCGATCAAGCCAACCTTCATGGTTTTGGGCATGGAGATCAATGAACCTGCGCGTTAGTGATGGCCCGACCGGTCTCATCATTGGAGAACACATGCAGCCGATCCATCGGCATAGTGACGCCGATCTCTTGGCCCCGCTCCAAAGGCATCTGGCTCGGCAGTTGAAGCGTCAAGCGCTCGCCGCTTACCAGTTCGGAATAAATGTAAGTGATCGCGCCAAGTTGCTCGAACGAAGAGACCGTCGCTTTCACATCACCCTTGCCGTCGAGTGAAACACTCAGTGCCTCCGGCCTGACACCGACCGTCACTTCATCACCTACTGCCGCTCCTTCCAGCGCAATCTTGCCCTTGCGCCCGCAGTCCATTGACAGCCCACCCTTTTCCGTCTTGGCTTTCAGGAAGTTCATTTGCGGCGCGCCCATAAAGCCACCAACAAATCGGTTGGCTGGTGCGTTGTAAAGATCAAGCGGCTTGCCGATCTGTTCGACCAGACCACCGCGCAACACCACAATGCGGTCAGCCATTGTCATTGCTTCCACCTGGTCGTGGGTAACGTAAATCATCGTATTGCCAAGCTGTGCATGAAGATTGGCAATCTCCACACGCATCTGCAGGCGCAGTTCCGCATCCAGATTGGATAGAGGCTCATCAAAGAGGAAGATCGTCGGTTCGCGAACGATAGAACGACCAATGGCAACGCGTTGCCGTTGACCGCCGGACAATTGACCCGGACGGCGCTCCAGCAAATGATCAATCTGCAACAGTTTGGCGGCACCATCGACACGGCTGTCGATTTCCACCTTGTCGACTCTCAGATTTTCCAGACCGAAAGACAGATTTTTGCGCACTGTCATATGTGGGTAGAGCGCGTAAGACTGGAACACCATGGAGAGGCCGCGCTCAGATGCCGGCACATCATTGACGCGCCGACCGCCCAAAACAATGTCGCCGCTGGTCACGTCTTCCAGCCCTGCGATCAGGCGTAAAAGCGTGGACTTGCCGCAACCGGACGGGCCAACGAAGACAACGAACTCGCCCTCTTCGATCTCAAGATCAATACCATGGATAACATCCACTGCACCGAAGGATTTTCGGATCTTGTCGAGCTGAAGTGCTTTTTCTTTCATTATTTCAAACCCGTGGTTGCGATGCCGGTCGTGATGAAGCGTTGAAGCCACACAAAGACCAGCGTGACCGGAATGAGCAGCACTACGGTCATCGCCAAAATATAGTGATAGTCGGTGTTAAATTCGCCGGAGAACGCCGTCAGGCCGATCTGAAGCGTGTGCGCTTCAGGGTCAGAGATCAGCACAATCAGCGGCCAAAGGAAATCGTTCCACCGCCAGATGACCGACAGGATCGCCAGCACTGAAAGAGCAGGCAAAGACAATGGCAGAATGATCCGCCAGTAGATCAGCCATTCGGAGGCAGCATCCATGCGCGCCGCTTCGAGCAGCTCATCGGGAATGGTCAGCATATACTGGCGCAGCAAAAAGACGCCCGTCGGTGTTGCCGCAGCGGGAATAATCACGCCCCAGAGCGAGCCGAAAATCCCGAATGACCAAACCACGAAAAACAGTGACACGAGAATGATGGTGGATGGGATCAGTAGTGTCGCGACAATTAAAAGCGTGAATGTCAGCCGGCCTTTGAATTTGTACTTGGAAAGGGCGAATGCGGCCATCGAGTTGATGAGCAATGTGATGATAGTCGCGACAACAGTCACAAATGTCGAGTTGTAGAAATAGGTGAAGAAATTGAAGCTGTCCTGCCCGTTCCGCTTCAAGATCGGATCGAGATAGTTCTCCGTCGCGACGCGCAGCTCTTCAGCCATTCGAAGTTGCCGGCGTGGCGCTTGCTCAACTGCTTCTGGATCATCAATAGGTGCGACATCTGTCATCGAACGCGTTGGGCCTGCCTTGAACACTTCTTGGCTAGTACCGTCTTCCTTTTCCCAGACCCAAACAGATTTCAGCCCAACGCCAGGTACCTCGGTCTCAATTTGGTCGTAGGGCAGAACCCGCGTATCAAAACTGTCGATCGCTTCTTCCGGTTTGATGGATGACATGAATGTCCAAAGAACCGGGATGAGGACGATCAGCACGCCAAAGACTAGGTAGGAGTAGGCCAGCACATCGGTTGTCCCGAAACGCGACGCCTTGTTGCTACCGCCTGCGGTTCTGGTCAGGAAAGTGCCAACGTCTGAAACTGCCATCGCTCCCTCCCCTTACAAGTCCGACTGACGCCGCGTGGCGTAGAGTTGGATGCCCGTGAACACGGCAATGACCACGGCCATCAATACCGACCCGGCCGCCGCCTCGCCATAGTTCGGGTTCTCTCCTTGGAAAGCTTCCTCATAGATGTTCTGGACGACCATAAAGGTTTCGCGCCCCGGGCCACCGCCGGTGAGCAAATAGACTTCATCAAAAACCTGGAAGCCGCGGATTAGCGCCAACACGACAACAACAGTGAATGTCGGCATCAAGAGCGGAAATGTAATGCGAAAGAACACGCGAGCGGGCTTTGCAGCATCCATCTTCGCAGCCTCGTACAAATCCTTCGGAATGGCCTGAAGGCCAGCCAACAGGATGAGCATGTAAAAGCCCATATGTGACCAGGTGAACACAAAGACGAGCCAGAAGAACGGCCAGCCGGTATTGGGTGTCACCAACCAATTGATTGGGCGGTAACGGCCGAAGTCAAAGACAGCGTCAAATTGGATCGACAATAGAAGAACAACCGAAAGGACGCCAAGTGCGATGGTCGCCATACGCGCCAGTGAGTTCTCGCTCGCAATCATCCAGATGAAGCCCGCAGCAATGGCGGCACCGACCCAGAACGACCAGCCAGCAAAACCATCGCCAAGCAATGAAATGGGGTTGGCCCAAGCGAAAACGAGCGCAAACAGGACGGCAAAAAACGAACCCCAAAGCAGCGATGGCTCTGCGCGAGAGCGCAATGTGCGCTCCGACAACAACAAAAGCAGCACAGCAATGATGACACTCATCACGATGTCAAAACCGGCCCGTCCCGCGAGATTGGTAATGGCCGAGCTCGTGTCACCAATCGTGTCGTTCAAAATACCGCGACGGTGCAGAACCCATTGCCAGATGTTGGCGATCACGACGGGGGAGAGCATCACCGGATAAAAGAACATGGCTCGCCAGAAACCACGACCGGCAATCGACATGTTGACGACAAGTGCGGTCGCCAAGGCGACCACGCAAAGCACAGGGACTTGAATGGCCACAAACAGCAAGGTGTTGCCCATCGCTACCCAGAAACTCTGACCAGCGTTCGAACACGTGTTCGGGCTGAAGAAATTCTCGCAGTTGAAGATATCGGCATAGTTGGCCATGCCGACAAAAGGCCGCGATAGAAGTGAAATGCTCTCACCGCCCGTCACCGAGACCCAAAAATTGAGGATCATCGGTAGGAAAGTAAAAAAGCCGAAGATCAGCATGTTGGGCAGCAAAAGCGCATAGGGAACGCCACCGCGTCCCCATATGCTTTGCGCGAGCTCAACCGGAAACCCTAGTAGGTCCATCGCAAAACGCGGCACTTGTGCCAGCGTGTAGCGGCGCTGCGTCAGCAACCATATTGTGCCACCCACGCCCCAAAGGAGCAAAATGATTGTTACGACAAGACCGGTCGGGTTCATGCTGCGCTCAACTTTCGCAATTCAGCGGGACAAAAAGGCCGGGAGTTTGCATGCTCCCGGCCTTCTTTAATGTTCAAGACAAGCCGGGCAGTTTAGCCAGCGGTCTTGTCTGCAATGTCCGCTTCCATACGGGTGAAAGCTTCTTCAAGCGACATGTCGCCATTCATGACCTGTGAGAGGAACTCAACAGTTGCATTGTACATGACAAAGCCGAAACGAGAACCTTGAAGCTGGTAGGCTTGTGGTGTCTGCTCAGCGGCAGCAGCTGCGCCAGCGGCAAACAGGTTCAGACCTTCGGAAACTTTTGGGTCACCGCCAAACGCTGTGTAGTCAACGCCGTCAGCCTGGATTTTGGCATGCGCAGGGATGGCAAAAATCTTGCCATACCACTCTTTGGCCTGCTCTTCTTCAGCCATCCATGCCACGAAACGCGCAGCCGCTTCCTTGACCTCATCAGACTGGCCCTGATCGAAAGCAACCATGCCCGCACCACCCGGCATCACGCCGCAGCCAGCTGGGCCACATGGAACAGGCGCAACAGCCCAGTCGAACTTGTCGCCAACGTTCGACTGAACGTTTCCGATGTTCCAGGAACCTGACATATAGAACGGCACTTCCTCGTTGAAGAACAGCTCGTTGCCATTCGCGTAACGAGCGCCGGAAACAGCAGGCCAAATGTCTGGCGGCATGAGGCCGGATTCGTGCCATTCGATCATCTTGCTGGCGAACGCTTTAAAGCCGTCGTCAACAATAAGGTTACCAGCATCATCAAAATAGGCTGCGCCATAGGACATGGCAGGTCCAGCCATACGGTGGCCGGAGCGATCCATCACCATGCCAGCGTAAGAGCCGGAAGCCTCTTGAACAGCGGCGGCGGCGACAGCCCAGTCATCCCAAGTTGCGCCCGGTGCAGGCACGTCAACGCCTGCTTCTTCAAACATGGTGCGGTTGATGTAAGGGCCAGTCACAGTCAGTTCTGTGTGGAAAGCGTAGATGCCATCGCGATCACCGACGCGGTACCATGCCAAGACAGCGCCGTAAGCATCTTCCCATGCATCAGCATCAACGTAAGGAGCCAGGTCGACGTAATATGGGTTCAAACCACCAAGATTGGTGACGAACGCCATATCTGGGCCGGTACCGGCTTCAAGCTGACTTGGCAGCTGTTCACGGATCACATTGTAACCAACCTGGTTCAGGCTGATCGTGACATCCGGGGCTACTTCCTTGTAGCGATCGATGAACTCTTGAAGTGTACCGACTTTGCCGTCGACATCAGAGATCATGAAATTGATTTCAGTGGCAGAAGCCTGTGTGGCAGAAATAGCCGCCATGGAAACGGCGCATGCCAATGCGGCCAAGCCGCGCTTGCGAAAATGCATCTTGAATTTCCTCCCAATAAGCCGCAACACGCGGCCTTGATCGGAAGCTACACCAAGCAGGGGCGATCCTGTCAAGCGCACGGAGCATGCAAAAACCGACTTAATTTCACTGAATTTCAAACCAGCTGCCGCAGAAATTGGGTCACCGCTTCGCGCATGGCCGGGGTTTCTTCATGCCCAGCTTCTTGCTGTGTATGAATAGTGAATGAATTTCCTGCGCTGTTTCGCGCATATATCCGTTCAAGTTCGTTGCGCGCCACCGCAAAACAGTCAGGCGGCGAACTCCAATCCTTCATCCCCAGACCAATGAAAAGCGATCGAGGCGCAACCAAGCCAGCAATCTGACCAGTAGAAGCAGTTTTGAGCAGGCCCGGCACGCTCATATAGTGGCCGTGCTTGTCGTGATTGCCGGAAGCGACAAGGCATTCAAGATCCGCAAATGCGCAAAGGCTCAAAGCAGCACTGATGCGTTTGTCCAGCGCAGCAAGCCAGTAGGCTTGTGTACCACCCATGGAGATTCCCAATGTCGCAATGCGCTTTTCGTCAATCGCGGTATGTTCGTTGAGGAAAGATAGTGCGCACTTCAGTTCGTGTAGCATGCGTCCAAACAGGGTGGTGCCGTGCCACAGATGCGCTTTTGAGCGTGACGACTCGTTAGGTTCTTGCCGTGCGCCGAAACACGGCATTTCAACACAAAGAACGGCAAAGCCAAGTTGAATGAGGGTTGCAAAATAAGGTTCATGAAGCGCCGGACGTCCATCAAAAAGTTCGCTACGCCCGATGTCATAACGATTGCCATGGGCATGGAGATAGAGAATTGCGGGAACACGGTTTTCTACGCTGCTCGGCAACGCAAACCATGCGGGAGCGACTTCACCATCAAAGGTTTCGAACCGCAAATCGAAAAGCTCTGCGCCACCGTGCAGTTTCTGCCCTACAATCTCAGTTGACGTAAAACGCGGTTCCAAATCCGCATAGCCGAGCAAATGCTCCAGCTTTTCGCGCAAATCACTCATCGCGCGGGCGGATACCGTTCAAGACAACACTCAACACGGCCTGTCCAACCTGCTCTTGGAAACCCGGCCTGCGAACGGCACTTCCGAGGATCGCCTCGACCTGCGTATCAAAATCCGCATAGTGCTGCGTCGTTGCCCAAATCATGAAGACGAGATGATAGGGATCGACTGGCGCCAGCTTCCCGTCATCAATCCATGAGCGGATGACCTCCGCCTTTTCATCAACCAGCGCTTTCAATCGGGTCCGCAAAAACTTGCCCATGAGCGGCGCACCGCGCTGAATTTCATTGGCAAATAGTTTCGATGCCTCCGGCTTTTGTGCCGACATTTTCAGCTTGATTGAAATGTATTTTCGGATCTCCTCAATAGGATCACCGTCTGGGTCAATGTCCTTGAACGGTTGCAGCCACTCTTCGACCGTTTGTTCGATGACAGTTGCGTAGACTTCTTCTTTTGAACCAAAATAATAGAGAAGGTTGGTCTTCGACATCCCCGCCCGCTCAGCGATGCGATCAATCGTAGCCCCGCGATATCCATCGGTGGAAAACACATCCAGCGCAGCTTCGCTAATGGCAGCGCGGTTTTCCAGCTGGATACGGCTTAATTTACCGTCATTCTTGTTTTGCGTCGCACCAGCCAAATGTGTCACCCCAAATATATTCGCCACAGTGTAAAGCTTACTCGGTGTAAATCGTACTTGACCGAATGTCATGCCTTTCATAGCGTTTGAATTTGACCAAGCAGTCAAGATTTTTGGGAGCCGTTCATGAACACCCACACCCATGCCCCCGGCGAAAACTTGCGCATCGATGGCGACCGCCTTTGGGATGCCTTGATGGAGATGGCCAAGATCGGCCCGGGCATCGCAGGCGGCAACAATCGTCAGACACTGACAGATGAAGATGCAGAAGGTCGTGCGCTTTTCCAAAAATGGTGCGAGGAGGCCGGGCTCTCCATGGGCGTCGACGAGATGGGCACCATGTTCATGCGCCGCGAGGGCGCCGACCCGGACGCCCTGCCCGTCTATGTGGGATCACATCTCGATACACAGCCGACCGGCGGCAAATATGATGGTGTGCTCGGCGTGCTCGCCGGGCTCGAAATCATCCGTACGATGAATGACCTCGACATCAAGACCAAGCATCCCATCGTAGTGACCAACTGGACGAATGAAGAAGGCACACGCTTTGCGCCCGCCATGCTCGCCTCCGGTGTGTTTGCAGGCATTCATACGCTCGATTGGGCCTATGAGAAGGTGGACGCGGAAGGCAAACGCTTTGGCGACGAACTGGAGCGCATCGGCTGGAAGGGCGAGGAAAAAGTTGGCGACCGCAAAATGCACGCCTTCTTTGAACTGCACATCGAGCAGGGCCCGATCCTGGAAGCCGAAGAAAAAGACATTGGCGTTGTCACCCACGGCCAAGGCCTGCGCTGGATTGAATGCACCGTCACCGGCAAGGAAAGCCATACCGGCTCCACCCCCATGCCGATGCGCAAGAATGCCGGTCGCGGCCTCGCGCGGATCACCGAGCTCGTCCACGAAATTGCTATGGACAACGCACCCAACGCGGTTGGCGCCATCGGGCATATCGATGTCTATCCCAACAGCCGCAACATCATTCCCGGCAAGGTGGTTTTCACCGTCGATTTCCGGTCCCACGAACTGGATACGCTCACCGGCATGGTCGATCGGCTGATGACCGAAGCGCCAAAACTCTGCCAAGACACGGGCGTTGAGTTTTCCGCCGAAATCGTTGGCCAGTTCGACCCGCCTGCCTTTGATGAAGTGTGCGTGCGCATGATCCGCGAAGCCGCCGAACGGCTCGGCTATTCGCACATGGATATCATCTCCGGTGCGGGGCATGATGCCTGCTGGATAAACCGTGTCGCACCCACCGCCATGGTCATGTGCCCCTGCGTCGACGGCCTGTCACACAATGAGGCCGAGGAAATCACCAAAGGCTGGGCAAGAGCAGGTGCTGATGTACTGTTCCATGCGGTGATGGAGAAAGCGGAGATCGTTGGCTAGCCCGCTTTTTTGGATTAGGAGTTTAATTGAATGACCACCACCATCATCAAAAACGGCACCATCGTTACCGCCGATCTGACCTACAAGTCGGACATCAAAATCGAGAGCGGGAAGATCGCCGAGATCGGTCCTGACCTCTCCGGCGGCACCGAACTCGACGCAACCGGTTGCTATGTGATGCCCGGCGGCATCGACCCGCATGTGCATCTGGAAATGCCATTTATGGGCACCTATTCTTCAGATGATTTTGAGAGCGGCACCCGCGCGGGCCTCTCAGGCGGCACGACCATGGTCGTCGACTTCTGCCTGCCGAACCCCGAGCAGAGCCTTCTGGAAGCCATCGACCGTTGGGACAACAAATCCACACGCGCCAATTGCGACTATTCCTTCCACATGGCGATCACCTGGTGGGGTGAGCAGGTTTTTGACGAGATGGAGACCGTCGTTAAAGAAAAAGGCATCAACACGTTCAAACACTTCATGGCCTATAAGGGCGCGCTGATGGTCGATGATGATGAGATGTTCTCATCCTTCCAGCGCTGCGCCGCACTCGGCGCGCTGCCCATGGTGCATGCCGAAAATGGAGACGTGGTTGCCCAGCTTCAAGCCAAGCTCTTGGCCGAAGGCAATAATGGCCCCGAAGCGCACGCCTACTCTCGCCCGGCGGAGGTGGAAGGCGAAGCGACCAACCGCGCCATCATGATCGCCGACATGGCAGGCGTGCCGGTCTACATCGTGCACACTTCCTCCGAACAGGCGCATGAAGCAATCCGTCGTGCGCGTCAAAACGGCATCCGCGCCTATGGCGAGCCGCTGATCCAGCACCTCACGCTGGACGATAGCGAATACAAACACCCCGATTGGGACCATGCGGCGCGGCGTGTCATGAGCCCACCCTTCCGGGACAAGAAACATCAGGATTCGCTTTGGGCAGGCCTTGCGTCCGGTTCGCTGCAAGTCGTCGCGACCGACCATTGCGCCTTCACCACCGAGCAGAAGCGCAACGGCGTGGGCAACTTCACGCTGATCCCAAATGGCACCGGAGGGCTTGAAGACCGCATGCCGATGCTGTGGACCTATGGTGTGGAAACAGGTCGCCTCACGATGAATGAGTTCGTGGCGGTCACGTCCACCAACATCGCCAAGATCCTCAACATGTACCCGAAAAAAGGCGCGATCCTGGTGGGTGCAGATGCCGACATTGTTGTGTGGGACCCGAACAAGGAAAAAACGATCTCTGCCGGAACCCAGCAATCCGCCATTGATTACAATGTGTTTGAAGGCAAGCATGTCAAAGGCTTGCCGCGCTATACGTTGACGCGTGGCGTCGTTGCCATCGATGATGGCGAAGTCAAGACACAGGAAGGCCATGGCAAGTTCGTCAAGCGAGAACCATTCCAGGCCGTCAACACCGCCTACTCCACTTGGAAAGAAGTCACCGCGCCGCGCAAGGTGGAACGCACCGGCATCCCGGCGAGTGGAGTGTAGGCCGACTTATGACACCTTTTCTTGGTCTGTCTGCTTTTCCGGTCACACCGGCAAATGAGGATGGCAGTGTGGATACGGACCATCTGCAAAGGCTGGTCTCTCGGCTCGCGACATCAGGTGTAGCTTCTATCGGCGTGCTCGGCTCCACCGGCAGCTACATGTATCTTTCATCGGAGGAGCGCGCCCGCGCACTGACTGCTGCTGTAGAAGCTTCGAACGGTGTTCCGGTCATCGCAGGTATCGGCGCGATGCGCACATCTTGGGTGATGGAACACGCGAAAGCAGCGGACTCGGCGGGCGCTGCCGGGGTGTTATTGGCGCCAGTGAACTATCTGCCATTGCTAGATGATGAAGTGCTGCAACTGGCCACAGACGTATCTTCGGCCACCGACCTACCGATCTGTATTTATAACAATCCGGGCACCACCCACTTCAATGTATCGGAGAAATTGGTGGCACGCCTTGCAGAAGTTCCCAATGTCATGGCGGTCAAAAACCCGATCCCGGCTGATGGCGGCTATGCAGCGCAAATGGAGCGTTTGCGGGGCGCCGTTCCGAAAGACTTTTCTCTAGGCAATTCCGGTGATGCCAAAATCGCCGACGCGCTCACAGCGAATTGTGACGCCTTCTATTCGGTGCTGGCCGGTACTTTACCCGACATTTGCCTTGCTCTTTGGGCCGCGCGCAATGACGCAACAAAACTGGAAATTCTCAACGAGCAACTGGCTCCGCTTTGGGCTCTCTTCGACGCCCATGGCAGCATCCGCGTGATCCACGAAGCTGCAGAGATCATCGGGCTTGGACCCACACCACTTCCACGCCCGCTACTGCCTTTGCCTGTGGAGACGAGGCAAGAGTTGGAAAAGGCACTCGACGCAATTCATTCAACGATTAATGTCCCTGCATGACTGTTATTTCTGCCGCTTCCCTTAACCTGACGTTCGAGACCAATGACGGGCCGGTACACGCCCTTTCCAATATCAATTTGGATGTGCAAAAGGGCGAGTTCGTGTCCCTCATCGGCCCGTCGGGTTGCGGCAAGACCACGCTGCTGCGCGTGATCGCAGATTTGGAAAAGCCGACCGGCGGCGCTATCACTGTCGAAGGCACCACGCCGGAAAATGCGCGCCTCAACCGTGCCTATGGCTATGTATTTCAGGCATCCGCGCTTTTCCCTTGGCGCACCATCGCGGACAATGTAGCGCTCCCCCTCGAAGTGATGGGCTTGACCCAGGCGGAGAGGCAAAAGCGCGTAACCGAGAATTTGAAGCTCGTTGATCTGGAAGGCTTTGAGAAGAAATTTCCCTGGCAGCTCTCCGGCGGCATGCAGCAACGAGCGTCCATCGCACGCGCGCTCGCCGTTCAGCCGGATATGCTCCTGATGGACGAGCCCTTTGGCGCGCTCGATGAGATCGTTCGCGACCACCTCAATGTACAACTGCTCAAGCTTTGGAAGGAGACCGGCAAGACCATCGTCTTCGTCACACACTCCATTCCGGAAGCTGTGTACCTCTCGACAAAGATCGTTGTGATGAGCCCGCGCCCAGGGCGCATCCACGAGATCATCGATTGCGATCTTGGCGAAGTTCGCCCGCTGGAAGTGCGTGAAACGACGAAGTTCTTGAAGATCGCCCAACGCGTTCGCGACGGTTTGGCCGCGGGGCATGCCTATGATTAAACAGCGCCTTCTGCCCATCTTCACAGTCGTCGCCGCGATTATCACAATCTGGTACGCCGGTGCTATCTTCTTAAATGCGCCGTTTGAATATCAGACCGCCGCGCGTGCTGACCAACAGATCAGCTTTGCCGAAGTGCTGCCAAAAACCATGGCGCAGCAACGGCCTGTACTGCCAGCACCGCATCAGGTGGCACAAGAGATATGGAAAACGACCGGCGCTATGGTCATGCGCGGACGAGCATTCTCGAACCGGTCACTGATCAACCATGCCTGGGTTACGCTATCAGCGACGCTGCTCGGATTTGTACTGGGCACTGCTTTAGGCATTCTTTTGGCGGTGGGCATCGTCCATTCCAAAGTTATGGCCAAGTCCGTCATGCCTTGGGTGATCACATCTCAAACAATCCCGATCCTCGCCATCGCGCCCATGATCATCGTGGTATTGGCATCCATTGGGCTGACAGGACTGATGCCGAAGTCTCTGATCTCGATGTATCTGTCGTTCTTCCCCGTTACTGTCGGCATGGTGAAAGGGCTGAAATCGCCAGAGGTGATGCATATGGATTTGATGCATACCTATTCGGCATCACGTTCGCAAACCTTTTGGAAGCTGCGCTGGCCTTCATCCCTGCCCTACCTCTTTACGTCGATGAAGATCGGTATCGCCGCATCACTGGTGGGCGCCATCGTGGGTGAACTGCCAACCGGTGCCGTTGCCGGTCTGGGCGCACGCTTACTGGCAGGAAGTTATTATGGGCAAACCGTACAAATCTGGTCGGCGTTGATCATTGCCGCCATCTGCGCAGGTCTGCTGGTCACTTTGATTGGTATCATCGGTGATCAGGTAAATCGGCGCATGGGCATTAGGGAAGCGAGCAACTGATGGAAGCGCCCGGCCTCTTCATCGGCTCCATCATCTTCTGGCTTGCCGCTTGGTATGCCAACACGCGGCTCGCACAAGTCGAAACACGCGACGCCACCAAGCAAACATTAATTAATTTATCCATTCCGTTTCTGTTTGGAGCAGCCATCTTCGCACTGTGGGAGGGCATAACGCGCGGGTTTGGTGTGCCAACGGTCATCCTGCCGCCGCCATCCATGATCTGGGAGCGGATCATCAACTCATTGCCAACGCTCTGGGGCGATTTCGTTCAAACCTATCTGAAGGCCGTCATCAGCGGTTACGTGATGGGCTGCCTGCTCGGGTTCCTGACCGCCATTCTCGTTGACCGTTCGCCCTTTTGGAAAGCCGGCATCATGCCCATCGGCAATCTGGTTTCGGCCCTGCCAATAATCGGCATCGCGCCGATCATGGTCATGTGGTTTGGGTTTGACTGGCAGTCCAAAGCTGCGGTCGTTGTCGTGATGACCTTCTTCCCGATGCTGGTCAACACAGTCTCAGGTCTCAATGCCGCTGGCCATATGGAGCGCGATTTGATGCGCACATATGCCGCAACACAAGGGCAATCGCTTTTAAAACTCCGGCTACCTGCGGCAATGCCGTTTATTTTCAATGCCTTGAAGATCAATTCAACTCTTGCACTCATCGGGGCAATTGTCGCAGAGTTTTTTGGAACACCCATCGTGGGCATGGGCTTCCGCATCTCGGCAGAGATCGGCAGGCTCAATGTCGACATGGTGTGGGCGACCATTTTTGTGGCCGCTCTCGCCGGTTCGCTCTCATATGGTTTGATTGCCCTTGCAGAGCGGGCGGTAACATTTTGGCACCCGTCTATGAGAAGCCAGCGATAATGACGGGATGACGGTGCTGCTTGAACGCGCTTTTTCAAAGCGCAAACCAAATCATTTCCGGATTTTCCGGGATTGAACTTGAAGCGTGAATACAGGGAGTACTGATATGCGCAAATGGATAGCTCTGGCCGCAGCGACGGCCATGACTGCGGTAGCATCAACAGCCGCCAAGGCAGCCGACGATCTGACATTGCAACTGCAATGGGTCACTCAAGCCCAGTTCGCCGGCTACTATGTTGCCCTAGACCAAGGTTACTACGAGGAAGAAGACCTCAATGTCACCATCCGTCCGGGCGGACCCGACATTGCACCGCCACAGGTGCTGGCAGGCGGTGGCGCTGATGTGATGCTCAACTGGATGCCTTCGGCTCTGGCAGCGCGTGAACGCGGCGTGCCGGTCGTGAACATCGCCCAGCCATTTAAATCATCGGGCCTGATGCTGACGTGTTGGAAAGACAGCGGCATCGAAACGCCGGAAGACTTCCGCGGCAAAACCATCGGCGTCTGGTTCTTCGGCAACGAATATCCGTTCCTGTCATGGATGAGCCAGTTGGGCATCCCAACAGAGGGCGAAGACGATGGCGTCACCGTCATCAAGCAGGGCTTTAACGTCGATCCACTCATCCAACGTCAAGCCGACTGCATCTCCACGATGACATACAACGAATATTGGCAGGTCATCGATGCCGGCGTTTCGCCTGACGATCTGATCACATTCAAGTATGAAGACCAAGGCGTGGCAACGCTGGAAGACGGCATCTACACGCTGGAGAGCAACCTTGAAGATCCGGCCATGGTCGACAAGCTCGCGCGCTTTGTTCGCGCATCCATGAAAGGTTGGAAGTGGGCTGAAGAAAATCCCGACGCGGCTGCCATGATTGTGCTGGACAATGACGCGTCCGGTGCTCAAACAGAAGAGCACCAGAAGCGCATGATGGGTGAAATTGCCAAGCTGACGGCCGGTTCAGACGGCACGTTGGTAGAAGCTGACTATGAGCGCACCGTTGCAACGCTGCTGGCTGGTGGCTCTGATCCGGTCATCACAGCCGCGCCGGAAGGCGCTTGGACAAGCGCGATCACCGACAAGGCGCTGATGGAATAAGCAGCCTTTCTAAGATCACACCTAAAGCCGGAGTTTTGCTCCGGCTTTTTTGATTTCAGCGCTTGTCTAGAAAAAATTTGACCTTTTGATAAAATATGGCACGCTGATCTTTGATGCTGGCCCCAACCGCGCCTGAATGTCAGGAAAATGGGCTGGCTTGTTACACGGTCAACACACCGAGGATGTCATGGCAACGTCACTTGCAACTAGCTTTACTGGTCTTGATTTCGTCAATCCATTCGTGCTGGCGTCTGCGCCACCCACGGAAAGCAAAAAGAAAATTTTGAAGGCATTTGAAGCCGGCTGGGGCGGTGTTGTCACCAAAACCATCGGCCTGCATCCCGTCGAAAACGTTGCGGGAGCGCGAACAATTTTCCAGCGCACCAGCGACGTTAAGCCTTACGTCTCTCGCATGAAGCGGCAGGATACGGTTTCCCACTCCTCATGGAATTGGGAACTGATCTCCGATCAGCCGCTCGAGGAGTGGCTTCCGGACCTGGAAGAAATCAAGAATACCTACCCTGACCGCATGCTTATCGCATCGATCATGGCCGGTGCGGGCACTGTTGAAGAGATGAATAACTGGCGAAAGCTTGCAAAGGCCTGCGTCGATGTGGGATGTGACGCAATTGAACTCAACATGTCCTGCCCGCATATGGACCGCAAGGACATGGGCGCACATATAGCCAATGACGAGGACATAATCCGTTCAATACTTCACGCCGTGACAACGGCCGTCGATGTTCCTATCTGGGTGAAACTGACACCCGCCACATCTACGCTGGTCGATGCTGCCGGAGCCGCCTACGAAGCGGGTGCTGCCGCAATCTCCCTTTGCAACACATTCCCATCACTGCCACTCATGGACCCGGAAACCATGAAGTTCGAGGTCGAGGTTGATGGCCTCGTTACATCGGGCGGTTTGGGGGGCTTGGCAATTTTACCGCAAGCGCTGCAACGCGTGTCCGATATCTCAAAGGCCTATCCTGACAAGTCAGTGTCAGGCATCGGTGGCATTCGAGGTTTCCGCGAAGCCTTTAACTTCATCGTCAACGGTGCCGGCAATTTGCAGGTCTGCACTGCTGCCATGGAAGAGAAAGGCAGCGGCGGCGTTGGCGTAAAACTCATTCAAGAGCTCAAGGATGACTTGGCCGACTTCATGGAGCGCAAAGGCTACTCTTCGATCGAAGAGTTTCGGGGTTTAGCTAGCCCACGGATCGTTGAGCATTCACAAGTCCGCCGCAAGAGCGATGCGTATAATGGTGGTTACGCGAAATCGGCCTGACTTAAACTCTGTTCTGCCTTTTTGCGGGTTCAAGTGACAGCCGCGCTGATATGATGTCAAGCGCGGCATGCCCGGTCTCATCGATCTGACCACTATTGTCCAAATCGGTCACCAGAATGCCGGTAGGAATTGCACCTGCACTGCGTGCCAAGCGGGTTGAAATCTCTTCAGCGCTCTCTCGCCCTCTGGCCAACAATCGTGCGGCCAGCACGTCTTGACTGACGCGTAGATTAATAACCTGCAAATCCTTAAAGACTTCGGCGATTGTCGAAAGGGCGCGGCGCGAACCATTCATAATGGCGTGCCCCCCGGCCAAAGTATGTTCAAGCACACCTATGGGAATGCCATAGTTCAAGCCATGGGCATCCCAAGTAACAGCATATGCACCAGCCTGTTTCTGTTCCGCGAAATGATCCTTTGAAACACACTCATGCTCTTCATTGCCGCCATCTTCGCGTGTGATGACGCGTCGAACGAAAACCATACCCGGATCATCAGCAAAATGCGGTCGCAACCAATTGATCAAGCTGTCCTTGCCTGAACCGGACGGGCCAGCGACCACAAATAGAACACCGCTTGGCTTCATTGTTACAATCCGGTCCGTGATCGTTCAGGCAACGCGCTGGCCTGCGCGCCAAACGGAAATGACGACCGGCACATCACTCGGCTGACGCCGGACCCGTACAATGTCAGCTCGCAAGCCTGTCTCAAGCCTTCCACGATCATGAAGGCCAACGGTGCGTGCAGGGTTGGAGGTCACCAAACCTATCGCCTTGGGCAAATCAAAATGCTCGACCGTATCCGCCAAGATGAACGGCGCATGCACAAGGCTGAAAGGCACATAATCAGAAGATAGAACATCGAGCACGTCAGCTTCTGCAAGCGCATGAGCAGCAATATTGCCTGAGTGAGAGCGCCCGCGCACAACGTTGGGAGCGCCCATTAAAACCCCCATACCCGCCTCATGCGATGCGCTTGCCGCATCCATCGTTGTTGGGAATTCGGCCACAGTGACCCCAAAGCCCTTGCTCTCTTCAACGTGGTCCAAGGTGGCATCATCATGACTTGCCATAGCAATATTTCGAGCTTGGCATCGCGCGACGAGCGCACGGCGGTGTTTGTCGGAATAAAGTGCTGATTGAGCTTGGCGGCGCTTGACGAAGTCTGCAAATTGCTCGTCTGTTAGGCCACGTTTGACTTTGTAATAGAGTTCGTACTGATCCATTGTCTGGAACTGACGCTGGCCGGGCGCGTGATCCATAAGTGAGACCAGCCCAACGGCCCCGTCGTTTTCAAACTCTTCGAAGTGATCAAGCACGTCGGCTGCCGAAACCTCGCAACGCAGGTGGATCCTGTGCTCAGCTCGCAGGCGACCGTCGGCTTGAGAGTTTTGGATCGCCATCGACATGGAGCGCATTTCGCCTTTTTGGAAACCGCCATCTTCGTCGGAACCCAATCTGAGACAATCAAAGACGGTCGTAATCCCCGAAGAAGCAATCTGGCTGTCATGGGATTGAATGGCGGCAGTCAAGTTCCAGCGCACACCCGGACGTGGTGAATAGTGGCTTTCCAGATGATCTGTGTGCAACTCGATCAGACCCGGGATTACATAATCGCCATCCATGTCTTCCCCTACGGCACTGACCTCTTCGGTGATTTCAGTTATGACGCCATCATGGAATACAATCGTTCCATGAATGACCTTTTCTTCCAATACGATATGCGCATTGGTCAGCACATTTTGGTTCATTCGTTTCCCACCCGCTTATACATATCTTGCTGGTCCGTCATCTCGCCGATGCGCAGGACCCGAAATTGACCACCCGGCTCTTTCTCGACAAATATTGCCAGCGTGCTCATGCGAAGTGGCGATGCAAGAAGCTTGCTAAAACGATCAGTCAGATGATTCTGGATTTCGCTTTGCGTCGCTGCATCGTCGATGGCACTGGTAAGCGTCATATGAAACCGAAATGCTTCAAACACATGCGGATATCCATAGCGATGCAAATAGTTCAGTTGCAATGGCGGCAGTAAATTCGGGTTACGGCGTGCAATTTCAGCATCCGTCAGCGGCGCACGAAATGGCTCAAAGTCCAGCACACAATCACGCGACAAGGCTCGCAAATCATCGACTTCAGTATCATTAGGTATGAGGGCCAAAAAGGAGCCCAATGCTCCAACTCTTAGACTGATTTCTGGAATTACGCGTGGCCGGGTCAGGAAAGCGTCAAACGCATTAAGCAATTCGGTTTCCGTGACATTTACAGCCAAGCGAAAGGGGGCCTTTAGCGTTCCATGAAAACCGTAGCGGCTTGGCGCAACGAGGTGCGCTGAGTACCCGTGGTCTATCGGGACTGGATCATGCTCGAAGGGACTGCGACCGAGCCAATGGGCAGCAGTTAGCGTCAACTCGTGGTCACGCGGCGGCGTATAGTAGATCGCATAACGCATTGGTTCATTCCTTGCGCCAGCCTTTTGCGCTTAAGTGTGACACTGGCATGTCACCCTGTGCGCATTTGACGAAGATCAAACCAATAAGGCCGGTCAGCCCATACGCGCAGAGGCAAAGGCACCCGGGCTGGCCGGAAACACGACAACGCGATTTCCATTGATGAATGTACGATGTTGAACGTGGGCATGCACTGCCCGCGCCAGCACTTGGCTTTCCACATCACGCCCGATGGATACATAATCACTTGCACTTTGAGCGTGGGTAACGCGAGCGATATCCTGCTCAATGATCGGGCCTTCATCCAGATCAGCCGTCACATAGTGTGCCGTTGCCCCAATCAACTTCACGCCACGTTGATAGGCCTGCTTGTAAGGGTTGGCGCCTTTAAAGCTCGGCAGGAATGAGTGGTGGATGTTAATGATACGTCCAGCCATCTTGTTGCAAAGTGCATCGGAAAGAACCTGCATGTAACGCGCAAGGACCACCAACTCAGCACCCGAATTATCAACGACATCAAGCAATTTGGCTTCTGCCTCAGCCTTGTTTTCTTTCGTCACATTAATGTGGTGAAAGGGTATGTCGTGGTTGGCGACAAGTTTCTGATAGTCAAAATGGTTAGAGACGACACCTACAATTTCAATCGGTAGCGCGCCTATGCGCCAACGGTAAAGCATATCATTCAGACAATGCCCGAAGCGCGATACCATGATCAGCACCTTCATCGGCGTTTCCGGGTTGTGTAGCTGGTAGGTCATGCCAAAACTGGCTGCAGTCTTGGCGAAATCATCGGCCAACTTGTCGGCGCTCGCCCCACCTTCCGACACAAAGCTGACCCGCATGAAGAACGAGCCGGTGGTTGGGTCATCAAACTGGGATGAGTCTGTTATGTTACACTCATGCTCCGCCAGAAAGTGCGCTATTGCAGCAACGATCCCGCGCGTTGACTGACATTGGACGGTGAGGACGTAGGCAGACATTGTTTTATCCCGATTGGTGCAGAGCGCGCTTCAATCTTATTTTAAGCTGACGTGCAAACCTATTTTTGTCAGCGCACTATTCGAATATGATCTCTGGAGCTTGCCGGTTTGTTTCACCGGCCAAGAGCTGATCAAGAACAGCAGCAGCAATGTTTTCATAAGCCCCGGTGTGGGCGCTGTCGGGCAAGGTCGCGACAACAGGTGTTCCGGCATCGGCATTGGTGCGGATTTCCATATGCAGCGGCACTTCTCCAAGGAATGGAACGCCCAGTTTCCCTGCTTCCTCGCGTGCACCACCATGTCCGAAAATGTCAGAACGTTCGCCGCATGAAGGACAAAGGAAATAACTCATATTCTCGACAATGCCGAGGATTGGCACATCCACCTTGTTGAACATGTTCAGTCCCTTGCGTGCATCCAGTAGCGCAATGTCTTGAGGCGTTGAAATGATCACCGCCCCCGACAGAGGCACCTGCTGTGACATGGTCAATTGTGCATCGCCCGTGCCCGGTGGCATATCGACAACAAGCACATCCAACTCGCCCCACATAACTTCCCTGAGCATCTGGGTGAGCGCGGAAATGACCATTGGCCCGCGCCAGACCATTGGCGTTTCTTCTTCAACAAGAAAACCGATGGACATGACCTTAATGCCGTAGCCAACAAGCGGATGGATCAAACGTCCCTCAGAGGTTGGCTTTTGATCCTTCAAACCGATCATGCGTGGTAGAGACGGGCCGTACACATCAGCATCAAGAAGCCCTACCTTTTGGCCAAGGGACGCCAGAGCCAAGGCGATATTGACGGCGCTGGTGGACTTGCCAACGCCGCCCTTGCCAGAGGCAACCGCGATGATGTGCTTAATACCGGGAACACCGGCTTTGCCGGACGGATTGGTTGCTTGAGCTGCAGACTTAGGCGCTGCTTGCGGCGCGTTACCGCCGCCTTGCCGCTCAGCGGTCAAAACCACCATCACTTTCTGCGCACCATCAAGTGCCTCAACGGCACGTTGTGCGGCCATGCGCATCGGTTCAAGCTGTGACGCGCGATCAGCGGGCACACTGATGGAAAAGCTCACGGTGCCATCCTTGATAAAGATGTCGGAGACCATTCCCTGCGCAACAATATCTTTCGCATCGCCCGGTGGTGAGAGCTTTCTAAGCTCAGCAAGAACGTCGTCTTTCCCTAGCGCCACCATTCATCTCTCCGTCGGCCCAAGCCGCTATTTAGGAATGTCGCTCGCAGTTGAAAAGCCCGGCTGGCTGGTTCAACCCGACGCTATCGCCGCACCTTCGGAGAGTGATTTTAATTTTGCGTAGGCAATATCAGGATCGACGGCACCGAACCCGGCAAATGTGCCAAAGCCACAATCCGATCCGGCAACAACACGGTCGGCGCCGACAATTTCGGTGAACCGCTCGATACGTTGCGCCACGACTTGCGGGTGTTCGACGAAGTTGGTTGTTGAATCAATAACACCAGGAACCAGCACCTTGTCATCGGGAATTTCTGACTTGCGATCACGGAAAACAGTCCATTCGTGGGCGTGGCGTGGATTGGACGTCTCGAACAGAACAGAGCGCGCCTTGGTGCTCATGAGCGTTGAAAAGACCTTGTCCATTGAGATATCGCACACATGGGGGCCCTCATAATTGCCCCAGCAAATATGCACACGCACCATCTCTTGCGGCACATTTTGAAGGGCGTGATTCAGAGCCTCAACATGCATGTCTGCAATCTTGACGAACTCATCATCCGACAGATCCGTAAAAAGCATATGACGCGATAATGCCAAGTCGGGACAGTCCAATTGCAGATGCAAGCCTGCTCCAACAATCGACTCGTACTCATCCTTCATCGCATCAGCCAAAGCCGCCAGATAAGCTTCACGGTTCGGGTAAAAATCATTTTGCAAGAAGAGCGAAATGACACCTGGCGACGCAGCATTCATGAAGCCACCTGTCGCGCCATGCTTCGCCATAGCCGCCTTCAGGTTTGCGGTGTCCTTTTCAAGCTCGCCCTGCCCTTTGGACCTTACTTCGCCGACGCACATAGGACGCGCATAAGTCGGGGTGCCACCATCATCTTTCAGGCGCTCAAGAAAAGACGGAAACATCTTCAAGTCAGCAGGTGCGTTGCGCGGACTGTCGCCGTCAAAACCGGTGTAGCGATCCTTTACATAGGTGGCATATGAGATCTTTGAGGTTTCTCCATCAGACACGTAATGGATACCGGCCTCAACTTGCTTGCGTACCGTTTCGTCAACGGCTTCAGTCATCGCTGCATCGAATTCGGCTTCGTCATATGACCCGCCCTTCTCACGAGCGAAAATGAAATCAACGACTTTCTGCGAGCGCGGCAAGGAGCCCACATGTGTGGTGTGAATATTCGTCATGGTTCCCCCCCAATCAGCTCTGTATCAAAATCTGTTTCCAGATTGCGACCTCATCATAAAGCGCCCATTCGCGCCGCACAGTGGCATCCAGCTCAACGCCGGGCGAAACATAGGGGCCAAACTCTGCATGACACATGCCCATGACATGGACATCGGCGCCGGTGGGTTTGCCAAACGAACCCCAGCCTTCGTGCTTACCATCCAGTGACCAGCGCACTGCAGCACGCGGCGGCAACATATCCGCATCCATACCTATGCAATGGTGAACTTTGAAATCAGCATTTGGAAATGAAGATCGCAGTCCAACCCAAAACTGTTCAACGGGGTCGTATGAAACGCCCGATTGTGCACCAGCATATTCAGATAAAACGCCGCGGTCATAATGTGAGCGGATGCGTTCAAAGTCCTTGTCCATAAGACGAGTTAAAAGATCCGCGTAACGTGCACCCCACTCATTGTCGTTACCGGTTCCATGATATCCACCATCGACATCCATCGCAGGTGTGAAAGGTCTTGCGCAATTTTCTGCGCCACCCTCACGCTCGATCAGCAATGTCGCGTAGTCCTTTGGATTCATTCCCAATTGACGGACTATGCCGCCATAGTCACGCACGAGCCACTCGTCGAAGATGGTGTCGTTTTTGGCAGCGCAATCGGCAAGGACATAGACCTTGAACTGCTTGCCGGACGCAGCGCCAAAAGCACCGTCATTTGAGTGGGTCGCCCGGGTGAGTAATCGATGCGATGACAAGAACCCGCCCTCAGGGTCACCGGACCATATGACATCTTCACCGAAGAGTTCGCGATCAGGAAATTCGTTGATCGTTGCCATTGTGGATGCGATCACTTCCTTGTTGCCGCGTTGAATGCCCATAGGCGAACGAACCGGAATGTCGGCAGAATAGTAGTGGTTTAATGTCCCGACACCGCGATCTTCCCAAATCTCTTTTGTGATCCCGATGATATAGTCTGGAAAATCCTTCCAGCGCTGAGAAAATCCAGCGATGGTCATAATAAAATTGTCCTCAATGTAGGTTCCGGCTTTTGCAGCGTCAGTTAGGCCGCAATGCGCATGCCGGTCGACTGATCAAAAATATGGCAGATATCAGCCGGGATTGACGCCTTGGCCTGGCTACCAATGTCTGCGTAATAATCCTTATCTGCCTTGATCGCTACCATCGAACCGCCTGCACGCATGGTGACCATCGATGCATCACCAAGCAATTCCATAGAATATACCGGTGCCTCAATCTGCGCAGTTTTGCCCGTCGCAATCGCTGCATCCTCAGCGCGGAAACCAAGCGTGACTTTACCGGCATGCTTTGACTTCAAGCCCTTGATAGTCACGTTTTCACCGGTGAAAGTGCCGCCCTTCAACTCTCCATCCATCAAATTCATAGCCGGTGTACCCATAAAGCCGGCCACGAACGTATTGTTTGGCGTATCGTAAATCTCTTTTGGCGTTCCGACTTGCTGGACAATGCCCTTGCTCATGACAACAACGCGGTCCGCAAGCGTCATGGCTTCGATCTGATCGTGCGTCACATATATGGTGGTCACCTGAAGCTCGTGATGCAGGTTCTTGATCTGAGCACGTGTTGAAACTCGCAGTTTGGCGTCAAGGTTGGACAGAGGCTCATCCATCAAAAACACTTTCGGCGTTCGGACAATCGCACGAGCGAGCGCCACCCGCTGGCGTTGACCGCCGGAAAGTGCTGCAGGCTTGCGGTGCACAAAGTCGTTAAGCTCCACCATATCCACTGCCCGTTGAACGCGTTCTTCGTGCGTAGAAGGATCGATCTTTCGAATGCGCAGCGGGAACCGGATGTTCTCCCAAACGGTCAGATTTGGATAAAGACCGTAAGACTGAAATACCATGGCCACATCACGATCTTTCGGATCGAGATTGTTGACCATCGTGTCGCCAATCCAGATTTCACCGGAGGTGGCATCTTCCAGCCCCGCAACCATGCGCATAGTCGTTGTCTTGCCGCAGCCGGATGGCCCCAGAAGAACGAGAAACTCGCGGTCGCCAATCTCAAGATTAAAATCATCGACGCCAACAAAATTGCCCCAGCGTTTGGTGACGTTTTTAAGGGTGATACCAGCCATTTGATTATCCTTTGACGGCACCGGCAGTCAGGCCGGAAACGATCTGACGCTGGAAGAACAAGACAAGAATGAAGAGAGGCGCGGATGCCGAAACAACGGCAGCTACAGCAAACATGACGTTACCGGCCTCTTGGGTTGAGCCAAGGAAGCTTGCGATCTTGGGAACCATCGTCTGGTTTTCTTTTGAAAGCAGAAGCGCGGTTACCGCAAAATCATTGTAAGCTAAAAGGAACGAGAACAAACCCGTTGTAATCACGCCGGGCCACATGACCGGAATGATAACATGGCGGAAAGCTTGGAACCGCGTGCATCCGTCAACCATGGCGCTTTCATCCAGCTCCTTGGGAATGTTCTGGAAAAACGAATGCAGCATCCAAAGGGTGAAGGGCTGATTGATCGCAACAAGCACGATAACTGTCGTCGACAAATGCCCCCAAAGGTTCCACTCGAAAAATGGGAGCAGGTAGCCGGACACCAAGGTAATATGAGGCATCGCACGAAAGATCAGCGCGACGATAAGAATGAAGAAAGTGTATTTGAATCCGGACCGCGATAGCGCGTAACCACCCAGCGCGCCGAAAGTCAGTGAAATGATAACAACGAAGAGTACCACAACCATTGTGTTGAGGGCGGCACGCCAGAATTCTTCCTGAACCCACGCGCCACTGTAACCATCGTTAGTGAACGAACCACCTGTCTCAATAACAGTTCGAACACCAAAAAGGGCGTTGGTCCAATCGGCACGTGAGAAGAAGTCACCCTCAACTTTGAAGGAGCCCCACATGGTCCAAAGGAACGGGAAAGACGCGGCGATCAGCCAGATTACGATAAAGGCTGTTGAAGCAACCTGAATGCCGACGGAACGTTTTTGAGCTTCTGCGGACATCGTCTCGTTACCCTTTAAAATCGCGCCAAGTGCGTATCAGCACGGGTGTGAGAAGAATTGCGACACCAACGATCGTAAGCATCGATGTAGTGGCAGCCGAGTTCAGAAGCGCCGTGTCAGAACTCATGTCATTGTAAATGATCCACGACAATGAGGTGGCATGCGCTTCGGAATTGAAGCCGACAATCGGTTCAAAAACACGGAAATTGTCCATCAATTGGATCAAGCCAACAAACAGCGCAAGTGGTGCCAGGTAAGGGATGACGACAAAGCGAATTCGCTCCCAGCGCGAGGCGCCGTCGATCATCGCGGATTCCAGAGTGTCCTGCGGCACCGTTTGGAGGCCGGCATAGAAAACCACAAACGCAAATGGTGCTGAGCTCCAAACACCGTAAACAATCAACATGATCCATGTGAGCGGTGTTGACGCTTTGAGCGAAAGATTTGGGTCATCAAAGAGGTTCTGAAGCGTTGCGCCCAAAATACCCTGGGAATCGATCATCCAGAACAGGATCAAAGAACCAATAAGGGGCGTGATGATCATAGGTAGGAGAGAAAAGAAAATCACTGGCCCTTTGATGCGCGGTGTGAGCATGTTCACCGCAAGCGCAATCATGAAGCCCAGCGCAATAACCAAGGGCGTTACAACAAAAGTGTAAGTCAGCGTAAAGCCCAAGGCCCGGTAGAAAGGGTAGTTTCCAAGACCGGTCACGAATTCGCCAATTGATGCGGAAGAGCCCCAAAGCGCGCCAACCTCGTCGAAGGCCAAATGGGCACGGTTGGTATAGTTGGCAAAACCGACAAACTGACCAAGCGGCCGTTCTTCATACAGAAGCTGCGTGGCTTCTGCATCGACGGTAACTTGCGTTTCGCAGGAGAAAACCGAGCACGTCTCGACTTCCTTCATAACCTGCTCGTGCTCAGCATGCAGCGATTGAACAAAAACTGAAACAATCGGCAGAGCGATAAAGAGCAACATTGCTGCCGCAGACGGCAGTATGAACCAGAAGAACGTTCTGTGAGGCATCCCCGATCCCCAAGCTGATCACGATGTCCTGCGCATGTGCGCATCAAAAAAATAGGGCGGTATGATTACCGCCCCGTCGATTGTGTTTCTTACTGCAGGAAGCCTTTTTCGCGTGCCGCCGTAGTGTAGGCAGCTTCGACATCCGCCAGCGCCTGCTCAGCGCTCTCATCGCCCTGGAGGAAATCGCTCAACTCAGCGCCTGCAGCGGTGTGGAGCAGGCCACCAAATGGAAGCATTGGATATGGCTTCGCGCCAGCACTGGCGGTCGCGAACACGCCCGCAGACGTGTCGGTCGGCTCATATCCGTCAATGAGCCAGACGGCCTGAGTTGAAGTTTCTTCCGTTAGTGAACCGGGTTTTAGACCATTCATAAGGGCGATAAATGTTGCCTCGGCATCTTCATCAGAAATGTTGGCAGAGATCGTAAAGCCATCCCACCACAGTGTGGTTGCGGGAATGTCACCACCGCCAAATGTCGGTGCAGCGGCCATTGTCGTGTTCGACGTGATCTCTTCTGTGGAACCTTCATCATCTGTGAGTGGCCCGGCTCTGGAACCCCACATATTCATGATGGCAACGTTACCCGCTTCCCACTCAGCAGAGGCCGCGTTTGAATCATAGGTTAGGAAGTCCGGGTTCATGTAGGAGGTAAGCTCCTTCATCATGTTCAGCGCTTTGACACCGTTCTCATTGTTGATGTCGACTTCCGCTGTGCCCGACTTAAACATCGGAGCTCCTGTACCCATGTACATGTTGACGAACTCTTCGCCGAGATTCCAGCCCGTCTGATAGGTGCCACTCAGCGGATATTCCATGAGGCCCTTGTCGCGGATGACTTTAGCAGCTTCAATGACTTCCTCGTAGGTGGTCGGCACTTCCAGACCAGCCTCTTCAAGAACATCTTTGCGGTACATAATGTGCTGAGCGTTGGCCATGAACGCCACCGCCATGATTTTCCCATCAATGGTGATCAGCTGGTTTTTCTTCAGCCCTTCGCCGTGTTTTTCAACGAGCTCATCAAGCGGGCGAATTAGCCCCTCGTTCAGTAGTGGCACAATGGAAGAGTTTGCAACGATGGCTGCAGTATATTCCGCAGGGTTGGCTGTCAGCGCTGCAACCTGCAAGTCGCGATGCTCTTTTGTCAGGTTGGATTCCACAGTCACATTATCGTTGGCGCACGCAGCAGCACCCGCAACAACGGTTTGAATGGCAGGGAATTCGTTACCAAGAACATTTACCCGCCCACTCTCAATGCCACAATCGCCATGACCGCCTGCATGAGCCAGCGAGGCTGATGCAAATACTGCCACGCCCGCGAGCATAGCCTTGGTGAAGTGTTTCATTCGCTTTTCTCCCATCAAGTTGACCGACAAACTCAGCCGCAGTGTGCCAGACCTAAGCCGTCCTAACGAGATTGTTGACAACAATTGAATACGAATGCAAGCGTCTAAATCGCAATAATCAAAACCCATCTTCTGGAGACCATCTTGGACCGCCGAACACTCCATTGCGCGTTATATGCGCTTGCCAACGCGCGCCATGGCGAATTCAACACCCAATTCAAATCCCTGTTTGCTGATGATGTTGAATGGCGCACCGTACACCCTATCAACACAATAAAGGGCGCCGATGAGACCATTGAGGCTGTGTTCAAACCGCTTCACCACGCATTTCCCGACCTTGAGCGAAGAGACCTCATCTTTATGCGAGGCACATATCAAGGACGCGAGTATATTGGGACGGTCGGACACTATTGTGGAAATTTCAAAAATGATTGGTTGACCATACCTGCAACGGGACGGCCTGTTTGGTTACGCTACGGCGAAATCTACGAGATGCACGAAGACAAGATCGTGCAAGCCAGCATTATCTGGGACTTGCTCGACGTGATGCGTCAGGCAGGTTTCTGGCCAATCGGTCCCAGCCTCGGGACAGAAGCTATCTGGCAAGGCCCCATCACACCCGATGGAATACGACTGGAACCATCGCCTTTGGACGAAGGCGCGGAATCCCTGGCGCAGACATTGGCCATGCACAAAACACTGGCGGACTATGATGATCACGTGATGGCTGGTCGAGATGGTCTTCTGAACATGGCGCAAAAGCTGCACTGGCACGAAAACATGATGTGGTACGGCCCATCGGGCATTGGGACAACGCGCTCATTGGCAGGCTTTGTTGACTATCACCAACTCCCGTTCCGACTGGCCTATCCCAATCGAAAAGGCGGTGGCCAGTGGGATGCGGTACCGCAGGAAGAACGAGAAACCCTTGGAGGCGGGCATTACGTGCGCATCGGCGACGGCCCTTACTCACTGACGAGTGGATGGCCCAGTGTTTATGCTCATCATTCAGGCGGCGATATCTTCGGCATGGGTGCAACCGGCAAAAACGTGCATATGCGTGTGATGGATTTCTATCTGCATCACGAGGGCAAAATCCGTGAGAACTGGGTTCCCATCGACATTATCCATGTCCTGCTGCAAAAGGGCATGGACGTTTTCGACCGGATGCAAACATTTTTCCGGCGCGGCAATCCCTGGTGATACCGCGCCGAAATCGTTTAGACGTAGCGATTGACAATATTCTCCAGAAGCTCTTGGCGCCCTGAAATGGGTGCAGGAGCGATATTGTCAGCAAGCACACGAGCTTCAATTGCTTCAAGCGAACTATTGGTCAGCATGACCTGACCTTCATCGCTGTCCCAGCCCACATAACGATCGCTACGCATACCCTCAAGCACACCATCTTCCAGCATCTTCGCTGCGGCTTTGAGCCCACGGGCACAAACATCCATCGCACCAATGTGGGCAATCAACAGATCATCAGGATCGATTGACTGACGGCGAAGCTTTGCGTCAAAATTTGTGCCGCCGGTGGTAAAGCCACCGCCGCGCAGAACTTCATAATAGGCAAGTGCAATCTCAGAAACGCTGTTGGGGAACTGGTCTGTGTCCCAGCCCGATTGATAGTCATTGCGGTTCATATCGATTGAGCCAAAAATACCCAAAGCATTGGCCATCGCCAACTCGTGCTCAAACGAATGCCCTGCTAGGATGGCATGGCCCTGTTCAATATTGACTTTGACCTCATCTTCCAGGCCGTGGCGTTTCAGGAAACCGTATACAGTGGCAACGTCATAGTCATATTGATGTTTGGTCGGCTCTTGCGGTTTGGGCTCAATCAGGATCGTGCCGTCAAAACCAATCTTGTGCTTGTACTCAACAACCATATTGAGGAAGCGCCCAAGTTGCGCGTCCTCGCGCTTAAGGTCAGTGTTGAGAAGAGTTTCGTAGCCCTCACGACCGCCCCATAGAACATAGTTCTCGCCGCCAAGCTTTTGGGTCACATCCATGCAGCTTTTAACCGTCGCCGCTGCAAAGGCAAACACATCGGGATCAGGGTTGGTGGCGCCGCCGCTCATGTAGCGCTTGTGCGAAAAGAGATTGGCAGTGCCCCACAACAGTTTGACGCCCGTCTCTTCCTGCTTTTGCGCAAAATAGTCGGTGATCTCATCGAGCCCGGATTTGTTGTCCGCATAGGTTTCAGTTTCAGGACGTACATCAGCATCATGGAAACAATAATATGGCGCGCCTAAGAGCGAGAACATCTCAAACGCCACATCTGCTTTTTGCTTTGCAAGTTCCATTGTGTCGGCAGGAAACCACGGGCGGTCAAACGTCTGCCCACCAAACGGGTCTCCTCCAGGCCATACGAAATTATGCCAGTAGCAAACAGCAAAACGGAGATGCTCCGACAGAGCCTTTCCCGCAACCAATTCATCGGGGTTATAGTGACGGAACGTAAGCGGGTTGTTTGACCCCTCGCCTTCGTAAGTCACCGGCTGTGTTATCGAAAAAAAGTTGTTTGCCATCCAAGAATCCTCCCGCACTCTCACTAATGCAGCAAAGCGCGTTTATCGACAGTATTTGTGGAAAAAAACACCGGACGTGCCAGTTCGATACACCTGTTCAGGCAGCCATTTGGAAAAAAAATCAGTTTAAACGTTTAGTGACGTGGTTAGACATTGACGTAAGCTCATATTCGGCTACCAAGAAAATATTGATTGGTTGGTAAAAATTTCATCATTGACCACGATGGCGTCAGATGAGATTTTAGACCATCGCAGACAGACTGTCTGCAAAGGAAAACTGTAGCGAGCTTTCCCGACTTGCCCCAAGGGAGAGATGCCTCGATGCAGTCAGAGCTGATCTGGTGGTGCCCCTGCCAGGTCAGCTCGCTTTTTTTAAAAAACTATTTATCGAGTTGTTTTGACAGGTTATTTCGTCTTGCCGAGCCGCTTTGCGTATAGGTCGAGACGGTGATGAACGATCTCATATCCGAGTTCTGCCGCGATCTCCGCCTGCAGCTTTTCAATCTTGTCTGATCGAAACTCGATCACATCGCCAGTCTCAACATCGATAATATGATCATGATGCGGCGCATCAGTTGTCTCAAACTTTGCGGGCACACCTTCAAAGTTCAAACGCTGTACAACGCCGTTCTCTTCCAAAACCGTTAGAGTTCGATAGATCGTTGACAGTGAAACCGAAGGATCAATCGCTGACGCACGTATCAACAACTCATTAGCATCTGGGTGATCTCTGGCTTCAGACAGCACTGACAAGATCGCCTGTCGCTGCCGTGTGATACGCACACCGCGCTCACGCAATGCAGCTTCCATAGCCTTATAATGTTCGACATCCGCCATGCTGCCTTCTTGCTCATTCATCTGCATGTTTCAAGAACTGCAGTTTCTTCTTGCAAATCATTCTCATGTGCATTGACATTGCGGTGCGGTCGCATAACTAAGTCGCGTGCCTATGGAAAGATATGCTGATGAAACTCGACTTTCGTTCCTTATTACTCTCCAGTGTGGTCGTGCTGCCTGTCAGTGCAACAGCTGCTTTTGCTGACCAACTCAAAGCTGTCACAACATTTACGGTGATTGCGGATATGGCCAGAAACGTCGCAGGTGATGCCGCCATAGTTGAGTCTATAACCAAGCCCGGCGCAGAAATTCACGGCTATGAACCAACACCGCGCGACATTCTCAGAGCAAGCCATGCCGATCTTGTACTTTGGAACGGTCTGAACCTTGAACTCTGGTTCGAGCAGTTTTTCCGCAACCTTCCTAACGCCCAATCAGTGACATTGACCGAAGGCATCGAAGGCCTGCCCATTGCCCGAGGCGCCTATGAAGGAAAACCGAATCCGCACGCATGGATGTCACTGACGAATGCGCAAATATACGTCGACAATATCGCGAACGCCTTTACCGCAGCCGACCCTGACAACGCAGATACCTATCAAACCAACGCTGCCGCTTACAAACAGCAAATCGCAGATGTGATTGCACCAGTGCGCGATGCGATCCGCGCGCTTCCCGAAGAACGCCGGTGGTTGGTAACCTGCGAGGGAGCGTTCTCTTATCTCGCGAAAGACTATGATCTCAAAGAGCTTTATTTGTGGCCGATGAATGCGGATCAGGTCGGTACACCACAACAGGTTCGTGCGGTCATTGATGGTGTGCGCGACAACGATATTCCTACCGTTTTTTGTGAATCAACCGTCAATACTGATCCGGCAGAGCAGGTCGCGCGTGAAACCGGTGCTGCTTACGGCGGCGTTCTTTATGTCGATAGTTTGAGTGAGGCAGACGGGCCAGTACCAACCTATCTCGACTTGCTGGCAGTAACGAGCCAAACGATTTTGGAAGGTCTGAGCGGAAGCATGAACTGATGGCAGCAGCGCGGAGTGAAATGGCTGGCATAAAAGTGGAGAACCTATCGGTCACCTACCGGAATGGTCACACAGCTCTGCGCGACACCAACTTCCAACTTCCAACCGGTACAATTGCTGCACTTGTCGGCATAAACGGCTCTGGCAAATCAACATTGTTCAAGTCGATTATGGGCTTTGTTCCCGCCACCAGTGGCGCGATCACAGTGCTTGGGCAATCGGTAAAATCGGCGTTGCAAGCCAACCTGATTGCGTATGTTCCGCAAGCTGAAGAAGTTGATTGGTCGTTCCCGGTGCTGGTCGAAGACGTCGTCATGATGGGTCGTTATCCACATATGAACATGCTTCGCATCCCCGGAAAAGCGGATCGGCAAGCAGTCGATGATGCTTTGTCGCGCGTTGGTATGAGCCGGTATCGCAAGCGGCAGATTGGTGAGCTCTCTGGCGGCCAGCGTCAACGCGTTTTTCTGGCCCGCGCACTGGCACAAGATGGCCAGGTCATTTTACTGGACGAGCCTTTCACCGGTGTCGATGTCAAAACCGAACGTCAGATCATCGATCTCCTACGCGCGCTTCGCGATGAAGGGCGCGTGATCCTCATCTCAACCCACAATCTGGGATCAGTGCCAGAATTCTGCGATCAAACCATTTTGATCAAAGGTACCGTTTTGGCCCACGGACGAACCAATGAAGTGTTCACCCCGCACAATCTAGAAGCTGCATTCGGCGGCGTGTTGCGCCAATTTACACTCGGCGGGCAACAGCTGCATGATGATGATGATGAGCGCCAAGTGACCATCTTCACCGACGATGAAAGGCCTTTCGTTCTCTATGATGACAAGCCGGGCGAGAACATTTCAGATGATTGAATACCTCGCTCAACCATTTGGCTATCAGTACATGGTCAATGCCATGTGGGTTTCGGCGTTGGTTGGCGCCGTATGCGCCTTTCTGTCTTGTTATTTGATGCTCAAAGGTTGGTCGCTGATCGGCGACGCACTCAGCCACGCCATCGTGCCGGGTGTAGCTGGTGCCTATATGCTGGGCTTACCGTTTGCGCTGGGCGCGTTTTTAGCAGGCGGCCTTGCCGCTGGGACAATGCTCTTCTTGAACAATCGAACGGGTCTCCGACAAGACGCGATTATTGGCCTCATCTTCACCTCGTTCTTTGGCCTTGGCCTGTTCATGGTGTCGATATCACCAACAGCGGTGGACATTCAAACCATAACGCTGGGAAATATTCTGGCGATAACACCGGCAGACACGCTGCAACTGGCCATAATTGGCGGCGTAACCTTAATCGTGCTCACACTGAAGTGGAAAGACCTGATGCTCGTCTTCTTTGACGAGAACCACGCCCGCTCAGTCGGGATCAACCCGAACATTTACAAGTTGATGTTCTTCATCCTATTGGCCGCCAGTTGTGTTGCAGCGTTGCAAACCGTTGGCGCGTTCCTGGTCATCGCCATGGTGATCACGCCGGGCGCGACAGCATATCTGCTATCTGACCGTTTTCCGCGTGTCCTGATGATCGCCATCACAATCGGCGTGGTCTCCAGCTTTTTAGGCGCTTATCTGTCATTCTTTGTCGATGGCGCAACCGGCGGCATTATCATTTGCCTCCAAACATTGGCTTTCTTGAGCGCATTTGTTTTTGCACCCAAACACGGGCTACTGGCATCAAGACGTCGTGGACGAGAAGGTCGTTCGCCCCAAGAACCGGCGCCCGACCAAACGCCACAGGCAGCAGCAACGCTTCCACTACAGGCGGCTGAGTGATGGACGAACTGCTCCTACCTTTCCAGCTGCCGTTCATGATCAACGCACTTTGGATCAGCGCAATCATCGCCGTGCCGACGGCCTTGCTGTCCTGCTATCTTGTTTTAAAGGGCTGGTCTCTGATCGGGGACGCCATCTCTCATGCGGTTCTGCCAGGCATTGTTCTCGCCTACATTGTAAGCATTCCGCTGATCATCGGCGCGTTTGTTTCAGGCATGGTTTGCGCTTTGGCGACGGGCTTTATAGCGGAAAACAGCCGCGTGAAACGTGACACCGTCATGGGCGTTGTATTCGCCGGCATGTTTGGCTTCGGTCTCGTGCTGTACACGCAAACGACCACCAACATTCACCTGGACCAGATTTTGTTTGGCAACATGCTGGGCGTCGGCCCGCAAGAGCTATGGACCGCTGCGATCATTGGCGGCTTGGTATCGTTCGCCATTTTGGCTCGTTGGCGCGACCTGCTCGTGCATGCATTCGACGAAAGCCACGCGCGCGCCATCGCACTGCCCGTTGCACTGTTTCACTATGGACTTCTCGCTGCGATTTCACTGACCATCGTTGCTACGCTGTCAGCGGTCGGCATCATTCTTGCCATCGGTTTGCTAATCGCCCCCGGCGCCATTGCGTTTTTGATGACCCGGCAATTTGGCAAGATGCTGATGCTTGCTGTCGCTATCAATGTGCTGGCCGGACTTGGCGGCGTTTATGCAAGCTTTTTCCTTGATAGCGCCCCTGCACCAACCATCATCTTGATTTTGACGGCGATCTTCATTGCAACATTTATTTGGCGTGAGTGGCGCACCGCCCGAGCCATTGCGTCAACCGTTCACATCGGCAATGAACGCCTTGATGATCTCTGAAAGCATCGGCGCATGTTCAAGACATGGCAAATGCCCACAATCCTTGATTTCATCATAGCGCCCATCCGGTACGAGCTTCGATAGTTCCAAGCCAAGCGCGGGCGGCGTCACCACATCCTGATCACCGACAATGACGGATACCGGCATCGGCAAAGTTGAAGACGTCTCGGTCAGATCAGCATCGCGGATGGCCGCGCAGGTGCCAATATATCCCTCAACGGGCTGGCGTGAGACCATGTTGCGATAGCCGGGAATTTCATGGGCGTTTTGCTCGGCCCATTGCTTGGTCGTCCAACGATCAACGATTTGCGGCGCAAGTGAAGCGATCCCATTGGCCATAACGGCCTCAATACGCTCTTCCCAATTTGATTTCGGACCAATCTTGTGACCGGTATCAACCAGCAGCAGGCCTTTGACCAGATCATTGCGTTTTGCGGCTAGCGCCTGAGCAATCATCCCGCCCACGGAAAGCCCGCAAACAAAGGCACTCTTCATACCCAGATGATCCATCAACCCGGCAAGATCATCGGCATGGAGATCAATCGAGTAGTCAGCGTCGCCAACGTCGGAGAGGCCATGACCGCGCTTGTCATAGGTCACGATCTGCATCTCACCGACAAGGCGTATGATCACATCACGCCAGACTCGAAAGTCTGAACCCAATGGGTTCGCAAAGACAATCGCCGGTTTGTCTTTGGGTGCACCGATGATCTGATAGTGAAGGGTGACATCGTTTACTTGAACAAATTGCATGAGCGAGCCATGCCACGCCAACAATCTGGGTTCAACCGCTAGCTCACCAAACGTGCGGCTTTGTAAGCGTCTCGGTAGCGACCATGCGCTGCGGTGAAAGCCTCACGCAAACCGGCTTCAGGTTCAAAGACTGACTCTATAGGTGGCTGCGTCAAAAACTTTTGGTCAACACCATGGACCGCCATCATCGCCAGACGCGCAGCGCCAAATGCGCCGCCAAAATCACCAGCAACAGGTCGAGAAACAGGAACGTCCAACGCGGTGGCAACTGCAGTCAGCCAATAGTCTGAGCGACTGCCGCCACCAACAGCAAGCAGGCTATCGATATTCGTACCGGTTTGAGCCAGCGCATCACGACAATCCCGGATAGCGTGAACCACACCTTCCAAAATCGCTTGCGCCACAGCCGTTCGATCAACCACTTGTTCTATACCAAGCAATGAGCCGCGTACTTCAGCGTCATTGTGCGGCGTGCGCTCACCACCAAGATACGGCAAGAATAGCGCCCGCCCAGGCGCCCGAAGCTCGGTTAGAGGCGCTGTCAACTCGGCAGCGTTGGCGCCGGTGAGACGCGCAAACCATTCAAGCGAATCTGTCGCCGATAAAATGACGCCCATCTGGTGCCATGTTTCCGGCAGCGCGTGACAGAAAGTATGCACAGCCGTAGCGGGGTCCGGCGAGTAGGACGGGCACGATGCAAATAAAACACCGGATGTGCCAAGCGACACGAAGGCAGTACCGGGTGTCGCAACACCAACGCCCACCGCCGACGCCGCATTGTCTCCACCGCCGCCAGCGACAATGACACTGTCGCTAAAGCCGAACTTTTCAGCCAGTTCCCCGCGCAAGGTACCCGATGCCTCGGACCCTTCAACCAAGCGCGGCATGTGAGAACGATTAAGACCCGTTGCTGCGAGCAGGCCATCATCCCAATCGCGCTTTTCGACATCAAGCCAGCTCGTACCGGCGCTGTCCGACATATCGGAAGCATAGTCACCAGTTAGCCAAAGCCGCAAATAGTCCTTTGGCAAAAGCACTTTGGTTGTTTGCTCAAATATGTCTGGCTCATGTTTGCGCACCCAAGCGAGCTTCGGCGCTGTGAACCCTGGAAAAACAATATTGCCAGACTTTGCCCGCCATTTTGGATCGTCATCAAGCTCGGCTGCTTGTTCCGCAGAGCGTGTGTCATTCCACAGGATGCAGGGGCGTAATGGCTGATCAGATGCGTTCAAAAGCGTTGCACCGTGCATCTGCCCCGAAAGGCCGATGGCTTGCACATTGCTCAAAGACTGGCGAGATGCCAACTCACTCAGAGTGGTACGAGCCGCTTCCAACCAGCTGTTGGCGTCCTGTTCAGACCAGCCTGGATGCGGGCGCTGAACCGAAAGGGAAGCATGGGCCTCGTCGACGATATTTTGACTATCGTCAACGAGTACAGCCTTCAGTCCTGATGTTCCAAGGTCAAGCCCGATATACATAATGGTCAGGCAGCAAGCTGTTCGGGTTTCTTGCCGGCAATGATCATGGCCAAAAGATCATCCGTCGTAACTTCATCAACATTGACGATACCAACAAGCTTGCCATTCTTCATGACCGCAGCGCGATCGCATAGCGCTTTCACCTGATGCACATCATGGTCGATGAGGAAGATACCAAGGCCATCTTTCTTCAATTCCTGAATAAGTTCCGCAACCATCTGCGTTTCTTGAGGCCCAAGAGCGGCAGTAGGCTCATCCATGATCAGGATTTTTGCATTGAAGTAGACAGCACGGGCAATCGCAACCGACTGACGTTGGCCACCAGACAGAGCAGACACAGGCGCGGAGAACTTCTTAAAGTTCGGGTTCAAACGACCCATGATCTTGCGGGTCTCAGCCTCCATGCGCGCATCATCGACAAACCCTAGAGGCGTTGTGAGTTCCCGGCCAAGAAACAGGTTCGAAGCAGCATCAAGGTTATCGGCCAACGCCAACGTCTGGTAAATGGTCTCGATATTGTATCCGCGCGCATCGCGTGGGTTTCGGATCGTTGCCTTATCGCCATTGACGAAGACGTCACCTGCATCTGCTTGATAGGCACCCGAAAGGCATTTGATCAGCGTCGATTTGCCCGCACCATTGTGGCCAAGCAGGCCAACGACTTCGCCGGGAAAGAGGTCGACCGAAACGTGGTCAACTGCCTTAATGCCACCAAAAGCGATGGAGATATCACGCAAGTCGACGAGTGGAGTTCCGCTACGGTCTACCATTATTTCGCCCCCGTACGTTTGCGATAGATGATGTCGATGAGAACAGCAGCAACAAGCACCGTGCCCACAACGATGTTTTGGAACGGTGCATCAACACCGACCATGGCCATGCCAGACTGCAAGGACTGCATGATTAAGGCGCCAAGGATCGCGCCGTAGATGGTTCCAAGACCACCGGACAAAGCTGTTCCGCCGATCACGGCAGCGGCGATGACCCGAAGTTCATCCAGTGTACCGATATCGTTGGAGTGGAATGTCAAACGCGCGGAAGCAACGATCGCCGAGATCGCACACAGTGCACCCATTATGGCGAAGACTTTGACAGTCAGCATGCGCGTGTTGATACCCGATAGTTCGGCCGCATCGGGGTTGCCACCTGTTGCGAATATATAGCGACCGAGCCGCGTGCGTTTGGCAACAAGCGTCATCACAAACGCCACGGCAATCAGCAGCAGCACGGATATTGGCAGCCCGTAGCCGACACTCAGGCCTTCGGGCATGGTTTCTCCGCGCGCCTCAAACATGCGCCGCAGGCGGTTGGCCGGAATTTCATAAGAATTCAAAATGGCAATGAAGCCCATGATCGCGCCAACCACGATACCGCCAAGCACGAACTCGGCCCACATTGGCTTGACCGGGAACTCATGGGCGATTTTGTTACGGCGCGCAGACAACAAGGCCGCAACTGCCGCTATGGAGGCAAGGATACCAAACACCCAGCTCCATGTTTCGCCAAGCGTGCCACCAATACCGCCAAATAGTTGGAAATTGGCATCGAGCGGGCCGATTGTCTGGCCGTTTGTCAGATACCAGGCAACGTTACGCCAGATGAGCAGACCGCCCAGTGTCACGATGAACGCAGGGATGGTCAGATAGCCAACCAAATATCCATGGAATGCGCCAATAGCCACGCCAGTTGCCAATCCGACAATGATTGCAAGAGGCGCTGTCATCGGGTTACCGAGACCCAATCCGAACAATTCAGGCGCGACAAAGGTCTGCGTCATTGCCATCATGGCTGAACAGGTGGCCAGAAGCGAACCGACTGAAAGGTCGATATGACGCGTCACGATGATGAACACCATACCTGTCGCCATGATCGCCACGGACACTGTCTGGATCGTGAGGTTAAAAATGTTGCGCGGCGTCAGAAAACGGCCGTCAGTGATGAAGTGAAACGCGAGGCAAAGCACGATGAAGGCGCCAATCATACCCAACAAGCGTGTATCAACTTCGAGCGTTTGTAAGAGGGACTTGCGTGCCGCGCCATCAGCTGCGGGCGCACTGTCGGTGACCGTAGCGTCACTCATGGCCAGCTCCACGGGATTTGTTTAAGAAAACCACCGCCCCTTAGGGACGGTGGCCAATTTTTCTTGAAAACTGATCAATCAGTTACAAGGAGCCGGACCGCCGGATACGCCCTGGCAGAGTGCTTCTTGCGTGATCCAGCCTGCATCAACAACAACTGAAAGGTTGTCGGCTGTGACAGGAACAGGCGCAAGGAATCGAGCAGTCATTTCTGTGCCACCCGGTGACGTCCACTTGGCGGAACCATCAATGTCAGTCATCATCGCGCCTTCGGCCATGCCGGCTAGAGCGACTGCGATTTCACCGGCAGCTTTTCCGAGTTCACGCGCGTCTTTCCACACAGACACAGTCTGAGTGCCAAGTGCAACTCGGTTGAGGGCAGCGTGGTCACCATCCTGACCGGAGACAGGAATACCTTCCATGCCTTGTGCTGTCAGGGCAGCAACGACACCACCTGCAGTACCATCGTTTGAAGCGACAACCGCATCAACGCCATTGTCTTGCGCTGTCAGGATCTGCTCCATGTTGCGCTGAGCGTTCGCTGGCAACCAACCATCTGTGTAAGCTTCGCCAACGATCGTGATTGCACCTGAATCAATGGCTTCCTGCAGAACTTCTTGCTGACCGCCGCGAAGGAAGTCGGCGTTAGGGTCAGTTGGTGAGCCTTTGATCATGACATAGTTGCCTTCTGGCTGAGCAGCCAGAACAGCACGCGCCTGCATACGACCAACTTCGATGTTGTCGAACGTCAGGTAGAATGCACGTGGGTCTTCGATCAGACGATCGTAACCAACGACAGGAATACCTTCATCGGCTGCAGCCTGAACTGCTGGGCCAATGGCTTGGGCATCTTGTGCGAGAATGATGAGTGCGTCGACACCCTGAGCGATCAAGCTTTCAATGTCAGACAGCTGTTTTGCAGAAGAAGACTGGGCGTCTGCAGAGACATAGGTCGCGCCAGCAGCTTCCAGCGCGCCTTTGATGGCTGCTTCGTCTGTTTTCCAACGTTCTTCCTGGAAGTTTGACCAGCTGACACCGACGGTCACACTGTGACTACCAGCAAGTGCAGTTGATGTAAGTGCCACGGAAACTGCCGCAGCGAGCACGAGTGCTTTGCGCATATAAAAGATCCTCCCTTATGCGTGACGTTCCGCTTTGTTTGCAGAACCGCCTTCCCCAATACTGGCAGATTAAATTCAGTTGTCAAATTTATTTGACGAAAAAATCGCTTCGATCTATTGTTTTAGTGGGAGGAAGGCGCGTGCACTGCATCATTTCATGCTGCAGTGCGATGAAAATATGGTTTATTTCGTTAGCGTCTAAATTAAATGCTGAATTCGACAGGAACCCCGAATGATGCCGGGGCTAAAAACATTGAAGGCTGCGGCCCGTTGAACGCGGCGAGCGAATTGCGCGCGGCAACAACGAAGCAGCAGATATATGAAGCGATCAGGGCACAAGGTGAAATTGCACGTGTTGACATCTCAAAGCAGGTCGGTGTCAGCGCAGGATCGGTCACAACCATTACCGCCGAGCTGATCGCCTCAGGCTTGGTTACCGAGGTTGAAGCCACCGATCGCGACGGTGAAAGTGGACGCGGCAGACCGCCCGTATCGCTGCGCGTCAATCCCGAAAGCCATTTCGTTGCCGGCATCAAGCTGAGCACGCCCTACCACTCAGCGGTCATCATGGACATGTCCGGCGATATACGCGCGGAAATCATCTTGCCATGCACGACTGTTCGCCACCAAGCCGGAGAAATCTGCGACTTCATCGATCAGCTTTTGCAACAAGCGCTTGAAGGAGCCGGCCTTAAACTCGACCAAATCGATATGATTGGAGTAGGTCTGCCCGGTTTTGTGGATCATCACTCCGGCGTTGTTGCCTGGTCACCCCTATTGGCAACCAACAACATCGCAATCCGAGATATTCTGCAGGAACGTGTCGGTATTCCCGTTGACGTCGATAATGATGCAAACCTGCTGACGCTGGCCGAGCTTTGGTTTGGGGCTGGTCGCTCAATGCGTGATTTTGCTGTCGTTACAATTGAACACGGTATCGGCATGGGGCTGGTGATCGACAATCAACTCTATCGTGGCGCTCGTGGCATGGGCATGGAGCTCGGACACACAAAAGTGCAGCTTGATGGCGCGCTATGCCGCTGCGGCCAGCGCGGTTGTTTGGAGGCATATGTTGCGGACTATGCGTTGGTACGTGAAGCATCAACGGCACTCAATATGCCCAACAAAAGAGACATCAGCGACATGATGGAAGAACTGTTCAATGAGGCAAAATCGGGGAACGAGGCAGCACGCGCGATCTTCCATAGAGCCGGTCGTTATCTCGCTGTTGGGCTTGCCAATGTCATCAACCTTTTTGATCCGAGCCTGATTATTCTGTCCGGCGACCGCATTCGCTATGACTATCTCTACGCCAAGGAAGTCTTGGAAGACATGGCAACCATGACGCCAAATGCCCATAGTCGATCAACCAAAATTCAATCGCATCAATGGGGTGACTTGGTGTGGGCACAAGGGGCAGCGGCGCTGGCGCTCTCGTCGGTCACGAACACAATGTTTGAATCATGAAAAACAGATCCATCATAGTGACAGCGCTGGCTTTTGCGATCTTTGGAACATCAAACAGCCATGCGCAAAACACACACCCGCTTTTTGAGGACCGCTCCGCAACGCTGCCAATAGAACACGTTTATGAAGGTGGCTGGGAGCACTTTGTTGGTGGCGGTGTCGCAGTCTTTGATTGCAATAATGATGATTTACCAGATTTCTACGCCGCCGGCGGAGAAAGCCCTGCCCGGCTTTTCATCAACAAGTCTACCGCTCGGGGAAGCCTTACATTTGAACTTGGCAAACAAGCAACAGAACTGACGGGCGTCACTGGAGCCTATCCTATCAATGTTGACGGTGATGAACATACTGATCTGATTGTCCTGCGCGTCGGGGAGAACTTTGCTCTGCGTGGTTTAGGGAACTGTGCCTTTGAACGGGCCAACGAAGATTGGGGCTTTGATGGCGGCAATTCCTGGTCCACGAGCTTCTCCGCTACGTGGGAGAATGGCCAGAACTGGCCGACGATGTTTGTTGGCAATTATGTCGACCGGACAAATCCAGAAGGCCCGTTTGAAGCGTGTGATAAGAATGAGTTACATCGACCGACTGGCAAACGGTTTGATGAACCAATATTGATCGAGCCTGGCTTCTGCGCGCTATCTGCGCTTGTCTCAGATGAGTTGCGTGTTGGCCGTAAAGAACTGCGCATTTCCAATGACCGACACTATTACGTGCGCGGCGGCTCAGAGCAAAAGCTGCGGCTCGACACGCTGGAATTCCTGGGCCCGGACGATGGTTGGCCAACGGTTGCGCTTTGGGGCATGGGTATTGCAGCTCAAGACATTACTGGCGATGGACGCGCAGAAGTTATGTCTACCTCCATGGGTGACCAGCTATTGCAGATCGCGACAGATGACGGCTTTGAAAACGCGCCTTACAGCATTGGTACCTATGCCCAAAAACCGTTTCTGGGAGACGATGGTCGCCCCTCGACAGGCTGGCACGCGCAGTTCGGTGACGTCGATAATAATGGTTTGGTCGACCTTTTTATCGCCAAGGGTAATGTCGATCAAATGCCCTCCAACGCAATCAAAGATCCAAACAACCTGCTGGTTCAAAGCGGGGATGGAACCTTCATGGAAAGAGCGATGGAAGCCAAAGTCGCCACAACTGATCGCTCTCGCGGTGCTGCACTTGCTGACTTGAACAATGACGGGCTCTTGGACCTCATAGTTATGAACAGGCGCGCACCATTGGAACTCTATGAAAATGTCACCAAAGGTTCAGGCAATTGGCTGACGTTGAACCTGACCGGTGACAAAAACAACGTGAACGCCATCGGCTCGTTCATTGAAGTACGTACCGACGAGAAACTTCATACGCGAGAAATCACAATCGGTGGCGGCCATGCGGGAGGGCAATTGCTCCCGCAGCACTTTGGCCTCGGAGGCATCTCTGAAGCACACGTCCGGATAACGGCGCCGGATGGTTCAGTAGCCAGCAGTTGGACTTTGGTTCCAGCAAATGCGCGCTGTGGCTTTTCTTTCGACAAAGGTCAAATGAGCTGTTCACCCACGATGTAGGAATTAGCGATCGACGGGAAGCCCACTGGGCACAGCATCAGGAATACCCAGCCTACCCCCTTGCAAAGCGGTCTCTCCAGTCAAGCTTTCCAAGAAAGCTACCAGAGCATTTAAGTCTTCTGATGGGAGAGACTTATCATCAGTTTTGACCGCAGCGACAATCGCAGCCACCTCGGCTACATCATCTGCAACCGAAAATACAGGTTTGCCTGTTAACACAGGCATTTTCACATCATCGCGCGCAAATGCGGCCCAACCGGCCCGCGGCGCAGTATGGTGTTGCAGATATACAGCAAGGTCATCAATCGCCCCAACATGTCCATAGGGTGCGTTAAGTGCGACATTGCGCAGGCTTGGCGTTCTGAATTTGTAAAGATCTGCATCATCATTGGTGACCCGCGCGCGGCCAATATCGCGATTATGGCTTTCAAAGCGGGCACTTTTGCCAGGGCCAATCTGCAGGTCTCCCATAGCATGGAAATCAAAATCAGTCAGCAACTGGCCTGTATGGCACTCGCCACATCCGGCTTCACCATAGAAAAGCTCCATGCCTTTGGCGGCTTCGGTGGACAGACCTTCTCCTTCGCGCAGAAACGCATCAAAGGCACTATCGTCTGATCGAAACTCAAATGCTACAAACGCGGAAATTGCGTTGGAAACATCGGTAAATTGGATGGGCTGCCCGGCAGCAATTTCAGGATAAACCGTATCAAACTGTCGAGCGTAAGCATCGATCTCGGCAACGCGATCGGCAATCACATCCCACGCACCGCCCTCGCCCGTTAGAACACCCAACCGCACTGCACGCGAGACATCGTTCTCACCATATTGGCCTGCCATCTCATCCTGACTCAGCACAGGAAACATTGTCTGCGCTGAAAGCAGGTCGCGAAACCCGGCGACCATCTCATCTTCAAGCGGTGTACGCAGGCCGCCAGCCCGGCTTTCATCCACCTCGATGCGCCCATCATGAAACAGAACCGTCCACTGCTTGGCCCCAAGGTTCCATAAGGCGGGTGCGTTGCGCGGAATATGCTGTTCGGGAAGATTATCAGGGTTGGCGACACGGTTAGGCCCTACACCCTTACCGCCTTCACCCAAAGAAAGAGACACACCATCACCTGAACCATGGCGCGGATGATGGCACGTGCCACACGATATATTCTTGTTGCCGGAAAGGATCGGATCCCAGAACAGTAGGCGTCCAAGTTCGACTTCTGCCATATTCACCGACGGAAAATCATCGTCTGTCAGGGGCATAGGCAAGTCGCTCGCCAAGGCGCTGCTTGATGACAAAAACAAAGAGAGAAAAAAAACAAAAATTCGCATCGGGGCAGTTGTGCTTGTCTAGAATAAAAATGCAATGCGGCATCTGCTTTGTTCTTAACCGCTTGTCACAATATCGATCTAGTTTGCAGCGCAGCAAAAAGGGCGATACCCAGAAGAAAACCGGATTCGATTGATGACCGACTTTGTTTCCACCACCTATGATGAAATTGAAATCGGCATGGAAGCCTCGACCAAAAGGCTCTGCCGGGCCGAAGACTTCTTTGTTTTCGCGGCTGCCTCAGGCAACAAGAACCCCGTTCATCTTCCAAAGGAAGATCATGATGGTGACGGCGTACCAGACAAGCCGCTCGCGCCGTCCATGTGGGTGGCTTCCCTGATTTCGTCAGTTCTTGGCAACCAATTGCCCGGGCCGGGGACGATCTATCAAAATCAGGACATGAAGTTTACCGGTCGCGCCTATGCGGGCGATGAGCTGACCATAAGCGTGAAGGCAATCGAAAAACGCACCAACCGTGAAGTGGTTTTTGAGATATCGGTCGCCAAGGCTGACGGAACTTCGATTGTTGAGGGTACAGCAACAGTTACCGCGCCAGATAAATCAGTTCATTTTGACGCCAATGATTTGCCCGGACTGACCGTACAACGGCATGTACATTTTGACCGTGTGCTGGAATTGGCTGAGCCTCTCGAAGCGCTGCCAACAGCGGTGATATGTCCCGATGAACCAAAGTCGCTAGGCGGTGCGCTTTTAGGCCATGAACATACACTGATCCACCCCATTCTGATTGGTAACAGGGCAAAGATATTGTCCGCTGCCGACGAGATTGGCGCTAACCTTACCGATTATGAGTTGGTTGACATCGAAGATCACTCAGATGCCGCAACCGCTGGTGTTCAAATGGTCCATGAAGGCAAGGCCGGAGCGGTCATGAAGGGGCACCTCCACACGGAGGTATTGCTCAAACATGTGGTCAAAAAGGAGGGTGGGCTACGTACGCGCCGTCGCTTGAGCCATGTTTTTGTCATGGATGTGCCGGGGCTGTCTCATCTCTTGATGATAACCGATGCGGCCATCAACATCACACCGGATTTAAGAACCAAGGTCGACATCACCCAAAACGCAATTGATCTGGCGATCTCGCTGGGTGTTGAAACACCAAAAGTCGGCATCCTTTCCGCTGTTGAGACAGTTAATGCCAACATCCCCTCAACCATTGAAGCTGCAGCTTTGTCCAAAATGGCTGACCGCGGCCAAATCAAGGGCGGCATCGTCGATGGTCCGCTGGCCATGGACAATGCGGTGAGCGCGGAAGCGGCGGCTACAAAAGGCATTCAATCGCTCGTTGCTGGTCATGCTGACATTTTGGTCGCGCCAAACCTCGAAAGCGGCAATATGATCGCAAAGCAGTTGACATTCCTAGCGCACGCGGAAACCGGCGGCATCGTGCTAGGCGCCAAGGTGCCCGTGATCCTTACAAGCAGGGCTGATGACGACAAGGCACGCCTCGCTTCCTGCGCGGTTGCCGCGCTTTATCATGACTGGCAAGTCAACGGCAAAAGCACCAACGGGCACTAGTCTAATATGTCAGACAAAGCGATCCTGACCGTCAACGCTGGCTCCTCATCGATCAAATTTTCCGTTTATGAACCGGACAGCCTTCGCGAAATGGTGTCGGGTCAAGTGGACTCACTGAACCCCAACCGACAAACAAGTTTAACCATTAAAGCACTCGATACCGGCAACACCGTGCGGGAAAACATCACCGCAAACGACCATGCAGGAGCGTTCTCAGATGTGTTGCGCCACTCGGAGATGCTCTTCGGCAAACGAACCGTCGCAGGCGTCGGCCATCGCGTGGTGCATGGCGGCATAAAGCATGACAAGCCCGCCTTGCTAGAGGACGCAGTGCTGACCGAACTCGCCAAACTGGAACCTCTGGCACCATTGCACCAGCCGCACAATCTTGCCGGTGTTCGCGCCGCCAGCAAGGCGTTTCCCAATGCGGTTCAAGTGGGTTGTTTCGATACTGCATTCCACCGAACGCATCCTTGGGTAAACGACACCTTCGCCCTGCCCCGCAAGTACTATAATGAGGGCGTACGCCGTTATGGTTTTCACGGCCTGTCTTACGACTACATTTCGGGTTATTTAGCGGAGACGGAACCCGATCTTGCCGAAGGGCGCTTCATCGTTTGCCACCTCGGCAACGGTGCTTCCATGTGTGCGATCCGCGGTGGCAAATCCGTTGGCTCAACCATGGGTTTTTCTGCGCTCGACGGCCTGCCCATGGGTACGCGTTGCGGTCAGTTGGATCCGGGTGTTCTGCTCTATTTGATGGACAAGGGCATGGATGCCCGTGAAATCGAAAACCTCCTCTACAAGGACAGCGGTCTAAAAGGCCTGTCTGGTATTTCCAACGACATGCGCGATCTGGAGGCGTCAGACGATCCGGCAGCGAAACAGGCCATCGACTACTTCGTGTTCCGTATCCGCCGTGAAATCGGCGGCATGGCATCGGTGCTCGGCGGCTTGGACGGTTTGATATTCTGCGGCGGCATAGGCGAAAACTCTGCGCACGTGCGCCGAAAAGTCTGCAAAGACATGGACTGGCTCGGCATCGAAATCGACAAGGTGTCCAATGCCGACAACGCCCGCGAAATCGGCACCGGCAAGGCGCGGGTCATGGTCGTCCCGACGGATGAGGAAATCGTTATCGCCCGCGCGGTCAAAGCCCGACTCTAGTTGAGGTTGCGATACCAATCGCGCAAAATGCGTCGCTCTTCCTCTTCCATGTAGGAGACGTTGGCCGGCGGCATGGCGTGCGTCACGGCCGATTGCACGTAAATCGCACGCGCATGGGCCGCGACATCAGCGGGCGTTTCGAGCCGCACGCCCTTGGGTGGCCACAAAATCCCCTCCCAAACCGGCTCCTGCGCATGGCACATGGCACAACGGCCAAGCACAATGTCTGACACTTCTTCAAAGTTGGCAGACGCCATAACCCGCTCCTGATGCACGCTTACCTTGCCTTCCTCTCGAAATTCGGGATCGCTGGAATACAGAGGAGCCGTCGACAAAGCGATGATCACGATGAAAATGATAGTGGTCGCGAGCCAGGTCCAGTTGGGCCGGCCCTTCTTGGCGTGCATGGTGTTGAAGTAATGCCGGATCGTCACGCCCATCAAAAACACCAGCGATGCAATCAGCCAATTATAGTCGCTCGCAAAAGCAAGCGGATAGTGGTTCGACAGCATTAGAAAAATGACCGGCAGCGTCAGGTAATTATTATGTGTTGAGCGCAGCTTGGCGATCTTGCCATATTTGGCATCCGGCTTGCGCCCGGCTTTGAGGTCAGCCACCACTATCTTCTGATTTGGTATGATGATCATGAAAACGTTGGCGCTCATGATCGTTGCGGTGAAAGCGCCCAAGTGAAGCAGCGCGGCTCGGCCTGTGAACACTTGCGTGTAACCCCACGCCATAGCCGTCAGCAGCACAAAGAGCAGGATCATCAATAGCGTCGGCGTTTCACCGAGTTTCGACTTGCAAAGAGAGTCATAGGCAATCCAACCAAAGATGATGGAGGCAAGTGAAATGCTTATAGCCATCCACGTTGAGATATCGGCAATGTTTGGGTCAACGAGATAAAGATCAGCACCCAGATAGTAGATCAGCACCAACAGCACAAATCCAGACAGCCATGTCGTATAGCTTTGCCACTTATGCCAAGTCAGCTCTTCGGGCATGTTGGGTGGCGCGACCATGTATTTTTGAACATGATAAAAGCCCCCGCCATGGACTTCCCATTCCTCCCCGTCGGCGGGTCCGGGTATGTTGCGGTTCAAGCCAAGGTCGAGCGCAATGAAATAAAAGGACGAGCCGATCCATGCCATCGCCGTGATGACGTGTGTCCAGCGCACCGCAAACTCAATCCATTCAATCCCGACGGCTAAATCGTACATAGGCGAGGTTCCTAGCTACCGCGATACGTAGAGTAACCAAACGGCGAGAGTAGCAACGGTACATGATAATGCGATGAAGCATCATTGATGCCGAAGCGAATGGGGATTTGATCGAGGAAAAGCGTTTCGCCGTCTGCCAAACTGTTGGCGCGCAAATAGTCGCCGGCAAAAAAGATCAGCTCATAGTCGCCAACCGCAAACCTGTCGGCTGGCAAGATTGGGGTGTCCGTGCGGCCATCTGCATTCGTGATCGTCGTCGCGATTTTTTTGTGGCTATTCCCGCTCACCCGATAAAGCGCGATCTCGACACCTGCGGCAGGAACACCGCGTGCCGTGTCCAATACATGCGTTGTCAGAAATCCGCCATCCGCCATTTTTGAGCCCTCACGCGCTTGCTTGCACTGCACTACAATTGCCTTTACCCTCAGATGATCTGCCGCGATGTCAAGCGTAACATCGCCCGCTCAGGAAAACTCAATGACGCAAGCACATCGCTACCCGCGCGACATGCATGGCTATGGCGCCAACCCGCCCGATCCTAAATGGCCGGGTAAGGCCAAGATCGCGGTTCAGTTCGTCGTTAATTATGAGGAAGGCGGCGAAAACAACATCCTGCATGGCGATGCCGCATCGGAAGCTTTTTTGTCCGAGATTGTTGGCGCGCAAGCGTGGCACGGCCAGCGTCATTGGAACATGGAGTCCATCTACGAATATGGCGCGCGCGCTGGCTTCTGGCGTCTACACCGCTTGTTTCAGGAGCACGGCATTCCCGTAACTGTGTATGGCGTCGCAGAAGCACTGGTACGGTCACCGGCACAAGTTAAAGCAATGCTCGATGCCGATTGGGAGGTCGCTTCTCACGGGCTGAAATGGATCGAGTATAAGGACTTCTCAATCGAGGAAGAACGCACTCACATGGAGCAAGCCATCGCGCTGCATGAGGCGGTAACCGGTTCGCGTCCGCTTGGTTGGTACACGGGCCGGTGTTCGGTGAACACGGTCGACTTGGTGACCGAAGAAGGTGGCTTTCTTTACTGCGCCGATTCTTACGCCGATGATTTGCCCTATTGGCATGAGCATAACGGTAAGCACCAGTTGATCGTCCCCTACACGCTCGACTGCAACGATATGCGGTTCGCCACGCCGCAGGGTTTTAATTCCGGCGATCAGTTTGAAACATACCTCCGCGATACGTTCGACACGCTTTATGAAGAAGGCTTTGATGGCCAACCCAAAATGATGTCCATCGGCCTTCATTGTCGTTTGGTCGGCCGTCCCGGACGCATCCGCGCACTTAAGCGTTTCATTCAACATGCGTTGGCGCACAAAGGTGTTTGGTTTGCGCGGCGTATCGATATTGCCCGCCACTGGCATGAGCATTTCCCGCCTGCCGAGCGCGTGCGCCCCTCGCAGATGGCGAAAGCCGATTTTGTTTCAGCCTATGGCTCGATCTTTGAGCATTCGCCATGGATCGCAGAGCGCGCTTTCGTGACAGAGCTTGGCTCGGCCCATGATACCGCAACAGGCCTGCACAACGCGCTCGCACGACAGTTTCGCGATGCAAACCAAGATGAACGACTTGGAGTTTTAAAGGCTCACCCCGATCTGGCTGGCAAGCTCGCAGCCGCGAAACGTCTCACAGCAGAGTCGACTTCCGAACAAGCATCTGCTGGCCTGGATGCCTTGACGGATGAAGAACGCGAAACATTCACCAACTTGAACGCGGCCTACACAGCCAAACACAAGTTTCCCTTCATAATCGCTGTACGCGATCATGATAAGGTCGGAATTCTAGCCGCCTTTAGAAAACGCATCGAAAACGACACGGAAGTGGAATTTGAAGAGGCATGCAGGCAAGTCGAACGTATTGCCGAGCTTCGTCTTCAATCCTTGCTTTCCGAACAATAACAATAAGAGACCACTATGCCGACGATTGAGTCACTGGAACCCAACAAGCCGCTTTTTGTGCGAACAGGCATCAATCTGGCCTCCGCCGGCCTGGGCGCAAAACCAGTGTACGCGACAGACCAGTTTTTCGCGCCCTTGGAACGCATGCTGCACGATGCAGCTCCAGTCTTTTTTCCGGATCGCTTTGATGAAAACGGCAAATGGATGGACGGTTGGGAAACCCGGCGTCGACGCGATGGCGGACACGATCATGCTGTTATCCGTTTGGCTGCTCCAGGACGCATTTTAGGTTTCGATGTGGACACCGCACACTTTACTGGCAACTACGCGCCCGCCTGCAAAATCGAAGCCACATATTGCCCAGACGGCGATCCCGATGAGAACAGTCGGTGGGTCAAAATCCTCAATCACAAGCCATTGTCCGCAAGCGATCATCATTTCTTTGCATGTGAGAACTTTGAAAGCTGGACCCATCTCAAAATACATATCTATCCAGATGGCGGTGTGGCGCGGCTTCGCGTCTATGGCGTTCCGGAACTTGATCCGTCGCTTCGCGGCAAGGAAATTGATCTCGCTGCAAGCCTCAACGGCGGGCGCATCCTTGCCTATTCAGACGCCCATTACGGGACCTATGAACGCATTCTGGCACCTGGACGCGCCCACAATATGGGCGATGCGTGGGAAACGCGCAGGCGCCGCGAGCCGGGTTATGACTGGATCATTATCGCGCTTGGTGCGCGCGGTAGAATACACCGGGCGGTGGTTGATACTTTGCACTTTAAAGGGAATTTCCCGGACCGCTGCTCCATTCAAGCAGCAGATATGATCAATTTCGGCGATCTTTTATCCGAGGCGCTGGTAACGGACTCCATGTTCTGGAAAGAACTGATGCCCCAGCAAAAACTCACCGCAAACTCTGAGCATGTCTTTGACGATTTTAGCGATCTTGGATCGGTCACTCATGTCCGGTTCAACATGTATCCAGATGGCGGTGTAAGCCGACTGCGATTCTTCGGTGTTGCGGACTGATGCTCAAACGCATCGAGATCGACCGCCTGACCGCCGGAGCCTTTGCCCCCTTTGGCGATGTTCTTAGCTGTGAAGGCGAGCCCGACAAGATCATCAACCAAGGCATGTGCGGAAGGTTTCATGACCTGGCCAGTTTACAACTGGCACAGCGTGATCCCGGTCGCTTCGGAGTATCGCTTTTCAACGCCGAACCTCGAACACTTCCCTACAGGCTCGATATGGTGGAGCGGCATCCATTGGGAAGCCAGTGCTTTGTACCGATGACCGAACACCCGTTTCTCGTAATCGTTGCTGAAGATGAAAATGGAAAACCGAAGCAACCCATCGCCTTTATAACGACGGGTGTAGAAGCGATTAATTTTCACGCCAACGTCTGGCACGGCGTATTGACGCCATTGACCGCACCCGGTCGCTTTGCGGTGATCGACCGCATCGGCGATGGCGACAATCTGGAAGAGTTCTGGTTTGATGAAGCCTTTGAGATTGTCAGCGTTTAGTGCGCTTGCATAGCGTTCGCAGAACCAACAACTGCCTCACCTGCTGAGGAAACAACAACGTCGGCACCCACACCATCGAAAGCGGTTGGTTCATCACGCACCGATGGGCCACCAAGGCAAATAGCGAGCCGTGCGTTCATCGAAACCTGCCGCACCCGTTCTATGACACTCTCGACAACTGCTTTGGTCTGATGGCCACTGGAGAGCGCCAACACATCATAGTCAGACGTTCCCAGTGTCTCGAACAGACCCGCTCGTGGAGAAACATCCGCTCCTCCGTCAACGTCCCAGCCGGCATCAGTGAAAAAGGCCCGCACAACGTTCAAACCAACTGTATGAGAGTCTTCCGAACATTGAGCCAACAGGACGGTCGGGCCGGTATCTGCACCATCCTTTCTCAGCTTCAGACGATGATGCACCAATGCATTGCAAATCATCTGAACACGGGCAGTAGCAAGGTCGATCGTAAGAAAGTCGAGCCTGTCGTTTTGCCAGCCGTCCTGCATCATTTGAAAGACAGGCTGCAGCAAGGCATCATGAAAGTCTTCAAACGTCACGTTATGTTTAAGCAGGAGCGGAACGACAGATTTGAGGCCCACCTCATCGCCCTCAACAAGAAGCGAAAAGAATGTATCAGCATCCAGCTCAGGCACCTGGTGAGCAGTTTCTGATGCCTCAACCGACGGAACCACATGATCACGGATAACTTTCTTCAGCGTTTCCTTGTCTGAAAAACTGCTCGCAGCTTCGCTGTTTCCAGCAGGCTCTATTGAACCGCCGATGCCGCTACCTGGGCCGCGTCTAGGTGCAGCCGGATCATCCCGGTGCCCTGTCATTTCGCCTCCAAGGCCCAACCACGGGGCCTCCCATTTATTTTCTAGCATGTTTCAATGGGCACCGCGAGGAACAAGAGGGGTGGCCTTTAAAATGCGGCAACAATCCGCAAACAAGAAAAACAAACTGTTTTGTCACACTTAGCCCATTGCATTCTCTTGTGTGTCAATTATGATTGACACAATATGGCGACACGTAACGAAGACATATTCCCATTTGCAGCCATAGTTGGGCAAGACGAGCTCAAGCGTGCGTTGTTGATGGCTGCGATTGACCCAACATTGGGCGGTGTTCTTGCCTTCGGCGACCGCGGCACCGGCAAAACCACGGCAATCCGTGCGCTTGCGGCGTTACTACCAGACATCGAGGTTCGCTCTGGATGCCCATATAACAGCGAGCCGGACAAGCCGGTAGATGTATGCCGGGTTTGCAACCCGATGGACGGCCACAAAGCCCCTGAAACAATCTGGATTAAAGCGCCGGTCATTGATTTGCCTCTAGGAGCGACCGAAGACAGGGTCTGCGGTGCACTCGATCTGGAACGAGCATTGGCAGCCGGCGAAAAAGCATTCGAACCAGGTCTCTTGGCAAATGCCCACCGCGGGTTTCTATACATTGACGAAGTCAATCTGCTCGAAGATCATATTGTTGATCTCCTGCTGGATGTGGCCGCTTCCGGTTGGAACGTCGTGGAGCGCGAAGGCTTGAGCGTCAGGCACCCTGCCCGCTTTGTGTTGGTCGGCAGTGGCAATCCGGAAGAAGGCGAACTACGACCACAATTATTGGATCGCTTTGGCATCTCCATAACAGTGTCTTCACCTAAGACAGTGAAAGAGCGCGTCGAAGTCGTCAAAAGGCGTGATCTTTTTGAGCGCGACCCAAAAGCTCTTCACGCGAAGTGGGCAAGAGCGAACCGATCAATTCGAGACAGCGTTCTGTCTGCGCGCGCAAGGCTCGCAGATGTTGAGATGCCCGATGAGGTGCTGGAGAAAATCTCCGAGTTATGTCTCAAGCTGGGCGTCGATGGACTGCGTGGCGAACTGACATTGATGCGCGCCACCCGGGTCGTAGCAGCCATGAATGCGCGGGACTTGGTGGACCAACAAGACATCATAGACACCGCACCAATGGCACTGGCGCACCGCTTGCGGCGCGATCCGCTTGACGATGCCGGTTCAACGGTTCGTGTCGAGCGCGCACTTGCCAGCCTGTTCGGCCAGCGAGACGAAGCGACAAGCGCATTGCCTGAGCATAACGCGTCACAGGTCACCAAGACCTACGGACATGCTTGAGGGTAGCCCACAGGCTCTGGCCGAACTGCCATATATCCAGCCGCTCGACATTGAAAACCCGGCTTGGACACGGGCGCTAAAGGCCGCAGCAATAATAAGCTCACCGAGTTTTCAGGGCAGCGCAATATGGCTTTCAGCCTCCGCCGGACCAGTCCGCGACGCTTGGCTCAATCATGTCGAAACGCTGATCAAGCCCGGCCAACGTTTGGCTCGCCTGCCTGGCAATGTAGCATCGTCACGCCTCGAACGATCGCTTGACTTGGAAGCTTCACTCATTGCCGGTCGTCCAGTCTATGAAGATGGGCTACTGGCGTTAAACAATGGCAATATCCTGGTCGTGCCGATGGCCGAGCGCTTGCCGCCCATGCTGACCGGCAAGCTCGCTCAAGCTTTGGACGATGGTACAGCGCCGACACTCGTTTTCCTTTGCGAAGCAGATGAAAACGAAGATGGAACCCCCAACGCTCTGGACGAGCGATGTGCAATTAAACTCGACCTCAATACCGTATCAGTTCGCGATGCTGCTTTCATTCCACCAGTCACACCTGACAACGAAGATTCCGCTAGCATCTTTGTGTCCGATGCATTGCTCACCGCTGGGGCCGATGCACTAGACAGCTTGGGCACGACCAGCGCACGCAAAGCGCTTGCGCTTCTCAGAGTAACTCGGGCTCTCGCGGCAGTGGACGGGACATCAGTTGCCGAAGCTACCCATCTTTTGCAAGCACTTGAGCTCGTTCTGGGCATGTCGCTCGCGCAGCCGCAAGACGATCAAGTCGAGCCGGAACAGCCCGAGACTGAATCTGAAGTGCCGCCGGACAGCAGCCCAGCGGATAAAGAAAACATCGATCAGAGTGAGCCACTTGATCTGGCAGCGTTGCAAGAGTTGGTCGTCGCCGCCAAAACGGCGCAAGCACCAGCAGAAGCGCTTGCACCAACAAGTTCCAAAACGCAGGCCAGCCGCCATGCTGCGATTGGAAAGTCAGGCAACAGCAGGAAAAACGCAAAGCGCGGCAGGCCCATTGGACTTGCAAAAAAACCAGCTTTTGACGGCCAACGACCCGACACAGTGGCAACACTGCGCCAGGCAGCGCCGTGGCAAAAACTGCGTGCGATATCGCGTAACACTAGCTGGAGCACCGGGCAGCGTTTGAACATCACGCGGGATGATTTTCGTTTCAAGCGCTTGAACCACCCAACCGAAACAACTGTGATTTTTGCAGTTGATGCATCCGGTTCAACCGCTTTGGAGCGGCTCGGCGAGGCCAAAGGCTGCATCGAACTACTGCTGGGTCGCTGCTACGTGCGCCGTGACCAGGTGGCGCTTATTTCGTTTCGCGGCGAACGAGCTGAGGTGCTTTTAGAGCCAACACGGTCACTGGTTCGCGCAAAGAAGAGCCTTGAGTCGTTACCGGGCGGTGGACCGACACCACTTGCGGATGCACTTTATCAGTCGCACCTAATGGCACTGAGAGCCAAGGGCAGAGGTCAGCAGCCATTCTTGGTTTTCCTGACCGATGGCAGAGGCAATATCGCGCTCAATGGCGAGGCGGATAAACAAGCAGCAAAAGAAGAGGCTTTGGCTGCCGCAAAACGCTGTGGAGCTGACAGTTTTCAGTCATTGATCATCGATATTGCGCGTCGCCCCAGACCCGCAGCCTCCGAACTCGCCAATGCACTTCAGGCGGATTATTGCACGTTGCCGCGCGCAGACGCCCAAACCATGTCCAATCTGATTGGCCGATACGTGGAACAGGACGGTCGGCCATGACGCTTATTCCTGTTGCTCCACCGGACGACTTTGAAGAGGTGCTCGATATCTGGCCGCTGGCAGATTCGAGCAGTTTCTTCAGTTGTGGTTCAATCAACTGGCACGTGCAGCAGATCGGAAGCGCAAATGCCGGGGCGAAAATTCTACTGGTGCATGGAACCGGAGGCACCACTCACTCCATGGCACCGCTTGCCTCCCTGCTGGCCGAGGACCACCATGTAACGTTGGTCGACCTGCCCGGACACGGCTTCACACGCGGAGAAACCTACAGGCACTACACCCTGCCAGGAATGGCGCGTGCGCTTGGCAGCCTGATCGCAGCTTTGGAAATCACACCAACGCTTGGCGTTGGCCACTCAGCCGGTGCGGCGATACTTTTGAGGATGGCACTCGAAGAAGACAGTCTCTTTCGGGCAATCATTGGCATCAACGCGGCCCTGGAACCCATAGAAGGCAACGCAATATTCTCGCCGCTTGCCAAAGCGCTCTTCGTCAACCCGATCGTCCCTTCCGCAGTGGCTTGGCAAGCACGTTATTTTCGTCCGGCACGTTCGCTTCTTAAGAACACTGGCTCACCGCTCGATAAGATCAACATCGAGCCGTACGACCGGCTTTTACGCAAATCCAGCCACATCGCGGGCGCTCTGGGCATGATGGCCAATTGGGATCTCAAGCCATTGAGAAACCGCCTCAGCGAACTTCGGCTGCCAGTCGAGTTGATTGCGACCGACGATGACATAATGGTGCCGCAGCGCGTTTCGGCTGCTGTCGCAAAAGAAGTTGGGGCGGTGGAGCTTCACGCCATCGCCGAAGGTGGCCATCTGATCCATGAGTTCAATCCGGAAGCAATCGCTGGCCGGATTAGTCAGATGCTGACATCTTTTGAGGAGGTTTCCGCATGATGACAATTGCGCAAAATCCGATTGACTTCACCCAATCCAAACACTTCGCATCACGCCCCCACGCCATCGTTATTGGGGCGGGCTTTGGCGGTTTGGCCGCAGCTGTAAGGCTCACCGCCCGCGGCTACCGTGTGACGATACTTGAAGCGCTCGAACAGATTGGTGGCCGCGCCAGCGTTTATCGGCAAGACGGTTTCACCTTCGATGCAGGACCAACCATTGTTACTGCACCGTTCGTATTTGAGGAATTATGGGCACTGCATGGCGAGCAGATGAAACAGCATCTCGACCTGCGACCCATGGAGCCGTTCTACGCGATCCGCTACCAGGAAGACGGTCAAGTCTTCCGAGCTTGGTCCGATCCTAAAAAGACCGCCGAAGAGATTGCAAAATTTGAACCTTCGGACGTCGAAGGCTACTGGCGCTTTCTGGCGGAAAGTGAGCGCTGCTTCAAAACCGGCTTCCTTGGCATGATTGACAAGCCATACAACACAATCGGACGTATGGCGGCGGCAATGCCTGGCCTCATAGCGCGCCGCGCTGAGCGCTCCATCCACGCACTAGTTTCAAAGTACATCAAGAATGAGCGTCTTCGGCAGTGCCTTTCATTCCATCCATTGTTCATCGGCGGCAATCCGCTGCGCACCAGCGGTGTGATGGCGCTGATTGCTCATTTGGAGAAGACCTACGGCGTCCACTACGCGATGGGCGGGACTGGCTCGTTGGTCAAGGCGATTGCTTCGCTCGCAGAGCGCCACGGAACGACCATACGTCTCAATGCACCCGTCGACGAAATCATCGTCGAGAATGGATCTGCAACCGGTGTGCGACTTCAGTCAGGCGAGCATATCCATGGCGACTGCGTTGTCTCTAATGCTGACACCGCATCGACTTACGAGAAGCTCTTGAAAAAACACCCACGTAGACGTTGGACGAACCGCCGCCTGAACCGGATGTGGTACTCCATGAGCCTTTTTGTCTGGCATTTTGGCACAGACAAAAAGTTCGACGATGTAGATCATCATACGATCCTGATGGGGCCGCGCTATGAAGAATTGCTGCGTGACATTTTCAAGCGGCGTAAGCTGGCCAACGACTTTTCGCTTTACCTGTATCGACCCTCGGCAACGGACCCGACAGTGGCACCGCCTGGTTGCGACTCCTTCTATGTGCTCTCGCCGGTTCCCAACCTGGATGGCGAAACCGATTGGGAAACCATGGCAGAAGCCTATCGCTCAAAGATCGAGGCCTGCCTGGAAGAGACCCTTTTGCCAGATCTCTCCAAGCACATCGTAACGTCAAAGATCATTACGCCACTCACGTTCCGCGACCGTTTCAGATCTAAGAAAGGTGCCGCCTTCGGCATGGAACCTGTGATCTGGCAGCTAGCATGGTTTCGACCGCACAATGTTTCTGAAGAGGTTAAAAATCTCTACATCGTAGGTGCTGGAACGCACCCCGGCGCCGGGCTGCCAGGCGTCGTTTCATCAGCCAAGATCTTGGACAAGCTTGTTCCGATGGCAAACACGGTGACACGCTAGATGAGACATATAAACCGGCTTACACGACAGGAAAAACGCAGGGCAAGACAGACCATTCGCGCAGGCTCAAAGTCGTTTCACGCCGCATCATTGTTCTTGCCCAAAGAAGTCAGAGAGGCAGCGCGCGCGCTTTATGCATTTTGCCGTGCCTCAGATGATTTGGTTGATTTGGACAATGAGGACGGCACTGCATCGCACCGCCTCAAGCAACGGCTCGAAAAAATTTACACCGGTGCCCCGGATGATGATCTGGGCGATCGCGCCTTTGCTGAAATCGTGGAAAAATACGACATACCCCGCATCATTCCAGACGCGTTGATCGAGGGTTTTGAGTGGGACGAGGCCGACCGAACGTATCATTCCATGGAAGACTTGCTCGCCTATGCAGCACGCGTTGCCTCCACCGTTGGGGTTATGATGTGCGTGATTATGGGTCAACGTGAACGCGCAACACTGGCAAGGGCAGCAGATCTGGGCCTGGCGATGCAATTGACCAATATTGCGCGCGATGTGGGCGAAGATGCACGCAACGGCCGGGTGTACCTCCCTGAACATCTTTTGGCGCTGCATGGCCTCAGTCGGCAACAGCTGATAGACAATCCAAACTTTAGCGAACCACTGGGATATGCCGTCCGTGATTTGCTAGCCAACGCCGACATTTACTACGGCCGGGCCATGCGAGGGGTAGCAGGTCTGCCTATGGGTTGCCGACCCGCTATTCGGGGCGCTGCGCTGATATACAGAAAGATTGGGAGTGAAATCGTACGAAATGACTTTAATTCCGTCGATCACCGCGCACATACGTCCAAGTGGACTAAGATTGAAACGATGGCTTATGCGGCAATGACGCCTTTGCTACTCAAACCGGTCAGCGCGGAGCCTACCGATCCATCCGTGGCGTTTCTCGTCGATGCAGCAACTTCGTCAGTCGTTTCTGCACCCAAAACCATCGACGAAAAATTGGGGCGCATGGTGGAAATCATGGCGGCGGCGCGCGACCGGCGTATGGGTACACTAACCGGTGATGACGCAGACAGTGGCTATGTTTGAAAACTACTTCGGCTTAATCGAAATGGGTTTTGCAATCATCGTCTATGGTGGCTTCATCATCTGGCAACGTTGGTCTTTGGCGAAAGACATCCGCGAACGCGAAGAGCGCGAGCGTACTCAAGCGGAAGCCGAACTCGCTGATGCCGCTCAGAACAGCGATAAGTAGGCTAGAATACCCAGCAGACTTGGCGTTCCCATCAACACGGGTAGATAAAGCAGGCCAAACCAACTTCTGCGAGGCATGCGAAACGGCAACATTGCTTTCACCCACCAAGTGCTGAAGCGATCGCCCGAAAAGCTTTCGTGCATTAGATCAACTGGTTGGCCTCCAATCTGCGTACTTACCTTTGCACGCAAGTAGAAAGGGCCATCCTCGTAAGAAGCTGATACAGTGGGTGTAAAACCATCATCAGCATGAGCATTGCGCTGGACGCCCCAAACGCCGCCTCTAACTGACTTGCGAGGCGGCGCTGGAATGTCTTGTACATCGCCGTTGCCATCGATTGATAAAGCCAACATGCCATTTGTACCGTCGCGGCGCTGCGTGTCGTAAAAGATGAAAGCGCCACTGTCTGGGGCCGAGCCTCTAGCCCAGTCCCAATGATGGAACGTCTGCTCAAGCGGCTCCATCCCCCAATTACAGTCTAGATAGCTGTGGCCCGACCAGTCCGGGATGCCGCCTTGTTGAATTCTGACGTCAATATAGCCGCTTGGCGCGATCGGCCACCAACGCTGCTTGCCGTGCGTATCTATGTCAAAGACGCACGAAGTGACCGCTTTGGGTGTGACGGTGATGGTCCCCTTGATGCGTTTTGGCAGCCATTGGAAAGGCGGATATGGCGGCGAGATTTCATCGAACTCGATGACCAACTTCCCATTGGCCCAATGCAAACTGGATGGGCCGACTTTGAAGTTGAAAGCGTCCCTCTTGAGCGCGCCGCCCCGCCGTTCAGTCATTGACCAGCGGTTCGCCCCCGGCGCATAAAGCGCAACGTTGATGCACACATGATCTTCCGGGTCCTTGCGCCCAGCCCACGCATAATAGGGCGAAAAAACCGACCCAACAAAAGCGATGACAGACAGCCCGTACTCGCCACAGTCACTCATGCCATCGACATACCACCACAGATAACCATTTGCGGGAACTATCGCGTCAAAGCGTGGTCCTGCACCAGGCAGTCCGCCGCCAGTTGCCCTGAAATCGCCGCCATCGGCACGCCCGGCCCCGGATGTACGCTCCCGCCCGCCAGATATAATCCCTTTATCTTGGTGCGTGCGCTCGGCCTCTGAAACGATGCCATCGGCCCGTGATTGGCCCGACCGTATAACGCGCCGCCCGTCGCGGGAAACAAATGATTGAACATTGCGGGTGAGGCCAGGTGCGCCGTCAGTTGCTCCGGTTGAAGCATCAGACCACATCGGTTCAACTGCTGGATCATGGCGTTCTGACATTTCTCCACCTCCGTATCGCTAAATTTTTCCGGACTGACATCACCAATTGCGGGCGCATTGGCGAGAATAAGCACCCTTTCAACGCCGCGCTCTTGTGCATCTGCGCGCAACATGCCGTCACAGTCACGATCTTGCGCGCAGATATAGATGGTTGGGTCTTCGGGAACAGAGTGGGCCTTAAAGACAGCATCAAACTCACTTTGATACCGGCTTCCAAAGCAAACTGTGTGATGCGCCAAGGGTAACTCGCCAGCGGGTATCAAGCCGCTCCAAACCAGTGCCGACAGAGATCGGTGCGCAGGCGGTGTTCGCGCAACGCCAAGCATGTTCGATGAAGCACCCAATTCGCCACTGGCAATTGCCGAAACATCGCCGTTGAAAACGATGCTATCGCATGAAATGCTATCGGTATCATCCAGCTTAATCCCGCGAACGACGCCTGCATCAGTTTCTAATGCGCTCACAGTTCGGCCTGTTATAAAACGAACGCCCAAATTCTCTGCAATGGTCTGCAAAGCCCGAGCGACACCGTGCATGCCACCTTCTGGGATCCAAACGCCATCCTGTTCCACATGTGCAACAAGCATGAGTGTTGCAGGACACTTGAATGGAGAGGAACCACAATAGGTGGCGTAACGACCAAATAGCTGGCGCAGGCGAGGATCAGGAAAGTGCTTGTGTAGAGCGCGCCATAGACTATCGAGCGGCTTGAGCCGCAGCATTTGGCCAATATTGTGCACGCCAATGCGAACCATCAAATCAACGGGGCTTGGTCGCTGCGCGTTGATGTATGTATCCTTCAGGGTCTCATAGACTGCAGCGCTTTCTTCACAAAAACGACGATAGCCCTTTGCATTCTTAGCATCTGAGAAATCTCGGATTGCTTCTACGCTTCTGTCGACATCTGAGAAAAGATCAAGTGATGAGCCGTCTGGCCAAAAATGGCGCGCCAACACATCAGCCCGTCTCAAGGCGACGTGATCTTCCAACCGCTCGCCGATGGGCGCCAAAAGCTGTTCAAAGGCCCACTTCATGGTCAAGACGGTCGGCCCACCATCGACCGGCGAACCTTCTACCATTACATGTCGAGCCTTTCCGCCAACCGCTGGCTCTTTTTCGATAACAGTAACTGAGAAACCCTTGGAGGCGAGCTTGATTGCAGCTGCAAGGCCCGCCATGCCTGCACCTATAACTACCACCCGATGTCCTTGCGCGATGCTGTTCATGCCCGCTCGTCAATTTGCTCGCAATGTCTCGTTGACTTTTCAGCCGTGTATGTCAATTTTACTTTACAGTATAATCTGTCTCTGTAAATTGACGATTGGGAGGCGGCTATGGAAATGTCCAAGCGGATCGAAGGCGCACTGGAACGCGCCGTTCTGCAAGCGACCGCAACGGGTCGCCCCAAAAAAGTCTCGGACGCTTTGCGCTATGCAATATTCCCCGGCGGCGCGCGCGTTCGACCGCGGCTCTGCTTGGCGGTGGCCGCCTCTTGCGGCGACAGCCATCCACGAGCGGCGGATGCTGCAGCAGCAGCCATTGAGATGCTGCATTGCGCATCATTGGTTCATGATGATTTGCCCTGTTTTGACGATGCAGACTTAAGACGGGGCAAGCCAACTGTTCACGCCGCCTACTCAGAGCCGTTGGCTGTGCTCGTCGGCGATGCGCTTATTATCCTCGCTTTTGAAACGATAGCGCGTGAATGTGCGCTCACACCGCAATTGATCGCCCCTTTGATCGGCACAGTCGGCAAGGCAGTCGGCATGCCACATGGGCTCATCGCCGGTCAGGCATGGGAGAGTGAGACAGGAGACATTCCGCTTGCAGAGTACCATCGCGCGAAGACAGCTGCGCTTTTCACCGGCGCGTGCATCGCCGGTGCAGTTGCCGCAGAAGCTGACCCCAATCAATGGCGCGGCGTTGGAGATGCGCTAGGCGCAGCATACCAGGTGGCTGATGATTTAAGTGACTTTGCCGGATCGCAAGAAGAACTCGGCAAACCGTGCGGACAAGATGCCATGAACCAGCGCCCCAACGCCGTTCATGAGAACGGATTGGACGCAACCCTTGCCAACCTGAAAGGCCTTGTGGGCGATGCCGTAGCGGCCATTCCGGAATGCCCGGGCGCTCCCATGTTGCGAAAACTGATTGAGGGTGAAGCCACGCGGCTGGTGCCAAAGGAGTTGGCGCAAAGTGCCGCTTGATGCCGCTCAGCTCACTGAAACCCTTCCGCCCGTCACAAGCGAAAACGCAGATGAACGAGTTCGCGGCCCGTCTTGGCTATCAAACCTAAAGCGCCGTTTGGTAGCGAACCCGAGCTTTCGGAGTTTGGTGCAACGCACACCTTTGCTTCGCAGTATCGCTAGCCAAAGTGCAAACAGCGTTTTTCAACTGACATCAGGCTTCATCAACAGTCAGATCCTGCTGGCATGCGAAGAGCTCAACCTTTTTGATGAACTATCATCGCCGAAAACCGCAACGGAGCTTGCGGCCAAGTGGCAAATGGCACCGCAAAGGGCTGCCCGGCTTCTGCAAGCAGCCGAGGGATTGAAGCTGGTCTATGTCGCAGGAAATCACCGTTACGGACTGGACGAGAATGGGATTGTGATTGCTCAAAGCCCGGGCATTCGCGCCATGATACGCCATCACGCGGCTGTCTACCGAGATCTCACCGATCCAGTTGCACTGCTCAGACACGATAGAACGGAGACAGAAACAGCTCAGTTTTGGTCTTATGTCGGCGACGGGGAACACTGGGGCAAACATGTAGGCTCTGAAGATGCACATGATTACTCCACCCTGATGCGCCTTTCGCAGGCTATGGTGATCGAGCAGGTGCTCGACGCCTATCCCATTGGTCACAAACACATTGGTCTGATCGATATCGGCGGTGGCGACGGTGCTTTTGTGTCTGCTGCAGCTTCGCGCTGGGACCGTCTCGATGTTGGAATATTCGATTTACCTGCGGTTGCAGACAATGCGCGCCAACGTTTGGCGAACTGTGACTTTGCCGACCGCCTTAACATCTACGGTGGATCATTCTTTGATGACGATCTCCCAACCAACGCAGACTGCTTCAGCCTGATTCGTGTTCTCTATGACCACCATGACGATGCTGCGCTTTCAATTTTGCGCAGTGTTCGAAAGGCTATGGCGCCCGGTGACACGCTGGTGATCGGCGAACCTCTGGCTGGTGAAAAGCAAGGCGAACGGCTCGTTCAGTCGTACTTCGCCTTTTATCTCTTGGCGATGCAATCAGGGAAATGCCGCACTGCGCTCGATCTGAAACGGCTGCTAAAACGCGCAGGCTTTGCGAGCGCTCGACAAATCAAAACCGCCATTCCCGTCATATCCGGTGCGATTGTAGCGAAAGCCTGACACTTATCCCGTCTTTAGTGTATAATTTAATTGACACTTATAGCTGTCATATTAAAGTGACGTACTGGAAGAGTCTAAATTTTAGGCACGTTAGAGGGGGGTTGGCGTGAAAGCGACGGCCATCGTTATTGATCAGCCTGGCAGCGTTCAGCTGCGCGATGTGGCTTTGCAACAGCCATCGTCTGAAGACGTGGTGGTGGACATCCTGTGGTCAGGCATCTCAACAGGCACTGAAAAGCTCCTTTGGTCTGGCAAAATGCCACCATTCCCCGGCATGGGTTATCCGCTGGTTCCTGGCTATGAAGCGGTCGGGCGCGTAACAGGTGCGCATGCCAAGGGTGCCCTATCGGTTGGTGATCTCGTATTCGTTCCCGGCGCTCGATGCTATGAAGACGTGCGGCCGCTGTTTGGCGCATCTGCCTCCCGCGTTGTGGTCAAAGCAGAAAAGGTTTATCCGATTACGGAAAGCATTGGCCGCAATGGCGTTCTGCTCGCGCTGGCTGCAACAGCATTCCATGCGCTCTCCGTTTCTGAGCGGCAACTACCCGATCTGATAATTGGCCACGGCGTTCTTGGCCGACTGGTCGCGCGGACCATACTCGCGCTCGGCGGCGAACCACCAACAGTTTGGGAAGTCAACGATAGTCGTCTTAGCGGAAACGCCGGCTATGAGGTCACAAATGCCTTTGACGATGATTGCAAAAGCTACAATGCGATCATGGATGCGTCGGGCGACCCGAAAGTCTTGGATCTGGCAATCGCCCACATGGCGCCAAAAGGCGAGATTGTGCTTGCCGGCTTCTATGATCGTGCTCTGAGCTTCAACTTCGCGCCTGCCTTTATGCGTGAGGCAAGTATGCGCGTGGCCGCCGAATTCACCCGATCCGACGTTTTGGCAGTTCTCGATTTGCTCGATCAAGGCGCGCTCTCGCTCGATGGTTTAGTCTCTTCGTTTGCCGATATCGAAAAGGCGGGAGACGCCTATGAAGCGGCATTTTCGGACCCTCAATGCACGAAAATGGTGCTTAACTGGAGACAAGAGGCATGATGGACGACAGTACGCCAGCAGGCCGCGAGGCTTACAATCAGGCACTACGTGATGAAGCTGCTGTTGAACCGGATGCGCCCGTCAACGCTGAAGTGACCAAGGAAACGCAGATCATCGCGATCTATGGCAAGGGCGGTATCGGCAAGTCATTTACGCTTGCCAACTTGTCTTACATGCTGGCGCGTCAGGGCAAAAAAGTGCTGCTGATCGGATGCGACCCCAAGTCAGATACCACGTCACTGCTTTTTGGCGGCAAGGCCTGCCCGACGATCATCGAAACATCTTCGGCCAAGAAAGAAGCCGGCGAAGAAGTGACCATTTCCGATGTCTGCTTCAAGCGCGATGGCGTTTTTGCCATGGAGCTTGGTGGTCCGGAAGTCGGACGCGGTTGCGGTGGTCGCGGCATCATTCATGGCTTTGAAACGCTTGAAAAGCTGGGCTTCCACGAATGGGATTTTGATTATGTCCTGCTCGACTTCCTTGGCGATGTCGTCTGCGGCGGTTTTGGTCTGCCGATCGCCCGTGACATGTGCCAGAAAGTCGTTGTCGTCGGCTCGAATGACTTGCAATCACTTTACGTGGCAAACAACGTCTGCTCCGCGGTCGAGTATTTCCGCAAACTTGGTGGCAATGTCGGCGTCGCTGGTTTGGTGGTGAACAAGGATGACGGCACAGGTGAAGCCGCAGCTTTTGCAAAAGAAGCAGGCATTCCGATCCTTGGCGCCATCCCACAAGATGAGGACATACGCCGCAAGTCTGCAAACTACCAAATCATCGGATATCCGGAAGGCCCGTGGGGCGAACTGTTTGGCGAGTTGGCCGATAATGTTTGCGACGCGCCGCCAACCCAGCCCTCACCTCTTTCGCAAGATGAACTGCTTGCCCTGTTCGACACCGAAGACACTGGTAGTGACTTCCAGCTAACGCCAGCGACCGAAGTCGATATGTGCGCAGCCTCCAAGCTGAACAAACCATCGCTAGAAGTGGTCTACGACGAGGTTTAACAGCACTATGACGACCACTACGCTCATTAAAAGCCCGCATTTGGAAGCTTCGGTCGCGCAAGCCGAAGAAGCCAAAGCGCATGATGCACGGGTCGAAATGGCCGAAAGCGGTTGCCACGCCGGTGCAGAACAAATGGCGGCGGCGGCAAAGGCGGCTGGCAACAAAGAATTGCTTGAAGGCTTTGAGCGCGATTATCCGAAAGGCCCGCATGAGCAGCCCCAATCCATGTGCCCTGCCTTCGGTTCACTGCGCGTCGGTTTGCGCATGCGCCGAATGGCGACAATCCTGTCCGGCTCAGCATGTTGCGTTTACGGTCTGACGTTCACTTCGCACTTTTACGGCGCGCGTCGATCCGTGGGCTACGTGCCGTTTGACTCAGAAAGCCTGGTGACCGGCAAACTCTACGAAGATATCCGCGACGCCGTGCATGAAACGGCCGATCCTGAAAACTACGACGCGATTATCGTCACCAATCTATGTGTGCCAACCGCGTCAGGCATTCCACTGCAAATGCTGCCTAAAGAGATCAATGGCGTACGTATCGTAGGCATTGATGTGCCCGGCTTTGGCGTCCCAACCCATGCCGAAGCAAAAGACGTTCTTTCAGCTGCTATGCTGCGCTATGCGCGCGACGAGATCGCAGCAGGCCCGGTACCAATGCCGCGCGCTGGCGTCGATGGTCGGCCTACCATCACACTTCTAGGCGAGATGTTCCCCGCCGATCCGATGATGATCGCTGCGATGATCGAACCGATGGGCCTTGGCGTCGGACCAACAGTCCCCGTACGTGAATGGCGCGAGCTCTATGCCGCGCTCGACTGCGCGACTGTCGCTGCCATGCATCCATTCTACACCGCATCATTGCGAGAATTTACCGCTGCAGGGCGCAGCCATGTGCCATCGGCCCCCGTTGGCGTGGAAGGGACCCAGGACTGGCTCAGCGCTATCGCGAAAGCCTGCAACATCCCCACCGCCAAAGCGGACGCAGCACGCAACGCCATGCTCGGTGCTACACGAGGCGCGCTGGCCGGCGCGCCGGTCAAAGGCCGGATCACGCTTTCTGGCTATGAAGGTTCAGAACTGCTGGTCGCCCGCCTTCTGGTCGAGGCAGGCGCAGATCTGAAATATGTCGGCACCGCCTGCCCCAAAACACCACAGACGCAAGCGGACGCCGAATGGCTTTCCGCCAAGGGCGTTCAGCTTCAATTCCGTGCGTCGCTCGAACAGGACATTGCTGCTTTCGAGGAGTTTAAGCCGGATTTGGCAATTGGCACGACACCAGTTGTCCAGCACGCAAAAGAAGCAGCGACGCCGGCGCTTTACTTCACCAATTTGATCTCCGCTCGACCGCTTATGGGTCCCGCTGGTGCTGGCTCAATCGCGCAGGTGGTCAATGCGGCCATTGGCAACAAAGAGCGCTTTGATCGCATGGATGCTTTCTTTGCCGGCGTCGGCAAAGGAGACACGGCCGGGGTCTGGGAGGATGTCCCGGCCGACCGCTCCGCCTTTCGCAAGAAATATGCGGCGCGCATTGCCGCCCAAGCCAAAAAGAACAACGCCGTTGATGCTGGCGAGGCGGTGGGCTCATGACGTTGATCATCGACCACGATCGTGCCGGCGGCTACTGGGGCTCGGTTTACACGTTTACCGCGATCAAAGGCCTTCAAGTCATCGTTGATGGTCCAGTGGGTTGTGAAAACCTGCCGGTAACCTCAGTACTGCATTATACCGATGCCCTGCCCCCGCATGAGCTTCCCATCGTTGTAACCGGCCTGTCCGAAGAAGAGCTCGGCAAGACAGGCACCGAACAGGCGATGAAGAATGCGCGCGCCGCGCTTGATCCGGATCTGCCCGCCGTTGTTGTCACCGGCTCGATTGCCGAGATGATTGGCGGTGGGGTGACACCAGAAGGCACCAACATCCAGCGCTTCCTACCGCGTACAATAGATGAAGATCAGTGGCAGTCCGCAGACCGCGCGCTCAAATGGCTTTGGACCGAGTTTGGCCCCAAGAAGGGCAAGGTCCGTGCCGCCAAGCCCGTACCGGAAGGCGGCAAACCGAAAGTCAACATCATCGGTGCGCAATATGGCACCTTCAACCTGCCCTCTGACCTCGCTGAAATCCGTCGCCTGATTGAAGGTATTGGTGCTGAGGTCAACATGACCTTCCCACTCGGTTCGCACCTGGCTGATGTTCAGAGATTGTCAGACGCCCACGTTAATGTGTGTCTTTATCGGGAGTTCGGCCGCTTGCTCTGCGAGGCGCTTGATCGCCCCTATCTGCAAGCACCCATCGGCATTCATTCAACGACTGCATTTCTACGCAAATTGGGCGAGCTGCTGGACCTCGACCCAGAACCATTCATTGAGCGTGAAAAGCACACAACCCTAAAACCCATGTGGGACCTGTGGCGGTCTGTCACGCAGGATTTCTTTGCAACCGCTTCGTTCGCTATCGTTGCGACAGAAACCTACGAGCGCGGCATCCGTCATTTCCTGGAAGACGAGATGGGGCTACCTTGCGCTTTCTCCTTCCAGCGCAATGCCGGAAAAAAGCCCGACAATCAGGCCATCCGTTCAGCGATCAAAGAAAAGCCACCGCTGATCATGTTCGGCTCTTACAACGAACGCATGTACTTGGCGGAAGCCGGATCGCGCGCAATGTACATCCCGGTTTCGTTCCCTGGAGCCATTATCCGACGCCACACCGGCACACCCATCATGGGATATTCCGGCGCAACATGGATGATCCAGGAAGTGTGCAACGGCATGTTCGATGCGCTCTTCAACATCATCCCGCTATCCACTGATCTCGATCATGTAGACGCAACGCCAGCGCGCTTGAAGCGCGACATGGCTTGGGCTGCGGCCGCGCAAGCAGAACTCGATGATCTTATTTCGCGCGAACCGGTCCTGGTACGCATCTCTACCGCGAAACGACTGCGAGACGCAGCCGAGACCATCGCGCACTCGGAAAACAGCAGCACCGTCAAACCAGAGCAGGTTCGGCGCGCCCATCAGCAATTATCATCAGTAAGGGCAGCATGATGACGCCGAGTTCACATTGGGAGGAACACCATGGCATATGTTGAGCAAACAACGGGACGTGCCCGTCGCACCCGCGCACGTGATCGCTTTGAGTACCGCGTACTCGTCACACTTTGCTTCGTTCCCTGCCTGATTGTCGCGACTGCAAGACGCTTTGGCGGCGCAGGCACACAACCCGATTCCATCTTCACCGAGGCGCTTTCATCGGCAAGAGCTGCTGTTGGCTACGCCTATTTGGCGTGAAGCATGGTTCACCTTTGACGGCCGTCTACGACCGTCAAAACGCGAAGGGACTTGGGTCACCACGTTCCAGAGCAACCCGGCCGCGGGGCCCCGCGGCGACGTGACTAGGAGGTAAATTTATGTCCAGTCCAAATAGCGTTTCACTCTCCGGCATGTCCGAAGGTGAAGCCCAGGAGTTCCACAAGTTCTACCTGCAAGGGATGACGCTTTTCGCAGCTATCGCTGTGGTTGCTCACTTCCTCGTATGGCTCTGGCGCCCGTGGATCCCCGGCCCGAATGGTTACGCTGCTCTTGAGAACGTAAACCAAACGGTATCGGCACTCCTGCCAATGCTTTCGTAAAGGAGAAGCGACATGTGGAGAATCTGGATGGTTTTCGACCCGCGCAAAACGCTGGTCGTCCAAGGCGTATTCCTGTTCTCGCTGGCTGCGATGATTCATTTCGTCCTGCTGTCGACAGAACGCTTCAACTGGTTCGAAGGCAACCCGGTAACAACCGGATCGCTCGACGTGAACACGGCAGTGCAAGCACTGACCATGCTCACTTAAGTTCCAGCGAACTAAAAATGGTGGCGGGCAAAGGCCCTCTCGAACTTGCCCGCCACCAAACGAATTTCGTCCAAACACGCCAACCGGAACGCCCCAAAACGCACCGACTTGGCATCGGAGGTAACTATGGCAATGCTTAGCTTTGAGCGGAAATATCGCGTTCGCGGCGGCACGCTCGTTGGCGGCGACCTTTTTGATTTTTGGGTCGGTCCCTTCTATGTGGGCTTCTTCGGCGTGACGACGGCATTTTTTGCCGCGCTCGGTACAGTACTCATCGTCTACGGTGCGGCCCTCGGACCCACCTGGAACATCTGGCTGATTTCAATTAATCCGCCACCCATTGAATATGGCCTCGGGCTAGCCCCGCTCGCTGAAGGCGGCCTGTGGCAAATTATAACTATTTGCGCGATTGGCGCATTTGTCTCGTGGATTTTGCGGGAAGTGGAAATCTGCCGCAAACTCGGCATCGGCTATCACATACCGTTTGCCTTCTCTGTAGCGGTTTTTGCCTATGTGACACTCGTTGTCTTCCGCCCTCTTCTTTTGGGCGCTTGGGGACACGGATTTCCGTACGGCATCATGAGCCACCTGCAGTGGGTGTGGAACACCGGCTATCAATACGGCAACTTCCACTACAACCCGGCGCATATGATTGCGATCACGTTCTTCTTCACCACAACACTGGCGCTTGCGCTCCACGGCGGCATGGTTCTGTCGGCTGTCAATCCGCGCACGCACAAGTCCAAAGGTGCAGAACGCAACGAAGTTAAAACGCCGGAATATGAAGACACCTACTTCCGCGACACCATCGGCTATTCCATCGGCACGCTCGGCATTCACCGCCTCGGTCTGCTCTTGGCCCTGAATGCCGGTTTCTGGTCTGCGGTCTGTATCTTCATCTCAGCCGGCCCGATCTATGGCGGTTCATGGATCGATTGGTGGGAGCCGCTTCGCGAGTTCTCACTGATGTGGGCACGCTAGGAGGAAAACATCATGGCTGAATATCAAAATCTTATCACCATGGTTCAGGTGCGTGGCCATCTGGAAGCTGGCGTCCCAATCGAAAACGAAGTTGATCGCGGAAAGGGATCTTTTTTTTCCTGGTTGGCTGGCGTCTTCGGTAATGCGCAAATCGGCCCGATTTATCTCGGCTTTCTAGGCACAGCCTCAGCAGTCTGCTTTACCATGGGTTTTGTCATCATCGGTCTGAACTATTGGGCTTCTGTTGATTTCAACCCGGTACGCTTCGTACTGGAAATGCCGTTCCATACATTTGACCCGCCATTTGAAGAATATGGTCTATCTATTCCACCGCTTGATGAAGGCGGCTGGTATCTGATTTCATCCTTCTTCATTCTGGCATCGGTTATCCTGTGGTGGGGCCGCATGTATCAGCGCGCAGTTCAACTGGGCCTTGGTCTGCATGTGTGTGCTGCCTTCGCCGCGGCCATCTGGCTCTTTCTCGTGCTTGGCCTTATCCGCCCGATTGCCATGGGTTCTTGGTCCGAGGCGGTTCCTTATGGCCTTCTGTCGCACTTGGAGTGGACCTCCAACTTCTCGTTGATCTGGGGCGGAAGCTTGTTCTGGAACCCGTTCCACATGCTCTCGATCGTGTTCCTTTATGGATCTGCACTCCTGTTTGCCATGCACGGCGCGACCATTTTGGCCGTCAGCCGCTATGGTGGCGAGCGCGAGATCGAACAGATCACTGATCGCGGCACTGCATCGGAGCGCGCAGCCCTGTTCTGGCGCTGGACCATGGGCTTCAACGCAACCATGGAAAGCGTGCACCGCTGGGCCTGGTGGTTTGCAATGCTCACCTGTATCACCGGCGGTATCGGCATCTTGCTAACAGGCACGGTTGTTGATGACTGGACAACTTGGGGCATCAAGCACGGCATCGTTCCAGAAGACCCAACCTGGTGGCCTGATACACCGGACTCAACCGTCTCTGAATGGGGCAAATAGGAGACTGAGACTGAAACTGTACCGGGGCATTCTAGTTGCCCCGGCACTCCACAATATGTTTGGACGCAAAACGTCGGCAGTTTTTAACCCTCAATTTCCCCAACTGCTGACAAAGAAAACCCCGCAGTGCTTTTGCGCTGCGGGGTCTTTCTTTTGAAAATTGATTGGGAGTTCCAGTCAGACTTTCAGGTCTGGAAACGTTCGAAAATAAATCTGGAACCATGGCGCGAACTGGTTCGGCGCTTCAGCCAACTCTGACTGCAATAGCGTTGGATGAACCCAGCGAATGTCCGATACCTCAGCCTTGTTGAACGGCACCTCAAGTGTCGCTTTGTCGGCATAACCGGTATAAAAAGTCACGCGTTCATGCTCAAAAAGCCCGTTTCCGCAGTCAGCAGAATACTCAAAAACGCGCCGCTCATTGAGGATGACCGAAATGCCAAGTTCTTCGCGCAAGCGGCGGGAGGCACTGGCTTCAAGCTGTTCTCCCCAATTTGGATGGGTACAGCAGCTATTTGCCCACAGCCCGCCGCAATGGTATTTATCTCTGGCGCGCTGCTGTATCAGCAAATCGCCGGTAGCGACATCAAAAACAAAAACCGATACCGCCAAGTGCAAGATGGGCGCGCGATGTGCTTCCATTTTTTCAATTGGATATGGCAAGCCATTATCGGCAATCGCTGGAATGATGATGTCTTCGGAACGCTTCCTGTTCACCTCAGTAGAAGCCATTATGCCACCACCTTTCGTTCGTCATTTAATGCAAGCCGTTTCCTGGCAAGATCGTCTAGTAGCGACTGGACAGGACGAAGTTCTTTCCATGAACCGTCCACCTCAAGCAGGTTGAAACGCGCAAAAAGACTTTCAGCAAACCAACCCTCTTGATAGGCGCGGCGCACCGCTTCTCCATGGGCCGGGCTTGATCTTGAAAACCGAACCATGTCGGCCTCATTGCCCCAAATGGAAAATGTAATCTGGTTTCGATATGGGATTTCACCAAGACCGAGCATGAAGTGCTGCTGATCCTCGTTTTCGACAGTTGAAGATATCGCCGGCACCAATGACCAGAAACGGGCAATATGTTTCGCCTTTAGTGTGGCACGCGTGAGCGCAACGATGGGACCAGTTGCATGGGTTTCGCTGTCGATATGAAAAGGTTCAGCGCCGCCCCAATGCCCGCGCGACTGTGTCGGCGTTAGATAGAGCGTCACAGTCTCACAGGCCCTCGCACTCAGTCTTTTGACCGCTGGTGTTGCGGCCAATGCATACTGGGCAGACTTCATATCCTTCCATGCAGCAAACAAGCCATAGCGGGCGAAATTGGGAGTTGTTGAAAACCCCGCACCAGCGCCTGTGCCCACCAGTTTAAAGAAATTAAGGCCCGCCATGGAAGCTATGCCAGGCCGAGCCAAACCCATTTGACCGAACACCCAGAGTTTGGCCGCTAAACTTTCAAAACGCCAAAGCGTCAGCGTCACAATTTGCGCTTGCCCGGCTACCAACAAACAGCCCCTACGCGACTTGTCTTGCAAGGGCGCATTGGCTCCACAGGTCGCTTAGCGAGCCTGCCAGATGGTCAATGTCGGCAGATGTGTGGAATGGCGTTGGCGTGATGCGCAGGCGCTCTGTGCCCACCGGCACGGTCGGATAGTTGATCGGCTGTACATAGATGCCATAGGTCTCCAGCAAAATGTCGGAGATCCATTTGCACTTGCCTGCATTGCCCACCATCACCGGCACGATGTGGCTGTCATTTGCCATGTGCGGAATGCCGCGCTTGTCGAGGGCTGCACGCACCTGCGCCACCGCTTGCTGATGCTGTTTGCGCTTGAGCGGATCATTCTTCAAATGCGCGATCGAGGCCGAAGCACCGGCTGCCAAAGCCGGCGGCAAGGCCGTCGTGAAGATGAAGCCGGACGCAAATGAGCGCACAAAATCGATCAGGTTTTTCGAGCCGGTGATGTAACCGCCCATGCAGCCAAACGCCTTGCAAGACAAGTCGCGTAGCAAACGCGAAAGTGATCACTTATGTGGCGTTGGGTCAGGTTGACGCGCGAACGCC
>JBCBDX010000013.1:0-1993 GCA_038529265.1 Pseudomonadota bacterium
GCCAGCGCCGCCTTTCATTAAGTCATTGCCCCCGCCGCCGTAGATGGTGTCGTTGCCGTTTTCACCGAGCAGTGTGTCCCAACCGGCATCGCCATACATGAGATCATCATGATTGCCGCCTTGCATGCTGTCATGGCCATTGCCGCCATACATGGAGTCGTTATCATCACCGCCGTAAAGCGTGTCGTGCCCATCGCCGCCGTTGACATAATCAGTCCCGCGATCGGAATAAATGATGTCGTTGCCAGCATTTCCGAATTGCGAGTCATTGCCGGTGCCACCCCAGATGCGGTCATTGCCATTGCCGCCATCGATAGTGTCGTTGCCACCTTGACCTTTGAGGGTGTCTGCTCCTTCACCGCCGTCGATGCTGTCGTTTCCGCCGCCGGCGTTGACGGTGTCATTGCCGTCGCCGCCTTCAAGCTTGTCCGAACCACCTTCTCCGTTAATCAAATCCGCGCCCATGCCGCCGATGATCGTATCGTGGCCAATCCCGCCGGTGATGGTGTCGTCACCGTCACGGCCGTCAATGGTGGCCGCTTCATACTCGGACTCGATGAGGTTGTCTTTATTGTCACCGTTTATAAATACATCATCGTTTATAATATAAATTTGCAATCCCATGAAAATCTCCGATCATTAATTTTGATATAAATTTATTAAAATATAGGAAAATAATCATTCGATGCTAGGAGCCAAAATTTATCTTGATTGGCCCAATATGCACTTGTATCATCACAGTCCATTGAATCAAATGTAGGGAAGGGCGTTCAATTTTTATTTTTGTAACAAATATATTAGCGGCTGGTTCTTGATTCGTGCAAAAATAAAAACCCGACGCAAGTGCGCCGGGGTTTTTTGTTTTGCATTAATTTTGTTACCAAGTGAAATCGTCTACCGTCAGCTCGCTCAGAGAAACACCTACCAAAGTAATCGAAGTCCCAACGCTGCTTATTGTTGCCGGGCTGACTGTCAGTATCACGTTTCCATTCATTTCATCGGCATTGTCCAGCAGGTCGAGGACATAGGCCTCGCTTGCGCCGACCAGTTCAATGGTATCGAGTCCATCTTCGAAATCGTAGATGGTGTCGGCGCCTGTTTCCGCGCCAAAAATACCGGCGCGCGTATTTAATACAAAGGTGTCGGCACCCGAGCCTCCCCAAAGCTTGTCATCGCCTTCGCCGCCCCGAAGCGTATCGCTGCCGCTGCCGCCACGGAGCTCGTCGTTGTTATAGCTGCCAAAGAGGGAATCATTACCATTATCGCCATGCAGCGTGTCGTTGTCTATGCCGCCGTCGAGGGAGTCGTTGTTTTCCCCGCCGAACATAAGATCATCGCCGCTGAAACCAGACAGATCATCGTTTCCGGCGTCACCCCGTATAGTGTCTTTACCGTCACCGCCATAAAGCAGATCATCGCCATTCTCCCCACGCAAAAGGTCGTCGCCATTATCGCCGTAGAGGGTGTCGTTATCGTTGCCGCCAAGCAGGCGGTCATTGCCTTCTCCGCCGCGAAGTTTGTCATTACCGGCCTGTCCCAGGAGAAAGTCGTTACCGTTATCCCCGTATATTTCATCTGCCTGGCCGCCACCGCTCATCTCGTCATTGCCGTCACCACCATACATGGTGTCGTAGCCGGATGAGCCGAACATCGTGTCATTGCCTAGGCCGCCTTGTATGTCGTCATCACCTTCACCGCCGTTGATGCGATCATTGTCGTGCCCGCCGTCTATGGTGTCGTTACCCGCGCCAGCCTCGATCCTGTCGTTGCCGGTACCACCTGCGATAAAGTCATCACCGCTTTGGCCATAGAGCGCATCATCATCATTATCACCATAGATGCTGTCATTACCGGCGTCGCCGTGGATAGTGTCGTTTTCGTTGCCGCCCCGAACGAGGTCGTTCCCACCTTCGCCATAGAGCGCATCATCATCATTATCACCATAGATGCTGTCATTACCGGCGTCGCCGTGGATAGTGTCGTTTTCGTTGGC
>JBCBDX010000013.1:2089-2182 GCA_038529265.1 Pseudomonadota bacterium
TGCCGCCCCGAACGAGGTCGTTCCCACCTTCGCCATAGAGCAAGTCAGCGCCGCTATCGCCGTTCATGGTGTCGTTGCCGGTGCCACCATAAA
>JBCBDX010000013.1:2282-101928 GCA_038529265.1 Pseudomonadota bacterium
CTCGATCCTGTCGTTGCCGGTACCACCTGCGATAAAGTCATCACCGCTTTGGCCATAGAGCGCATCATCATCATTATTACCATAGATGCTGTCATTACCGGCGTCGCCGTGGATAGTGTCGTTTTCGTTGCCGCCCCGAACGAGGTCGTTCCCACCTTCGCCATAGAGCAAGTCAGCGCCGCTATCGCCGTTCATGGTGTCGTTGCCGGTGCCACCATAAACAGTGTCGTCATCTTGACCACCTGCTAAATCGTCATCGCCTTCATAGCCATAAATCAGATCGTTGCCGCTGGACCCGCTCAGCCAATTGCTCTCCGAAGCGCCATGTAGTGTGTCGTTTCCGCGATAAGCGTGAATGACCCCGTTTTCACCGACCACGTAGAGAAGGTCATCTTCATCAGTTCCATGTACATACCAGCGCCCGCCGGCAAATATTTCATAATATTCTCTATTTAAATCGTATGGTTCACGCATTTATTGCTCCAGTATATTATTGATTAATATTTTAATACTAAATTTTGATCGAAAAATATTAGCGTTAAGCCCAATAGTAACATGATATGTGTTGCTGTGCGGAAGGGTTGGTCTAGATTTGGCGGGGGAGGGAACCTAGAGGTTCCGTTAAAAACCTTCTTGTAAAGGAAAACGCCCACCACCTTATGGTGACGAGCGTTGATATCTTTAAAATAGAAGATCGTCCGGGGATAAGTCAGACCATACTACATCCTCAAGGATGATGGTCACGTCACCGACCACGATTTTCGTGTCTGTGTTGCCTTCATTGACGGGGCCGTCAATCATGCCAAGAAGCTGGTCGTATGAGCTGATACCCAATCCGCCCAGACCCAGCTTGTCCACGCCAAGTTCAAAATCCTTGATTGTCGTCGTGCTTGGTCCTAAATCGAACAGGAAAGTATCGGCCCCAGAGCCGCCTTTGACATTGTTGGTACCTTCTAGAATGACAATGGTGTCATCACCGGAACCGGCTCTGATTTTGTTGTTGCCGCCACCGGCATCGATCGTGTCGTTACCACTGCCGCCACGAATCGTGTCGTTTCCGGTATCGCCATATCTGCCGTTGTCACCGTAAAGAACGTCGTTTCCGCCGCCGCCACGGATATAGTCGTCGCCGTTTTCACCGTAGATCGTGTCGTTGCCGCCTTTACCCTCAATAGTATCATCGAGGCCGGTACCGCTCAGAGCATCGCTTGCGCTCGTACCAATTCTAGTAACTCCGTCTGCCATAAATTGTCTCCAATATATCGTTTCAAGTAATGGCGGGGGAGATAGGCCAGCAAAGCATCGTAAATATGGCGGAACTTTTCCGAATGTCTGTTTTGCATTCACGGATTTCTGACCGGCGTAATCTGCCGTCAGCATGCTTGCCTTTCGCTCTATGCGTGGCACAGTTAGGTGCAAAAGGATTTGAAATGAACGCCGCCATCAAGTCTTGGACAGAAGTTGCCACCGATCTCGTCAATGTCGCGGCAGGGCGAAAGCCTGCCGGCATGGTGGTGCGTAATGGTCGCTGGGTGAATGTGCATTCCGGTGAGATCATCCCTGGCACTGATGTTGCGATTGTTGAAGGAAGGTTCGCTTATTGCGGTCCCGATGCTTCACACTGCATTGGCGACGATACGCGCATCGTAGAGGCGGAAGGGCGCTATCTGGTTCCAGGGCTTTGCGATGGCCACATGCACGTTGAAAGCGGCATGGTGACGGTCACCGAGTTTTGTCGCGCCGTCATTCCTCACGGCACGACGTCGATGTTTATCGATCCGCATGAGATAGCCAATGTGTTGGGGCTTGAAGGTGTTCGCCTGATGCATGACGAGGCAATGGCGATGCCAGTCAATGTCTTCGTGCAGATGCCATCCTGCGTGCCTTCAGCGCCGGGCCTGGAGCATGCTGGCGCATCGCTTGGGCCGCAAGAGATCGCCGAGGCGATGGCTTGGCCAAATATCATTGGCCTTGGCGAGGTAATGAATTTCCCCGGCGTTGCTGCCAATGATCAGACTATGGTTGGGGCCATTGCGGCAACAGTTCAGGCTGGCAAAACCGTGGGCGGGCATTATGCGTCGCCAGACCTCGGTTTGCCGTTTCACGCCTATGTGGCAGGTGGGCCAGAGGACGATCATGAGGGCACACGCGCTGCCGATGCCATTGCCCGGGTGCGCCAGGGCATGAAGGCGATGCTCCGGCTTGGTTCCGCTTGGTATGATGTGGCTGAACAAATCAAAGCTGTCACCGAAGATGGGCTCGATCCACGAAATTTCATTTTGTGTACCGACGATTGTCATTCCGGTACGCTCGTTAATGATGGACACATGAACCGGGTCGTGCGGCACGCAATTGCGCAGGGATTGAAGCCCGTCACCGCAATCCAGATGGCCACAATCAACACGGCACAGCATTTCCGTGTCGAGCGGGAGCTTGGCTCTATAGCCCCAGGGCGGCGGGCGGACTTGCTCCTCGTCACTGATCTTGCAGAACTTAAGATCGACAGCGTTTTTGCGCGTGGCGTGGAGCTTGCAAAGGGCGGAAGTTTGGTGGCTGACGTGCCCGCCTATGACTATCCGGTTTCCGCCAAGCAAACCGTTAATCTTGGTAAGCGATTGGGTGCCGATGACTTTAATATCCAGGCGCCAAATGGTGCGAGCAAAGTGAGCGCGCGCGTGATCGGCGTTGTTGAAAATCAGGCGCCCACCAAGGCACTAGAAGCTGATCTGGCTGTTGCCGATGGCATTGTGCAGATGGACTGCAAGAATGACGTGTGCCAGATCGCCCTGGTGGAGCGACATCGCGCTACCGGTGGTGTGACTAATGCGTTCGTTTCCGGCTTTGGATACGAGAAAAGCTGCGCGATGGCTTCAACGGTTGCCCATGACAGTCATCATATGATCGTCGTTGGAACCAACCATGCGGATATGGCAATGGCGGCCAATCGCCTTGGAGATGTTGGTGGTGGCGTTATTATGGTCAGCGAGGGAAAAGAACTGGCGCTGGTTGAGTTGCCTATTGCAGGATTAATGAGCGATGAGCGGGCCGAAATTGTGGCGGCGAAAGCAGATAAGCTCAACGCCGCCATGCGCGATATGGGCTGCACGCTTAGCAATGCCTACATGCAACACTCGCTGCTTGCTCTGGTTGTAATTCCAGAGCTGCGTATTTCTGACCTTGGGTTGGTAGACGTGCGCACCTTTGATAAAGTGGATGTATTGTTGCCGTAAGTTGCCTTGTGCACCAACAGGTCATTGGAGGCCCGAGGCTGTATCGATGTTTTGGCACCCGTATCCATTAGTCGAGCCCGAAACTGTGCCCATTGTCACGTTTATCGTTTTGGCACTTTTCGATTTGCAGTGACATTTGCGCGTTTTGAAGTTCGAGCCTCGATATTTCATTTGATATTTGGTTGATGATTTCCGGTGAGATCAGCGACTTTCCATTGATGCGTGGGCCCAAGAGGCTTGCCAGCAGAGCGTTGTGGGCAGGGCTTTTTATACTCATTTATCTATCCTTTTTTAAATATATAATGCTTCTTGATCGGGATAGATTGAAATTTTCCGTGCCGTCAATGTAGTTAAATAAAGAAAGTAATATTATATTCTGATGCATATGTAGCGAATACTAATGAATGAGTCAGTATAATTTTCAAAGAAGCTGACGCTTGATGTTTTTGGTCATGGCGAGAAACATCTACAAGACGAATCGTTTCGCACGTTCGCCTTTAATCACGCCAAAAGGCTGGGCTTAGAAGGACGAGAACCGTAAAGAGTTCAAGACGTCCAAGTAGCATGCCGAAGCTCAAAATCCATTTAGCGCTTTCGGCAAGACTGCCGAAATTGCCTGCTGGACCGATTTCTTCGCCAAGGCCTGGACCAACGTTGGAGAGCGCTGTTAGCGAACCCGAAACGGCGGTAATGAAGTCTGCGCCTGTCATCGCCAACATCACCGTTCCTACCCCCCATAGCGCAAAGAATGTGCCGAAGAACATGAGTGTCACATATTGAACTTGGTCCGGTATTGAGATGGAGCCGGATCGAACTGTCCGGATCGCATGCGGATATATGAAGTTTTCAAGGCTGCGCTTGATGACACCATAAAGCACGATCCAGCGTGCAGCTTTAATACCGCCGGTCGTTGAACCCGCGCATCCGCCAAGTGCTGTGGCCAATAGTATTAAGGCGACGGTGAAAGACGAGTTCCACTGCATATAGTCATCGACAGCGTAGCCGGTTGTCGTGACAATGGAGACAACAGTGAAGGTTGCCTTGGTAAAAGATTCCTGGAAATCCAGCGTTTCGGACACATCAAGCTGAACGATCAGCAGGAGCGCCAGTCCTGCCGTGTAGAACAGCATAATGATAACCTGATTGTCGCGAAATGTATCAAAGCGCGAACGCAGTGCCAAAACGATGAGCGCTGTGAAGGGCAGGGCAGCGATGAGCATAAAGACGATAGCAATCCAATGGATGGTCGGATTGTTGAAGAAACCCATCGAGCGGTCGTGCGTGGAAAATCCACCGGTCGCCATGGTGGTCATCGCATGGTTGATGGCATCAAATCCGCTCATGCCTGCGCGTGCGTAAAGGATCGCGCACAATATGGTCAGGGCTGAGTAGATGCCGAGCACCGAGGTCGCATAGGTCGAAAACCGCGCGAAGGGGCGATCGTAACGGTCTGATGATTCAATCTTGAAAAACGAAGAGCCACCGATCCGCAAGAAGGGCAGGATAAAAAGGCCCAATACGATCACACCGAGACCGCCGATCCATTGCAGCATGGAGCGCCACAGCAAAATGCCGGGCGGCATGGTGTCGAGACCGGAAAGCACCGTTGAGCCGGATGCCGTGGCACCTGATACAGCCTCGAAAAATGCGTCGGCGAGGGAAATCTCCAGTTCGGAAAAGTAGAAGGGCAAGGTTGCCGCCACCGCGAACGTCACCCACAACATATTGACCAGCAGGAACGTAAAGCGTGTGGACACGACCGGCGGACCAGAACGGGTCGCGACTGCCAAAAGCGCGGCGATAGCACCGACAATCGCTGATGAGAGCGCAAAAACCTGCCAATCCGGGTTCTGGTAGTATAAGTCGACCAGCCCGGGGATCAGCATCATCGTTGCCAGATAAAAGGCAAAAATCGCGCTGATGTGCACCGCATTGCGCACCATGGTGCCATTCATTCGCTAAATCGGCTCCCGATTCACATTCCGCCGGCCCATTGTGGCCAATGACGTGACGCGCGTATACACCCGTTGCTTTTGATGCCCAACAGTTTCTCGTTACAAAAGGTCACGGCCGCGATGAGCCAGTTTAAAGATGATGTAGCCCAAGCGGCCACCGCCATGCGCTCCGTGTTCGAGCCAACGCCCTGTCAGGAAAATGTCTATCTATCAGAGCTTTATGGTGCTCGGATATTTTTGAAACGCGAAGACCTTTCCCCGGTACGGTCGTACAAAATCCGTGGGGCATATAATTTCTTTCGAAAGCGAACGGCTGATGGCAGCCCGGAGAACTTCGTTTGTGCATCGGCTGGCAACCATGCGCAGGGATTTGCCTATGTCTGCAACCGGCTGGAAAAGCATGGTGTCGTGTTTATGCCAGTCACCACGCCGCAGCAGAAAATTGACAAGACACGCGCTTTTGGCGGGTCATATGTCTCCATCAAATTGGTCGGTGACATTTTCGACCAATGCAACGCGGCCGCATTGGAACATGCTGAAAAGAATAGCGCGGTCATGGTGCCGCCGTTTGACCATCCTGACATTATCGAAGGACAAGCGACCGTTGCCCATGAGCTGGTTGCTCAAATGGCAGATGCGCACATCGACCATGTGATGGTTGCTGTCGGTGGCGGCGGTCTTTCCAGCGGCATGACGCGCTATTTTGAAGAAGCGGGTCTGCAGCCACATATGCATTTGTTGGAACCTGCTGGTGCACCTAGCCTGAAGACGAGCTTGGCGGCAGGTGAGCGGGTAAAACTCGATCGTGTCGATAATTTCGTCGACGGTGCCTCCGTTGCGCTGGTTGGTGCGCACACCTTTGATGTTTTAAAGCGTTACGCGGATAGTGACGTTTCCCTCATTTCGGAAGATCGGCTCTGCACGTCACTAATCGATATGCTAAATATCGAGGGGATGGTTTTGGAGCCGGCCGGTGTGATGGCTGTCGATGCGTTGAAGGACTTTGATCCCGAAAAGATCAAGGGAAAGACCATTGTTTGCATCGCATCAGGCGGAAATTTTGATTTTGAGCGCCTGCCGGAAGTCAAAGAGCGCGCTCTGCGCTACTCGGGCCTGAAGAAGTACTTTGTGCTCCGTTTGCCACAGCGACCTGGAGCGTTGAAAGACTTTTTGAACCTGCTCGGACCAGATGACGATATTGCCCGCTTTGAATATCTGAAAAAGTCTGCCCGGAATTTTGGCTCTATCCTCATTGGCATTGAGACGAGCGACGCAGCCAACTTCACGGCTTTGGGTGATCGCATGACCGCGGCAGGTTTTGTCTGGGAGGATATTACTGAAAATCAGCTCGTTGCCGGTTTGCTCGTTTGAAAGGCTAGTCCTGATCCGAAAAAAGGATGTCGGCGCTGCGATCTTCGACCTGCTGAACCGGTTTGGTCGGCATCGTAGGTTTTATAGGAACTGGTTTAGCAGGTTCGGGCCGTCTTTGAACAACCTTGCCGTTTCGCGACAGCATGATGGCTATGGGCTGCGTCCCTTCAAATTCCGACAGGATGATCACCAAAATGGCTGTGATCGGCACTGAAAGAAGCGCCCCTGCGATGCCCCATAGCGAAGCCCAAGACGTCAACGCCACCAGAATGACGAATGGGCTCAAATTAAGTGAGCGACCCATGATAGACGGCTCAACCAAGCTGCCGACGAGAACCTGACAGACGGTTAGGCCGCCGAATACGATAAGTGCGTCCGTCAGTTCGGGGAATTCGACCAATCCTATAGCTGTTGGAAACAAGACACCAAGGAATGATCCAACATACGGCACATAATTCATCAGCGCGATCATCACGGCCCAGAAAGCAGCAAAGTTCAAATCCATCGCCGACATGACGATGTATGAGATCAGCCCGAGAATAAGGTTCACCAGTGTTTTGGTGACCAGATAGTCCCCGATACGCGTGTTGATAATCGATACAATTTCGACAATGCGTTTGCTTTCTTCCGGGTTGGATGAAAGACGGCGCATCTTGTTTTCAAACAATCTGCGTTCTGAAAGTGCAAAGCCGGCATAAACGATCACGACAAAGGTCGAGCCTACGATTACAGACACTGACGTAACCGTTGAACCGATAAGCGATTGGAGTGAAATATCACCAAAAACATCGCGCCGGATGGTCTCCCACGTTGGCTGGGTTTCGATCCCGAACTCTTCGCCGAATGAAGCGGTCAAATTCTGTATAATCTCTAAAAGCCGAGCCTGATATTGGGGAATAAGTGCAATCAGTTGGTTGATGTTTGAGATGATCAGGAAAATGAACGCGGAAATAATCGCAATAATTATCACGATTGAGATTGTGTAGCGGATCGGTACGGGCAGCAATTTGCCGACATAAGGCACGTCGCCCATTCGTTGGGCGAGGGCAATCACGATATAGGCCAGAATAACGCTGGCAATCACCGGAATGAAAACATTCTGGCCGATATAGAGGACGTAGGCTATCATCAGCGTCAGAGCGACGCCGTAAACGAAATTGCGGAAACGATCGTGTTCTAAAACTGCCATCTGCGGAAGAACTTTAAGTTAGTGATACTGTTTCGCAACCGGTGTGCGTGTGCAACCGCACAATTGCAAGTTCCTACTTGTCTAATGGTTGCAATCTTTAAAAAAACCTCATAGCGCCGTGCGGCTGAATTAAGGATGGATGATGGCCGGACTGATGGTTTTGTGTGCAGCCTATGTGCTGTCTCAGTTCTTTAGGGCCTTCCTCGCCGTTCTCACGCCTGATTTGAACGCTCAGCTGGGTGCTACCAGCGGCGATTTGGCATTTGCCTCCGGCATCTGGTTTGCACTTTTCGCGCTGATGCAATTTCCAGTAGGTGCTTCGCTCGATAGGTTTGGACCTAGGCGAACAGCATCCATCATGCTGGGTGTTTTTGGCGCTGGCGGCGTTTTGCTGTTTGCATTCGCTCAAACGCCGCAGATGATCATTGCGGCGATGGGCTTGATCGGAATCGGTTGTGCACCTGTCCTTATGGCATCGCTCTATATTTTTGCACGCACCTTCGATCCTGCTCGTTTTGCGTTTTTGACCAGTTTCTTTATCGCCATTGGCAATTTGGGTAACATTGCAAGCGCTGCGCCACTTTCCATGGCGGTCGAAATGTTTTCGTGGCGCGTCGTACTTGGCTTCTTTGCCATTGTGACAGCGCTGGTTGCGGTTCTGATCTATGCTGTTGTTCGCGACCCTGCACCTCAAAAGCAGAGTACAGGCAAAAATGGATTGAGCGGTTATCTCACCCTTTTTGCCATTCCGGCGCTTTGGCTGATTTTTCCGGCAATGCTGGTCAACTATTCGGCGGCCGCTGGCATACGCGGGTTGTGGGCAGGGCCGATGTTGGCCGACATTCATGGGGCTGATGCGTCATTGATCGGCTGGGTCACGCTGGCCATGGCATTTGCGATGGCACTGGGTAGCCTCGCTTATGGGCCGTTAGACACATTCTTCAACAGCCGAAAATGGGTCGCCTCTGGCGGAATGGCCATTGGCACCTTTGCGATGGTCGCAGTCGCTTTTAATCCGGCCATGTCAGTCGGCATTTTGACGGTCCTGTTCGTGGTCATCGGGCTCACCGGCGTCGGATACGGTGTACTTATGGCCCACGCAAAGGCTTACTTTCCTTCCGACATGATGGGGCGCGGTGTCACGCTCCTGAACTTCTTTTCAATTGGCGGTGCCGGACTGATGCAGTTTCTGACAGGTCGCTTGGTGACGTCCTATGATACCGGCGGCGATGCCGTCATCACCTACAGCGTACTCATGTGGTTTTACGCCGGGATCTTTTCTCTGGCGCTTGCCATCTATCTTTTCTCGAGAGATGCACGGCCGGCTAGCGACGCTTGAAATGACGGTTGCATCACTGTTTGCGAAATGAAATCTTCCGGTTGCCATTCGCACCACTGAACACAAAGCTTGTCGGGTTTCTGACTTTGATAACGGCGCCATTGTCGTTGCGAAAGTTATTGCCGCGAACCGGTTCAAACAGCGTTGTGTTGCCGTTGTCGTTTCGCGTCAGACGGATACGCCCTTCGCCGTAGACCACGCTCACGGAAAACCGTTCATCGCCTTGCCTGCCGATATAGGTGCCGCTTTCCACGTAGACTGCCTGCGCAACTTGAACCTGTTGTGGTGCGGCCATCGTAGAGTTTGCTGGAAATGCCAGCGCCAAAGCCGCGAATGCGGCAATGATTGTGGGTTTGCGAAGATATGGTTTCACGGTCTTTCCTCCCGGATATGTGTAATTCGTGAGGGGAGGCTACCGTATGGTGAGATAAGGTAACATAGGGTCGAAACCCTATATCGTTGCTAAGCTTCCAATGCGCTTTTCACCCAGGCCACCACTTCATTGGCTAGCCGTTCAGTGGTGCTTGGCGACATGGCATCGCCGGCAATGACGTGATTTTGTTCATCATCTGAGTCATCGACGTTGATTATGGTCGTGGGACCTGCCCATTTCTCTTCAATTGCGCGTGTCATGGCGTGGTCAACAATCTGATCATCGTCAGAGAAGATAAAGAGCGCTGGTATCGTTACATTGTAATAATTGGCTGCTTGCGCGCTTTTGACGGCTGCCGCCATCGGCAACAAGGCGACTGTCGGATAGCGCTCCGTCCAGAACTCCGCATGTAGTTCGTTCTTCGGCTCAAATCCTCGTTCCGCACCAACCAGCATTGGTACCAACGTCTCGGCAAATGGAGCTGTCAGCATCCAAGCCGTGGAGTTGTTTAGTTTGAAATTGGGTGAGATGAACACTACGCCATCAACACGGTCTTTCAGTTCAGGATGTGTTGCAGCCAACGCGGCGAGCGTGCCGCCGGTTGAAACCGTCACCAGCACGACCTTCTCGCCAAGTTGCTCACCGACCGCGATTGCCTCCTGGACATCATGGAACCAGTCTTGAACCGAGGGCTCTGCCATTGCGCCGCTATCTCTTCCATGACCGGTTAGGCGAGTGAAAAACAGGTTGGCCTGCAATTGCTGTGCTGCGAGATCAGGCAAAGGGCGCACTTCCCCCTTGGATGCCGAAAAGCCGTGCACGAAAACGAGTGCGACGGGTGTTCGGGCTTTTGATTGGGGGAAAGCCCAAACAACCTCTTTGGCCGCACTTTCGCGCACATCAGCGTAGCGTGCTTCACGACCGGCCAAATACGCATCGACATCTTCACCGATTACGCTTTCATCAAGTGACGCGTTTATGGTGACGTTTTCGCGAGGCCCAAAGACCCAAAGGGCAATCAGTCCAGCAATCAACAGCAAGAAAAAGTAGAGCATGGGGCGTCGACGCTTGCGTTTTGGTTTTTCAGCTTTTGTTTCGTCGGTCATCTTTTTCACTTCAGCGGGTAGCGGGCAACGCCAAACAGCGTGATGCCGAAAACAAGAGCAGGGACCACTGAAATGCAGTAGCGCAATGCTGTGACAGCAGTTTCCGTTTGCTCCGGAAATGTGCCGTCGGTTGAAGGCACATAGCCGGCGGCCTGCAGGACCAAGCCGATCACAAAGGGTCCAATTGCGATCCCGGTTTTTTGAAACGCTGTCCAATAGCCGTTGAAGAGGCCTTCCACTGGTTGGTCGGTGTAGGTCTGCGCATGGGAAATTGTGTCCGCCAGCATTGACCATGGGAAAATCTGGTATGCTGCGTAGCCAATACCGATCAGCACCATAAGCCCGTAGGCAACGGGCAAAGTGTTCTCGTTCATCAGTGCGATGGAGCAGGTGCCGATGATGAACAAAATGCCGCCAGCGATGTAAGCTTGCTTCTTGCTAATGCGCTGCCCGATCATAAGCCAAAACGGCATCGCAGCAATCGTGGATAAGACAAACAGGCCGTACATGATGGTCAACAACGCATTGGGGTCCTCGGCTTTAAAGATATACGCACAAGCAAGGATCAATCCCGATGTGATCTGTGCGATCATACCGACTTGTAAAAGATAAAGGCCAGCAATGAGCATGAACGGTTTGTTTTGGCGGACAATGCGCAGTTGTTCGCCAAATGAGACAGGCGGCTGCGGGTTCTCGTTGATCGACTTGACGTTACGCGTGCCCCAGACCGTCAACAGAGGGGGCAGGGCGATCACCGGAATGAGGAATATGGCCATCATGCGGTGACCTTCAATACCTCCACCAAATGCGCCGATGAGCAGCGGTGCGCCCGCGCCACCGATCAACAGGCCGATTGACCCAAAACCCATGCGCCATGCGGTCAGGTTGGAGCGCTCATGATAATCAGGCGTCATTTCCGGTGTCATCGCGCCATAGGGAACGCCAACCATGGTGAAGGCGGTGAAAGTGAACATCATCGCCAATACAAAGTAAGCACCTTGGGCATTGGGCGATGTTCCTTCAAAAGGCGCTGCAAACATGGCTGCAAAGCCGATGGCCATCAGGACCGCGCCCGCCATGATCCAAGGGCGCCTGCGGCCCATCTTGGAGTTGGTGGCGTCCGACCAGCGTCCGATGAGCGGATCTGTAATAACGTCCCAGATCTTAGCGGCCATCAGCATGACGCCGGCAATTCCGGGTTGCACGCCAATCACTGTGGTCAAGTATGCAAAGGTGATGAGAACCGAAGAGACAACAAGAATATTGACGCCCAAATCGGAAAAGCCATACAGCATGCGTGTCGATTGCGGCAAAACATACCCACTCGACGTAACTGGCTGCGCACCTGCCTCCAAAGTTGCCATGACCCGATCCCTCCCAAGATTTTTGACGTTCACGTAAACTGTAAAAGCAGCGTTGTCTATTGCCAGTACCTTGACACGCTGGGTCACCTGCAACCACAACAGCCCAACGGAGACAGATAATGGCTGGTTTTTTCTCACGATTGTTTGGTGGCGGTGACAAGGCGGAAAGCGCGATACCTGAAACGCCAGATGAAACTTACAAAGAGGTCGAAATACGCGCTGTGCCACAATCTGATGGCGGGCAGTGGCGTGTTGGCGGCCAGTTGACGAAGATTGTTGATGGCAAATCCGTTACCCGCACTTTCATGCGTGCCGATGTCATGAACAGCAAAGAAGAGGCGGCAGTCGCTTCCATCGGTAAAGCCAAATTAATCATCGACCAAAATGGTGACATGCTTTGGAAGGGTGATGATCTGGATCGTCCCGTTTGAGCTTGTCAGCCTGACGCACGCGGTGCAAAAGCCGCGCCATGACCGATTATCTTGCTCTTGAAAAACTGACGCCGGTTCCGGTTTCTGGACCACTTGTGGGTAAGGCTGCACCGCCTGGCTCAAAATCCATAACCAATCGTGTGCTCCTGTTGGCAGCCTTGGCACAGGGCACGAGCCGTATTAATGGCGCTCTGAAATCTGACGACACCAAACATATGGCCAACGCGTTGCGCGCAATGGGCGTAGTGGTCGATGAGCCGGATGACACGTCTTTCACTGTCGAAAGTACCGGCCAGCTGCATGCGCCGAGCGATCCGCTGTTCCTCGGCAACGCAGGTACGGCGACCCGCTTTTTAACGGCGGCAGTCTTGTGCGTTGATGGGCGCGTGATCGTGGACGGCGATGAGCATATGCGCAAACGACCGATAATGCCGCTAGTTCAAACACTTAAAAGCGCCGGTGCAGATATTGATTCACCTTCTGGGTGCCCGCCTGTCATCGTCAATGGCAAAGGGCACTTCCCATCCGGTAGACTTGAAATTGATGGCGGTTTGTCATCGCAATATGTGTCCGCCTTGTTGATGGCGGCCCCGATGGCCGATGCGGCTGTTGAGGTTATGCTGACCGGTGATGAAATTGGCGCGCGGGGCTATATTGATCTTACGTTGGCTGCAATGGCCGCTTTTGGAACGCTGTTTGAGGAGAAGTCGCCCTCACATTGGAAGGTGTTTCCAGCCAAATATCGGGCCACAGACTATCTGGTCGAACCCGATGCTTCAGCGGCTACTTATCTATGGGCGGCTGAAAAGCTGACTGGCGGCAAGATCGAAATCGGCACCGACGCGCAAAGTTTTACCCAGCCTGATGCCAAGGCTTACGAGATGATCAGCCAATGGCCGAACATGCCTGCGGTAATAGATGGCTCGCAGATGCAAGACGCCATTCCCACACTTGCCGTTATGGCTGCCTATAATGAATCGCCCGTGCGCTTTGTGGGCATCGAAAATCTTCGCGTTAAGGAGTGCGATCGAACCGCGGCTCTCTCGCAGGGGTTGAACCGGATTAAACCGGGAATAGCGGTCGAAGAGAGCGACGATCTTATCGTTAATGGTGATCCCTCCTTGGCGGGCCAAACGGTTTCAGCGAATATTGATACATTCGCTGATCATCGCATTGCGATGTGTTTCGCGCTTGCTGGTTTTAAGACTGCTGGTGTGACGATCCTTGATCCTGGCTGCGTTGCAAAAACGTTCCCGACCTATTGGAGCGTGTTTGAAGGTTTGGGGATTAACTATGTTGTTTGAATTTATCTAAAATTTTAGCGCTTTAACGAACCGTAGCCGCATGGCTGCGTATAGCTGTGAAAACCTATCGCTTCCATTTCAGGTTTGCTCGATGAACACCGCTTCAAAAACACTTCAGTTTTCCGCCAGCTTGTTGGCGTTAGTAGCAATGTCAGCATCTTCAGCTTGGGCCAATGAAGCTCAAAGCGCCGGCTTTTCTCTCAATGTTGGTGCCTTTGCTTTCATCGGCCCAGCCTATGAGGGTTCCGATGAATTTCGTGTCACTGCTGTGCCGGTAGTTTTCCCATCTTTTGGAGACACTGGTGAACGCTCGCGCGTGACGGTTCGCGGTGTCGACGACGTGCGATTGTCAGTGCTACGCCGTGGCGGCTTCGATATCGGTCCGATCGTCGGTTATTCCTTTGGCCGCAAGGAGAGCTTGTCGAGCAAGCTTGATGGGCTGGGAAATGTTGATGGCGGTTTGGTCGTCGGCGCTTTTACATCTTATACGACAGGCGATTTTTTTGTGGAGACAGGTGTCTCAACCCAAGTCACCGGTGTCGACGATGGTGGCTATTTGGCCAATGCGAGCGTTGGTTACAAAGCTGACCTTGCACCGCGCGTCTCGCTGACGGCGCGAACCGGATTTGAATATGCATCCGACAATTACATGGATCGGTATTTTTCCGTCACTAACACGCAATCAGCAAATTCCGGCGAAAACTATTCAGCCTTTGATGCATCTGCTGGCATAAAAAATGTCGATGTAGGCTTGTCGCTGGAGTTTGAGGCTACCGACCGCATCAGTCTTCGTGCATCAAGCGGTTACAGTCGTTTGGTTGGCGACGCTGCCAATAGCCCGATCAGCGAAAGCAACAATCAGCTTTCCGGTGGCCTTGGATTTTTGTTTGAATTCTAACGGCGGTAGATTAATCCGACTGTCGGTATTCCACGGCGCTAAGCGCCCAAAATACCTTCCATGCCTCCTACTATGGCGGCCAGTAAAATCACGCCACAAATGATAAGCGCCAACCAGAAGATGTACTGCATTACGACGGCGCCGATGCCGACACCTATCGCCAGCATTGGCAGGTTCTTCGGCTCACTTTTGTAAAGCCCGATTGCGCCTGCGGTTGCACCCAGAGCCGCTAGGACAGTGCCTATCACCGTCAGGATTTGCGCCATATCTATTGATTGGTCAACGGCAGGAGCCTCCTGCGGTGCTTCTTCGCCAGCTAGACGACGCTGCGCAGCGTCTCTGATGTCGGCGGCAATCTCACCGATGCTGACGCTGGACGCTTTTTTGGGTGGCTCTAGAACAGCTGAAACCTGAATAGCTGCAATTACGAGTGCAATCAGCGCTAGTAGGAAACCCGCCAAACCGAATTTTGGACTTTTCGCCGCTACAGTTGTCATTTTTAAGCCTTCCGGTTGGCATATCAGTCGCCAACATTAGTCTCAACAAAGCGCCTATTTTTCGTCAGAACGTTTAACTTTTTGTTATTGATTTGTGCCCTCGCGCAGAAGTGCTGCGCACTAAAGTTTCCTGCGCTTGAGCACAAGTAAGTCCTACGGCGTTCATGTCAGTATCCAATTTGACGGTTTCGGGCGTGTGATTGGCAGTCTTGCGTAAGCGCGTCAGCTCCTGATGTGTCATTTCTTTCCCGGACAGGAAACGACAAATCCATTGGTCAAAGAAAACCGCCGGTTTTCTTTGGTTCTGTTTTGTTGTTCGTCTCTGACATTCAAAGAGCACGCCATGGAGAAGAGAGCGCATGAAACTGATTACCGTCGAAGCTCATTTTCAACCGTCAAAACTGGATAGCGCTGAGCAACATATTTCGGACCAAGCGGACACGGTCCGCGCGATGCCTGGCTGCAAGCACTACGCCTTTTATCGGGACCCCTCCGGTGAACGCCTGGCCATCATTCAGCACTGGGAAGATATGAAGACATTCGATGCCTATCGCTCCAGCCCCACCTTTGCTGCCCTTGGTCAGGGACTAGCGCCCATGATGGCATCACCACCTGTGACCAAAGTAGCCGAGATTGATAGCATCTGATCCATGAATAAAGCTCTGCCAGCGGCGTACTGCTTCTTTCAAGATATTGAGCCTCGTCCGCTTTTGGACCTGGTATTTGACCGAGACTATTTGCTCTATGCCGTCACTGGTGCGCTACATGTGACAGTTGCTGGTCAGCGTTGGTTTTTACCACCGTCTTTTGCTGCGTGGGTTCCAGCGGATGTCCCTTTCACAGCCGATATTCGCAAACCAATGACAACTTGTTCAGTACTTGCGCGGCCAGGCTTTTGCGCGCTGATGCCGCGCAAACCTGTCGCGTTTCAAATGTCCCCAATGGCCCGTCAGATGATCCGCTATTGTAAGGATTGGGGCGCAGATGGACATCATATGCCTGAGGCTGAAGGCTTTTTTGAAGCACTACTGAACGTGTGCGCGCGATTGGCCGAAAGCTCCCTGGATGTCAGGCGACCAAGCGCTACGGAGCCAACCCTCCAGAAGGCAATAGACGTCACCGAGATGAAGCTTGCGGAAAAAATAACAGCCGTCGATGTTGCGCGATCAATCAATCGTTCAGAGCGTAGCATGCAGCGCGATTTTGCCGAAAATGTTGGTATGACCTGGTCAGAAGTCCTGACACGATTACGCGTCATCCGTGCCATCGAGCTGCTATGTGATCACGACCTGTCGATTATTCAGGTGGCCGGTCTCAGCGGCTATAATTCTTTAAGCGCGTTCAATCGCGCATTTTTGCGCTTTGCTGGCTGTACGCCATCTGCATTCAGAGCAGGGCTTGGTAGCTGATCATCGGTCGTCTGCATTTGCTAATCAACAGAAACTTTATTGATCCCGATATTGGGTCGATTAACAACCTCCCGCATAGAAAAGCTGGTGACGATCTTTGCCACATGGGGCAGGGCCGACAGATATTGGCGGTGAATGCGTTCATAGTCCGCCAAATCTTCGGCGGCCAAGCGCAATATGTAGTCATATTCGCCCGATACCAGATAGCACACGAGTATATTGGGTATCCCTTTGACTGCTTTTTCAAATTCATCGAGCGTCTTTTGAAACTGCCCAGACAGTGAAATATGCACGATGGCGGTCAAACTATGCCCAAGCGCCTCGTTGGATAAGCGCGCATGATAACCCCGTATGGCACCTGCCTTTTCCAACGCATCCAGCCGCCTTGAACAGGCTGACGCTGAAGCGCCAACTCTCTCCGCCAGCGCAGCATTGGTGATTCTGCCGTCGCGCTGGAGTTCATTCAAGATGGCACGATCAATCTGATCAAAGTTCATGGCTGCAAGCTTTCAACGTAAAAGGCAGAAACACTGGTAGAAGTTTGCGTTTCGCTACATGCATTTGTCAAACTTTGCACGGACATTTCGCCGGTTTTAGGTGAAGCTGAAGCTGCTCGGATCATGTGGAGGTTTTCATGCGTGTCGGTTGTCCCAAAGAAATCAAGAACCACGAATACCGTGTTGGTCTTACGCCCGGCTCGGTTCGCGAATATGTGGCGCATGGGCATGAGGTGCTGGTGGAAACCGGCGCAGGGCTTGGCATTGGGGCCTCAGATGAGGCTTATCGCGCCGTTGGTGCGCGCATTGCCGACAGTGCAGCCGAGGTTTTTGAGAAGTCTGATATGGTCGTGAAGGTTAAGGAGCCGCAGCCTTCGGAATGGGTCCAGTTGCATGACGGGCAAATTCTCTACACCTACCTTCATTTGGCACCAGATGCGGCTCAGACCAAAGGGCTCGTTGAGAGTGGCGTCACTGCGGTCGCGTATGAGACGGTGACAGATGAGCATGGCGGTCTACCGCTTCTGGCGCCGATGTCAGAGGTAGCTGGGCGTCTCTCTATACAAGCGTCTGCGACAGCGCTTCAAAAGGCTAATGGCGGGCGCGGCGTCTTGCTCGGTGGTGTGCCCGGTGTGGCATCGGCAAAGGTCGCCGTCATCGGTGGCGGCGTTGTTGGTTTGAACGCCGCACGCATGGCGGTTGGTCTGGGTGCTCAAGTGACGATCCTTGATCGTTCGCTACCGCGTTTGCGTGATCTCGACATGATGTTTGGTGGGCGTGTCGAAACACGTTACTCCACGGTGGAAGCGCTGGAAGAGGCGGTATTTGCCGCTGATGTCGTGGTCGGTGCTGTGCTGATCCCAGGTGCAGCTGCACCGAAGCTTGTTACCCGCGAGATGCTTGGCGCGATGAAGCCGGGCGCGGTGCTCTGTGATGTTGCAATAGATCAGGGTGGGTGTTTTGAAACATCTAAACCAACGACCCATGCTGAACCAACTTATGAAGTTGATCGCATTATTCACTATTGCGTTGCCAATATGCCGGGTGCGGTTCCAGTTACTTCGGCTGCTGCACTGAACAATGCCACCTTGCGCCATGGATTGGCGCTGGCGGACCATGGTTTGGAAGCCCTGGCGGAAGATCCGCATTTGCGCAACGGGCTGAACGTCCACCGGGGCCATATCACGAATAAGGCCGTGGCGGAGGCACTTGGCTACGAAGCATCGGAGCCGTCGAGACTACTCAAGGTGGCGTGATAAATTTATCACCATCGTTAACTATCGCAGACAATTGTTTACTTATCCTGCTGTTTGCGGGTGACATTCATTAAGAATTCGTTAACGAGTTAGGCGTTGTCCGTGGGGGTGCAGCGCTGGCTGCATATTTGTGTGATGAAACTATCAACGTTGCTCGCCGTTTCAGTGAGCGTATTTTCTCTGACTTTAAATTCGTCTTTTGCTGCTGATGAGATTGCTCCAGCGGAGCCAGCTCATGTTTGGAGCGGCATTTACGTTGGCCTTGGTATTGGCGGCGGCGCGGTTGTTCATGACCTAGAATTGCTCAATATTCCTTCACCGATTTTTCGCCTGAATGGCTTAGGCGGTGAGGGCGTTTTCGGCGAGATATACGGTGGGTATGATTACGCTTTCAACAACGGCTTAGTGGTCGGTGTTGGAGCCAATGCGCGGCTTTCAACGATCGCTTCGACGCTCGAGATTGGTGGCACCACTGCCGACATAACTGCTGACTATGGTTTCGATGTTTTTGCGCGCGCCGGTTATCTTCTGACACCACAGACACTCGGATATGTTTTGGCGGGCTATAGCTATCAGCATTTCGATATTAACGTCGATGGCCCGGGAAGCATCTTTGATTGGGGTGCAAATGGTTTCACCGTTGGTGCCGGTATTGAGACAGCGTTGACTCAACGCATTCACCTGAAAGGTGAGTATCGCTACAGCCAGTATGGTGAGCAGGACTTTGGCAGTAATGGGCTTATTGAAGTGCTGCCATCTTCGCACACTGCCACCTTGGGTCTTTCCTACCGTTTTGGCGCACCCGCTGCTACTCAATCTGCCGCCGGACCAGCGCCAGTTGATTTCACAGGCTTCTATGTTGGCCTTGCAGGCGGTGCGACAGGGCTGAGCCACCAGTTGTCAATTCAAGGTGCCCCACTTTCTCTCAATGGCATTGGCGCTGAGGGTATTCAAGGGCGCTTTCAAGCCGGTTATGATCACGAACTGGCAAATGGTGTAGTGCTTGGTGTTCAAGCGGATATCGGCATTGGCAATGTTGCAACGGTCCTCGACTTCTTGGGAACTGAAGTAGCCAGCATTGATCAAGAGTATGCTTGGTCAATTGTTGGACGCGTTGGTTACAAGGTGGGTCCGCGCACCATGGTCTACGCATTGGGTGGTTACACTCAGGAGTATTACGACATCAACGTAACTGGACCGGGCAGCATTTTTGACTTCACCACCAAGGGTTTCGTCGCTGGTGGTGGTGTTGAGACTGCCGTTACTGACAAAATCTTCCTCGGTGCCGAGTACCGCTACACTCAAACGCTTGAGAGCTTTGATTTGGGAATAGCCACGCTTGACCTGGAGCCTTCTTCCCACACCGGAATGGCAACACTGAAGTTCAAATTCTAAGTGTTCTCGATACAGCCGTTGTCGCTATGACGGCGGCTGTTCACTGCGTAGCATTTAGTATTGCCAATTCAACTTCACTTAGCGGGCGGACACTACCTTTAGCTTGGCGATATGGTATGAAACCCATTTTTTGATAAAGCGGCAACGCGGCCGGGTGGTCCAACGCGCAGGTATTGACCGTTATTTCATTGGGGTCGTTTGCCCAACATGCGGCGATGGCTTGGCCCAAAAACCACTTTCCCAAGCCCATGCCATGAACATGTGGCATAGTGCCAAAGTAGGCCAAATCCGTCGATCCCGGTTTGGCTCGGTTGACCTCAAAAAATCCAGCTGGTGCACCGTCTACGTAAAGTGCGGTAATCTCGCATGTGTCGGCGTGGATACAACGCGCCAGTTCAGCATCCGTCAAGCGCAGACGAGACTCCCAATTCCAGTGAATGCCGACTTGATAATAAAGGTAGCGGTAGAAGTGAAGTGGCGGTTTGTCCACGGTGTGCAGGCTGATATCAACGCCCGACGGCTGGGGGCAGGGCTTGGGGATATTCTTTTCCATCCGAAGATAGGTGATGATCGCTTCAAGCGACGCTCCCTCGGGTGCGGCGCCGGCGGCGCGCAGGTTTTTCAACCAGCTCATGTTCAGCTATGTCCCTTGATCACCGGTGTGTCTTGGCGTGACCCCCATTCTGCCCATGAGCCATCATAGAGAGACGTGTTTTCATTGCCGAGCGATGCCAACGCCAGCGTGATCACCGCTGCCGTGACGCCTGAACCACAAGTGGTCACGACCGGCTTTTCTGGATTGATACCAGCTTCGTTTATAACCTTACGCAATTCGTCAAGTTCCAGCAGGTAACCGTCAGGCGCCAGCGTTGCATAGTGTACGCATTTTGCACCGGGCATATGGCCTGAGCGCATGCCTTCCCGGGGCTCGGGTTCTTCACCAGTAAAGCGCCCCATGCCGCGCGCATCGGCAATTTGGGTCGTCTGGCTCTGAACGGTCGACATCATCTGCTCAAATGAAGCAACCTTTGACGCGTTGAACTTGGGCACAAAGGCTGTTCGTGCACACATGGTTGGTTTGTCGGTGACAAAACGGCCTTCTTTTTTCCAGCCATCTAGACCACCGTCGAGCACAAACACTTTTTCAGCACCCATGGTCCTGAAAAGCCACCAGACGCGCGGCGCGGAGAAATAGCCCGGGCCATCATAGACGATTATTGTGTCATCGCGCGCTACCCCCATCGCCGAGACATGTTGCTCAAAGAGCGCGGGCGAGGGCACGGTATGTGGTAGGCCGGACTTCGTGTTGGCGATCACATCCTGATCGAAAAAATGCGCGCCTGGAATATGGCCTACGTCATATTCTTTGCGTGCATCGCGGCCCATCGCAGGCAAGTACCAAGAGGCGTCAATGATCGACACACCGGGATCGTTCCAATGCGTTGACAGCCAGTCAGCTGAGACGATGAATACTGATTTTTGACTCATGTTGTAGATGTATCAAACCTGATCCTGAAACGTCTATTCTCACGTCCCTTTTTTTCGATCTTGGCGATAAAGATGTCACCCACTTCCTGCGTTTCACTCACATGGGTGCCACCGCAAGGTTGCGAGTCGATGCTGGCATTCTCGCCAATACAAACGAGCCGGATGTGGCCGGTGCCCGTTGGTGGGTGGACATTTTTTGATTTTACAAGGCCGGGATTGGACGCCAGTTCTTCGTCAGTTATCCACTGCGTGTAAATGGGGTGATTGGCACGAACCAGCGCCATGAGCTTTTCGGTGACGCCCTCTTTCGCGACGGTGTCGCTCATATCGAAGTCAACGCGGCTATCTTCGACGTCAACACGCGCGCCGGTGATGGGTAGTGGGCAAACCACGGACAGTAGATGACAGGCTGTGTGCATGCGCATCAGTTTGTAGCGGCGCTCCCAGTCGATATGCAGTATCAGTTTCTCGTCGATGGCTGGAAAAGGTCCGCCTTCTGCCGGCAAATGAATGATATCTGCCTTGGTTTCGCCGGTGACAGTGCTGACAATCGCGATTTTGGTGCCGTCGTTACGTTCCAGAAAACCTGTGTCGCCAGGCTGTCCGCCAGATGTGGCATAAAAGTTAGTTTGATCCAGAATGATCCCGCCATCTTCTGTAAGAGCCGTGACAGCAGCTTCCGCTACGGACAAATAGGCATCATCGCGAAAAAGAGGTTTAGTCATCCAACGCCCTCAAACGGCACGTCGATGTTCACCGGCTTTTCCAGCCAAGCCGGAACCGGGAGGTCCTTTGAGCGCAAGAAATCAGGGTTATAGACCTTGGACTGATAACGGTTTCCATAGTCGCAAAGGATTGTCACGATCGTATGGCCTGGCCCCAACTCCTTGGCCATTTTTATGGCGCCGCCAATATTGACGCCCGTAGAGCCGCCCATGATCATGCCTTCTTCTTCCGCAAGGGCAAAGATGATGTCCAGCGCTTCGGTATCCGTTACCTGACAAGCGAAGTCCGGTTTGAAGCCCTCAAGGTTGGCGGTGATGCGCCCTTGGCCGATCCCTTCAGAAATGGAGCTGCCTTCCGACTTTAATTCTCCGCTTGTATAGAACGAATAGAGCGCGGCCCCCATGGGATCTGCGATTCCGATCTTCACAGTGTCAGATTGCTCGCGCAAATATGTTGCCACACCGGCCAATGTGCCGCCGGAGCCACATGCGCAGATAAAGCCGTCTACTTTTCCATTCGTGTCACGCCAAATCTCAGGCCCGGTAGATTCAATGTGGGCCTGGCGATTGACGACATTATCAAACTGATTGGCCCATATGGCTCCATTGGGTTCTGTCTTGGCGAGCTGGTCGGCGAGGCGGCCTGACAGACGAACATAATTATTCGGGTTGCGGTAGGGAGCGGCTGGCACCTCTACAAGTTCTGCCCCTAAAAGGCGCAAAGCATCCTTCTTTTCCTGACTTTGTGTTTCGGGAATAACGATGACGGTTCGATATCCGAGCGCTTTGGCAACCATCGTCATGCCGATACCGGTATTGCCGGCCGTGCCTTCGACGATAACGCCACCAGCTTTGAGCAAGCCGCGGCTCTCAGCGTCGCGAATGATCCACAGGGCTGCGCGATCTTTCACCGATTGGCCGGGGTTCAAAAACTCGCATTTGCCCAGGATCGTGCATCCCGTTTCTTTTGAGGCGCGTTCCAGTTTCACCAAGGGCGTATTGCCGATCAGATCAATTACAGACGCATGCATGCTATTCCCCCTCAATTTAAGCCAAAACTATTGTTGACATTGCGCTTGGGCAAGCCATTTACCGCGTGGAAACTGAGGGTTAGCGAAATAATTGCCTCTCAAAAAGCCATAATGCGGCTCGAGTTTCGCCGGTGATCCAACTTGTGACGCAGCGCGTAAACATGACAAATAAACGACATGCGCCATGCAAGGCGCAGGAGTTATGATGACAAACGAATATATGAGTTCGATGGACACGCTGCTCAGCAGCTATGTTTCTGGCACGTTGCCGACGCCGGTGCAGGTTCTAATTGAATCGCACCTTGAGCTGTCGACTGCCAACCATGATTTCGTTTCGGGGCTGGAAATGGCTGCCGGGGATCAGTTGAGTAGTATTGCACCTACTGCATTTCGTGACCGCGATAGCGCGCTAGAGGCTATTTTCTCCTCTGAACCGGTGAGCCGTTCCAAGCAACAGGCGAAAAGTTGTGGCATTCTTCCCACGGCGCTGCAGGATTTCATTGGTTTCAAGGCAGATGATATTCCTTGGAAGACGAAAATGCCCGGCTTCCGCGAGTATGATTTGCCCGACATTGATGGCTGCCATGTCTCAATGTTTTGGATCAAGCCGGGTCGTACCGTTCCCGCACACACTCACGAAGGCGTTGAATTGTCGCTGATTGTCGATGGTGCATTTCACGATTCACGCGGACGGTTTGGTCGCGGTGATATCTCAATCGCTGACGATAGCGTTGACCATCGCCCAACTGCGGAAACGGACCGCCCTTGCATCGGCTTTGCCGTTTGCGACGGTGCGTTACGTCTAACAGGCCCTTTGCATCAACGTTTGGGCGATATTATCGCCGGATAAACCGAATTTTCGGAACCGAACAGGCCCTCGTTGCGTATTAGCAACGAGGGCTTTTTAGTTTGCTTGCGACGGTAACGCTGAAGGAATTGATTATGGACTTATATCGCATCTCACCTGGTGATGGTGTTGCCTGGATCACCGGTGCGAGCGCTGGTATCGGTCGCGAACTTGCGCTTCAAATGGCGCGTGAAGGTTACACCATCATTGCAACGGCAAGAGGCGAAGACAAGCTCAGCTCGCTGGTTGGAGAGGGTGATGGGCGCATCCATGCGATGGCTGGTGACGTAACTGATCGTGATGGCATGGCAAGGCTGGTGGCCGACATAGAAGCCAAGTTTGGTCCCATACGTCTGGCTGTTTTCAACGCCGGGAATTATTGGCCAACGCGCGGGGAGGCGATGGACATTGATGCTTATCGCAAGAACTATGAAGTCAATGTGTTTGGCGTCCTGAATGGCCTCGTACCCGTCATTGAGAAGATGAAGGGTCATGGCAAAGGACAAGTTGCGCTTGTTGCTTCTGTTTCCGGCTACACCGGTTTGCCTGCTGCATCAGCTTATGGTGCAGGAAAGGCGGCCATCAATAACATGGCTGAGTCGCTCAAGTTCGACTTTGATAAAATGAATATTCGTATTCAGGTTATCAATCCCGGCTTTATCGATACGCCGTTGACGGAGAAGAACGATTTTGAGATGCCGTTTCTGATGCCGGTAGAGAAGGCTGTCGAACGCATGATCGCTGGCATGGAGCGTGGGCCTTTTGAAATCTCGTTCCCGCGCCGTTTCACATGGCAGCTCAAGATATTGCGTCTGCTGCCACATGCGCTCTATTTCTGGATCATGAAGCGTTCAACCGGATGGAACAAACGTTCGCTTGATTTTGGCGAGACCCAAAAGGCGAGTGTTACACGCGTCTCCTAGTGTGAACGAACAGCCAAACTGTAGACACACTTGAAAGGTTCAGTTGGCCGGGAAGCCACGAGGCAGACCTGATGAGCCATTTTATCAACGCAAAGCGAAATGGACTTTGGGATAACATCGCCGGAGCTGCCGCATGTGCTGGCACGACTAGCATAATCCATGGGTTGCCGGTTTTTCATAACAGTTGTGCATTAACGCGTGTCGATCCAACATATTATTTGTGGAGTTGCGTGTTTCCGAATTTCACGTTGCTCGCTTTGATGGTCGCCAGTGTTGTTTTGCCGGTGGTTAGCTGGATTATTGGAAGACTATCGCCGAGAGCCCCGATGGGATTTGCATTTGTTTCGCTATGCTTCGGCATTTCGCTTATGTTGATTTCTTTTTTTGTAGCCACGGAATTTACATTGCCAGCCTATTTCGCTGGCGTCATCGCTGGGCTGATTTTCACGGTCACTCGCGATCATGCATACTGGTTTTTCCAGGCCGGTAGAGCTTTTCGCGGCAACAGCAACGCATAACTTATCAATTGAGTATTTGGCTCTTAAGAGCATTTCTTTTTCAAACGACGTTTTTTAGTTCAACAAAGATTTTCGGAGGAGACCGATGAATTACGCTGTCTATCCAAAACGAAATGGCCTTCTGGACAATCTGATTGGTTCTAGTGTTTGCCTGGTGGTGGCGGCAATCATCTACGCCCAACCTGCCCTTCATGCTGCGTGTCAGGCGACCCGCGTGGGTAGTCAGGTGTACCTAATGACTTGCGGATGGCCTGCTTTTACGTTTGCAGCGCTCTTGCTGGCTTCCGTGCTGTTACCAATATTGGGACTGATTTCGGCAAGGTTCGTCGACAAACCCGCAATAGGGGTACTCCCCATCTCTTTCGGCTTGGGTTTGCTTTTCAGCTTCTTATCCATGGCGATTGCCGGTGAGTTCGCACCCTTCGGCTTGGCAGCAGGCGTCAAATCGGGATTGGTTTTCACGCTCGCGCGAGATCACACCGCAGCGATTTTTCAACGTACTGCGACAGGGAAAGCTGAAGGGAAAAGCTAGCTCGTTTCAATCTTCTCGCGCAGCTCCTTCTGCATCGCTTCATTAAGAGGAAAACGCCAGATCAAAGAAATGGCTGCCACTTTCAATGCGATCGGTATCCATCCATAAATGACTGCAAGCGCCAGCAATGCGCTGGCATCTTGGCTTGGGCCTGCACCGGCCTCAAATCCAAAAAGTCCCAGCAGAGGAAAAGCGACGCCAACACCGAGTGCCAGTGACATTTTGGTGGCAAGGCTCCAGGCTGCGAAATAGAGGCCAGAACGCTGTTCGCCCGAGTTAGCTGTGTCCACATCGATGACGTCCGCTTGAATCGCCGGCGGGATCGACAGGTCGAACCCGACAAAGAACCCCGAGACTGCACAGATAATCGCATAGGGCAGAAGGTCGCCTTCGCCTAGCATGGTCACAGGCGCAAATACGATAATGGCGCAGCACATGCCGAATGCCCAAGCGCGGTGTTTGCCGAACGTGCGCGCAGCCCAAGATGCTGCGGGTACGCCAGCAATGGCGCAGAGAAAATATAGGAACAGCAGTGGGCCGCGTTGGTCGGGGTCACCGATAATGTCGGATACAAAGTATAGAAAAAGGGTCGCCGGGATGCCGTTGGCCAGTCCATTCAAGAAGAAAGCGAAAACCAATCGCACGAACGGACGATTGGCCAGAAGGTGGCGCCAACCATCTTTCAAACCCAGAACCTGCTTGGAGTGTTCTGTTGGCTCCGGCAGTGTAGTGATCGTTATGGCCGATATCAGCGGCAGTGCGATAGCAACAGTGATACCCAACAGCGCAAGACCGTGAATGATTGTGGGGTCTTCATTCTGAACAGAGAAGGGCAGCGCGATGGCGATCAATGTACCGGTTAGTGTCATTGCTTCGCGCCATCCGGCTACAGTGGTTCGGGTTTTGTAATCCCCCGCCAGTTCTGCGCCCCAAGCCAGATAGGGGATCACCACACCCGTATAACCTATGGTCAGCATCGTACCCCAAGCCGCCAAATACAAAACCGATGCATCTGCGGGTGGATAAAAGATCATAAAGGCCGACAGAGCAGCAATCGGCACTGCACAGGCCATCAATGCGCGCCGACGTCCCAATGAAGGCCGCCAGCGGTCAGCGACGACACCGATCAGTGGATCATTGACTGCATCAAACACCCTAACAAACAACAGGGCGGCGCCGACCGCCGCCAGCGGTAGACCTAGCGTTTCCGTGTAGAAAGTCGGCACCAAAATATAAAGCGGCAGCGTCATCGCAGCCAAAGGCAGGCCCGGCAGCGCATACAAAAGAATGCGCGCCAAAGTCGGTTGTTGTTGCATGGGCGGGCGCATTTCTACCTCAGCCGCAGGATTGCCTTTTCAGGGCATACGCACAATTACTTTTCGTAGATGATTTGGCGAACGTCGATAAATTCCGTTCCGAAACCGGCTTCGCAGTAGTGGAAATAAAACTCCCACATGCGTTTGAAGCGTTTATCAAAGCCCAATGGTTTAATGTCGGCCCAGCGTTCCCAGAATGTAACCCGCCAATCGGCCAGCGTGCGGGCATAGTCTTGTGGGAAGGTCCGCACTCCGGCGTCTTTCAACCCGTGTGCCCTGCGCAGTTCTTCGAGCTTGGACGGTGACGGCAGCATGCCTCCTGGGAAGATATAGCGCTGAATGAAATCGGGGTTGAGTTTGTAATAGTCGAACGTCTCATCATTCATGGTGATGATCTGCAGACCCGCGCGTCCACCTGGTTTTAGCAATGCTTTGAGTTGTTGATAGTAGGAGTCCCAGTATTCCTCACCGACCGCCTCAAACATCTCGATGGAAATGATGTGGTCATATTGGCCGCGTTCGTCACGATAGTCTTGAAATTTCAGTTCCACCTTGTCTTCAAGGCCAGCTTTCTTGATGCGCTCGTGTGCAAATGCCAGTTGCTCCTTGGAAATTGTCAGCCCTGTCACATGACAACCGATTTCTGTTGCTGCGAACTCGGCGAAACCGCCCCAGCCACAGCCAATCTCCAAGACATGATCACCTTTTTTGATGCCAACAGCTTCGGCCAAAGCACGATATTTGGCTGCCTGCGCTGTCTCCAGATCGTTGACCCCATCGGCGTATATTGCCGATGAGTAGGTCATCGAGGGGTCAAGCCACTTGGTGTAGAAGTCATTGCCAAGGTCATAGTGCGCGGCGATGTTCTTCTGCGCCTTGGCTTTGGTGTTGCGGTTGAGCCAATGCAGGAAACGGCCCAACGCAGTCATCCACAAATTCGCAGTATACAAACGGTTGCCCCATTGCTCGTTCTCCAAGAACAATGCGAGGAACGTTGTGACGTCCGGGCTCGTCCAATCACCATCCATATAGCTTTCGCCGACGCCTATGGTGGCTTGCGTGATGGCTTTACGTGGCAGGTTCCAATTATGGAGGACTAGCACTGCGTCCGGCCCGGCACTTTGCCCCTTGATCGTCACAACTCGTTGGTCCGGCAATTGAATTGTCAGCGATCCCTTGGGCAGCGCAAGCGCCGCACGAAGTGCGACCCTGGCTTTCATGGGCAAGCCGCGAATGTGCTTTTTGATGTTGCCGGGCGTTAGAACTTCAGCACGTGCCATAATTTCTGCGGCCCATTGGGATGCCGTATTGTGCGCTGACAAGAGATGATTTGCGGACATGGCCATAAGCCTCCCAACCTTTATTCTGCAGCCTGCGGCGCTGTATCTTCATAGGAAACAGGCGCGGGCGGCTTTCCCCGAGAATGGAACTTTGCGCCTTTGAGCCATAATTTCAATGCTTCCCAATGGATGCCTGCCACCACCTTTAGGGTCATAAAGGGCAGGCGAAGCAGTTGGCTCGCGATGCTTGCGCTCGTAATCGGTAATTTTGAGCCACTGAAAGTCGCCGACAAAAGAGGGTCCCCGAATTCATCGGTTTCAAAGATGCGCATCTTTACTTCGTCACCCGGCGGTAACATGCGAAAGAAATAGCGCATCGACATATCAATGAAGGGCGAGACGTAGAAAATCTTGTTGCGTTCTTGGCGCACGCCTGCGGCGGTCAACTGCCCCGGTTTAACTTCGCAAACATAGGTATGGCGTTCGCCAAAGGTGTTACGCACTTCATAGATCATCGCGCTCAACGCATCGTTTTCGCCATAGCAATAATAGACGGATATCGGATTGAAGACGAAGCCGAGCATGCGTGGGTAAGCGAGAAGCAAAACCCGTTCGGGGTGGGCTACCCCGGCTTCTTGCAAAAGCTGACCTACATATACACGCAGCGTAGTGTGGCCCTCATTCTTGGGAAGATGGTCGCGCTCGAAGAAAGAGAGCAAGTTTCGGCGGTTGACGCTGAAGAGCGACGACAGCCGGTTTGCGTCGTCCAACGCATCGAGGTCAATGAGTGCGGAGAACACGCGATAGCTGAAGCGATGGCCGAGTGGCTTAAGACGCGCGTGCATGACCTGACCAGTATAAAGTAAAGCCGGTTCATCAGGTGGCGCAAAGAGCGGCTCATTTGGGTGCCGGGTATGTTTGATACTTGCAGACATACCTATTCTGCTGCCACCGGCAGGGGCGTTGAGATTTGCGGATTTTCGACAGCAGTTTCCCACGGAATATGGCCGCCAAGTGCCCGCGCAACAGCAAGACCGGATTTCAAGCCATCTTCATGGAAACCATACCCTGTCCAAGCACCCGCAAACCACGTGTTTCTGTTGCCTTGAATGCGGGGAAGTGCTGACTGTGCCGCCATTGCATTTGCATCAAACTGCGGGTGCGAAAAGGACCATTCACCAAATACGGTATCTGCTTCTGGTTCACGGGTAGGGTTCAACGTCACAAATAACGGATAGTTCGCATCGATGTTTTGCAAACGGTTCATCCAGTATGTGAGGCAAATGTCGCTTTCATCACCCTTGGCGCTATCCCGTAGGTAATTCCACGCCGCCCAAGCACGCTTGCGCTTTGGCATGAAGGATGCGTCACGGTGGAGCACCACCCGGTTTGGTTTGTAGCCAACGGCGCCCAAGATCGCTTTCTCGTCCTTGTCAGCATCCGCCAACATCGCCAGCGCCTGATCGCTGTGAGATGCAATAACGACGTGGTCAAAGGTTTCGCTGCCTTTCTGACTGGCGACAAGAACTTTGCCATTTGCCGCACGGTGGATCGACACTACAGCCTCGCCGAGGCGGATGTCCGGCAAATCAGCCAGCATCTTGTCGTGATAATTACGAGAGCCGCCGGACACAGTCCGCCAAATGGGCGGTGCGATTTCCAAGAGTCGATGATTTTCAAAAAAATTGACAAAGGCACTCGCAGGAAAGTCCAGCATCTTGACTTTGGGTGTTGACCAGATGGCTGCAGCCATGGGGATCAGGTAATCATTGCGGAAACGGTTAGAGAAACCGTTTTCCTCTAGATACTGTCCAATTGAGCGTCCATTCATGGTACCATTGTCGCGGTCGCGCAGAGCGACGCGATTGAAACGCAAAATATCCTTGATCATCCACCAAAAGCCCGGCGAGACGAGGTTCCTTTTTTGCGCAAAGACTGAGCGTTTGTTTTGGCCGCACCATTCGCGTCGACCATTGTCCAGTGACAGAGCAAAGCTCATGTTGGTGGTTTCACTGCTCACGCCCAAGTGAGAAAACAAGGCGCAGAGATTAGGATAGTTTCGCTCATTGAAGACGATGAAGCCCACATCGACTGGGATATGTTTCCCGTCATAATCGACATCGACGGTACATGTATGGCCACCGGCGCGGTTCTCAGCCTCGTAGAGCGTGACATCATGATTGAAGTTCAAAGACCAAGCCGCGGAAATGCCGGATATGCCAGATCCAACAACAGCGGTTTTTTGCCGTTCGCCGACCGCCAGTGCAGGGGTGTTTGTCCCTGTTACATGTATGTTCAAGCGGCCAATCCTCTCATGGTTTGATACGCATCGAGCGCTCGCTCACGCGCCTGCTTATGATCGACAATAGGGTGCGGGTATGTTTCGCCCAGTTCTACACCAGCAAATTGCAGAATTTTGCTTGGTGCTTCCCACGGTTTGTGAATGAATTTTGTTGGCACCTTTGATAGTTCCGGCACCCAACGCTTCACATACTCGCCATCAGCATCGAATTTTTCACCCTGCGTAATGGGGTTGAAAATACGGAAATAGGGAGCCGCGTCGGCGCCAGAGCCTGCGACCCATTGCCAAGAGGCCGTGTTGGAGGCGGGGTCAGCATCAACGAGCGTGTCCCAGAACCATTTCTCTCCGTGCCGCCAATCGAGCAGCAAATGCTTGACCAAAAAAGAACCGACGATCATGCGAACGCGGTTATGCATCCAACCTGTGTCATAAAGTTGTCGCATGCCGGCATCGACGATCGGATAGCCCGTTTGGCCACGCTGCCAAGCCCTTAGATGCTCTGCGTTGTCTGCCCATGGAAACTGATTAAACTGCTGATTGTAGTTTTCTGTTTTCAGCTCAGTGAAATTGACAAGCAGGTGATAGGCAAATTCGCGCCATACAAGTTCTTTGCGAAACGTGGTTACATCATCAATCGGCAGGCCTTCTGCGACTTGATCGACCCGTGCCCAGATTTGAGCGGGCGAAATCTCTCCAAAGGCAAGATGGGGCGATAAACCGGACGTTCCCTCAATTGCTGGAAAGTCGCGTTGCCGGTCGTAGCGCCCAAGCCCATTGGCAAGAAATTTTTCTAATCTATCGAACGCGCCTTTGGTTCCGGGCTTCCAATTTTCAGCCAGTCCGCCAGACCAGTCCGGCTTTGTGGGTAGCAAATTCCAATCAATCAGTTCATCAGATGCTGGCGCATTCTCAATGGCAGGCAGTTCTTTGGGCGTTGCAAGAGGTGCGCGCGGCGTGATGGTCGCTGCAAACATCTTCCAAAATGGTGTGTAAACTTTGTAGGCGCCCCCAGTGCCTGACTTAAGCAGTGTCGGCTCGTGCATTAGGCGCCCGGCAAAGCTATGCGCTGTTATGCCATCGTCATGGAGCGCTGTCTTGATTTTCGTATCGGTGTCGATGCCGAAACGTGAATAGCGTCTGTTCCAAACGACGGATTGGGCACCTGTATTTTCAACCAGCTGGGTGATGTGGTCCTTTGCGTTGCCACTTCGCAAGATTAGCCGGTTGCCGAGCTTTGCGATTTGATCCGACAGGTTGATCAAAGATTGATGCAGCCACCATTTTTGCGCGCCGCCATAGGGCGTGTGCTTTGCGTCAGTTTCCAAGACGAAAACCGGTATGATTGGCTTTCCTGACGAAACTGCGGCTGACAATGCTGCATTGTCTGAAAGGCGCAGATCATCGCGAAACCAAAAAATAATAGGAGCGTCTGGAAAACTGAAAGAAGCCAATGAGATAACGAAGTTTATTGCCTGTTTGAATTCGTTACGCAGACAACTGGCGCGCAGATTTCACAAATCAACGCATCGTTTGTTTTATTCGCTAATTTCGTATCGTGATGCTTAGAAGGTGGCTCCCCAGGTAGGATTCGAACCTACGACCGATCGATTAACAGTCGAGCGCTCTACCACTGAGCTACTGGGGATCACTGTAATGAACCGCGCATATAACAAAGCGTCGCTCTAATGCAAACGCTAATATGCTGGTTTTTGAGCGTGTGCTGTTATGTGGACTGAATTTAAGCTCGGTGAAGAGCGCCAAGGCCGCTTGCCGGTCTCAAAAGGCTCTGTTAACAGGCGCTGCGCTAGATCGGTAAAATCGCCGTTTTTGCTCATAGGCCTCGTGGCGGAGTGGTGACGCAGCGGATTGCAAATCCGTGTACCCCGGTTCGATTCCGGGCGAGGCCTCCATAGACTTGATTTCCGCCATTTTGTTGTCCGATTATGCGTTGGTCTATGCAGGAAGCGCTTGCGCTATGGATGGATGGTTGCGTAAGGCAGCGCTAGCAAAATGGGACTAAACAAATGGCACCAGACTATGAGGAGTTGCGCCGGGCGATGGTAGAGAGCCAAGTGCGCACGACCGATGTCACAGATCTCCCGCTCATTGAGGCGCTTTTGACAGTACCGCGCGAACAATTCGTACCGGAACAGCAAAAGCCTTTCGCCTACACGGATCGCGATGTCCCGCTTGATGATGGGACCTCCATGGCCCCGCGTTTTCTCATGCAGGCTTCTCCTTTTGCAAAAATGGTGCAGTTGGCAGAGATCGAGCGCGACGATTTCATTCTCGATGTTGGTTGTGGTCTTGGCTATTCGTCGGCTGTTTTGTCTTGTCTTGGTGCAGCGGTGATTGCGTTGGAGAGTGATGCTGATTTAGCTGATAAAGCGACAGCAAAGCTCGCGAGCCAGGGCTTTGATAGTGTGGCAGTCGTATCGGGGCCGCTTGAAGCTGGATACGCGGCCGAAGCGCCCTACAGTGTGGTGTTTGTTAATGGGAGCGTTCAAATGAAACCAGAGACGCTTCTGGAACAAGTCAAGCCTGGCGGTCGACTGGTCGTTGTTGAGGGGGATGGGCTGGATGCCGTGGCGCGGCTCTATATTCGGGATGAGCAGGGTATCATTTCCGATCGGACGGCCTTCAATGCTTCCGTCAAACAGCTGCCGGGTTTTGCGAAGGCGGCTGAATTTGAATTCTAACACGTATTGGTTGCATTCATAATAAAATACAACTGATATAGTGTCACATAATTTAACTTGTTTGATTCGTTGCCAAAACGTTATTACGAGGCATCGCGTTAGACTTCGAGAATTGGAAAGAGACATGCGGCGGATACTGGCAATCGTTTTGGCGACCTGCGTTGTCTCGTTACCCATCGGAACTGCAGTTGCAGCAGACACTATTTTTGGCGCTTTGGGTAAGGCTTACAGCAACAACTCGACGTTGAATTCTGCCAGAGCTGGCGTACGCGTTGCAAACGAGGGCGTACCGCTGGCCAAATCCGGCTACCGACCGCGTGTAACGAGCACAGCCGGGATCACCAATACGTCCAATAGCGCCAGCTTAGGTTTAGGTGGACGCGGTGTCACCAATTCGTCGTTTGGCATTGATATTGAACAGACAATTTTTGACGGCTTTAGAACGCGTAACAATGTGCAGGCAGCTGAAGCCGGTGTGCGCGCTGAACGCGCTAACTTGCGCAACACAGAGCAGAACATCCTCTTTGATGCCGCTCAAGCCTATATGGACGTGCTGCAGAACCGCCAGGTTACAAATCTTCGCGCTCAAAACTTGGAGTTTCTCCGCGAGCAACTACGCGCTGCACGCGCTCGCTTTGAAGTAGGTGAGGGAACGCGGACCGATGTTGCCCAAGCCGAGGCCAGCCTTGCATCTGCGCAAGCCCAATTAACGCTTGCCCGCGCCAATACAGAAACTGCGGAAGCGACTTTCCGCGAGTTGACCGGTTCCAACCCCGGCGCACTTTCGGGCGCGCAACCTTTGTCTCGTTTGCTGCCTAATTCTGTTGAAAGTGCTTATTCAATCGCTGCTGCAAACCATCCAGCCATTGCGACCCGCGATGCGCTGGTTGACTCCCAATTGTTTGGCGTGAAGGCAGCGGAAGGTGCATTTCTTCCAACCGTCGGGCTTTCCGCAAACTTGACCACGACGTCCTCCAACTTGGGTGGCGGGCTTACAGGGCGTGATCCATCGCACAGCACCAGTGCGCAAATCGGCGTTTCTTTGAGTGTGCCGATTTATCAGGGTGGTCAGGCAAGTGCCACGGTTCGCCAGGAAAAAGAACGTCTCGGTCAGGCACGCATCGATGGTGACACGGCCCGTGATCAGGTTCGCCAAGCTGTAACTTCGGCTTGGTCTCAACTTACAGCCTCTCGTGCATCGGTAACCGCCAATCAGGAAAGCGTGCGCGCTTCGCGCTTGGCGCTGAACGGTGTGGTTGAAGAACGCGAAGTCGGCCAGCGCACCACTTTGGATGTTTTGAACGCACAGGCTGCACTAATTGATGCGCAAATTGCATTGGTCAGCGCTGAGCGTGATCTGGTGGTATCATCTTACGCGTTGGCTTCTGCTGTGGGAAAGCTGAGTGCTCGCAATCTCGGGCTGAAAGTTCGCCTCCATGACCCCGAAGAGCACTATAAGCAGGTCAAGGATGCCTGGTTCGGGCTGAGAACGCCGGACGGCCGCTAAAAAATAACTGTCAATTTATTGCCGCTTCGGTCGTGCACAATTCATATTGGCCACAATCTTCGTTACTGTGGCTCGAATCAATTTCCAAATCGGGACGTGCTCCATGACAAATCCGCAGCGGCACACATCGCGCGCTTCGATGGAAGATATTCTTTCATCGATCCGGCGGATAATTGACGAAAGCGTGCCTGAAGGTGCCACGGAACCTATAGCTGCGGCCCAACCTCCCTATATGAACGGCAGCGATCGCGGTGCTGAACCACATGCAATGGAGCCGCTAAATCCATTGTCGCTGCGCCCGATGCAGCCCGACCCACCAAAGAACACTGTGCCTGAAGTTGAACCTGTCCAAGAACAGACACCGGCTGTGCCTGCCTATGACAATCGCTTCACCGCTGATGATGCAGAGGCATTTCGTGAGGTTGCGCAGGTACTGCAGTCAACGGCCAGCATGCTTCATGGCAACGAGCCGGCAATTGCTGATCCGGTACAGGTTGAACCGGTTGCGCCTGCGGAACTTCAAGATGAAGAAGCGTCGCAACCCGTGTTGGATGATGAGCAACTGACTTCGCATGCAATGGTTTCCGATAGCAGCGAGTTGGAAACGCTTGCCGGGCTTACAGAAGAAAAGATTTTGCCACTGATATCCAACGAAGCCAGTCAATCAATTGCGGCGACCTTCACTGCTCTTGATGAAGTTCTTCGCCAACAAACCGGTGAAGATCTAAAATCGGTTACGCAAGAGATGCTGCGACCGATGCTTGCCGAGTGGCTCGATGAAAACCTGCCGTCGATGGTTGAGCGGTTGGTACGCCAGGAAATCGAGCGTATCGCACGTGGCGAGCCACGCGCTGCCTGATCGGGTGCCGCTGTTGACAGTCAGGGCTGACGGGTCTTAAACGCGCCCACTTTCAGGCCTTCCTGACACGGACATTCTCAGTCATGCTGGACACAAAATTTGACGCCAAAAGCGTCGAGCCGCGCATTGCGCAAAAATGGGATCAAGCCAACGCCTTTGCTGCGGGTGCTGGCCAGCGTCAAGACGCTGATCCCTACTGCATTGTGATCCCGCCACCCAATGTGACGGGCTCGCTCCATATGGGCCATGCGCTTAACAATACGTTGCAGGACATTCTGATCCGTCATCAGCGGATGCTGGGCAATAATGTGCTTTGGCAGCCCGGCATGGATCATGCGGGCATTGCTACGCAAATGGTCGTCGAGCGCAAGCTTGCTGCCGAAGGCGAGCCTTCACGTCGTGATCTGGGGCGTGACGAATTCGTTAAGCGTGTTTGGCAATGGAAAGAAGAGTCCGGTGGCACCATCTTCAATCAGCTCAAACGTCTTGGTGCGTCTTGTGACTGGAACCGCGAGCGTTTCACAATGGATGAAGGCTTGTCTGAGGCGGTTCTGGAAGTCTTTGTCCGTCTCTACAATGAAGGTTTGATCTATCGCGGTAAGCGGCTCGTCAATTGGGACCCCAAGTTTGAAACCGCCATTTCCGATCTCGAAGTCGAGAATAAGGAAGTGGACGGCCATATGTGGCATTTCAAATATCCTTTGGCCGGTGGCGAGACATATGAATATGTCGAAAAGGACGAAGATGGAAACATCACGATGCGTGAGACACGCGACTATATTTCCATCGCCACCACACGTCCTGAAACCATGCTTGGGGATGGCGCCGTTGCCGTTCATCCCTCTGATGAGCGTTATGCACCGATCGTGGGCAAGCTGTGCGAAATTCCGGTTGGACCTAAAAAACATCGCCGCCTGATCCCGATCATCACCGATGAGTATCCCGACCCTGATTTCGGTTCTGGCGCAGTCAAGATCACCGGTGCGCATGATTTCAACGACTATCAGGTGGCCAAGCGTGGCGGGATCCCGATGTACCGTCTGATGGACACCAAAGCGTCCATGCGTGATGATGGTGCGCCATACGAAGAAGCCGCGATCATCGCCGGCGCGGTTGCGCGCGGTGAGAAAACGCTTTCGGAAGCCGAGTGCGATGCGATCAACCTGGTGCCGGATGATCTGCGGGGGCTTGATCGTTTCGAGGCGCGCAAGGCCGTGGTCGAACAGATCAATGCCGATGGTTTGGCCGTCACTCACGTGATGGTCGTAGAAGGTGATGACGGAGAGAACGTCCAAGAAATCAGACCGCTGATTGAAAACAAAAAGATCATGCAGCCTTTTGGTGATCGCTCCGGCGTCGTCATCGAGCCGATGCTGACGGACCAATGGTTCTGTGATGCAAAGACTTTGGCAGGTCCGGCGTTGGCTTCGGTGAAAGAAGGTCGGACGAACTTTGTACCCAAGACGTGGGAAAACACCTATTTTAACTGGATGGAGAACATCGAACCCTGGTGTATCTCGCGCCAGCTTTGGTGGGGGCACCGGATTCCGGCTTGGTTTGATGAACAGGGCAACATTTTCGTCGCCAAGACTGAAGCTGAGGCTCAAGCACAAGCAGGCGATGATGTCAGCATTGTTCGCGATCCCGACGTCCTGGACACATGGTTTTCATCGGCCCTTTGGCCGTTCTCCACCCTCGGTTGGCCGGACACAACCAAGGAGTTGGAGACCTACTACCAGACCGATGTGCTGGTAACGGGTTTTGATATCATCTTCTTCTGGGTCGCCCGGATGATGATGATGGGTAACCACTTCATGAAAGATGAAGCGGGAGAAATCGTCGAGCCGTTCCACACCGTCTATGTACACGCTCTGGTTCGCGACAAGCACGGCAATAAGATGTCGAAGTCCAAGGGCAATGTTATCGATCCGCTGGAGTTGATTGATGAATATGGCGCGGATGCGCTGCGCTTTACGCTCGCGATCATGGCCGCGCAGGGCAGGGACGTGAAGCTCGACCCGGCACGCATTGCCGGCTACCGGAACTTTGGCACCAAGCTCTGGAACGCTACACGCTTTGCGCAAATGAATGGCGTTGCGCATAAAGCAGACTTCAAGCCGGAGGATGCCAAGCACCCGCTAAACCGCTGGATTTTGACCGAATTGACGCGCGCAGCGCGTGATGTGTCAGCAGGTATCGAAGCATACCGCTTCAATGATGCAGCGTCGGCCGCTTACAAATATGTCTGGAATACATTCTGCGATTGGTATCTTGAACTTTTGAAACCTGTCTTCAATGGCGAAGACGAGGCGGCGAAATCCGAAGCGCAAGCCACGGCGGCCTACGTGCTTGATGAGATTTACAAGCTGCTGCACCCGTTTATGCCATTCATGACGGAAGAATTGTGGACGCTGACGGCTGATCGTGGCGGCTTACTCTGTCACGCTGTCTGGCCTCAGCCGAAACTGGAAGATGAAGATGCCGCCAGCGATATTAATTGGTTGGTTGATCTTGTTTCTGGTATTCGCTCTGCACGCGCTGAAATGAATGTTCCGCCATCGGCAAAAGCGCCATTGATTATCGTCGGTGGCAATGCTCTCGATCATGAGCGGATTAAGCGCCACAGCGATGCCATACAAACCCTGGCGCGAGCCGAGAGCATTGATGTTGCCGGCACGCCGCCGGAGGCGTCTGCTCAGGTGATTGTAGGTGATGCCACGTTCTGTATTCCGCTTGGCGGCTTGATCGACCTTGATGCGGAACGGGCACGGCTGGAAAAGTCTTTGGCTAAGGCACTCGGGGAAGTTGAGAAAATACGCAAGAAGCTGGACAATCCGAAATTTGTTGAAAATGCCAAACCAGAAGTCGTTCAAGCTGAACGCGAGCGCTTAGCAGACACGCAACCGGCTATTAAAAAGCTTGAGGCTGCGCTGTCGCGAATCACCCAAAAATAAATCGAACAGGATGGCGGTTTTCGTGCATCCGACGTGACGATTTCAGATTTGGGAAGAAATGTGACGATTGTGCAACAGTCACAATTTGGAACAAATTTTGGCTTGTACCTAGCAAAACCATTCGAAAAAGCGGCTCTTTTTGCATCTTGTTGACGTTTACGTAACTGGAAGTTTTACAACTTGCTACAAATTACAGGATGCAGGGTGCCTTCATTTTAGGCACGCATCTCATGTTGCAGGTACATTCAGCTTGAAAAGCGACATTGATTTAGGTCAACAATGGCAGGACATTGGAGGATGGGATGGCTCACAAAACTATAAAGACCGCCACAGCGATTTTGGCCGCTACACTGCTGGTTGGCACCGCTCACGCCGGAGGCTTCGACCGCGGCACCGCCGATACCGACATCCTTTACGAGGACGGTAATTTCGTTACTCGTTCAGGTATCACGTATGTTTCCCCCACGCTGAATATCTCTACATTCGGCGGCGGCTCAACAGGTGAAGTTGCGCCTGACTACGTAGTGCCAAACTTTGCCATGAAAGTTCAAGCTACGGACAACGTTGCTTGCGCTGGTACATACACCACACCGTTTGGCGGCTCTACCGATTACACGGGAACGACAGCCGGTGTTGATTCAGACGCACTGGCAACGACGCGACAAGAGTTTGTGACCAACGAACTGGGCATGACTTGTGCTTACCAAATGGATGTAGGGAACGGTCGTGTGTCTCTTCTCGGTGGTGTTTTCCTTCAGCATCTCGATTTTGAACAGGACGTTGTGGGTGGTACAATTCGCCTTTCGCTGAACGATTTAGGCTATGGTTATCGCGTTGGCGCTGCGTACGAAATTCCGGAAATCGCACTACGCGCGCAAATTATGTATCGATCCGCGGTTGATGTGAGCGCGACAGGTTCGTTTGACTCACTGGTGGCCCCTGTCGTGGTAAACCCTAACGCATTTGGCTTGGCCACGTTCCCTCGCAGCGTTGAAGCAAAAGTTCAGTCTGGCATTGCACCTGGTTGGCTTGCTTTTGGTAGCGTGAAGTGGACACAGTGGAGCGTTTTTGACGTTCTGGAGTATCAGGCCTTTGTTCAGCCGGTGAATTCCACTCTGAACTTCTTCTGGCGTGATGGATGGACCGTGACCGGCGGTATTGCACGACGCTTTAACGATACATTTGCGGCTTCTGCTAGCCTGACTTGGGACCGTGGTGTCGGAACCGGCTATGACTTGCAGGGACGTGATGTCTGGACAGTCGCTGTTGGTGGTTCTGCAACACCCAATGAGCGTGCAGAAATCCGCGCCGGTGTCGGTTTGTCATTCTTCGGCGCAGCGTCTCAAGATTTTACATCTGACGCGCTTGGAAACCCGATTTCTTCACCTGGCTTTAAAACATCAGAGGCGGGAACAGCTATCGGTGGTAGTCTTTCCGCCAAGCTAAAGTTCTGATCACGAAGTCAGGATTGTCATAGAGCCGCGCCCTTGGGTGCGGCTCTTTTGCGTCTTTGAAACACACTAAACGTGGCGCAACTACAACACTATGGTGCTCGATTTTTTAAGGCGGAGACTGTAAGTCTACATCGTTCGCAAATTCATTTTCGCGTTGGAAGTCAGTTTTTGTTTTGACGCCTTCGCAAGCTCATAGGGGGATCAACGCTCATGGACGCCAAAGTTTTCGACAAGTCCAAGCTCCCCAGCCGCCATACGACCGTTGGACCGGCGCGCGCACCGCATCGCTCCTATCTTTATGCGATGGGCTTGTCGCAAGATGAGATCGCGCAACCATTGGTTGGTGTCGCCTCTTGTTGGAACGAAGCTGCCCCCTGCAACATCGCTTTGATGCGTCAGGCTCAAGTGGTGAAAAAGGGTGTGGCGGCCGCAAACGGCACGCCTCGTGAATTCTGCACGATTACGGTTACCGACGGTATCGCCATGGGCCACCAAGGCATGAAATCGTCATTGGTTTCACGCGATGTCATTACCGATTCCGTTGAGCTAACCATGCGCGGTCACTGCTATGATGCGCTTGTCGGTCTTGCCGGTTGCGACAAATCTTTGCCGGGTATGATGATGGCAATGGTTCGTTTGAATGTCCCATCGGTTTTTATCTATGGCGGATCAATTCTGCCGGGCTCCTTTAAGGGCAAGCAGGTTACCGTCCAGGACGTTTTTGAAGCCGTCGGCATGCACTCTGTGGGTAAAATGTCCGATGAGGATCTGGCCGAGCTTGAGCAGGTCGCTTGTCCTTCCGCTGGTTCATGCGGGGCGCAGTTTACAGCCAACACCATGGCAACGGTTGCTGAAGCCATTGGTTTGGCGCTGCCTTATTCCTGCGGTGCGCCCGCGCCTTATGAAATTCGTGATCGTTTCTCATTTGCTGCCGGCGAAAAGGTGATGGAACTCATCGCGCGCAATATCCGTCCGCGCGACATTGTTACGCGCAAGGCTTTGGAAAATGCGGCCGCCGTGGTGGCTGCGTCTGGCGGCTCCACCAATGCTGCCTTGCACTTGCCCGCAATTGCGCATGAATGTGGTATCGAGTTTGATCTTTTTGATGTGGCTGAAATCTTCAAAAAAACGCCTTATATTGCTGATCTAAAGCCGGGCGGCAAATACGTGGCCAAAGACATGTTCGAAGTGGGTGGCATTCCGTTACTCATGAAAACACTTCTTGAGCACGGATATCTGCATGGCGATTGTTTAACGGCAACTGGCCGCACAATTGCCGAAAACATGGAGCATGTATCCTGGAACCCGGATCAGGATGTAGTCTATCCGGCGAATAAACCCATCACCGAAACGGGCGGTGTTGTGGGGCTGAAAGGAAATTTGGCACCCGATGGGGCCATCGTGAAGGTAGCAGGTATGCAAAACCTGAAGTTTCGCGGTCCCGCACGGTGTTTTGACACAGAAGAGCTGTGTTTTGACGCTGTGACCAATGGAAAGTTTGAAGAAGGCGAAGTGTTGGTCATACGATATGAAGGACCCAAAGGTGGGCCAGGTATGCGCGAGATGTTGGCGACAACAGCTGCGCTATACGGTCAGGGCATGGGTGACAAAGTGGCGCTTATAACGGATGGACGCTTTTCGGGCGCCACACGTGGTTTTTGTATTGGTCACGTTGGGCCCGAAGCGGCGGTCGGTGGGCCGATTGGCTTGTTGAAGGATGGCGACATAATTTCAATTGATGCAGTTGACGGTACTCTGGAAGTCGAGTTGACAGACCAAGAATTGGAGGCACGTCGCGCCGAGTGGACACCGCGTGAAACTGATTACCAATCCGGTGCTCTGTGGAAATATGCTGCGACTGTTGGCAACGCGCGCCACGGGGCGGTGACGCATCCGGGTGGTGCGCAAGAAACCCATTGCTACGCTGATATTTGATGATGAGAAATCTCAAAATGGGCACATACTATCGGGCAGTCTTTTGTGGCTTTTTGTCGGCTACGACGCTCGTTGGACTACCCGCTGCGCACGCTGCTGATGGAGGGCCGGTTGACGGCGGCACGCACGTGTCATCTGTCGAAACAGAAAGCCCTGAAAACAGCGTTATTTTGAGTTTTCGGCTTGGCTTGCAGGCTTATAAAAAGGGCCAAAAGGACGAGGCGTTTGAAGCCTACCGCGCTGCCGCTGATCAAGGCCATAGCGGTGCCCGTTGGAAGCTCGCTCACATGTATGCCGAAGGTGATGGCACGCCTGAAGATGATTATCGGGCTTTCCAGCTGTTTGAAGAAATTGTGCAAGAAGGTGCAACGCCCGGTTCACGCGAACAAGCATTCATTGCCAATGCGTTGGTTTCACTTGCCGGCTATTTTCAAGCGGGTATTCCCGGCACGCCGGTCGAACCTGACCCAATGCGTGCGCGTGATCTCTATTGGCTGGCGGCGACCAATTTTGGCGAGCCGCATGCTCAATTTGAGATCGGATTGTACCATCTAGGTGACGGATCAAACCGGAACGGACAACGACAAGCGGCTCGTTGGTTCAATCAAGCGGCACAAAAAGGTCATGCTGGCGCTAAGGCAATGCTGGGTAAGTTATACTTCCAGTCTGGTCGAACGGTTGCTGGTTTGGCCTTGCTAACTGAAGCGTTGGAAATAGCGGCTGGCAGTGATCGTATGTGGATACGTGGGCTGCAGGAGGGCGCTTTTGCTGTGTCTTCTGAGGGCGAGCGCCGCAAAGCGGTATCTATGGTTGAGTCTCGTTTGGCTTCGAAATAACAGCTCTGAAACTGATTCCGCAGTTTAAGATAAGCCGTTGAATTCGCAGCCTTCTTGCAATGTTTGCCAAGAAGTATTGTTCAGAACGCGGCCGCATTTCATCGTAACTTCTTTACCGCTTACTTTGGCGCAGATTGTTTGGCCTTCATCAAAGTCGGCGCCCTGGTATCGGCAGGTGCAGTCCCCCAACTTAAGATGAGAAGACTGCGCGTACGCAGCACTGCCCCATGAAGCTAGCAAAAGCATACAGATGACGCCGATTCTCATAGAGATCTCCTTAGCTTTATAACTTTAGCGTCTCACAGGCGTTCGATTTTGGCAAATGGCTAGGAATGAAGCGATTTTCAACGGGTAAGATGGGCTACGACAGGTACATGGTCAGATGGCTTTTCCCAAGCGCGAACCTGCTTTTCAACATCGACAGCTGCGATCAAATCCATGGCTTCAGGGGAACACATTAAATGATCAATCCTTATTCCGTGGTTCTTTTGCCAAGCGCCAGCTTGGTAGTCCCAAAATGTATAAGCGACATCGTCGCTAGCGGCGCGTAGCGCATCTGTGAATCCCAAATTGGATAGCCTGCGAAATTGCTCGCGGCTTTCAGGGCGAAACAGTGCATCACCCTCCCAAACGTGTGGATCATGGCAGTCTTCAGGCATTGGAATCACATTGTAGTCGCCAGCCAGAACAATGGCCTCTTCCAAGGCAAGTCGCTCGATCGCAAGCGCTTCTAAGCGCCTCATCCAGCGGAGTTTATAGCCAAACTTGCGGTCTTCGGTGACTGGATTGCCATTGGGCAGATAAAGCGACACCACCCGTAATGCATGGCCGCCAACTGAGAAAACACCTTCAATGAAACGAGCCTGTTCATCTTCGTCGTCACCTGGAAGCCCCCGGTTTACCTCGTCAAATGGCAACTTGGAGAAGATGGCAACGCCATTAAAGCCCTTTTGGCCGTGGGTTTCGACATTATAGCCGAGCGCTTCGAATTGCTCGCGCGGGAAGCTTTCATCGATAGATTTGATTTCTTGCAGGCAAACGATGTCCGGTTGCGACTGCTCGAGCCATGATTTGACGGTTTCAAGGCGCGCTTTCACACCATTGATGTTCCAAGTGGCAATCTTAAGAGGCATCAAACAGAAAAACTCGTTCCGCAGCCACAAGAAGCAACGGCGTTCGGGTTACTGATCTTGAAAGACTGGCCCATTAAATCGTCAACGAAATCGATCTGTGAGCCTTCCATATAGACAAGCGACAATTCGTCGATCAGCACGGTAGCACCATCTTTTTCAAAGACCAGATCATCGGGGTTTTTGTCTGCCACGAGGTCAAACTTATAGGAAAAGCCGGAACAGCCGCCGCCCTCAACCGACACGCGAAGGGCGGTTTTGTCGGTTTCGCCAGCCAGAACTTTCCCAACACGCGCGAAACACGCATCGGTTACTGTGACTGATTTACCTGCAATGTTCGTATCGTGTGCTGTCATCAGTCAGCCACTCCCTTTCGCTATCTTAAAAGTATGGACGCGCGTGCCGAGCGTCAATAGATGCTGTAGGGGACAGGTGGACAATAATGGCAAGTAACTTCAGCGGTATCGGCTTTGGCGATGGTGATCGCGCGCCTTATGCGTCTTTTCCCGAGCGCTCGCGTGGTCGCTTGCTGAAGGAGACCGAGAGCCCGACGCGAACTCCGTTTCAGCGTGACCGGGATCGGATTATTCATTCGACTGCCTTCCGACGCCTGAAACATAAGACGCAGGTGTTTTTTGCGCATGATCAGGACCATTTCCGAACGCGTCTTACACATACAATTGAGGTCGCCCAGATCGCGCGATCACTCTCTCGCGCGCTGCGCTTGGATGATGATTTGGCTGAGGCTATCGCGCTCGTGCATGATTTTGGTCATACGCCGTTCGGGCATACGGGCGAAGACATGCTCGACTCGCTTATGGCTGACTATGGTGGCTTTGAGCATAATGCCCAGTCCTTGAGGATCGTTACCCAGCTGGAGCGTCGTTACGCAGAGTTCGATGGATTGAACCTGACTTGGGAAACGCTGGAAGGGTTAGTCAAGCATAACGGTCCTTTGCTTGCGACAGTTGGAGAAAGTGAAGCTAAGCGGGCGGTGCCTGCATCCATTATCAATTACAGTGAAATCCACGATCTGGAGCTAGCCAACCATGCGAGCCTTGAGGCGCAGGTTGCCGCTGTTGCGGACGACATCGCGTACAATACGCACGACTTAGATGATGGTTTGCGTTCGGGACTGCTAACGCTTGACATGCTCAAGCAAGTGCCTTTGGCGGGCGAGGCACTGTATGAGGTAGATCAAATTTACCCCTCACTGGATGATGAGCGCCGGGTGCACGAGATGTCCCGTCGCGTCATGACGAAGATGGTTGAAGACGTCATAGTATCGACGCTGCGCAGTCTCGGTGATTTGGCTCCGGAATCGGTTCAAGACATTCACGGGGCAGGTCGAACGATGGTTGCTTTTTCGCCTTCAATGGCAGAACAGGAAAAGGCGTTAAAGTCATTCCTTTTCATCAACCTTTATCGTCACGACAGCGTCCTTGAGCTGCGTGAACGTGCCGAGTGCGTGGTGCGGGACCTATTTCAGAGATTTATCATCAGTCCCGAAGAAATGAGTGGTGCATGGTCAGCTCAAGCGGCGCAATTGGAAGAGCCGGAACAGGCACGGTTGGTTGCGGACTATCTCGCTGGGATGACCGATAGCTTTGCCTTGAAAGAACATCGGCGCTTGTTTGACCATACGCCGGATTTGGGATAGCGACGCGCGCGAACGAACTCCCGCCATTACGGGCTTTTATCCATGAACATATTCTCCGCTTTTCGGGCGCGCATTGCCGCTGCCGTCTCTGGTCTTGATATTGAAACAGCTAAACTACCGCTTGATCGTATCAATGTGGAACCCCCACGCGATCCTGCTCACGGCGATTTGGCGACCAATGCGGCAATGGTTTTGTCCAAGGCTGCGGCTATGAAACCACGTGACTTGGCTGAAAAGCTGGTTTTGGCGCTATCGAATGATCCTGATGTTGAGCAGGCCGCTGTTGCCGGTCCTGGGTTTATCAATTTGCGGATCTCAAACGCGTTTTGGCAGCAGCAGCTGTCGACAATCAATGAGCTTGGCACAAAATATGGCTCAGTCAGCCCTGATAATCCTCTGAAAATCAATGTTGAATATGTCTCGGCGAATCCTACCGGGCCAATGCATGTCGGTCATTGTCGGGGTGCCGTTGTTGGCGATGTTTTGGCCAACCTTCTGACATTTGCAGGACATGATGTTACGAAGGAGTATTACACCAACGATGCCGGTTCACAGATTGATGTGCTCGCGCGCTCTGCGATGCTGCGGTATCGCGAGGCTCTCGGCGAACCGATAGGTAAGATACCCGAAGGTCTTTACCCTGGCGATTATCTGGTGCCTGTTGGGCAGCGATTGGCAGAAGAGTTTGGTGCCAAGCTAAAGGATATGGCTGAATTCGAGGCCGTCGAACTGGTCAAACCAATCGTCATTGATGCCATGATGGACATGATCCGCGATGATCTAGCGGCGCTGAATGTGCATCACGACGTTTTCTTTTCAGAGCGAGCACTTCATGCTGGCAATGGGTCGCGCATTCGCACGGCCATTAATGAACTCGTCGTGAAGGGGCATGTTTACAAGGGAAAGTTGCCGCCGCCCAAGGGGCAGGTGGATGAGGAGTGGGAGGACCGCGAACAAACACTCTTTAAGTCAACTGAAGTCGGCGATGATCAGGACAGGCCCTTAATCAAGTCCGACGGTTCTTTTACATATTTTGCCGCTGATGTTGCCTACTTCTACGACAAGTTCGAGCGTGGCTTCAACGAGACTATCTTTGTTCTGGGCGCCGATCATGGCGGGTATGTCAAACGTATGGAGGCACTCGCCAAAGCTGTCGCTGGCGACGCCGTGCGCATGAACATTCTGCTTTGCCAACTGGTGAAGCTATTTAAGAATGGCGAACAATTCAAAATGTCAAAACGGTCGGGCAACTTCGTCACGCTGCGCGAAGTTGTCGATGAAGTTGGGCGTGATGCAGTTCGTTTTATGATGCTTTATCGCAAGAATTCAGAGCCGCTTGATTTCGACTTCGACAAGGTCACCGAGCAGTCAAAGGATAATCCTGTTTTTTACGTGCAATATGCCAATGCGCGCTGCCATTCTGTTTTCAGACAAGCAAATGAGCAGTTTGATGGCTCGGCACCAACGCCAGAAAATGTCGAGTTGCTCACCGATGAAGGTGAGTTGGCGCTGATCCGAAAGCTCAGTGAGTATCCGCGCTTGATTGAAGCAGCAGCGAATTCCCATGAGCCGCACCGCATTGCGTTTTACCTTTACGATCTAGCCAGCGCGTTCCATAGTCATTGGAATAAGGGGGCTGGCGAAGAGGCCTTACGGTTTGTTAAGGTTAACAACCCAAAATTGACCGGTGCCAGGCTCGCGCTGGTGCAGGGCGTTTTGAACGTTCTGTCATCCGGTTTGTCGATTTTGGGAGTGGATGCACCGCGCGAAATGCGCTGACGCTCGCCTCCATTTCCCCATATTGCGCTGGCATAGGCGTGATGCGGCGTGGGCCGTTGGGTAAGTGTATAAGGGTTGAGCGATGAGCGATTCCAGCCAGATTAAGCATGATTCAGTTGCGCAAGATGATCCATTTGCGGAGCTTCTACGCCTGACAGAGGAGGCGGCTCCCGAGGTAGAGGAAGCTGCCATAGAAGAAATTCCTGATGACGTTCAGGTGTTTGACGCATCTGCCGAAGAAGCTGCGTCGCCGGTGACAACAATCGAAATGCCCGCTGACCTCGAAGAAGCGCTGTTGGCTGAGCTTGGTGTTGAGCCAGAGCCGGAAGCGGTTATTGGGTCGTCAGCCACTAACGAATCGGATGATGCGTTAGGTGAGGCTTTGACGGAGCCAACACCCGTCGAGCCACCTGCCTTGGACGATGAATTCGTTGCTCCAGAGGCTGAAATGGTGCCTGAATTGGTAGAGCCGACACAGCCAAGCCTTGAAGACGAACTTGCGGCACTTTTGGGCAATGAAGATGCCGGAACACCTTTTGACGAACCAGATCTGCCCGTGCATGAGCCGGCGGCTCAAACCACGCTTTCAGATCAGGAAGCGCGCGCGTTGATGGAGACTGCGCTCGCTGACGATGCTTTTATTGAACAGGATTTGGCTGAAGACACCACGGAGTTTGCAGCTTCGGACGCCGCTACTCCAGAAATCATCGACGCTAATTCAGCTCAGGTAGACCTTGAAGAGGCCATTGCTGCGGAAATCAACCAGTCTATGCCAGTGGATCCAGACCAGCTTGATACCGGTTTGGTGCTGGATGAAGGCGCTATCGCAGAAGCAGATGACCTTGATATTGACGCGTTGTTTGAAAATGCGTTGGCGGATGAAAACATATTCGATGATTTTTCTGAGGATGCTTCTCAGCAGGCCGGTGAAAGTGTGGTCGCTATTGAGCCTGCAGACGCTGAAACCGATCCGCTCGATGAGCTATTGGGGATTATGGGTGATGTGCCTGTCCAGCCGCCATCAACATTTGTGGAAGAACCGGTTGCAGAAGCCTCTGAGTTCGCAGGCGAACCTGAAACACTAGCGATGGCTCCTGCGCTTGAGACGCAAGAGATTGATCTTGAAGATGATTTGGATCTTTCAGATTTCGATCTTGGAGTGGCTGGCGTTGAAGGCCAAAGCGAAGCGACAGCTACACACCAAGAAACCGGCGAAGAGACCTACGTCGTTGGTTCGACGGCGGCTACGGGTGTCGGCATGGCCGAGCAGGGGCTGGATCTATCCCTCGATGATGCGTTCGATGAAGTCCGTTTTGAAGCTGAACTCGCACGAGACATGGAGTTTGTCGCACATGACGCGCAAGCGCGTTCCGGCGATGAGTTCGCCGATATGGAAACGGACTTGGAAGCGGATTTGTCCATGTCCGAGTTTGAGCCAGAACCCGAAGCGAAGAGCCAGCGTGGGTTAAAGATCGCTGCGATTGTCGGCTCGATCGCAGTTGCGGGTGCTTTGGGTTTATTCTTGTTTGCCGGTGGTTCTGGTGAGGACACAGCAGGCCCAGTTGTTGTTGAGGCCGATCCCGAACCAATCAAAGTACGCCCCGAGAACCCGGGCGGTACTGAAGTGCCCAATCAGGACAGTGCCGTTTTCGCTGGCAACGACGGCGCAAATGCGCCGTCACAACCGTCGCTTGTTGCGACATCAGAGGAGCCTGTGGATTTGGCCGGTTTGCCGACAGGTGAAGCGCCGAAGTCCGAAGATCGGCTTTTGCCGGAGGCTTCCAGTGACAATGCGATAAGTGGCCTACCGGCGGAAGAGGGTGCTGTAACTCCGCGCCGGGTTCGTACGCTTGTGGTTCGCCCTGATGGAACCCTCGAAGAGCGCCCAATTGAAGAACCTGCAGTTGAAATCGCTGCAGTGGAACCGGCTGAAAGTGTTGTCGAACCTGCGCCAAGTGAAGTGGCGGTCGAGCCTGTCGGCACAACGCTACCAGCTGAAGGCACTCAGGTCGGCACCGATTCCGGTGTGGTTTTCCAACCACCAGCGGTTGAGACGGAAAGACCTGTCAATGAAGTGCCCGTTCGCCGTGTGCAGACACAGGTCGTGTCACCTAATGGTATCCCCAGTCGTCCAGCTGAGCAGCCAATTAATGTGATCAATGATCAGGCTGCATCGCAGCAAGTTGCTGCTGCCCCCGCTCAAACTGAAGTGCCAGCGCCCGTACCCGTGCCGCAGCCGGCAGCTGCGGCATCCGATGGTTTCAAGGTCCAAATCGCTTCGCTGCCAAGTCAGGCGCAAGCCCAGCAAACGTCCGCTAATCTTCTATCGCGCTTCAGAAATGTGCTTGGTGGTCGAGGTGTTGCTATTCGCGAAGCGCAAATCCCGGATCGTGGTACCTTTTATCGCGTGCAGGTGGATGCATCTTCGTTGGATGACGCCAACAGCCTTTGCGCCCAGTACAAGGCCGCCGGTGGCGACTGTATCGTTGTTCGCTAGTCGCGCTTGAGCACACTTTCAATCGGGGATCGCTATGACGTCAGCCAAAGCCGTTATATTTGGGTGCGCAGGTCTGGCGTTTACGCCGGATGAGGTTATGTTCTTTCAAACGCACAAGCCTTGGGGGCTGATCCTCTTTGCGCGCAATATTGGAGACGCGCAGCAAATCAAAGCGCTCACACGCCAGTTTCGCGAAATTGTGGGCCGAGAGAACGCTCCTGTCTTTATTGATCAGGAAGGTGGCCGCGTTCAGCGGATCAAAGAACCAATCGCGCAAAAATACCCGTCAGGCGCGGTGCTTGGTGCCATTTATCAGAACCATGCGCAAAAGGGCCAACAGGCTGCATTTGAAATGAGCCTGTTGCATGCCGAAGACTTGCTACCCTTGGGCATAAATGCAGACTGTTTGCCGGTTTTGGATGTACCAGTGCCAGGTGCACATGACGTGATTGGCGATCGCGCCTACGGCCATGAAGTGAAGTCGGTCGCTGAACTTGGTCGTGCAGCAGCTGATGGTTTGTTGGCAGGTGGCGTGCTGCCGGTCATGAAACACATACCAGGTCACGGTCGAGCTGGCGTGGACAGCCATAAGGCTTTGCCTGTCGTTGAGACCGATCTTGCCACACTACAAGAAGTGGATTTTGCACCCTTTCGCCTGCATGCCGATTTGCCGATGGCGATGAGCGCTCACGTGGTTTACTCGGCGATTGATCGTGAAAATCCGGCGACGACGTCCAAAACGGTGATTGATTCGGTTGTACGCGAATATATCGGCTTCGACGGGCTGCTCATGACCGATGACCTGTCAATGCATGCACTTTCTGGGGATTTCACCGACAGAACCAATGCATCCTTTGCGGCTGGTTGCGATATTGTCCTACACTGTAACGGTGTGATGGACGAGATGGTTCCGGTTGCCGCAGCTTCGCCATGGTTGGATGGCAAAGCGCTTGATCGGGCAGAACGGGCAACCAGCTTGCTTTCACAGCCGCAGGTGGGCAAGGACATGGCTCAATTGCGGAAAGACTTTAATCGGCTGATATCAACCCACACCTAGGGTTGACTTCAGTCCGACGAGGCTGAGGGTAAATGGCGCAAGCTGCCGGCAAAGCAAAAAACTCAAACACGGACCAGCAAGTGCAACCGACGCCTATGGATCCTGTTTGGCAAGACAATGGACCGGAGCGTCGCGCGGGCGATCCCGCATTTCTGGTTGATTTGGCTGGATTTGAAGGCCCGCTTGACCTGTTGCTACATCTTGCCCGTAATCAAAAGGTGGATCTGAAACAGATTTCGGTTCTGGAACTTGCCCGGCAGTATCTCGCCTTTGTTGAAGAAGCAAAAGCCGTGCGTATGGAACTCGCGGCTGACTATCTTGTCATGGCCGCATGGCTAGCGTTTCTGAAGTCAAAACTGTTGATCCCGAAAATCAAGGATGATGACGGGCCATCCGGTGAAGAAATGGCTGCTATACTGCAGTTCCGCTTGCGCCGTCTTGAAGCTATGCGCGATGTGGCTGCCAAGCTTATCAACCGGCACAGGCTCGGTAGGGATGTGTTCGTACGCGGCGCTCCAGAGACCGTGATTGTCGAGAAACGCAGCCTCTTTGAAGCCAGTCTCTACGACCTTCTGGGCGCATACGCGGAAGCGCGTCAGCGTGACGTTAGTGACGAGGTGGTTATTGAACGACGCAAGGTCTGGTCGCTGAAGGACGCGCGGTCGATTTTGCGTCGTATGGTTGGGGATATTGGTGATTGGTCGGCGCTTGATGCCTTTTTGATTGACGCGGTCACGGATCCGCGCGAACGCGCATCTGCTTTGGCAAGTGCGTTTGCAGTCAGCCTTGAAATGGTGAGGGAAGGCGAGATCGATATTCGTCAGGACAGGCCTTTTTCTGCGTTAATGCTACGCAAGCGACCCGCGGCGCCGTTAACGGCAGAGGCATTGGATTAGGGGGTTTTTGGTGATTGATGATCAAGGATCGGATGAGGGCGCGCACTCTTTTGTTGCAGAAGAGGATGCATCTGAAACTGTGGTTACACCGCTCGATCCAGTAAGCAGTGACCAAAACCCCGCTGCTCGCATGGCATTGAATGAGGCTGCGCGGATGGCCGAGGCCATTTTGTTTGCCTCTGCTGACCCGGTTTCTGAAAAAGCACTGGCTGACCGGCTGCCGGATGGCGTTGATGTGACGCAGGTGCTGGCAGAGCTGGCTTTTTTCTATTCAAAACGGGGTGTGAACCTAGTGCGAATCGAGAACAGTTGGGCATTTCGTACAGCTTCCGATCTATCCTTTCTAATGAGCCGCGAGCAGGTCAATGTGCGCAAACTCTCGCGCGCTGCGTTAGAAGTATTATCGATTATTGCTTACCATCAACCAGTCACGCGTGCCGAGATGGAAGAGGTTCGCGGCGTTGAAACGTCCAAAGGTACACTCGATGTCCTCTTGGAAAGCGGCTGGATCAAAATGCGCGGACGCCGCAAAACGCCTGGACGTCCGGTGACTTATGGCACGACACTCGCATTTCTGGATCATTTTGGTTTGAGCGAAGTGCGCGACCTACCCGGCATGGATGAACTCAAAGCGGCAGGGCTTTTGTCGTCGCGACTCCCCAAAGACTTTGTGGCGACAGCGCCTAACATCGACCCGGATGAACTTACCGAGGACGAGGATCCGTTAGAGGATATCGACCTGGAAGAGTTGGGCCTTTTGTCGCCAAAGGGCGGTGATGATTGACGCGACGCGGACTAACGCCCTAAAGGGCTGAAACGCTAAGCGGAACTCGCATTTTTTATGGTTGCTGCCTCTCCCAAACAAAGCGTAGGCGTTGCCTTTGCCGCTGACTTGCACCTGTCAGACATTCACCTGCGCTATGGAAAATTGGATATTCTCAAAGGTATTTCCCTTAAGGTCGAGCCGGGCGAAGTGGTTTGTCTTTTGGGACCTTCTGGTTCAGGCAAAACCAGCCTTTTGCGGGTAGCGGCAGGACTGGAGCCGCAAACAAGTGGGCAGGTTTCCATGAATGGCAAAGTCATTGCCGGTAGCGGTGTCTTTGTTGCGCCGGAGAAACGTGCAGTTGGCCTGATGTTTCAAGACTTTGCTCTGTTTCCGCATATGACTGTCTTGGACAATGTGCGCTTTGGCCTGAAAAGCCTCGGTCAATCTGATTCGAAGAGCGCTGCAATGCGAGCGATTGAGCGTGTTGGGCTTGCTCATCACATGCATGATTTCCCCAATGTGCTTTCAGGCGGCGAACAACAACGGGTCGCCTTGGCCAGAGCACTGGCGCCACGCCCCTCCGTTATGCTGATGGACGAACCTTTTTCAGGCCTCGACACGCGGCTGAAAGACGAAATCCGTGCACAAACGCTCAGCATTCTCAGAGAAACGCGGGCGACGACGATCATGGTGACCCATGATGCGGAAGAGGCCATGCGTATGGGCGACCGCATTGCTTTGCTGCGCGGGGGAAAAATTGTGCAGTTTGGTACGGCAGAAGAGCTCTATCGAAACCCGACTGATCTATTTACTGCCGGCTTCTTTGCTGAACTCAACAATGTCGCCGCTGTTACCAAAGATGGACGGGCATCCACGCCGCTGGGTGATTTTCAGGTTCCTGCTGGCATTGCCGACGGCCGGCCCGTCATTGTGGCCATCCGTGTTACGGGCATCGATATTGCCGATGCTGCAACAACGACGGCAGGTGTTCTGGGCGGCGTGGTGTCACGTCGTTTTCTGGGTGACATGGAACATGTATCGCTCGCCATCACTGGCCAGACAGAGAAGATATCGGCGCGTGTGCGCGCGGGCGTTTTGCCGCAAGGCGTTAGGGATGTTCGCATATCGATACGTTTGGAGGATACAATGGTGTTTGAAAGCCGGGTCCAAACAGACTAAGTGAACAATCAAAGAGAGTTTCCGGGAGAAAATTCATGGGTGCGTTTAGCATTTGGCAGTGGCTGATTGTCCTCGCTATCATTTTATTGTTGTTTGGCACTGGCCGTATCGCACCGCTGATGGGTGAGATGGCCAAGGGTCTCAAGGCTTTCCGTAAAGGCATGGCCGATGATGGTGACGACGCAAAAGATGCCGCCACAGAAGCGGCTAAAACGGTTGAGCATAAAGCGGAAGAGACGGTTGAAGCTGTCAAGGAAACAGCCAAAAAGGGCTGATTTCAGTTTTCACTCTGTTGCAAGCGCGCGTTTCTAGCGTGCCTTTGAGGAACCCGCGGTAATGCTGCCTTCATTCGGTTGGACGGAGATGTTGATGATCGCCATCGTCCTGATCGTTGTGATCGGGCCGAAGGATGCCATCACCATGATGAAAAGCGCGTCCCAGAGCCTAAAAAGCGCTCGGAAAATGCTGGGCGACATGCAGCGCCAGTTTAATGATGCACTGGATGAGGCTGACCTCGGTGATATCAAGGATGTTGCTAACGAAATGCGCCAGCTCGATCCGCGCAAGCAGATCAAGGATGCTTTCAAGCCGCTTGAAGATGCGGGCAAGGATATTGCCAACGACTTTGGTGATGGTGCCGATGAGATCGAAGCGCCTGCAGTTGCTCGCAGTAGCGTAGATAGCTCACTTGATGATGCGTGCGCGAAAATGCGTGCAGCTCAGGCTGAGATTAAACCAAAGGCCATTGTGTCTCTCGATGACCCGGCGCCCGCAAAAAAGCCAGCAACCAAGAAGCCCGCCGCGAAGAAACCTGCCACCAAAAAGGCAGCAACCAAGAAGCCCGCGGCGAAAACGGCGTCAGCAAGAACATCTGCGGAAAAGACCGCCGCGGCTAAGCCTCCGACAGCCCAAAAGCCTGCTGCCAAAAAACCAGTTGCCAACACCTCTAATGGCTCGCGCAAGTCGACTGCCAAGGCACCCGCCAAAGCGACCGCAGAGGACAAGGCGTGAGCAGCGTGTCGGAAAAAGAAGCTGAGAACATGGATGCGACGGCTGCACCGCTGCTCGCCCATCTTGCAGAGCTCCGCAACAGGCTGATCTGGTGCGTGATCACGTTTATGGTCGGCTTTATCATCTGCTATGCAATCGCTACGCCGATCTTCAATTTTCTAGTTGAGCCTTATCAAGTTGCCGTGCGATGGCTTGATCGCGATCCGGCTGCAACGGCCTTCATTTTTACTGCGCCGCAAGAGTTTTTCTTCACCAGCATCAAGATTGGCGCCTTCGGCGGGCTGGTTTTAGCGTTCCCGGTCATCGCAACACAGCTCTATCTTTTCATTGCACCTGGCCTCTATTCCAATGAGAAGTCTGCGTTCTTCCCATTCCTGATCGCGACGCCTGTTCTGTTTCTCATTGGTGCTGCGCTTGTATATTTCATGATCATCCCGATGGCGATGTGGTTCTTCCTATCTATGGAGCAACCGGGCGGCGAAGGCGTGGTGAGCATCCAGAATCTGCCGCGTGTGTCAGAATATTTGTCGCTGATCATGACGCTTATCTTTGCGTTTGGTCTGGTTTTCCAATTGCCTGTCGCCATCACCCTTCTGGCAAAGGCCGGTCTGGTGCGCGCAGAATCGCTTGCCAGCAAACGTAAGTATGCGATCGTGATCGCGTTTATCGCAGCTGCGATTTTGACACCGCCTGATCCGGCTACGCAGTTTGGCTTGGCCTTGCCTACCATCCTACTTTACGAATTGTCGATTTTCCTGGCCCGTCGTGTCCAACCGCCAGCTTACGAGTTGGATTTGGATGATGATGAGGAAGAAGAGGATGAGGCTATTGGCGACGACAATTCCGAGACTTCCGCATCCAAGACTTGACGTTGCGAGCGCAAACCGCGATTGCACGCTCTAATTCTAACCGTCACTTCAAGGTGTTGTCATGCTCGATATCCGCTGGATCCGCGAGAACCCGCAGGCGCTTGACCAAGCGCTCGCCAAACGGGGTGCTGAGCCGCAATCATCGAGCCTGATCGCGCTGGATGAAGAGCGTCGGAACCATGTGACCAAAGTTCAGGAAGCGCAGGCGCGTCGCAACGCTGCATCAAAAGAAATTGGCGCCGCCATGGGGCAGGGCGACACTGAAAAGGCTGAGGCGCTTAAAGCTGAAGTTGGTGAATTGAAGACATTTTTGTCTGACGCCGAAGAGATCGAGCGTGGGCTGAACGACAAGTTGCGTGATGCGCTCGCTTCTATCCCCAACGTACCGCTGGATGATGTGCCTGTCGGCGCCGATGAGGCCGACAATGTGGAAGTGCGCTGTGTCGGCGAACAGCCGAGTTTTGATTTTGAGCCGAAAGAGCACTTCGATTTGGGCGAAGCGCTCGGCCAGATGGACTTTGAGACCGCCGCCAAAATGTCCGGCTCCCGTTTTACGTTGATGTCCGGCGGTTTGGCTCATCTGGAGCGTGCACTCGGCCAGTTCATGCTGGATGTTCACACGCAAGAGCATGGCTACACAGAAGTCAGCCCGCCGCTTTTGGTGCGCGATGACGCCATGTTTGGCACCGGGCAGTTGCCGAAGTTTTCTGAGGATTTGTACCGCGCAGGTGACGAGCACTGGCTCATCCCGACTGCTGAGGTGTCGCTCACCAATATCGTGCGCGAAAGCATTCTGGATGAAGGCTATCTACCGCGTCGCTACACAGCGCTGACACCTTGTTTCCGCTCTGAGGCAGGTTCCGCGGGTCGCGACACCAAAGGCTATTTGCGACAGCACCAATTTTACAAGGTTGAGCTGGTTTCCATCACCGATGAGGAAAGCTCCATTGAGGAGCATGAGCGTATGACGAAATGCGCTGAAACCGTTTTGGAGCGGCTGAGTTTGCCGTTCCGCACCATGGTGCTTTGTACGGGCGATATGGGTTTTGGTGCGCGCAAGACTTATGACCTTGAGGTGTGGCTGCCGGGCCAAGGGCAGTACCGCGAAATCTCTTCTTGCTCGGTCTGCGGTGATTTTCAGGCGCGGCGCATGAGTGCGCGCTATCGCGTGAAGGATGAAAAGCAGCCACGCTTTGTGCACACGCTCAACGGTTCGGGAACAGCGCTTGGGCGCGCGCTTATTGCAGTAATGGAAAATTATCAAAATGCTGATGGTTCCATTACGGTGCCAGACGTTTTGCGGCCTTATATGTACGGCAAGGATGTCATTTCAGCTTAAGTGTTCTAGGTTCCTTGGATGCGAATCCTCATAACCAATGACGATGGTATCCACGCCGAAGGGCTTGCCGTTCTCGAACGAATCGCAGCCCAGCTTTCAGATGACATTTGGGTGGTCGCGCCGGAAACGGATCAGTCCGGTTTGGCGCATTCCCTGACGCTCAATGACCCTTTGCGCCTGCGCCAGATAACCGAGCGGCGTTTTGCCTTGCGAGGTACGCCGACAGATTGCGTGATCATGGGTGTAACCCATGTTATGCCCGAAAAGCCCGATCTGGTTCTATCAGGTGTTAATGCCGGTCACAATGTTGCGGATAGCGTAACTTACTCAGGCACGATCGCGGGTGCCATGGAAGGCACTGTTCTTGGTGTTCGTTCCATTGCGCTATCGCAAGCGTACAATTTTGAGGATCACAAGCGCATCATTCGTTGGGAGACGGCGGAAACACACGCGCCTGTTCTTCTGCGGAAACTGGTTGCTATTGATATGGAGCCAGGAACATTTTTGAACGTGAATTTCCCTCACTGTTTCCCGGATGAGGTGGCGGGGATTGTTCCGACCGAGCAAGGACGGACCGATTTTGCCAAGTATACCGAAGAGCGGTTTGATGGCCGTGGCATGCCTTACTTCTGGTTGAAGTTTCGCGGTTCCATCCGCGATGAGGGAGAGAATGGTGACTTTGGCGCTCTTCAGAAAAACCTGATTTCTGTAACGCCTTTAACACTGAACCTGACAGCCCGTGACGCGCTTTCAAGGGTTGGTACCGCTTTAAGTGTGGACTCATGAGCCCGGCGCTGGGCATGACAACCGCGCTGACGCGGGCCGATCATGAGGGGTTTGCCGCTTTTCTGCTGCGCATACGCGCGGCGGGTATCGCCAATCGTGCGTTGGAAGGTGCAATTGAAAGTGTGACGCGCCGCGCTTTCGTGGATCCTGCCTATCATCGCGCCGTTTGGGGCAGCAGATCTATCCCAATTGATTGTGGTGAGGTCTTGGAGGGGCTTGATCAGCAGGCCATGATGATTGACCGGCTTGAGCTTGGAAGTGATCACCGCGTTTTGGAGATTGGAACAGGCAGTGGCTATAGCGCTGCTATTATGGGCAAGCTAGCCAAGCGCGTTTTTTCGATGGAGCGCTACAAGCGCTTGCACACAGGTGCAAAAGAAACACTGCAAAAGCTCGGCATCGATAATGTGGTCTGCGAGCTTGCGAGCGCGGAAGACGATATTTCGGCAATAGAAGGCCCGTTTGACCGGATCATTTGTTGGGCGGCTTACGAAGAATTGCCGCGCTCTTTTGGCGAAAAACTCACCTCTGGTGGCAAGATCATCTGCGCTGTTGGTGAAGCGGACATGCCGCAAATTCTCCTTCGCCTGACAAAGGTGGGCAGCCGTTTCGAACGGGAGGACATTGGCATGGTCCGCATGCAAATGATCAAAGCGGGCATGCCAGCGACGCTGTAGTTCTCGTGTCAAAAAGGGCTCTTTTTCAACTGAAGCTGGTTACGCTTAACCGTCGGGTAACATTAACAAGTTCTAATGAAGCTCCCAGACTCTGAAGGTGCAGGGCCAGTAATGCGTATTAAAAATGCCCGCAGCGCTTTTGCTGCTTGTCACATGCGAACTGTTAGTGTTGTTGCTGTTTGTATCGGCGTTGCCGGTTGCGCAGGCGATGTGATGCGTTTTTCAGACAATTTTTACACCAACGCAGTGCCCAGTAGGCCGCCACGGCCGGTGCAGTCTACGTATCCTGGAGCGTCGCCCGCACCAGTCTATGCGGCCAATCCGCAATACCAAGCGCCAACGTATCCGATCCAGCCGCAGTATACGCCGACAACGCCCACCGGACTTGATAATTTCTCAACTGGCTCGGTTCGTCCAATGCCGCAACCGGTTAGCCGGACACCATTGCCAACTGCATCAGCTGTTACGCCGCCGCCAGTTGCTGCGCCAGCGCCCACTTATCCGTCCGCACCGACCGCAAGTCTTAGCGCGCCCGCGCAATCACCAGCTCCAGTCACGTCTACCTCATCGCAGGGCGAGGGCTGGACGCGAACTGGTGGGACCTACATCACCATGCGCCAAGGCGAGACCGTCTATAACCTTGCCAAACGCTATGGTGTTCCTGCCAACGCGATCATGGAAGCCAACGGCATCAAGGACGCTACATCGGTTCAGGCTGGTCAGCGTGTCCTGATCCCTGTTTATGTTTATTCGCGCACAGCACCTGCAAGCACGCCAGATGCGGATCCCAATGTGAGAAGTGCTTCTTCTTCGGTCGGTGGTCGCTCTGATGTACCGGTAACGAGCGCGCCGACACCTGCGACGCGTCCGGTTACAAATGCAAGACCGCTTGCGACTTCCCCGGTTTCGGGCGGACGTTACATCGTGCAATCAGGCGACACGCTTTACGGCATCTCTCGAAAAACGGGTGCAAGTGTGGATGCAATCAAGCGCACGAACAGCCTGACCTCGGATAGCTTGCGCATCGGGCAAGCGCTACTTGTACCCGGTTTGACGTCAAATGGTTCGCAGAATTTGGCGGCCAATGTGCCACTGGATCGCACCGCAACCGGCGCAACCCCGGCAACGACGCCTCAACCGAAGCCTAACCAAGTCGTGCCATACACGCCGCCTTCCGTTTCAACCATTGATGAGAGCTCGACAGCAAGCGCGCCAGCCTCCACCGGTCTAAAATCGCTTCGGTGGCCTGCCCAGGGCCGCATCGTCTCTGCTTTTGGTTCAGACATTGGCGGCAAAGCCAATGACGGCATCGATATTTCGCTACCTGTCGGCACACCCGTGAAGGCGGCTGAAAACGGCACCGTTATTTATGCAGGCGATGGCTTGAAAGAGCTTGGTAAAACCATTCTGGTTCGCCATGGCGATGGTCTTGTGACTGTGTATGGTCACGTCAATGAACTCAAAGTGTCTCGTGGCGATCAAGTCAATCGGGGGCAAGTTATAGCTGCTTCTGGCATGACAGGTGCTGCACGTCAGCCGCAACTGCATTTTGAAGTTCGTAAAGATACTAAACCGGTCAATCCGACCCAGTATCTAAACTAACCGTCAGAGCCTTTGGCCAAGCCGACCGGCCAGATCGACTGTGAATTGCCAGGCGACACGGCCAGATCGCGCGCCGCGCGTGGTAGACCATTCCAGCGCATCTCGTCGAAGCTCTTCGGGATCGACATTCAGCCCAAAGTGGCTGGCATAAGCGTTTATCATTTCCAGATATTCATCCTGCGAGCATTTGTGGAAACCGAGCCACAAACCAAAGCGGTCAGATAGTGAGACCTTTTCTTCAACAGCCTCGGCAGGGTTTATTGCTGTTGATCGCTCATTCTCGATCATGTCGCGTGGCAAAAGGTGCCTGCGGTTAGACGTGGCATAAAAAATCACGTTCGCGGGGCGGCCCTCAACGCCGCCATCCAAAGCTGCTTTTAGCGATTTATATGCCGTGTCGTCCTTGTCAAAGGATAGGTCATCGCAAAAAAGGATAATTTTTTCAGTACATTGACGCAGCTTGTTGAGAAGACGTGGAAGTGCCTGAATGTCTTCGCGGTGGATTTCAATCAGCTTGATCGACTCGGACGTCTCCTCTCTGACCTTGGCATGGACTGCTTTGACGAGCGATGATTTACCCATACCGCGCGCGCCCCACAAAAGCACATTGTTGGCGGGCAGACCTCTTGCAAAGCGCAGCGTATTCTCAAGCAACTGGTCGCGAACGCGGTCCACGCTTCGGATAAGTGCAAATTCAACGCGGTTGATGGTTGTGACCGGAACAATGGCTGCCTGCGCAGCATCGAAGACGAAACCATCCGCTTTGCTTAGATCGGCTTCGATATCTGATGTGCCTGTGGCTCGCTCGAATGCTGCTGCCATCCTTTCGACGGCCGTTTCCAAGCGATCTAAACGCTCATTGAGGCTATTTTCATTCATCGCAAAAACCGGTTTTGTTCGCGACCTGCTTGTGCATGGGGCGGGTTTTGGTTGCATTGACCCTAGGCGTGACTATATCTGCGCTCAATTTCAAGGCTTTGCGCCAAAAATGACCGGAGTTTCTCATGCTGATTTCGCCCGCCTATGCCCAAGCTGCAGGCGCACCTGGTGGCAGCGATTTTATCGTTACCTTGCTGCCGTTTGTGCTGATTTTCGTGATCATGTATTTTTTGATCATACGCCCGCAGCGTCAGCAGATGAAGAGACGTGAGGAGATGCTCTCTGCGATCCGCCGCAATGACACAGTGATCACGGGTGGCGGTATTGTCGGTAAAGTGACAAAGGTCGTTGACGACAATGAGGTAGAAGTTGAAATCGCCCAGAACACTAAAATTCGTGTGATGCGCTCCATGATTGCGGATGTACGTGTTAAGGGTGAGCCAGCAGCTGCCAACGACACTGGCAAAAAGTAAAACAAAATGTCGCGGTGTGTTGTGCCCTGGTATTGACACGCCCAATTGCATCTAAAGCGCCATCTGAATTGATTGGACGACCATGCTCTATTTTTCGCCCTGGAAGACTGTACTGATCTGGCTGACTGTTTTGGTCGGGCTCATGTTTGCCCTGCCAAACGTTTATACGCAGTCGTTACGCGATAGCCTGCCATCATTCCTGCCCAATGATACCATGGCGCTTGGCCTTGATCTACAGGGCGGCGTGCACCTCCAACTTAAGCTCGATCGTGAAGAACTGCTGGCCAACCGGCTTGAGAGCATTCGTGATGAAACACGACAGCTCTTACGCGCTGAATCCATTGGCTACACAGGTTTGCGTGGTCAGGCCCAAACCGTATCTTTCACATTGCGCGATGTCTCGGAGCGCGACGCGGCCCGCCAAGCGCTAGCTGACCTTGTTGCGCCCACTTCTGCAGGCCTCTTGACGGGCGGCACGCTCACTGAAGTCAATTTATCTGCCGGCGCTGATGGACGCTTTGAGCTTGATTTGACCGATGCCGGCTTGGACTTTCGCATGGCGAGTGCAGTTGCACAAACAGTTGAAGTGCTGCGCGGCCGTATTGATGAATTAGGTACCACAGAGCCCGTCATCCAACGCCAAGGAACGGATCGCATTATTGTCCAGGTGCCGGGTTTGGATGATCCGCAGCGTTTGAAAGACATCATCGGAACAACCGCCCGTCTTACTTTTCAGATGGTCGATTCAGAGAACTCCATTGAAGGTGCCATAAGCGGCACGCCGCCAGTTGGAACGGAAGTCCTTTATTCAACCGATGATCCGCCCATTCCATATTTGCTTGAAACGCGCGAAGTCGTATCCGGTGAAAATCTGGATGATGCGCAAGCCGGTTTTGACCAAATCACATCGGAGCCCATCGTTACGTTCCGTTTTGACGGCACAGGCGCGCAACGTTTCGGCCGGGCGACACAAGAAAACGTCGGACGCCGCTTTGCCATTGTGCTTGATGATGCGGTGATTTCCGCACCAACCATCCGCGAACCAATTCTAGGCGGGTCCGGCCAGATTTCCGGTGGCTTTACGGTGGAAGGCGCCAACGACCTGGCTATTCTGCTGCGGGCAGGTGCGCTGCCATTGACGCCGACATTCGTTGAAGAACGCACAGTTGGACCATCTCTTGGTGCCGATTCAATCGCTGCGGGCGAAATTGCCGGCATAGTTGGCGCGATTGCCGTTCTCGTTTTCATGGTCGCCGCTTATGGTTTGCTTGGTATCATTGCGAACATTGCCTTGGCGATTAACATCACCTTGGTGATCGCTGCATTGTCCGCACTGGGTGCAACGCTTACGCTTCCCGGTATTGCGGGTATTGTTCTGACAGTCGGGATGGCGGTCGACTCCAACGTTCTGATTTTTGAACGAATACGTGAAGAGCGAATTGGCGGTCGCTCTCTCATTCAGTCAATCGATGCGGGCTTCCAGCGCGCTTTGACAACTATTGTTGATGCGAACGTCACCACGCTCATTGCAGCGCTGATCTTGTTCTATCTGGGCTCGGGTCCAATCCGTGGCTTTGCCGTGACGCTCGCCATCGGTATCATAACCACGGTCTTTACGGCGTTTGTTTTGACACGCTGGATGGTTGCCTTTTGGCTGCGTCGAACAAAGCCAAAGGCACTGCCGACAGGCCTTGTTCGTTATTTGCGCCCCGATCACAGCATCAAATTCATGTGGCTACGCCGCTTGACGTTCTCCGGTTCGGCGGCGGCAATCATCGCCTCCGTGGTTCTATTTGCCACAATTTCGATGAATCTTGGTATCGACTTTAAAGGCGGTTCGCTGATTGAGGTCCAGTCAAAAGCAGAGGTTGCTGATACCGGGGCCATCCGTAATGCGCTCGGAGAATTGAACCTTGGCGATGTGCAGGTTCAGGAATTTGGTTCGGAACGTGATGTACTCATCCGGGTTGAAAGCCAAGGCGGCGGGGATAATGCTGAACAGACTGTCATTACTTTGGTGCGCAGCGCGCTCGAAGCTGACTATGATGTCCGGCGGGTTGAGGTCGTAGGACCGACAGTCTCCGGTGAACTGGCGACCGCCGGCACCATTGCGGTTTTGGCTGCGCTGGGCGCGATCCTGATCTATATTTGGCTGCGGTTTGAGTGGCAGTTTGCCCTCGGTGCGATCATTGCGACGACCCACGATGTCATATTGACGATAGGCATGTTTGTGATCACGGGTCTTGAGTTCAACTTGTCATCCATTGCTGCAATTTTGACGATTGTGGGTTACTCGTTAAACGACACTGTCGTGGTCTACGACCGAGTGCGAGAGAATTTGCGGCGTTATCGCAAGATGGAGCTTGCGGATCTTCTCGACATGTCGATGAACCAGACGCTACCGCGCACGATCCTCACATCGGTAACTACATTGCTCGCTTTGTTTGCTCTCTTCATCTTCGGCGGCGAGGTGCTCCGATCCTTTGTGGCGGCTATGATATTTGGTGTTGTGGTTGGTACTTACTCATCCATCTTCATTGCAGCACCAGTGCTAATCATGTTCCGTTTGCGCCCCGAAGCGCTGGATCGTAAAGCGACTGAAGCGGACAAGGAAAAAGCTGCAACGGCGAACACCGCGCCAATTCCGATGGATGATGTGTAGGCCGTATGGCGAAACAAGATGAGCCTATTCGCGCCGGGATTGAGATGCGCGCAGCGCACTTTCCCGGTCGCGCCCCCATTGACGCCTACGGGGCAGGTGGGTTCCGCTTCGCCGAGATGAGCCACCAGGGTTCCATTCTCATGCTGCCATCGGGCATCTATGCATGGGATGTGACAAGCTTTGCTGACATCAGCATGGGCAAACTCTCGGAAGTTGTTGCCGACGCGGAAGAAATCGAAGTTCTTCTGTTTGGATGCGGCAACGACCTTATGCCCGTTCCCAAAGCTCTGCGCGATGAACTAAGCGCGCTTGGCATTCGCACTGAGCCGATGAGCACTGGCGCTGCGGTTCGAACTTACAATGTTTTGATGGCGGAAGATCGTCAGGTGGCTGCTGCTTTGATTGCTGTTGATGAAGCCAAATTGGCGCGATGACATCATCCAAACTCTCAGAATCAGGCGCTTTAGGCGCTTTACGAGAAGCGGACCCCCTGCGTTATGCGGCGGTACTGTATATGCCGCAAGAAAAGAGAGCTCCAATTGCCAGCATATGGCTGTTTCAGTCTGAGATTGAACGTATCCGCGATTTGGTGTCGGAACCATTGCCCGGAGAAATCCGACTTCAATGGTGGAGAGATGTTTTTTTGGGGATGCGTGATGGTGAAGCCAAGCAAAACCCGTTAGCGGTCGATCTTCTGGAAACGATCGATGCAAATGGCCTTTCGCGGGACTTATTCGTCACGTTTCTCGAAGCCATGACATTTGATCTGTATGAGGATCCGATGCGAGAGGCTGCTCAATTCGAAGGTCATATGGGCGAAACGCAGTCTGTGTTCTTTCAGATGATTTGCCAAATCCTTGCTGGAGAAAGGCTGCAAGATGGCACCGCTGCTGGCCACGCTGGCGTAGCTTTTGGCGTGATGCGTACACTGGTCGATACAGCCAAGCATCGCACGCGAGGTCAGATATATGTTCCGAGCAACATGCTGGACACCAGAAAAATAACCGCGGACAAATGGCTTGCTTCCGACAACACGGCAGAGAAGTGCGATGCCATAAAGGATTTTACAGCTTTCGGTCTCGATCATCTCGCGAAAGCAAATTCAGCATTGACCGATCTGCCTGTTAACTGCCGTATCGCCTTCTTGGTGTTGGCAGTTTGCGGCAAAACGTTAGAACGTGCGCGCGAGAAGCCTTTAGATGCATTCAATGGAAATATTGCGCTCGGGCCTTTGCAAACGCATTGGACATTGTTGAAAGCAGCGCTTCGAGGGTTTTAGTCGAGACTTTTATTAATAAACCGTCTCTGAGCGCGGCCTACGGTTGAGGCAGCCTAATTGTCTCATCCGGCGCGTTGATCTGGGTGGTGCGTGTGATTGCCGCCCCGGTAAACTCTGTCTCGACCCGCCATGGAAATCCGGTTTCCACATCGACCCAGTACATGACAGCATATTCCTGTCCGCTTGACTGCAAGATCGTGCGTGCTTGTAATTGGTGGACGGCTTTGCCATCCATCTCAATATTAAACTGACACTCAATATCGGTTGCCTGTTCGGCTTGCGTCGCCAAATCGGCGGCACGTTTCGCCAGCTCCTCAAGCGTATAAGTTTGAACAAGGTTCCAGGTTTCACCGCCGTCGCTGGTTGAGTAGAAGTTTTCATCCAAGGAAAGCGACTGAGGTGTGCCATTTTCGTCCATGTACATGGCGCGGTTCGCGCCGGTGGACAGCGCGGTTCCGACGAACTCATTGCCAGCAACCGAGGTTGTGATTTCCTGACGCATGGGCACCGGCCAATCGACCATCACCATTTGGGCGCGAACTGTTGCCTCACAACCGAGGTCAGTTGCCAAAGCCGGTGTTGTCGTCGCGATCAGGGCGGCGGATAGAAGTAAATTACGCATAGCCAACGTTGGCCTTTTGCAGTCATATGGTCAAGGCAGGGCGGTATTGACGTTTCAGATCAGCGGCACACCAAAACGGTCGCAAAAAAAGCTCATTGTGGCAGCTGTATAGCCGCGGTCAAATCGGTGACGCCGCTTGATCTTCTATGTTGGCGGATTGGGCTTGGAGCGCTTGCTGATGTCGGGTTCGACACCTTTCAGCAAGGCTTCCCACTGACGGTCTTCTTCGTAGCCGAATTCGATCAGAATGTCGGATATAGAACCATAGAGCTCAATCTGTCCGGCGATACGGGGCAGGTGGTTCTTCCAGTTGCTAATGCTTGATGTGTCGATCTCCCTTACATCACGCATAGCAAGTAACGAACCTGCCGATGGTTTTGCCAACGTGTGATAGGATGAGAAGTCCGCAGTTTTGTTGAGGAACGGCATCAATTGGTGCAGTTTGGCCTGAACGCTACCTGGATCACTGACCAGGTCCTCATAACGAATGGTGATGAAGCGTGGATGAGACGCAACGCGCCGATAGTGCACTAGCATCTCTTTCCACAAATCCAGTTCCGCCCAGTAGTCTTCCAGTTTTTTGCCGTGTCGGCTGACGACAACATCTCGTGGATCACGCATCATACAGATTACCCAGAAACGGCGATCCGCTTGCAGGCGTTGATGCACGAGCCCAGCTCGTTGGGCCGCTTGGTCAGGTATGAACCTTTGGTCCACTTGAATTTGTCAAAATCCGCTTCATGACCCTCGGTATGGTCAAAGTCGAAACAAACGCCCATACTTTCGGCAAGAAGCGTCGTGCCGCTTCTCGTGGATATGCCAACGATATGGACGCGTTGGTTTTTGCTCATGATTTGGGTCGATCCGCAAAATTGGTGACGCCGCTTATGGCGTTGTTGGGGCAAGAATGCGAGTCCAAGTTTGGCGCTTGGCATGAGTGGCTGTGAATGACCGTCAAAGCTTAGCTGCCAAATTGTTGGCATCACCGGTATCCGGTTTACATAAGGGTGAAGGTTCATCTCAAAGGTAGCGGTCGGATGCGACTGCTACCTGGCTCGAAAATGCGACGCAGTTCGACTTGTTCGACAATCCAGATGATGTAACGCGTCCAGCCAACACAAAGGCTGAACACTCTATCTGTGGTAGCAGCAACTGAGATCGTCAAATGAACGCCTTCACAGCGCCATCGCTTGCACACCCGTCCCTTGATTATCCACTTTTTTGATCGCCTCAAACTGAGCGATAAACTGAAACGATTGTAGGATTAAAGATCTTGGTAGCTTATTAATTCGACGCCATGCTCTTCGGCGGCGGCTTTTAGTTTGGCACTTGTCAGTGTTTCCAAGCACGTTGTTCGATCAATGGCTACCTCTTGGTATCCTTTGTGCCCAATTGCTTCAAGCTCTGCTGACATTACGGCCGGATGATCGATGAAAATATGAGTTCCCACAGGCAAGTTGGCGAAAGATTGCGCGAATGCTTCGGTTCTAACTTGCGTGTTTCTGGGAAACTTTGGGTAGCCGTCAATCCTTGCTAAGCCGTGGCCGAGTGCATCATCGGCCAAATTAAACTCGTGGCAAAGCTCCGACACGATCTCACCAATCCTCGGATCAAAATCATTGAAATGACCAATCATATGCGAACTGACATGAGATACATTCTGCAAGAGCGCAACACCGTGAGCAATTTGCGCCCTTAGTTCTTGAGTAATGTCATCAATGGACCAGTCGGCCTCTGCAAGACAAGGTCTTTCATCTCCGCTACGTGGCAAGAGTAACGGAAGGAAGTGTCCGTTTTCATCAACAAGGCTTTTGGCCCGGGTCAATGGACGCCATTTCATGGCTTCCCACTCGCTTGTCAGCGTGAGGTGTATTCCAACATCTACTTTAGAATTGGCATTTAATAGCTTTGCCGCGTGCAGGACCCAAGCACCCGGCATCATAATTTCAATGCTTTTGGCAATACCTTCAGTGCATGCGAGCAAGCACCCCATATTCGAACTCCAACTGGTACCTGCGTCATCGACGCGAACCAGCAGGCGCTTTGGTTTATTCGTCTGCTTGGCTTCGGTTGGATCGAGCAACGCCAAACTCACTCTGCCGCTTCCATCCTTGCTTGGCCAACACCTAGCCAAGCCTTCACATCCGCCATCGCTCTTGATGTCATCGCGCGCTTCTTTGCCTGGGACTTGTCCTTGCCGCGGAACTTGCCCTGCCAGCCTTCCGGTTTTTTGACCGTGCCTTCGGGTAGCGGCGGGAAAAGGCCGAAATTGATGTTCATCGGTTGGAAAGAGCGTTTGCCGGGTTCTTCATCATTGCTGATATGGCCGCCGGTAATGTGATTCAACAAAGCGCCGAAAGCCGTTGTTTTTGGGGGTAAATCCGGCGTCTCGCCCGATTGCTCGGCGCTGGCGAACCGTCCCGCCAACAGTCCGATGGCGGCGCTTTCCACATAGCCTTCGCAGCCGGTGATTTGCCCGGCAAAGCGCAAGCTCGGGTGCGATTTGAGCGTCAAATCGTTTGCCAGAAGCGTTGGCGAGTTCAAATAGGTGTTGCGGTGAATGCCGCCGAGGCGGGCAAATTCGGCATTTTCCAAGCCAGGGATCATCCGGAAAATATCGGCCTGCGCGCCGTATCGCAGCTTCGTCTGGAAGCCGACCATATTGTAAAGCGTGCCCAGCGCATTGTCCTGGCGCAACTGCACGACGGCATAGGGTTTGACGGTTGGGTTGTGCGCGTTGGTCAGGCCCATGGGCTTCATGGGGCCGTGGCGCAGCGTCTCGCGGCCGCGCTCGGCCATGACTTCGATGGGCAGGCAGCCGTCGAAATAGGGCGTGCCTTCCCACTCTTTGAACTCGGTCGTGTCACCGTCGGTCAACGCATCGATGAAGGCGTTATATTGCGCCTCATCCATCGGGCAGTTGATATAGTCCTTCCCAGTGCCGCCCGGGCCGACCTTGTCATAGCGGGATTGGAACCACGCGACGTCCATGTTGATCGAGTCGGTGTGGATGATCGGCGCGATGGCATCGAAAAAGGTGAGGGCGTCCTGTCCTGTCTGCGCGCGGATGGCGTCGGCCAGATCGGGCGCGGTGAGTGGCCCGGTCGCGATGATGGTTTGGCCCCAATCTTTTGGCGGCAGGCCGGTGACTTCTTCGCGCACGATCGTGATGTTGGGGTGTGCTTCGAGTTTGGCCGTGACGGCGGCGGAAAAACCGTTGCGGTCAACGGCGAGTGCGGAACCGGCGGGCACTTGGTGTGCATCGGCGCATGCCATGATGAGCGATCCGGCAAGGCGCATTTCGGCGTGGATCAACCCGACAGCGTTTAGTTCGGCATCGTCCGAGCGAAACGAATTGGAGCATACGAGTTCTGCAAAATCATCGGTTTGATGGGCTTCGGTGCCGCGTACGCCGCGCATCTCATGCAGAACAACGGGAATACCGCGCTCGGCGATTTGCCAAGCAGCCTCGGACCCGGCCAGGCCGCCTCCAACGATATGAATGGGATTGATTGTCATGGCGCGGGTCTAGCGGCTTTGAGGCGCCGGTTCAAATTCAAACGTGGCCAACGCATCAGTTGCGGTGTCATGTACTTGATACAGGTGCGGCGTTTGCTAAAGCGATCCAACAAGGGGACTTTCATGATTTCAAACGACGAACTGATTTGGGCCGCTGACTTGATGCGCGAAGCCGCGCAACGGGAGATAATGCCCCGTTTTCGCAAGCTCGATGATGGCGATATTGTGCAAAAAACGTCCTCCATCGACCTGGTGACACATGCCGACATTCTGGCCGAAAAATATTTGACCGCGCGGCTCAAGGAACGGTTTCCCGAAGCACTTGTGGTCGGCGAGGAAGCCTTCAGTGAGGATTCTTCCATTTTGGAGGGCCTATCCACGGCCGAATTGGCTTTTGTGCTCGACCCGATTGATGGCACATTCAACTTTGCACATGGCATTCCGTTGTTTGGTGTCATGTGCGCAATCGTTGAAAAAGGTGTCACGACGGCGGGCATTATCTTTGATCCGGTGGGGAACAATTGGATTTTTGCAAGGCGCGGGTACGGCGCTCACATGCGTTGGCTTGATGGTACAACCAAAACCATTCGGGTCGCTAAACCTGCGCCGATTTCCGAAATGGGCGGATCATCTTCCTGGTACTATTTGGAGCCTTCGCTCAAGCGAACCGTTTTGTCCAACATGGAAAACTTCAAAACCGGATTTGGGTTTAGATGCGCCGCGCATGAATACTGGCTGGCTGCCAGCGGCGGTTGCCATTTTGTCATGTATGCCAAACTGAACCCTTGGGATCATTTGGCGGGAACGCTCATTCACGAAGAGGCAGGCGGTTATCACGCGCGTTTCGACGGCAGCGCTTATGATTGCTCGACGCTGGATGGTGGTTTGCTGGCTGCGCCTGATCAGGCAAGCTGGACTGCTATACGCGACGCGCTTTTCAAGGCCTCTTAAACCACAAAAGCCCGCGGCCGGGTGGCCGTCGGGCTTTTCATCTCCAAGGCCGTTTTTGGGAGACAAACGGCCTGTGCGGTGCGTCAGCTAGTGGAGGAAGAAAGCTGGCGCTTTTGGGAGATTAGTTTTGGAGTGCTTGGCGTGCGATAGTTGGGATATCAGCTCGAGAGATGCCGAGATCGTCTAGTTCGCGTGTAGACAAGCGGTAAAGTTCGTTTTCAGTTTGACGTACTTTGCGCCATTGGCGGAGTGATTGAGAGAAGTTCATTTTGGTTTCCTTTGCGGTGTTCTCGTGTTCGATTACAGTGCATAAGATACGCTCATCCGCCGCAGTTTGTAGGCACAAAAATGCATGGGTCACATGCGATTGTGCATCGCACAAATTCGCCACATTTGTCACACGTGACAATTGATGATTTACTCTAACTTACTGAAATATAACCAGACTTGGTAATTCATGCGCAATCGGATCGAGCGACAGATTAATGATTGGTTAAAGCGCGGTGTTGTTGATGAGGCCACCGCAGACGTTTTGATTGCTGATGTACGCCAATCAGCGTCTGTCTCGGATGATCAGCAGACACAAAAGCAAGGCTTTTCTTTCTTCAAAGTCCTTGTCGGCTTCGCTGCCCTATCGTTCGTTGCTGGTATTTTGCTATTCATTGCCGCCAACTGGGATGCTATCCCAAGGCTTGCGAAGGTTGCAGGTATCGCAGCCCTGATTGTTGGCGGTTTTTTAAGCGGCTCACTTTTACGAACAACAGCGTATGCCAGACAGGCCGCGGGTGGCTCGGTGCGCTACGCCGCTTTCTTGGAAGAGGTGCTCTATACCATTGGCGGCTCAGCCTATGTCGGCGGGGTCGCACTAGTCGGGCAAATGTATCATCTGCCAGGATCGCTGGACAAAGCCATGTTCGGTTTTGCTGTGGGGCTCACTGTTTCGGGCGCGCTGGTTCGCAGCCGGATGGTCATTTTGGGCGCTTTGGTGTGTGCAGTTTGGTGGTATTTGGGCTCTAACTCACCAGCGAACTTGTTTTCGGTAAATTTTGTTCTCTTTGCCGGTATGGCGGCGGCAGGCATGTTCACGGCGCAACTCAGGCAAGACAGGTTATTGAGACGTGCCTGCTTTCTCGCTCTTCTGCTTGGGTTTGGCCCCTTCGTGTTCACAGTCCTTGATGCTGTCTTTGATGCCTATCGGGAATTGCCGTTATTCGTAAAACTTCTTCTCTGGCATGCGCTGCTGCTGGCCTCGGTGGCAATGATGTGGCTGCATCGTTACCGCTCGGAAAGCGTGCCAGTTTTCGCAATGCGTTTTCTGGGTGTTGGTCGATCTTTTGTGCTGGGACTGGTGGCGGTGATGATGCTGCACTTCGTGTGGTCAGAATCGCTTCTTCTGATAGTTCCCATTGGGTATGGGGTTGTATTTTCGGTCTTTTCGCTCGTTGTTCATGGTGCAAATCACCGTTTGCTTCGATACGCAGCATACATGGTTTTCGTAGTCGAGATCGCCATCTTGTTCGGTGATACAATTATCGGACTGCTGAATTCATCTGTCGTGCTTATTGTTCTGAGCGCGGTCTTGGCTGCGTTGGCTTACTTTTTCTACCGCATAGAGCGACGCTTCAATTCCGAGACGCAGGTGGAGGGTAATGATGTCTGATACTGCAGTATTGAATCCGAAACCCTATCTGTTCGCAGCTGCGCTTTTGTCGTCGTTGACGCTGTTAGGCGTCATTGCCTGGATGGTCGAAAGCCGGGCACAGATTTTGCGCAATGGTCAGGAAGCAGTGCTGAAAACCGAGCCTATTGATCCCCGCGACCTTCTTCGAGGTCGATATGTCCGGCTGAACTACGCCATCCAGCAGCCAGCACGAGAAGTAGTGCTGAGTTTTTTTAAGACACTACCGGAAGAACGGTTTTACGACGATCAGGAAGTCTTTGTCGCATTGGATCTCGGTGATAATGGGTTTCATGAGGTGTCATCGATATCAATTGGGCGGCCGTCTGCGCCGTTAATTCTGCGCGCAACGGCGAGTTTTACGCCCAATGTAAACGGCACGATACGTTTGGACTATGGTATCGGGCGGTTTTACACCAATGAGAAGCTGGCGCCCGAACTGGAAAGACGGATGCGCGAGGGCGAGACAACAACGGTTATTGTTGCCGTTGATCGCGTCGGAAACGCTCAAATCAAAGCGTTTCAACAGGACGGCATCGATATTGTGACTGAACGTCTTTACTGAAGTCGCAGCAAGCTCCATTTTATGTTTGAACCGCGCGACGTGGGTGTTATAGAGCGCGCCATCGGCAGCCTGAGAACTTGCCGGTCGACTTTATAGTCATGCGGATATGGCGGAACTGGTAGACGCGCTGGATTTAGGTTCCAGTGCCGCAAGGCGTGGGGGTTCGACTCCCTCTATCCGCACCATAGCGGCTTTTGTTGAAAAGTGCGCAAGCCACCGGCCCGATGCGTCGGTGCTGTATCAGTAACGATCAAGCTATATCTGGTGTTTTGACGTCGTAGTTGAGGTGCGAGCTTCGAGTTTGATGCTTTGCTCCGTGGACCGATGCCCGCTATGACCCGCAATCCGACACAAAATACTCATAAAAAAGACCTTTAGCAAACATTAGTATAACAAAATCTGTGCGTACAAGTGAGGCCTGTCTATCATTTTATGTAATTTTGAAGGCTTTTACTGATGGTTATCAATAAAATAACGAATTTATACTTAGTGTTATTGATTTCTTTTGCTTCCCCTGCGCATGCATTCGAAGTGGAGCGCGGTGTTTCTGGTTCAAATTATACAAATTCCTTGCCAAGAGGAGACGCTCCCCGGCCGCCACGAACCAACGATTTGCCGAAAGCAAAGCCGACACCACCGGGCTATACGAATGTGCTTCCCAAACAAGATTTGCCATCGCCGCGCTACACAAATACGCTTCCGAGACAGGATTTACCATCGCCACCAAGAACCAATCGCAAATCTGTTTCCGGTCTTTCTTCTAGTTCTGAACACCGTAAGAAATCCGGTCGCTTCTAAAGCGGCCATCCCCGAAATTTTGTCGGTTAGTGTGACCTACTTCGAAAGGGCGAAGAGGTCTGCGCCTCTAATTATCACATGGATTTTCTCGATACGCTCAAAACACAAAACGTCCTGCCTCAACACGTTGACGCCCAGAGCGCGCTAAACTATACGGCGCCGCAAGGTGTCATGCGGGCGTGCTGCGCTGCTGTTTTTAAGCACACATTCCGAAACCCCTTGATATATGCGTTTAGAACAAAAATTGCGGTCCGCCGCCTGCGGCATCGCAATTAAGCGTCTCTCTTTACGCTAACGGCCCAATGGCCAACAATGGACAAAAGGGCGTGTGCCACGCGATAAGACAAGGCAACACGCGGACATGATTAAAGGGTGAACCATGCAGGTCACGGAAACGCTAAACGAAGGTTTGAAGCGTCAAATCAAAATCGTCGTCCCAAAAGGCGATTTGGAAGCAAAACTGTCTGAAAAGATTGATGATGCCAAAGGCAAGGTGCAGCTCAAGGGCTTCCGGCCTGGAAAAGTGCCGGCCAATCATTTGCGCAAAATGTACGGCAAGTCTTTCATGGCTGAAATCGTCAATGAAATTTTGAACGACTCTCCGCGTACGGTCTTGTCTGATCGCGGCGAAAAATCTGCGACCCCACCGGAAGTCGATATGACCGAGGATGAGGCAGAAGCGCAGAAGGTGCTGTCAGGTGAGACGGACTTTGAATTCTCTTTGAACTACGAAGTTATCCCGGACATTGAGGTCAAAGATTATTCGAGCATCAAGATCACCCGCGAAGTCGTCGATATTCCAGATTCGGAAGTCGAGGAGCAGGTAAAACAGGTTGCGCAGTCTGCAGCTGAGTACTCCGAGAAAAAAGGCAAGGCCGCTGACGGCGACCGTGTCACCATGGACTATCTCGGCAAGGTTGATGATGAAGCTTTTGAGGGCGGGACGGACACAGATGCCAAGCTCGTTTTGGGCTCAGGCACATTTATCCCGGGTTTTGAAGATCAGCTGATCGGTAAGAAAGCTGGCGATACAACGGATGTGAAGGTTACTTTCCCGGAAAACTATCAAGCCTCCCACCTTGCTGGCAAGGATGCCGTTTTCGAAGTGACAGTTAAACTGGTTGAAAAAGCCGAAGCTGTTGAAATCAACGATGAGCTTGCAACCAAGCTTGGTATCGAAAGTGCTGATCGTTTGCGCGAAGTCGTTCGCGAGCAGATGGAGAGCCAGTTCGGCAATATCACACGCCAGAAGGTAAAGCGTCAGCTGCTTGATGCGCTCGATGGTATGTACGATTTGCCTTCACCAGAAAAACTCGTCGAGACAGAGTTCAATAACATCTGGACGCAGATCATGCGTGAGCTTGAGCAGGCCGGTCAGACGTTTGAAGATGAAGATACAACAGAAGAAGAAGCGCGTGCCGAGTATCGTGCGCTTGCCGAGCGTCGTGTGCGTCTTGGTCTCGTTCTTTCCGAAATTGGTGAAAGCGCTGAAATTCAGGTCACTGAGACTGAAATGCAGCAGGCTTTAATGAACCAGGTTCGTCAGTATCCAGGTCAAGAAAAAGAGATTTACGAGTTCTTCCAGAAAAACCCCGATGCTGTCGCCAATTTGCGTGCGCCGATCTTTGAAGAAAAGACTGTCGACTATCTGCTTACCCAGGTGACGGTTGACGACAAGAAGGTTTCCAAAGAAGAATTGACAGCAGAAGAGGACGAAGACGAACTCAAGGCTGTCAAAAAGGAAGCCAAGAAAAAGGCTCCGGCTAAGAAAAAAGCTGCACCCAAGAAGAAGGCAGCAGCAAAAGATGCCGAAGCTAAGGCTGACGAAGCCGAATAATCAGTTCCTACTTTGCAGGGGAACCAGAAACCCGGATCGCGGCGGATGCGATCCGGGTTTTTTCGTTTTCATTCTGACCGCTAAATGTTTGACTTAAGGTGAGGGGACGAAACCACACTAATGCGGGGGAAACATGAGCACAGCTGACAGCCCAAAAATGATTTACGAGAACTTTTATGCACGAGCAGGTGCGGCACTTTTAGTTGTCCTTTTGATCTTAGGCGCGTGCGTTGCCTCTCAAACTCGAGAGGAAAAGCCGCTTCTGCAGCTTTTGATCGAGGCCAGAAACTCCATGGCTGTACCCGGCGAAACAGTGGAAGAAGTGGCAAGCCGCTTAAACAGTCCAGCGCGCATTCGCTCCTTCATGAGTGGGGCAATGGCGGAGGGTATCTATCAGGGGCGCCTGCTGGAGCCGCAAGATGCGCTTGATTTACGGATGGCTAATGAAGAGGACGGTGTTGTTTTGCTGCATGCTCTTCTGGTCGCAGCTGGCCATGAAGCTGAATTGTTGCGAGTGGAAGCGCCACCACCGGCACCTTTGACTTGGTCAAAGACCGACAGTCCAACACAGGCTTATCGTGCTGTTGCTGATTTTCTTAACGTCGACATCGAAAGCAATGCCGTGCACGAGGCACGTGTAAGAGATAGCGTTTCATATATTCGCGAGAATGTTGCATCTGCAGATGGGTTCTTTGATGAAGCTTGGAACCGTGCTCGCGGTCATCCGATTTCCGGCGTGCCAGCTCCCTCTGCCTATCCTGTTGTGCGATTAGGCGATACGCTCATCCGAGCTGATGGGCTGGGTGTGACGGTTCAAGACGTCAATATTGTGGCGTGGGAACCTCCGGCCACTCAGCCTATCACCGTCAAGCTTTTTGCGCATGCCGCCGATGTTCCGCGACAAGAGATATTGAGTTGGACGGGTAGCGCCGCTGAGCGTTTAGAATTGGGCTTTCGGCCTGCAACCGGTGCTCAATCCTACTTTGACGATCCGCTTGCGTTTGGTGAGCATCCGCCAGCTAACTGGTTGCCCATATTGATGGCAAGTGGAGAGCCGCAAGCCGGTCGTATCTTCGATATTTACGGTGCTTCGGTTAGTATCAAGGATATCGATGAGACTTCGCCGCTGGCGACATTCGAGCCGCTGCCGGTTCCGGCAGCCACTCAGTTCGAGTCTCGGGGTGTTCGGGTTGCGGAAAACGGGCGCGTTAGCGTTTCCTTGGCGCAGAACGCACCAAATGACGCCATCTGGGCAAGTAACCACCTTTTGGTTGATGATGCGGGTGAGACCGTTGTTGCGCGCATTGATGCTCAAGAGCCGGGCGGTCGCCCGTTAGCCCTATTAATTGATCAGTCGGGCTCAATGTTTGATGCCAATCGTATGGAGTTGACCACTGATCTAGCCGTTCGCGTCATTGAGAACCTTCCCGATGATCGGGAGGTGATTCTGATGGGTGTGGGCACTTGGCCATACTTGTTTCGCGAGGCAGCGCCAGCGACAAACAAGCAAGAGATCATCGACATCATTCGTGACCAGATGGCGCGAAATCTTGGCGGCAACGCCACCGGCTGGGCCATAGCCGACACCCAAAAAGCTGCTGGAGAGCGCGCCATTGACATGATCCTTATCAATGATGGCGACCCACGCGATACAGGTCAGGTTGCAGGTATTTTGGCCAGTTATGGCAGCACACTACACACATTGGGCGTACAGGTTAATTCCGAACCCTATGCCGCGATCTCCACGACCAGCCGCACCGTCAATAGCGTTGAAGATATAGCTGGTATTGCTTCTTTGCTGGGTGATCAACTTGGTGGCGGGCTGCGCATATCATTTGAACCGCCAGCCTCTGCAACAGCCGGCGAGAAGCGTGACTTTACAATTTCTCTGAAGGGATCGTCTCTATCGGCCTCGGGCAGCTATGTCGTTGGACCGCGAAAACCACAATTGGAGCGCATTTCGGCCAGCGTTTTCAGGGGCACAAAGCTTCTGGGCGATGGTGATGTTGTCCGTTTTCCGATGGGCGGGCCGACACATGAGCCGCTGCTGTCACGACATCGTATTGTGGTCGCTTCGGGTGCCAATACAGAACGACATCTTGTACGGCGTGAGTTGGACAGTTGGATTGAACGTGTATCTGCCGTTGAAGCCCTCAATGGAGAAGCTGAGTTTATACAAGATATGGATGGTGGCCCTGATGCTTATGCACTTGGACTTGGGAGCCAACTCATTCAATCGATCCAAGCGGGCGATCCTGAAACCGAATATGCGTTTTTTGATCCCATGATCATCTTGCATTCCATCATGCCTGACTTTGCCACTGATGGTGGCGTTTCGGAACAGTTAAACGTCATTAGCGATGGCGGTTTGAGCACGCGGGGGCGGGGACAAGCCCAACAGGCTTGGAAGGCGCAGGCCGCTTTAGCAGCAGCAGAAGCGCGCCATCTGGGTAGCCGTTCTGTCGTGGATGAATTGGTTCAGGCTGGCGATGTAACGTATGTGCGAGATATTTTGGGTTTTGAGCACAGCGCTGCCGCGGTCAACTTCGAAACCACTTATAACGGCCAGGGCCTATGGACCGTTCGATACAGGTTGGCTGAAAGTGGCGCGAAAGGCGCGCTCGCTGAGCATACCGCCCGGCAATACCAACGCCTTTTGGCCTATTCTTCTATCGGCGGTACGCTCGTTTCAGGTGTTGGAACCTTGGGTGGCATACCGGGTGCGCCACTCGGTGGTATTTATGGCCTCATGGTTGAGAATGTGAAACAGTACTGCCATGCAGCTGTACATCTTGGCTTTGTCAATGAAGTGATCGCGGGCGAAGAAACAGGCACTGACGATTGGGGTGCTTATGCCCGCAAGGAATGTCAGATCGAAGGCGATGGCGACGTTCAACAGCGCATGCTGGAGGAGTTCCTGAAAGGGTTTCTGGCGGGCTATGCGGCAGACGTTACAACAGAAGCCTTGGGCGATCGTCTGATGCGCGCATTGGGCTATGGCCGTGTCAATGATTGGGGAATGGCGGGGATCAACATGACCGTTGCGCCATCAATTACCAAAGTTACCGAAGCGATCGCGAAGTATCTGAAAGGTCGGGCAGACAAGGCTGCGACTAACGCTCTATCAACCGGCTAGATCAAAACCGCGTACAATGATGTTGCCGTTTCCATAGTCTTCAAAGTTTATGGAAACGGACGCTTCGTCATCTTCAGTGCCAAAGCAATGCACACCCATTGAAATGCTGGTTACGTCGTCGCCAGCGGTCTGATCAAACTCCAATGGCACCGAACATCCGCCTACCATCGCTACAGCGCTGGCGATGGCTGCGGCAGCAGCGGGAGACTGAAGGAAACGCTCAAAGTCAGCCGGTTCTTGTGCTTGCGCGGTGACAGGCATTGCAACCGCGATAGCGAAAAGTGATTTCTTCAAAAGGGTCATTTGTCAGCCTCCATATCCCAGAAAAAGTTACGCATCGCGTTTTCATTTGTCACGCAACCTTTAGCAGGTAGTCACAGGTCAAGCTTAAGTTGGTTCATTGGTTCTTGCGCTTTTAACATGCGGTCCTGTTTGGGAAATGCGCGTGCACCTCTGCCCTTTCCCTTTCGGCTACCATGCTTCTCAAGAACCTTCATCTGATCGTCGCGGAACCCTTCAGTTCGACGGATTTCGCTAATCTTAGCCCGCGCATCTTTTGCCGCTTGAATGTGGTCGACGATAGGCGCTGGGTAGTCTTTACCGATCTCAACGCCAGTCTCGCGTTGTAGGAGCGGTGGCATCATCCATGGCGCGTGGATATGTTCCCTTGGAACGTTGGTTAATTCCGGCACCCATTGGCGTATAAAGACGCCATCGGGGTCTTGATCCTGGCTTTGCTTGATTGGATTATAAATACGCAGCGTGTTGATGGCCGTTGTGCCCGATTGCATTTGGACCTGGCTCCAGTGAATACCAGGCTCATAGTCGGTAAAGAGACGTGCAAGCACTTGGCCTGTTTTTCGCCAGTCTAACCATAGATGATAGCTGGCCACCGCAACGAGCATGGCGCGCATGCGAAAGTTTATCCAGCCCGTTGCGCGAAGGGAGCGCATGCAGGCGTCGACAAAAGGCCAACCAGTTTGTCCTGTCCCCCAGGCTTGAAGCTTTTTTGCTGAGTCTTCTGAATCGCTTATGCGTGCTTGTTCAAATGCTGGATGAAAGGCGTGATGTTCGATCTCAGGTTCGTCTTCCAGCTTTTGAATGAAGTGGCAGTGCCAGTGCAGACGCGCGATAAACGCATCGATAGCGCGTAAATCAAAATCGCGATGTTCTTTCGGTATGTCTGCAAGCATTACACGTCGATGATAGGCGGCATGAACGATCTCGCGCATGGAGATGGAGCCCCAGGTCAGATGCGCAGATAAACGCGAGCAAGCATCCTGAGCGGTTATGGGCGATGACATCTCTTTCTGGTAATTGCGACCACGAAATTCAAGAAATGATTTGAGTGCTTGAACGGCCTCCAGTCGACCACCGCGCTGACGTTTGGTGCAGTCGTCTGGTTGGAGATTCAAGGTTTTTGGATCGGGTATTGTTCCCGATGAAAAACCGGGTTCCATGGTTGTTGAGTGTGCTGTTGCCACGGTCGGAGAGGTCATGAAGTCCTCCCATTGCGAAGCCCATTTGTCGCGATTGTTAAAGGGACGCACAACGCCGAACTGCCGCGGTTGGTGCCAAGGGATATTTCTTTGTTTGCACCAGCTGGCAATCTCATTGTCGCGCGCAAACGTCCATTTGTTACCTGTTTCCATGTGGCTGTGCAGCGCGGTGATCGGCTTCTGGCCGTGGATGTCTGACAATATGTCTCGTGCTCGACCTACGCGCACAACCAGTTTTAGTCCGAGCTGCTCAAGGGAAGTCGACAGGCTCTCGGCGTTTTCGCGGTAAAATGCATAATGTCGTGCGGCCATATCGGGTTGTGCCCAATACCCAGGCTCAACCAGAAGCAACGGCAAGACCGGCCCTGCTTTCATTGCAGTAGCCAACGGTGCATGATCATGCACCCGCAAATCTCTTTTAAACCAAACGACTTGAACCATTTCGATCTGGCCTAGTTTCCTTCCGAGAGGTGTCGCCGTTTGAAGGCGCACGCACAATAAGAAGATTTGGAGCAGATCGTCACATGGGGAAGTATCTCATTTTTGGTGCCACGGGCGGTATTGGGTCGGCCATCGCGCAAGAACTGCATGATGGGCAGCATGATTTGCATCTGGTTGGGCGCAATGAGCCCGTTTTGCGAGATATGGCCTCGCGGTTTGCCGCTTCCTGGTCGACATGTGATGTGTTGGAAGCAGATGCGCTTGAAGCGGCGGTTTCTGCTGCTGGCGATGATATTGATGGCTTGGTGTTTGCGGTTGGTTCTATCAACTTGAAGCCGGTCGCAAAGTTGACCGATGCTGATTTTTTGCGTGACTTTCAGCTGAACGCCATGGCTGCGGCCAAGGCGGTGCAGTTGGCCCTACCGGCTTTGAAAAGCGGGCAGGGCGGTTCAGTTCTGATGTTCTCAACCGTCGCAGTCCAGCAGGGTTTTTCGGCGCATGCGTCCGTTTCCATGGCAAAAGGGGCCGTTGAGGGATTGACGCGCGCGCTTGCAGCTGAGCTTGCGCCAAAGGTGCGGGTCAATGCGATTGCGCCTTCACTCACCGATACTGAATTGGCAAAACCCATCACTGCATCGGACCAAATGGCGAAAGCCATCGCATCAATGCACGCCATTCCAAGGCTAGGCTTGGCATCGGATATGGCAGCGCTTGCCGGGCTTTTGCTGACGAGTCAGGGATCGTGGATCACCGGTCAAATTATCGGTGTCGATGGCGGGCGCTCGTCCCTTCGCACGAAGGGCTGATGTATGGCTAAAACACTCCGGTTTGTGTTGGGCGACCAGCTGTCGCGCAATCTGTCGTCGCTTTCTGACTGGGGTGAAGGCGATTTGGTCTTCATGTGTGAGGTCTGGGACGAGGCAACGTACGTCCGCCATCACAAAAAGAAGCTCGCGTTTGTTTTCTCTGCCATGCGCCACTTTGCAAATGATCTGCGAGCCAGCGGTGTCGATGTCCAATATTTAAAGCTTGGCGAGCATGAAGCAGATGATTTCACTGACGCCTTGAGCGCGGCTATCAAGCGCCATGATATAACACGTGTCATCACCACTGAAGCGTCGGAATGGCGAGTATTGGAGGCACAGAAGGGGTGGGCGGAAAAGCTCCATATTGACGTCGAGGTTCGTCCCGACGAACGCTTCATTGCAACGCATGACGAGTTCCAGAAGTGGGCATCCGGCCGCAAGGAATTGCGGATGGAGTATTTCTACAGAGATATGCGACGCAAGACCGGGTATCTGATGGAGGGTGATCATCCCGAGGGTGGTCAGTGGAACTATGACAAGGAAAACCGAGCACCGCCCAAGGATCACATGGTTTTCCCGGATCGTCCGGATTGGTCTGTTGATGCCATCACGCAAGAAGTTATCGATCTCGTTTCCAGCCGATTTGACAATCATTTCGGGGATTTGGAGCCTTTTTCCTACCCCGTGACCCGAGCCGATGCTGAGCGCTACCTCAGCTGGTTTATGGACCATGCGCTAAATGATTTTGGTACATTTCAGGACGCGATGGTTCAGGGCGAAGCGCTCATGTTCCACTCGCACCTGTCTGGTCTTATCAATATCGGGCTATTGGACGCTCGCGAGTGCTGTGAGGCTGCCGAAGAAGCCTACCGCGAGGGCAAAGCGCCACTAAACGCTGTTGAAGGCTTTATCCGCCAGATTATTGGTTGGCGCGAATTCATCCGCGGTGTCTATTGGCTCAAAATGCCGGACTATGGCGAGATGAATGCGCTTAACGCGACGCGCGACTTGCCTGACTGGTTCTGGACCGGCGAAACGCAAATGAACTGCCTGCGCCAGGCAATCCTTGAAACAAAGGAGAACGCCTACGCGCACCATATTCAACGACTAATGGTCATTGGCAACTTTTCCATGCTTGCCGGTCTCGACCCAAAGCAGGTGCAGGAATGGTTTCTGCTCGTCTATCATGACGCGTATGAATGGGTGGAGATGCCGAACGTGGCTGGAATGGCGCTGTATGCAGACGGCGGTGTGTTTGCCTCCAAGCCCTATGCGTCATCAGGTGCTTACATCGACAAGATGAGTGATTATTGCGGCAGCTGCAGCTATTCGGTGGCCAAGAAGAACGGCCCAAAAGCGTGTCCATTCAATTACTTGTACTGGAATTTTCTGAAAGAGAATCAGGATGTTTTGAAGTCGAACCAGCGCATGGGCATGATGTACGGCACTCTTAACAAGATGAAGCAGGACAAGCTCGATGCCATTCGCGACGATAGTCAGCGGTTTTTGGCGGACATGGTGTGAAGTTTTAAACTTATGTAGCATTATGCGCATGACTGCTTATATTGCATCCTGCTCAGTTTTGTAGAGGCATTGTGATGGAGTTATTTTTTCTATTCACGTTTGGCACAGTCGTTTTACTTTGTTTTGCGATAGGCCCCCATTTACGTAATCAGCAACAAACACAACTTCTGCAAACAAAAGCTGATCTACTCCGATACCCTCCGTTCGATGCTGGGACATCAAGCGCTGCGCAAACCAATCAAATAGTTGTCGGCAACGCTTACGTCATTGATGGTGACTCCCTAGTGATTTCAAAAACTCAGGTGCGATTGTTTGGTATTGATGCGCCTGAGCTAAATCATCCCTATGGTCAAAAAGCCAAATGGGCTTTGGTTGCGCTATGTAAACGGCAAAAAGTTCGCGCTGATGTGACAGAGGTAGATGTTTATGGGCGCACTGTGGCCAAGTGTTTCTTGGAAGACGGCAGGGACTTGTCGGAAGAAATGGTCAAACTCGGACTAGCAATCGATTGGCCTAAGTTTTCTGGCGGTGTTTACCGTCGCCACGAGACGCCAGATGCGCGAAAAAAGCTCTGGCTTGCTGATGCGCGCCAAAAGGGTCGCATGCACGTTTGGGAAAAGTTTGAGGCCAATCAGGTCTCACGTCCACAAAGCTAAAATACGCCATCTTTAAAACGTGCTGAACTAGCTATTTTCTCCGTTCACTCGACGTATGGCTCATCTTATCTTAAAAGTCTAAATAAATTGAAGTGGCGTTCGGGCGGTTTTTATGAAGAAAATACTTTGTGTGGGTGGTGCCGGTTTTCTTGGCAGTCACCTGTCTCACAGGCTTGCGAACTCTGAAGACTATTCGGTCGCTCAGGCGGATATCTGGAGCGCCAAACTCAAGATCAAATTCGAAAACGAACCCTTTGAGTTTCATCCGCTCGATATCAGTACAGACGATGACGCGCTTGATACCCTGGTTGCCCAGCATGACGTGGTTTTCAACATGGCGTCGCGTGCTTCACCAAAGCTCTATGTCAACGATCCCGTCGCCGTTGCGCAACTCAATCTGTTTGACGGCAGCAAGGTCATCAATGCGTGCTTGAAACATAAGAAGAAGATCGTCCATTTTTCGACCTCTGAAGTTTATGGCAAAGCACTTGGTTCAACCGAACCCTTTGATGAAGAAGAAACGAACTGCGTCACTGGCCCCATAAAAAACCATCGCTGGATGTATTCTGCCACCAAGCAGATGCTGGATCGCTTGATCGTCGGCCATGGAGCCACCAATGGCCTGGACTACACGATCGTTCGACCTTTCAACGTTGTGGGGCCTCTGATCGATCATGTCATGGTCGACGCCGATGATGGAGCGCCGCGGGTGTTCTCCTATTTCATGTCGGCTTTGATCAATGGTGAAGCGCTCAAGCTGGTCGATGGAGGCAAGTCGTTAAGGACATTTATCCATGTAAACGATCTCGTCGATGCGCTGCTCGCCATTTTGGATGATCCAATCCAATCCAGCGGTCAGATCTTCAACATTGGCAATCCGGACAATGAGACTGATATCGCGAACCTGGCAAACTTGATGCAGGATATTTATCGCAAGGAGTTTGATGGGGCGGGGCCGCCTTCAGATATCATTTCAGTCAGTGGCGAAGAGTTTTACGGCAAGGGCTACGAGGACACGGAGCGGCGCATGCCCAACATTAGCAAAATCGCTGCGCTTGGCTGGACGCCCAAAATTGGCCTTCGGGAGCTTCTCGAAGATACCATGCGTTATACTTGGGACAATCGGCATCGCCTTACGCAGGTCGCTATGGACAATCTGGATTGACCGGCGAAATGAAGTCATCTGTGTCAGTCGTCGTGCCAGTTTATCGCCATCAACCCTATCTTGAGGCGGCGCTGGAGAGCATACTTGCGCTTGAGTATGATGATTTAGAGATCATCATTCAGGATGATGCTTCACCCGATGATGCGTTCGAAGTCGTGCAGCGCGTGGTTGCGGCCTATAATGGTCCGCACGCCGTCAAAATCGGCAGAAATGACAAAAACCTGTCCATGGGCAATTTTAATGTGCTGATGGAGCGGGCGTCAGGCGAATACATCATTTGCGCTCATGATGATGATATCCAGTATCCGCAACGTGTAGCGATGATCATGGATATTTATCGCAAGCATGACGTCAGCATGGTGACGTCAAATGCCATCAAAATGACAGCTGAAGGGGACTTGATTGGTCCCGTGAGCAAAACGGGTGACAGGCTTATACTTGCTGAGGAGTTTGCGGAGAAGGGTTGGTCGAACCACATGCATGGGCCCGTTTTGACGTGGCACAGGGATGTATTTGATAAATTCAAGCCGATTGATGTCGATGGGACCGCACGTGCGTCGGACTGGGTGATCCCATATCGCGCCAGCCTTTTGAAGGGTATCTATTACACCAAAGAGCCAACCTTGTTGCTGCGCCAACATGCAAATAGTCGTGGGTCCATTGGACGAAACACTGACGATGAAGATGTTTTTGCGGTCGAAAACTGTTCAGAATCTGTAACGCAGATGGTCTATGCGTTAAAAACAACCCAAGAGGCGCAAGCCGTTGGCATTATTGATGACGAGCGAGCCGGGAAACTGGATAAGCTGATCCGCGATTATATCGTTGAAAAATGTAGGCTCATCGCCGTCTCGCGCAATCGACTGCATATGCGCAAAATGCGCATGACATGGATCGGGCATGCTGCAGGTGCGGTTGTTGAATCCGACTTTCCAAATCTGGGCGTCGCGGAGCGGACGGCCGATATTTTCACCAATGAGGGCATGATGAAGTCATTGCCCAAGCGATTATCGCATCGCCATAAAATCGTTCGCGCGGTTAAGGGGCGACCATGGTATTTGGTTGCACTTAGAAATCCTTTTAATGTTCGCTACTGGTGGACCTTGCGTAAGCTACAAAAAGAGCTTCTGCGCCCAGGTGGATTGGACGCATAATCCAATCCGCAGCTTTAACAGAACGCTGCTCCGCACTGCCCAATAGCGTCCGATCCCGTTTTCTGGCCTAATGGCTTGACGTAAGGGGAGGGCGACATGGCGACGAAAGAACAAAAAAGCCGAGATCGAGAAGCTGATCGAGCGGGGCTTTATGCTCATGAAAGCGCTACGGGATGTAGAGCAACTTGCAAAAAAAGCGCCAAATGAAAAAGAACGCAAATCGTGGCAAATTTGGCCGCCAATACTAACAGCTGATATATATGATGTGATGAACAAGGCCATTGTTCTGGCCGACAAATATTATGGCATCGAACTGCCGGAAAATGCACTTGGTGAGCCCAGGTTCGATATTGATTTGGAGCATCTCGGACAAACAGAGCCGGTTGTTGATCCCAAGGATCCCAGTAAGGGTAAGGGCAGCGTCAAGATCGGTCCCAAAGCCTTTCAGTTTGAGGGCAAGCCTTCTGCTGATTGGCTGGCGTCGACGAAATTCCATGAGCTTCAAGGCCACTGTGCAGTTGGCTACACGACCCGAAAGTTCACAGAAAAGGAAAAGAAAGGCGCTAAAGGGTCAGTCTCAGCTGAAAAACTGGACAAGATGCGCACTGCCGAACCAAAGATTCCAAATCCTGAAGGTGAGGTTGTGGCCTACTCCAAAGAGCTTGAGTGGGCAGAAAAGAACGGTCTTTCGAAGAAAATGCTTGAGGACATCAAGCGTCGCCTGAAAAGCTACTATGATCAGATGACAGAAGAAAAGCAGAGGGAATGGAAAGAGAAACTCCCATGGATTGCCAGCTTCTTGCCGGAGGGGACAAACGGTTTTCCAAAAGGGTATGCGATGGTGGCTGCTGCTTCCCCAGTTATTACCTCCGACCTTTCCACGGCGACTATACCGACCAATACGGTGCTTGAGTCTGCTGCCCAGATGTCAGGATTTGTAAATAGTGAAGACTTCTTGGCGCTCAATGCGCATCTGGTCGATGACGACGAGCCTGGATTCTTCAAAAGTCGCTTTGAAAAGATCGGCTTGTCGGTACCCGCAATCAATTTGGAGGAAACGCTTATGCTACTAGCAGCAGAAACCGACGCGGCGGAAATTGAAAAAGCAGCCAACAACTGGGCAGAAGCTGGAGCGACAGCCGTTGATATAGCTGAAGACCTCAGGGGTCTGGCGGCTGCGGAACGCAGTCCAAACTCAACTGAAAAGGCAGGCGACCTCGACAACGAAAGCGCAGATGAGGAAAATGAGGCATTCGACAATTACACGAATGCTGCAAAAAATTGGGACAAAGTCGCTAAACTGAAGGAAAAGGCTAAGGACAAAAGCGGCGTAGAAAAAGCCAAGCAGTCTGCCGAAGATGCGCGCAAGCAGGCCAAGGCTGCCAAGCATAGAGCCGCAGAAGCCCATGAACGGGCTGCGAAAGACTTCGGTGCTGTTGGCAAAAAGAAAAAGAAAGCTGCTGCGCTGCGCAAAGCTGCCAGGGAACGCGAGGAATTGGCCGAGCTTTAGATGCAGAACTGCGGTGCATGTTCTTGTCGATCACCAAAAGCTGATCGGAATTGAATGGCAATATGGAAGCGGTGCGTTGAGGGTGCTCTGAACACATTTAGCGCTTCGGAGGGTCAGCGATCACTATGCGTAAGAATATTTCCAAAAGCGCGCTGGCGCTAACGCTCTCAATTGCCGCTTCGACATTTGCTGTTTCGACAGCTGTGGCTCAGAGTTCAAATGCGCTTCCCGCCTATGTCATCGAGCAATTCGGTGAACCACCGGCGGTGCCTGATGGCGCGTTGTCCGATGAACTCAAACGCGCGGTACAAATCGGCTTGATCAACCCTGCATCGCAATCGGCTTGGGGGCGTGATCAAGTACTGGCGGTCGATGAAATCGCTGCGTCCGGCGATCCGCGTCTGGCTTGGGTGATTGCCGATCTGATGCGCTTTGCGACCGGCCCGAGTTTGAGCGCAATATTAGGCAATGCCGCTGCAAAGCTGCTGGGCATTGAGCCGCCTCGCATCAATCATTGGGGCGTGATCACCGATCATTTGATCGCGTGGGACATTCCTGAACCGCCCGATTATCTGGCGGCGAAACGTGACATCTTCACCAGTGTGGTGCCCGGTTGGGATCAGATCTTCGTCGAAGGCGACATTGATTGGCGTCACGTTTCCTGGGGCGGTGTTTTGATTGACGATCGTGCCTACGACACAACCGATGATGTTTGTAATTGCATCCCGGCGGCTGATAATCCCGAAGTCATAAGCGGTGCTGAGGCCGATTGGTTGGAAGATGATGATGTGGTGTTCGGCATCGAAATCAACGGTGAGGCACGTGCCTATCCTCGGCAGATCATGGAAGTTCGTGAAATGGTCAACGACACGCTTGGTGGTCGTGACCTCGGCATTCCTTACTGCACCTTGTGCGGTTCAGCGCAGGCTTATTTCACTGACAGACTGCCACAGGGTATTGAGCGGCCCATACTTCGCACGTCAGGGCTTTTGATCCGTTCGAACAAGGTCATGTATGATATCGAAACCTATTCGGTGTTTGACACATTTCTTGGCAAGGCCGTCACCGGGCCGTTGGCAGAAAAAGGCATCAAGCTCGAGCAAGCGTCGGTCGTAACCACCGACTGGGCCACTTGGAAGCGCGCGCATCCGGATACGACCGTTCTTGTCGAGGAATTGGCTTTGGGCCGGGATTTTGATTTTCGCAATGGACGTGATGCCAACGGGCCGATTTTCCCTATTGGTGATGTTGATCCGCGTTTGCCGGTTCAGGAAGACATTATTGGTGTGACGACAGCTTCCGGTCAGCCGGTTGCATTTCAGCGCAGCGCAGCCCTGATTGCTCTAACAAAGGGCGAAGAGATTGCGTTTGAAAATGTTCGGTTGAAGCTGGACGCTGGCGGTATCAAAGCCGTTGATGAGAGTGGCGCTGACCTGGGAAGTCACCAGGCGTTTTGGTTCGCCTGGTCGCAATTTTATCCTTCCACGGAGCTGTGGAACGGCTGATCAATTGGTGACGTTAAAGCCACACTGATTTTGCTCCATCGTGATCTGCTTGGTAATGCGGATCACGTTCTGGGAATAGGCTTCGGTGACGGTGCCGCTAGTAACCGGCTTGTCGCGCAAAATGCTGACATCTTCACACAAGTGGAAGACGCGCGGAGTATCGTGACGCTCAGCACCGTCTGGCGGAGTGATCCAATAGACAACATCGCGCCCATTCGGATTGTCGGCATCGGCGGTCGCAGCAGCTACTGCTTCGGTGTCGCGGGCAATATCTTGCGCCTGTTCTGCCACTTCCGGTGAGCAGGCTGTTGTTGCTTCACCTGACCGGATTTGCGCTGCACACTCATTCATATCAAGCGTGTACTGCTCCACTGAAGGCGGTTGATAGCTAATCCCGAAGAGCGTTGCCACAACCGCCAGTACCGCACCAATACCACCGGCGATCTGCTTGTTCTTCGGGTCCATGTCTTTGTCCATCAGGATCAGGACAATTAGCGGCAGAAACGCGATGAGCGTTATGATCGCGCCAAGTTGGTTTTGGACGAAAAAGCGGAAAGGCTCCGACTTGCTGGCAGGATCATGTTTGTTGGCCGCCTTCCACAGCAAGCTGCCCCCAATTGCGAATGCTGCAATGACCACCAGCAGGCCGATCAGAATTGCCAAATTGCCCTGATCGAAATATCCGCGCAGCAACAAGACAATGCCCGCGATTTCAGCGCCGATGGCGACCAGCCATGAAAGCCCTGCAAAGATTCGTAGCCGTTTGGCTGAAGATTTCTGATTTTGTGAAGCCTGCCAAGCTTTGGTGACGTCGATTTCAGTTTCCGGCGTGTTGTCGGACATGATCATTTCTCCCTCGCTCGACACCAGACCGGATTTCAACGGCAGCCTTACTGGTCAGCCCGGTGTCGATTATTCCCTGGAAGCGCTTTTAAGCACTATTGGCGCAAAAAACGAGAGCGTTTTGAGCTTGTCATCTCAAATTCAAGAGGCGTGACGCTGGCAGAAAAGGTTCGGGGATGTCGGCGCTTTCGCCAATGGCGAGATTGACCGCCATGTCAGCCATAATGTGTGCAATAGCGAAGGTGATTTTGAAGCCTCCCGTAGCAACGATAATATTTTTTCTTTCAGGCAGAGGCCCCAGCAGCGGATCAGGTTTACCTGCTTTTGGGCGTACGCCAGCCCATCGCTCGATAATTTGAGCATCTCTTAGCGGCGGGCAAATGCGTTTTGCGTCCTCAATGACGGCGTCCAGTTTTTTATCGGTCGATGTTGGATGGTCAAACTCGTTCTCTGACGTTGAACCGACAGCAATTGTGCCGTTTGCGTGGGCAATCACATAGGTTCCATTGTCATATATGATAGGGTTTGCTGGATCGATGGGCCGCGTCGGTTTCAGTAGTGCGCCTTGACCTTTAACACCCTTGCCAACTCTTTGAGGTTCCTTCGGACTGATTAGTGAAAAGCACCCAAGACCGGCCGCCAGTATGGTCGGAGCACTTGCGGGTAGGGCGAGGGCTTCTTCACCTTCGCAAACATCTATGTTTGGCTGCTGCTTTGCCCAGGCGGCCAATGCGCCAACAAGTGCCCGTGGGTTTACCCGTGCTGACATTGTGTCGGTGTTCCAGCCGTTTTCAGCGATTTCATCGGCCCAACCGGGGGCCGGATGATTGTCTTCAATTTTCCAGTTCAAATAGATTGGCCAATATTTTGCGGCTCCGTCTACCCAAGCGTGGCTCTGGCGTCGCTTTTCCGCATGGTTGATCGGTTGAATGCGACCCACACGGCCATAACCGCAAGCGATGTCCGTATCCGATTCCAGTTCAGATATTGATTCGGGCAGCGACAGTAACCCATTGAGCTGGAATCCTTTTTTGTCAGACCAGCCGCCAGGATGATGCGGCATAAGCGCACCAAGCATGCCGCCGCTTGCGCCCGAGCCCAAAGTGCGCTTTTCGACCAACCTAACAAATAAGCCGCGCTTGGCAGCAAGCCGCGCGCTCCAAAGCCCGACGATGCCGCCGCCTATTATGGTGATATCGGGTGTTGGGCTGTTATGGATGGATGCCATGGACGAGAAGCAAATCGAGAAGCTTGGATGGATTGATGGCGATATGCCGTTTTCGACGCTGTTTGGCGATCATTTTTATGCGCGCCAGGATGGCCGTGCGGAAACGGCCTATGTTTTCTTGCAGCAAAACGACTTGCCGGAACGATGGCTCAACGGCGATGATTTTGTAATTGGGGAGCTCGGTTTTGGCACGGGGCTGAACCTGTTTGAGACTTGGCGGCAGTGGATTGAGAAACGGCGGGCCGAGCAGTCACTGACATTTGTGTCGTTTGAAGCATTTCCGATGGCGCCCGATGCCATGCTTCAAGCGATAAGCCGTTGGCCGGATTTACTGCCACTATGCGAGGCTTTTTTGCCGATGTGGCAAGGTGTCAAGAATGGCACCAACCGATTTCACCTCGACGAACAGACCCGGTGCGAGGTTCATGTGGGAGACGCATTGGACTGCGTCTCCAAGTGGGACTGCAAAGCCGATGCATGGTATCTGGATGGCTTTGCGCCCGCTAAAAACGAAACTATGTGGTCGGCTGAGTTGATGCAATCAGTGGCCAATCACACATCTCAAAACGGTACATTTGCCACTTATACTGCTGCCGGTTGGGTGCGCCGCAATCTGGAAGCTGCCGGATTCGCTGTAGAGAAAATCCCGGGGCACGGGACAAAAAGGGAAATGATCCGCGGCCACCTACTCGGGCTGTGATGCCACCATCAGATAACCCGGTATAGGCGCGCCCCGTTCGGTTCGCACGGTGATCTCTTCAAAAAGCTCCACATCCAGAAAACCGGCGCGGGCGCACATGTCATGGATGTATTTCTTGGAATGGGCAAAGCGTTGGTTTGGTGTGATTGACCATCCGACACTAAGGCCTGGCATTGTTTCACAGGAGACCGCAAGCAACGCACCTGGCGCGGCATTGGCTGCAATCCCGTCGAACAATGGCTCGAGCGCACCAATATATGGCAGGACATCGGCCGCAACGATCAGATCGAAAGGCTTGTGCTCAGGTTCCTTGGATTTGGCATACTCATCGAGGAAATGGACGGCCTCATTGACGAAGAGTTTGTCATAAGCCGCGCGCTCGTCAGCGGCCTCGACCATCTTTTCGGCCAGATCTACGCCGGTAGCGTGTTTGCAACGCTCCATCAGCATCATTCCGACCAGGCCGGTGCCGCAGCCAAGATCCAGTAAACGATCAAATGGTCCTGCTTCTTGACCCGCCAACCACTGACTCAACTGCATGGGAACCGCATAGCCCAGCTGTCCGGTAAGGATGTCATCAAAATCATCAGCGTGTTGATCAAACAGCGCTTCCACATAGGCATCCGGCGCTTTGTCCGGTGCCGCTGCCAGACCCATGGAGGCAAGGCGCACACTTGCGCCCACCTGATCGGACGGATCAAGCGCGAGGCACTTTTCATAAAGAGGCTGGGCTTCTTCTGGTCGGCCTGCCTTTTCGTGCGCAAGCGCTGCTTCATAGGCTTGCGTCAACGCGTCAATGTCGATGTCAGTCATGGGTAATTTTATCTATGTTGGTCACCCATGCTTAACCACGACCCTTAGCCGAAATTCAAATGCATTTTGCTAGCTTTGACAAAATGGGACCCCTTTAGTTGGAGCGTTTTGATGGGTGAATTGGTTTTGCCGGAAGTGGCCGCAGCCTTGGTAACAAGCAACAAAGTGACAGCCGATAATGTGCTGCGTCTGCGCCGTGAAGTCTACCGTGATGGTGTGGCGACGCGCGTTGAGGCAGAAGCCCTTTTCGCCATTGATGGTGCTTGTCGTGATCGTTGTGAAGAATGGGATGAGTTTTTTATCGAGGCGGTAACGGATTATTTGGTTAATCTGGAAGCGCCCCAAGGCTATGTTTCTCCGGAAAATGCGCAGTGGCTCATCCGAGCAATTTCAAAAGATGGTGTCGTCGATACGCGCACCGAGATCGAGCTTTTGATCAAGGTTCTGGAAAAGGCCAAACAATCGCCAGCCATGCTTTCTGCATTCGCCCTCAAGCAGGTTGCTGAAGTTGTTGTCAACGGACAGGGCGCTTTAGCGAAGGGCCGCACAGCTCGCGCAGGAACCGTGACGTTAGCTGACGTCGAAATGCTCCGCCGTGTGCTTTACGCATTTGGCGGTGAGGGCCAAGCGATGGTGACGCGCGATGAAGCAGAAGTGCTTTTCGACATCAACGATGCGACCATTGAAGCCCAAAACGATCCAAGCTGGAGCGATCTTTTCACAAAGGCAATCGGCTACAGTCTGCTGGCGTCTTTCGGTTATGTGCAGCCTACACGTGATGAAGCATTGGCGCGCGAGGAATGGTTGAACGATACCGACATCAATATTGGTGGCTTCTTCGGCCGCGTTTTTGCTGGTGGCCTGCGTGACTTCACTGAAAAAGTCTTCTCTGACACGAGCGTTGAAAACGCATATGCTGAACGCAATGCGCGTTTTGCAGCCGATAATCGAATTGCTGAAAGTATTTGCAGTGATGAGGCGCTTTGGCTTGTTGAACGCATTGGACGCGATGGCACGCTGCACGCCAATGAGCGTCAATTGTTGCAGTTCATTGCGCAAGAAGCGCGTGATGTGCATCCAAAGCTTCAACCGCTGCTCGACAAAGTCGCCTAAAACGCAATTCGATGATATCGTCCCCTGAAAACGTTTGGGGGACGTATTCATGGGAATTTTCGCACGTTTTTTTCTTGTTTTCGCGGTTTTGCTCGCTGCTGCCGGCGCTTCATTCAGTGCCGATCTGGCCGGGGCGGATTATTCAAAGCCGCCCTCATGGTGGCCAAAGGGCATCAAATATGTTTTCCCGCCTGCGATGAAGGCGCCCAAGGGTTGGAAAGGGAAATGGCCTCCAGACCAGGAGCGCGGTCACGATCTTTCGTTTTGGACCGAATATTACAAGCTCAAACCATTTGGCCCTAAAAAGTTTGGTAAGGCAGGGGACCCCGAAGCACCATTTGCCAATGGTTTTGCCGGTGATGCCCGGTTTGTAACGGGCTTTCCCAATTACCGACGCCAAAAATTCTGCGCGCCGTTCAAGTTTGCAGCAAAATCGAAACCCAAGTTGGTCAACGGCATTTGCCTGTCCGGCATGATGTACCCAACCAGGCAGGTTGCTGCCCAATGCAAAAGCCTTGTGTCAAATGAGGAAATAGATCGATTTTGCACCAATCAATGTGCTGCCAAAACGGCGTTGGTGGGTTTGGATGGGCTTTGCAGGGGGGCGGTGGTTCGTCCGCCCGCATCCTGGCTGTGGAACTGTGCCGACAAGGAGGCCGGGGTGCTGATAACCTGCGAAGTTCAATTCATTTGCGACTGTTTCGGCTGATAACGACCTTTCCAGCCTGTCCATGCCATGCCACACAATTGGCATGGTTCGAGCCTATTCAAAGCTAGCCGATCAGGCGCACAACACCACTTTTTACGCCCTGTTTCTTGGCGTATTGGGCGCGTTGCTTTTGCCGGGTATGGACGCGCTTGCCAAGCTTTTGGGCGAGCGCGAGGTGATGTCGCCCGGGCAGCTGACCTTTTTCCGCTTTTTCATCCAGATGGTCTTTTCTGTGATGGTGCTGCTTTGGATTGGCGGCATCGCGGCACTGCATTCGCAGCGTTTCTGGATCAACTTCCTGCGTGGCGTGCTTTTGGGCGTGGCGAGCCTGCTGTTCTTCATTGCGGTCAAATATATGCCCCTGCCGGACGCCATTGCTGTGTTCTTTGTCGAACCGCTGATTTTGACGCTGCTTTCTTTCATCGTTTTGCGTGAAAAAGTCGGCTGGAGGCGTATTGCAGCCGTCGTTACCGGTTTTGGCGGAGCGGTCCTCGTCATTCAACCAAGCTATGCGGTTTTTGGTCCGGTCGCTCTTTTGCCGCTTGGGACAGCAACTCTGTTTGCGATCTACATGCTGTTGAACAGGCAGGTGGGCCAAGTGGACAGCGCGCTTGTCATGCAATGGGTGTCGGGCCTGGGCGGCAGCGTTGTGGTTTTAGGCGCCATGCTGGTTGGTCTGCCGTTTGGCGCGGCTGATCTGGCTTTTTCCTTCAACACCGAATTGTCGGTCTGGGGGCTGGTGATCATCATGGCGGCGTTCGGGCTGGTTGGGCACTATCTGTTTGTCCGCGCGCTTCAAATGGCACCGGCTTCGGTGATCGCGCCGTTGCAATATCTGGAGATCGTGTCGGCTGCGCTGTTCGGATACTTCATGTTTGATGATTTCCCGGGCTTCTGGAAGTGGGTTGGGATTATCATCATTGTGCTATCCGGACTGTTCGTCTTTCACCGCGAAGAAGCGCAGGCAAAAAATTGAAGGCTCATACGCTTGGATGATGGACGGGCGCAGTCTGTCAGCTTACAGCTTGGTGTAGAGGGGGGTAGCATATGTTTTCCAAGATACTGATTGCCAATCGCGGCGAGATTGCCTGCCGCGTGATCAAGACGGCAAATCGCATGGGGATTGCGACGGTCGCCGTCTACTCCGACGCTGACGCCGGCGCATTGCATGTGAAGATGGCGGACGAAGCGGTTCACATTGGCCCTCCGGCTGCAGCGGAAAGCTATTTGGTGGCCGAGAAGATTATCGCGGCTTGCAAAGAGACCGGCGCTCAAGCTGTTCATCCCGGTTACGGGTTTTTATCTGAACGTGCTTCCTTTTGCGAAGCGTTGGAAGCTGAGGGCATTATCTTCATCGGGCCGAAGCCCAGGGCTATCAATGCCATGGGTGACAAGATCACCTCCAAAAAGATCGCGTCCGAAGCGGGTGTGTCGACCGTTCCTGGATATATGGGCTTGATCGATGATGCTGAGCATGCGGTAAAAATTGCCACCGACATCGGCTATCCGGTCATGATCAAGGCGTCGGCAGGCGGTGGCGGTAAGGGCATGCGTATTGCCTGGAATGACGATGAGGCACGCGACGGCTTTGAGCGATCCAAATCGGAAGCGGCATCATCTTTCGGCGATGACCGGATTTTCATCGAGAAATTTGTTGAAGACCCCCGGCACATAGAAATCCAGCTGATGGCCGATGCCCATGGCAATGCGGTCTACCTTGGCGAGCGCGAATGCTCGATTCAGCGCCGGAACCAGAAGGTTATCGAAGAAGCACCATCGCCGTTTCTTGACGAAGACACCCGCCAAGCAATGGGCGCTCAGTCGGTCGCTTTGGCCAAAGCAGTTGAATACCAGTCGGCTGGAACAGTTGAGTTCATCGTCGACAAAAACCGGAATTTCTACTTTCTGGAGATGAACACGCGGCTTCAGGTGGAGCATCCGGTAACAGAGTTGATTACCGGGCTTGATCTGGTAGAGATGATGATCCGTGTTGCTGCTGGTGAGGCACTGACGATCAGCCAGAATGACGTGAAGCTCAACGGTTGGGCCATTGAAAGCCGCGTCTATGCGGAAGATCCGCTACGGAGCTTTCTGCCATCTATCGGGCGATTAACGCATTATCAGCCTCCGGAACAGGCCTGTACGGAAGACCTTGTTGTTCGCAATGACACCGGCGTTTTTTCAGGCGCCGAGATTTCCATGTTCTACGATCCAATGATCGCCAAACTGTGTACTTGGGCGCCGACACGTGAAGCAGCAATTCACACCATGCAGGATGCGCTTGACGCATTTGTCGTTGATGGTATCGCTCACAACATTCCATTTCTTGCATCGTTGATGGCCCATCCGCGTTGGCGGGAAGGGCGCCTCACAACCGGCTTTATCGCCGAGGAATATCCGGACGGCTATGCCTATCCACCATTGTCCGATGAGGCAAAACGTGTGGTAGGCGCTATTGCGCTCACAATGGAGCTGATGCGCAAGGAGCGGCTGGATCGCCACGCCGATCGCGCCATGCCCCATAGCGGCAAAATCTTGAAAGGTTGGAACATCAACGTGGCTGGACAGGATGTCGAAGCGCAGGTTGAGGCGCTCGATGTTTCATCCGACGCGTGTCGGGTAACCGCTTTGCTTGACGGTTCGGCAATTACTCTAAAGGCCGACTGGTCTTTCGGAAGTCGTGTTTTCCCTTGTGAAATCAATGGGGTACCGATAATTGCGCAAGTTGTGAATCACGAAAGCTCAGCCACCGTTAGCTGGCAGGGCTTTACAGCTGAAACTCAGGCATTGGCAGCTCATGTCGCAGCATTGAAAAAGCTGATGCCTGAGAAAGCAGTGGTCGACACATCCGGCATGCTGTTGTGCCCAATGCCCGGATTGGTGGTTTCACTTGCTGTTTCGGAAGGCGATGAAGTCGCTGCAGGTGGAATGCTCGCCGTCGTCGAGGCAATGAAGATGGAAAATGTGCTGCGCGCTGAGCGTGATGTCGTCATCAAGTCGATTAATTGCGCAGCTGGCGACAGTCTGGCAGTTGATGAAGTTATCATGGAATTCGAATAGGGTTTGAAGCGAACCGGAAACCAATCAGCAACGCCACCATGATAATAGTGATGCCAAGTTGGGTTTTTGCATGTTCGTCTTTGCGTTCCTTTTTGTCTTGTTGCTGATGTGGCTCGTGATGGCCGCGCCGCTTGGCGTTCGAACGATCAGGCAAAAAGTATCTGTTTCTTCCGATTCCGGCCGCGTCTGGAGTGCTGTTTTTCCATTCGGTTCCAATGCCACGTGGCATCACTCTGCTGTTGATATAAAGCGGTCTGGTGATCGGAGCGGCGAGATAACCACCGGTCATATGGGGCGCGACGGTTTGCCGATTATCCGGCTGTTTGAACTCAGCAATGTTGTAAATGGTTCTGCCTACGACATGCGCTACACCAACGATACCTCGCTGGCCGACAATTTCTGGGAGCACCATTGCCAGCGCGTTGAGCTGGATAGTGTTGATGGGCAAACGCAAGTTACACTGTTTGAGACAGATCGTTATCGCGGCATTGCTTTCATGGTGTACCGTTTTTTTGCGATGCGGCGCATGCTTCGCCAGATCAAGCAATGGTCTGAAACGGGCACCTACAAGCGCGGCGGATGGTTCGACCGGATCGAAGCGCAGTTCGCCATGGCTGTGCTTTCAACGCTTCTGGTCTGGCCGCTGTTTGGTCTCACGCTGAACGGTTTCCTGCTGTCAGCGGTTTTGACCAGTGTAGTGGCGCTACACGAGCTTGGCCATGTCGCCGCGTTTCGCATCAGTGGGCATGAAAAGGCACGAATGGTTTTCCTGCCGCTTTTGGGTGGGATCGCGATGGGGGGCAGGCCGTATAACAGCCATTTTGAAATCGCCTTTGCCGCGCTTATGGGCGCTGGGTTTTCCGCGTTTTTGTCGGTCTTCCTTTGGGCGACCTATGTGTTTGGTTCACTGGAAGGTCCTGCGGAGCGGGCGGTGCTTGTGTGCGCGCTCATCTGCTCTGTGTTCAATTTGGGAAATATTTTGCCGGTTTGGAAGTTTGATGGGGGGCAGATCCTGCGGCAGATTTTCCGGGAACGTATACAGCTGTATATCGTGTCCTTGCTAATGCTGATTGGGCTGGGCGTTTATTGCGTATTGTTAGGTCTACCTTGGGAAATCATCATTTTCGGTTTGGTGGTAGTGGCGGGATTGACACTGGTTACGGGCACCAACACCGTCAAACCACGCAATGCACTGATTGCCATGACCCGATTTGAGCGTGGCCTTACATTTGGCGGTCTTGTCGCTGTTATGATTGTTCACGCCGTCGTTGTGCAGTGGTCAGTATCGGCAATTTTAGCTGGATAGAGGCCCGAAAATTGTCTCGAACTGTGTTTTGAGTGCTGCATCGAGGTCTTCCATCGTTACCGGCAATCCAAGATCAACGAGACTGGTAACACCATGCTCAGTCACGCCGCAGGGCACGATGCCAGAGAAGTGCTCCAGTTCAGGTTCGACATTGATCGAAATCCCGTGGAAAGACACCCATTTGCGTAGGCGAATGCCAATTGCTGCAATCTTGTCTTCGGCGACCTGACCCGCAATGGCCGACCGTTTCTCGGGCCTTTGGACCCATACGCCCACGCGATCTTCGCGCCGTTCCCCCCTCACGTTGAAGCATTCTAACGTCCCGATAATCCACGCTTCAAGTGCCGCGACAAAAGCGCGAACGTCCTGGCGCCGACGTTTGAGGTCAAGCATCACATACGCCACGCGCTGTCCCGGGCCATGATAGGTGTATTCTCCACCTCGACCCGTTTCATGGACTGGAAAGCGATCCGGTGACACGAGGTCTGCCGCATTGGCTGATGTGCCAGCCGTGTAGAGCGGTGGATGCTCCAATAGCCATACAAGTTCGGGCGCGGTGCCGAGGGCAATCGCTGCCACTCTTGCTTCCATTTGATCGATTGCCTGTTGGTAGTCGACCAACCCGTCACTAATTTTCAACTCCACCGGCGGGGAGGCGAGGTCAAATGGCATAAACCCAGTGGCAGCAATGTCGGAGCGTTGATGCATAGTGCCTTATCTCACACCTCCGCGCATCTAGCCAAACCGACGGCTGGGCGCAATCGTGTCTTGGCGTCGCTTTTTCTATCACATCCACTTGTGCGCGTTGTACGCCTTTGCTATGCGCCCCGAACTTGCCTTGGCGTGCGGCCGTGGCGGAATTGGTAGACGCGCAGCGTTGAGGTCGCTGTGGGGCAACCCGTGGAAGTTCGAGTCTTCTCGGCCGCACCATCTCAGATTTTTCCACGGTTAGGTCCTCTAATAGCTTGAAAAAATTAGAGGTTTTTGCGGTTCGATACCCCTGATTTCGTTTGTATGTCAGGGTATCGGCAAATGCGAGTTTTGCGACTGCTCTTTTGTCTTCCATTCGGTCAGAAGCCCATAGACTGCAAGGGTTTGCGAGGAACGAAAAAGCGGTTCGATAAATTTCCTTAAAGGTCCCATTGGG
>JBCBDX010000014.1:0-58857 GCA_038529265.1 Pseudomonadota bacterium
CCCAATGGGACCTTTAAGGAAATTTATCGAACCGCTTTTTCGTTCCTCGCAAACCCTTGCAGTCTATGGGCTTCTGATAGACTGGAAGACAAGAGAGCGGTCGCAAAACTCGTAATTGCCGATACCCTGACCTACAAACGAAATCAGGGGTATCGAACCGCAAAAACCTCTAGCATATTCAATATGTTAGAGGACTTAACCGTGGAAAAATATGAGATGGTGCCCCCTGCCGGACTCGAACCGGCACGGCCAAAGGCCGAGGGATTTTAAGTCCCTTGCGTCTACCAGTTCCGCCAAGGGGGCCACCAATTTATCTGCGCTAGCGAAGGCGTCATCCATTTGCAAGCATTGGACCGATTTATCGGCGGCAACACTTCACAAGAAGAGCACAATTTCATCTTATCGGCAGGCATGCGATAGGGGACAAATGGAAAACGATTCGACCCAAATTGTGACCGCAGGCATGATTGTCATCGGTGACGAAATCCTGTCTGGGCGCACGCGTGATTCTAACGCGCATCATCTGGCGAGCCTCATGACAGCAATCGGTGTGGATTTGCGCGAAGTGCGCATGATTGCCGATGATCATGACGTGATCGTCGAAACGGTCAACGCCATGCGCGCTCAATATACCTATGTTTTTACTTCCGGCGGCATCGGACCTACCCATGATGATATCACTGCCGATGCAATCGGCGCCGCGTTCGGGCTTCCGGTCGAAGAAGATGAAAAGGCCATGGCGGTCATGGCTGCGCATTATGAGGAACGCAACCAACCCTTTACCGCAGCGCGCCGGCGCATGGCGCGGCTACCCGAAGGCGCAGCAATCATCGACAATCCCATTTCAAAGGCACCCGGCTTTGTTGTTGCTAATGTGCATGTGATGGCTGGAGTTCCGGCAATTTTCCAGGCCATGCTGGATAATGTGGTCCCGACACTTCGTACCGGGCGAAAACTCATGTCGCGCTCTGTTCATTGCCCATTTGGGGAAGGCTCGATCAGCGCACCGTTGGCAGAAATACAAGAAGTCTATCCAGATGCGATCATCGGCTCGTATCCTGCGTTTGAAGAAGGCGCATTCTGGACAGAAATCATCGTGCGTTCGAGCGACGAAGCCACACTGGAGGTCGCCGTACAGGCGATTGAGGCAATGGTTGAACGGCTTAAAAGCAAAGCCAAGGTGTAGCGGCGGTCCGATCGCGTCTTCTCTTGTGCCAAAGCCGAGAAAACAATAAGCGATTTTCAAAACACAAAAATCAAACAGGCTTGCCACCATGTCACTTCCTGAAAAAGCGTTTCCGGTCTCATGGGACCAGTTCCACCGCGATGCGCGCGCTCTATCGTGGCGCATCGGCAATGTCGGCAAAGAATGGAAGGCAATCGTCACGATTGCACGCGGCGGTTTGGTTCCCGCTGCGATTATAGCACGTGAGTTGGAAATCCGCGTGATTGAGACGGTGTGCGTTGCCAGCTACCACGACTATGACACTCAAGGCGAAATCAAAGTGCTTAAAGAGGTGTGGCCGTCATTGCTTGAAAACGATGGCGAAGACGTCCTGATCATTGATGATTTGACCGATACCGGCAAAACAGCGGAAGTCGTGCGTGCCATGATGCCGAAGGCGCATTTTGCGACGGTCTATGCCAAGCCAAAGGGCGTGCCCATGGTAGACACATTCATTACCGAAGTAAGCCAAGACACTTGGATCTTCTTTCCGTGGGACATGGGCTTTACCTACCAGGAACCGATCGTCGGCAAAGGCTGAGGGGCAATGGAAGGTTCCGGCGCTCAAATCGCCAATCAGACAGGTCAGCCACAAAGAAACGCCCTCGCCTTCATTCTGATCACGGTCACACTCAACATGATGGGGGTGGGCCTTGCTTGGCCAATTCTGCCAAAACTGGTGCAGGATATGGGCAGCGGTTCGGTTAGCGAAGCTGCGGCAGTTTATGCGATCATTGGTGCGATCTTTGCGATTTCCCAGTTTCTCTTTTCTCCGCTAATCGGTTCCTTGTCTGATCGCTATGGCAGGCGCCCGATCATGCTGATTTGTCTTGCAGGGCTTGGCGCGGACTATGTACTGACGGCGTTCGCGCCGACATTCTTCTGGATAGCAGTAGTTCGTTTTTTCGGCGGAATTTTTGCAGCGACAATCACGACCGCCAACGCCTATGCCGCAGACATATCAACGCCGGAAAATCGGGCCCGAAATTTTGGCCTGATCGGCGCTGCGTTCGGCGCTGGCTTTATTTTAGGCCCACTCATTGGCGGTTGGCTTGGCGCGATGGATATTCGCTACCCGTTTTTGGCAGCGGGCATACTCACGTTGGTAAATGTCGTCTTTGGCTACTTCACGCTGCCGGAAAGCCTGCCAATAGAAAGACGTCGCAAACTGGAAGTTAAAGATGCCAATCCGTTTATCGCGTTGACAAGATTGGGCGCATTTCCGGCACTCACCCCTTTGCTGGTTGGACTGTTGATCACCGCAACCGCGCAGCGTGGCCTCGAGAGCATTTGGGTGCTCTACACCGATTTCCGATTTGGGTGGGGTATCCGAGAAGCTGCGTGGTCGCTGGCTTTTGTCGGTGTCGCGTATTTCGTTGTGCAGGGATTTTTAGTCGGCCCTGTGGTCAAAGCGCTGGGCGAGTGGCGCACCGTCATTTCCGGTTTCATGGTTGGTGGGTTAGCGTTCTTTGCCACGGCGTTGGCCGAGCAAGGCTGGATGGTTTATCCGCTGGTGGCTTTATATGCGCTGGGCAATGGATTGGGCGTACCTGCCCTTACTGCCATTTGCTCAAAAGCCGTCGAAACAGACCGCCAAGGCCAATTGCAAGGCGCGTTACAATCGGTCAATGCGATTGCAGTGATTGCAGGTCCGTTTTGTGCCTCCCTACTACTCGCGCAGGTGTCATCAGCCAATCCAATCATCAATTTACCTGGCGCTTGGTTCATGCTCGGCGCGGTAGCCAGCACTGTCGCGACCTTGCTTGCGATGGGTGCATACAAGCGCCTTAAGACTAATACTTAGGTATATTCCTAACTATCTTGCACGCATTGCCCTACGCTGATACTTAGGCATATGCCTAACAATTATGACATAGAACTCGACCAGCTTTTTGCCGCCCTCGCCGATCCAACACGGCGTGCGGTGGTCCAAGCATTGGTGCAAAAAGAGAAGCTAAGTGTTTCGGAGCTACACGCCCCGCACGCAATGGCCCTGCCGTCCTTCACCCAGCACCTCAAGGTGCTGGAAGACGCAGGGCTGATATCCACCCGAAAACAAGGCCGCGTCCGCATGGTCAACATTGAGGCTCAACGCCTGACGCGGGCGCAAACGTGGCTCGAACACCAGCGCAAGGTTTGGGAGGCGCGCTTCAATCGCCTTGAAGCTTTGCTGGAGCAAAGTAAAACTGAAGGAGACAACCAATGAGCAAACTCACCGTCACCACACCAACCGACACGACTATCCGCTTCGAGCGCCAATTAGGCGCATCACCAGAGCGCGTTTTCGAGGCGTTCACAGAAGCCGATCTCATGAAGCAATGGTATTCGGACCCATCAAATCCGATCATAGCGGTTGAATCAGATCCGCGCGAAGGCGGCGCGTATAAAATGGTTTGGGATGGCAGCGAAGGCCAGATGACTATGAGTGGCATCTACACGCTATTCAACAGACCAAATGCGCTTCAATCGACCGAGAATTGGGAGCCTGACTGGGCAGGTGGAGAGGTTCTCAATGATATCGAATTTCATGCGACCGGTGCCGGCACACAAATGATCCTAACCAGTACCTACACTTCAAAAGATGCTCGTGACGGCGCCAAAGAAGGGGCGGCGGAAGGTTTTGGCGCCTGCCTAGACGCGATGGATGCACTACTGGCAAGCACCGCCGTTTAATCAAAAACAACCGAGCGGACCACATCTTCAGCGTACCGCTCGGCATTCTCAGCTCTTTCCTCGACAACGCGCTCGTAGAACAGAAGGCCGTCCGTCTTGTTCTTTGGCATCACCGCATAAATGCGCAGTGAAATTTCACCTGCGTTCGGATCCCGATAGCTTCCATTCAGAACAACAGAGTCGGCGCCCGGCAATGCATAAAAGCTTACCCGATCTCTTCGCTTATCCATGTATCTTGCAGTGAGAGAGGGAAACACGCGGGTAATGATGAAGCGCGACATGATTTGGCGGCGTCGTGCGGTGCTTGTCAACTCAACACGTAAAGGCGTGACATCCAGTGTCTCAAACTCACCGGTCGCAAATCCGGAGAAAGAGATTCGGGCGTACACATGGTCGACCTGATCCGGCAGTTGAACATTGATAATCACGTCTGATGTTTGCGGTAGCGTGAGCGCAAAAGGTATCGGCACCCGATAGCCAAAGCGCGATGCAAACGTAGCATCGATGCGCAGTACCCTACTGTCTGATGCCACTACCGTTTGATTGGATAGCGTTTCCCGGTCGTTGAAAATCCCGTCTTGTATTTTTCGATTCGAGGCCTCAGAGGCGGATGCGATCGACGCAAAAGCGAGAGCCAGTGCAACCAACAGGACAGCGCGGCCTATCTTGAACATTGAAAACCCTTAGTTTCCGGCACTTGCAACGTAGAAATTGAAAACGCCGCTGCTTATCCGGCGCATTAACTCTTTATTAACCTTTTATCCCCGCTATCCAATCAGTGCACATACTACATATTGTGTCTTACCTCTTTTGGAGTTCGACCCCTTGACCGCCACAGTCGAGTCGCTTTTTATGACTGTGTGATGACATCAATGGTCTCACCGTCCAGCGTATATGGGGCGAGTTTTCAGTAAAGTTCGACAGGTTTAACGATTTCATTCGGCGCAATTGCGTCACTGGGATCACATATTTTTGCGTCGTTTTTCAGGGGAATTTCAAACCAAACGCGGGGATAAAAAAACCATCTGTTAACTCTATATTTAGTGTTTACAGGCGATAAAGGCACAAGATACAGTGTCGATCCGCCACTCCATTGTCGGGGCTTAACGGCGGAAATTTACACACAAAAATACCGGATCAGACGCAAAACGCGCTCTGCTTCGGGAATAAAGTTGGAAAAATGGCCGCAAACTTGTCGGTTTGCGGTGGTGGAATGGTGTTGCCCATCATGGGTCGGACGAGCTGACGCTGTGGACAACACTATATATTGGGATGAAAGTTGAGGGATAGAAATGCGCATTGAACGCCGTTTCACAAAAGAGGGTCAGTCTCCATTCGCGGAAATCGCATTCCGCAAGGCGACCAGTGAAATCAAAAACCCGGACGGGTCCATCGTTTTCCGGCTGGAGAACATTGATGTGCCAGAACAATTTAGTCAGGTAGCGGCCGACATCCTTGCGCAAAAATACTTCCGCAAAGCCGGCGTTCCGGCCGTGCTGAAGAAGGTTGAAGAAAATGATGTTCCTTCTTTCCTTTGGCGCTCAGTTGCTGACGAAAAGGCGCTGGCAAAACTGCCTGAAGAGGAGCGCTACGGTTCTGAAACAGACGGTCGCCAAGTATTCCATCGCCTCGCCGGCACTTGGACTTATTGGGGCTGGAAAGGCGGCTACTTCGATTCAGAAGACGACGCTCAGGCATTTATGGACGAATTGTCCTTCATGCTCGCAACGCAGCGTGTCGCGCCAAACTCTCCCCAATGGTTCAACACCGGGCTGCATTGGGCCTATGGCATCGATGGCCCGGGCCAAGGCCACCATTACGTTGATCCGTTCACTGGCAAACTGACAAAATCCAAATCATCCTATGAGCATCCGCAGCCACATGCCTGCTTCATCCAGGGTGTGGGCGATGACCTCGTCAATGAAGGCGGCATCATGGACCTGTGGGTTCGTGAAGCGCGCCTCTTTAAATACGGATCAGGCACAGGCTCCAACTTCTCCTACCTGCGCGGTGAGGGCGAAAAACTGTCCGGCGGCGGCAAATCGTCCGGCCTGATGAGCTTCCTGAAAATCGGTGACCGCGCAGCCGGCGCTATCAAGTCCGGCGGCACGACACGCCGTGCGGCCAAGATGGTCGTCGTCGACATCGACCACCCGGACATTGAGCAATATATCGACTGGAAGGTGAACGAAGAGCAGAAAGTTGCCGCCCTCGTCACAGGTTCCAAAGTCGTCGCCAAGCATATGGGCGCAATCATGAAAGCCTGCATCAATTGCGAAGGCGAAAATGATGATTGCTTTGACCCGAACAAAAACCCGGCCTTGAAGCGCGAAGTCAAAGCGGCGAAAAAGGCTTTGGTTCCAGAGAATTACGTCCAGCGGGTGATTCAGTTTGCCAAGCAGGGCTACACCGATCTGGAGTTCAAAACCTATGACACAGACTGGGACTCAGAGGCCTATCTGACGGTTGCTGGCCAGAACTCGAACAACTCGGTTTCTTTGAAAGACGACTTCTTGCGGGCGGTTGAAGCTGACCTTGAATGGAACCTGATCAACCGGATCGACGGCAAGGTGAACAAGACTGTTCAAGCTCGCGATCTATGGGAAAAGATCGGCTATGCAGCTTGGGCATCGGCTGATCCGGGCCTTCATTACAACACGACCATGAATGACTGGCACACTTGCCCGTCAGCCGGTCCGATCCGGGCGTCCAACCCTTGTTCGGAATATATGTTCCTGGACGACACGGCCTGTAACCTCGCCTCCATCAACCTGCTACAGTTTGCCGACAAGGACACCAAGAAGTTTGACGTCGCGTCCTACGAGCACACTGTGCGCCTGTGGACCATCGTGCTGGAAGTCTCCGTCATGATGGCGCAGTTCCCGTCCAAGCAGATTGCGGAACTCTCCTACAAGTACCGCACGCTCGGCCTCGGCTACGCCAATATTGGTGGCCTGTTGATGTCCTCCGGCATTCCATACGACTCAGATGAAGGCCGTGCGATTTGTGGTGCCCTCACCGCGATCATGACCGGCGTTGCCTACGCCACATCCGCCGAGATGGCCGGCGAACTCGGCCCCTTCCCTGGCTATGAGCCCAATGCCGACAACATGCTGCGGGTCATCCGCAACCACCGCCGCGCCGCCCATGGCGAAACATCAGGTTACGAAGACCTGGCTGTTGATCCGGTTGCGCTTGTCGCCAAGGATTGCCCGGATCAGGATCTGATCACCCATGCAAAAGCGGCTTGGGATGCAGCGCTCGCACTCGGTGAAAAGAACGGTTACCGCAATGCGCAGGCCACCGTGATTGCGCCGACCGGCACGATCGGCCTTGTCATGGACTGTGATACCACGGGCATCGAGCCGGACTTTGCACTGGTCAAGTTCAAGAAGCTCGCCGGCGGCGGTTACTTCAAGATCATCAACCGCGCGGTGCCAACAGCGCTTCGCACGCTGGGCTATTCTGAAGCCCAAATCGCCGAGATTGAGGCTTACGCGGTCGGCCATGGCAATTTGAACCAGGCACCGGGTGTCAACCCAACGACACTCAAGGCTAAAGGTTTCACCGACGAGAAGGTCGCAGCCATAAACGCGGCGTTGGAAAGCGCGTTTGACATCAAGTTCGCCTTCAACAAATGGACCGTCGGCGAAGACTTTGCCAAGGAAACACTTGGCTTTACCGACGAGCAGCTGGACGATTTCTCCTTTGACATGCTCGCGGCCCTCGGCTTCGACAAAAAAGAAATTGAAGCGGCCAACCTGCACATTTGTGGTGCGATGACGCTGGAAGGCGCGCCGTTCCTCAAAGACGAACATCTGCCCGTCTTTGATTGCGCCAACATTTGCGGCAAAATCGGTAAGCGCTACCTTTCAGTCAACAGCCACATCGATATGATGGCAGCGGCCCAGCCATTCATCTCCGGTGCGATCTCCAAGACCATCAACATGCCAAACACGGCAACGGTGGAAGACTGTAAGGATGCCTACCTGCGCTCATGGAAAAAGGCACTCAAAGCCAACGCACTCTACCGTGACGGCTCCAAACTGTCTCAGCCGCTCAACGCTTCACTCATTGAGGACGAGGCGGATGAGGATGATGCCATCGAGGCAATCGCCGAAGCACCAAAGGCGGCCGCCGCGGTGCAGGTGACCGAAAAAATCGTCGAGCGCATTATCGAGAAAGTCACTCGCGAACAGGAAAAACTGCCGTCTCGCCGCAAGGGCTACACGCAAAAGGCCAAAATTGGCGGCCACACCGTGTTCCTGCGCACCGGCGAATATGATGACGGGCGTCTGGGCGAAATCTTCCTCGACATGAACAAGGAAGGCTCAACACTGCGCGCGCTGATCAACAATTTCGCGATCTCCGTCTCGCTCGGCCTGCAATACGGTGTGCCGCTGGAGGAGTATGTCGACGCTTTTGTCTTCACCAAGTTTGAGCCAGCCGGCATGGTGCAGGGCAATGACGCGATCAAGAACGCCACGTCGATCCTCGACTATGTGTTCCGTGAACTGGCCGTCTCCTATCTGGAGCGTCACGATCTGGCCCATGTGGACCAGTCGGAATTCTCCTCTACCCCGCTCGGCAAGGGCATCAATGAGGGCAAGGCGCAGCCGGTTTCAAGCGGCCTGACGCGCGGCCACAAACTCTCGGTTGTCGATACGAAAACGCAGAACTCTGCGCCAGTGGGCCAGGCTTCGGGTTCAAATGTGACGGCAATCGCAACGGCCACGCAGGGCAATACGGGTCTCGCGCTCGCCAAAAGCCCGGTGCTCGAACTGCAGGAAGAGGCCACCGCCTTCAAACGCGATTATGAGGAGCGTCAGGCGGAGTTTGAGGCCGAGACCGAAGCAGAAACCGCTGCAGAAGCTGCCGCTGCTGCCGCCACCGGCCTTTCCACCAACTCCGAAGCCGATACCAAAAAGCTCCAGGCTGACCGGCGCATGAAAGCCCTGATGCAAGGCTACACCGGCGACATGTGCACCGAATGCTCCAACTTCACGATGGTGAGGAACGGGACTTGCCTGAAGTGCGACACGTGTGGGAGCACAAGCGGGTGTAGTTGAGGTCGAAAAGCAATGCTGAATCGTCCACAATTTCAGGTCATTGAGGGGGGTGGCTCTCCCCTTTCTGACTGGCGCAATCCGCCAAAAACTGTGATTGGCAGATCTCCCTTCGAACGTGATCGAATGCATAGCTACCGAGTGGCTTCGGGAGACGCATCGAAAGCGGTTGTTAGTGGGCGAAGACAACCTTTACTCGAACTTTGGTGGTTCGTTTTTGGTAAGCTGCCGCCGATACACCTGCCACCAAGTATCACCGATCAGGCCGTGGTCGAAAAAGGCCACGGGATAGGTAGTGCTAAAGCCAGTTTTCGAGGCATAAAACGACCGGTAGGTGACGATGATAGAGGCTATGACTATATAGCCTTTGTAACAAATCCGACAGCCGTACTGGAGTATAAACCGAGCATGTCCGGCATCGCTTCACTAACAGCCATGCCAAGAGATGTTGTGCATTTAACATTTGTGAAGCTTGATTTTCCAGATGGAAGAAACTACTCCACAATACGGCCAGAACTGCCGTGCAACGGAATTGTAACTCATTGGGAGTTAGCCGAGTGTGCTCCCAAGGATCCTACTCTACCGCTTGACTATAAGACAAGGTTTCGAAAGCGCTACTGGTGAACAGGTCATGTTTTGTCTGCTATAGCCACAGAATATCAACCCAAAGCACTTTATTTTGAAGATGCTGACTCCCTCGAATATGTGCGGACTGATGAGCCCCACATATACCGCAGGGTTGATGAGTTTTTGACGCTCATTCTAAGCCTAGAAAGTCGGAAACCGGTAGGCTTTAAAATTAAAGGGTTCAAAAATTTCTTTCTTAGATCAATCCGACCCAAGTTTCTTCACTCGGCGGAAACCGACTTCGTTAGAATGAAGCTTATCTTGGAAGAGGTAATGACCGAGATTGGGAACGAACTCTTTTTAAACAGTACCAAGGGCGAAGCCTACCGCATTGCAGCTGAAATTGCTGAGAACGATCAAGTACTGGTCTCAGACTTCCCGGCCGCTGCTTGACGGTCCTATAGTATAAGCATGTCTCGGACTCGCCGCCATTGATAGGGTCGCCGTCGGGATACTTTCCTTTTGCGCGACCTCGCTTCACTCTGCTCTCCCAAGACAAGCGAAACGCCGCCGCCGCTCTGCTCTCCCAAAAGGAGAGAGGGATTGCTCAGCGGTTACAAGCCCCAAAGTCACCCCGGTCGGCGACCGGCCTTTAGTGAATCAGGCTCCTTGTCACCACGTTTGGGTTCAACAAAAAACTCGATAATTGGCACGTTAAGCGCCATGGCAACTCGCTCAAGCAGATCGACTGTGGGGTTTGCTTCCGAACGCTCCAGTCCGCCCAAATAGGATCGATCCACGCCTGAATCATAGGCAAGACGCTCTTGTGAGATGCCCTTTCCCACCCGAATTCGTTTTACGTTCCACGCAACAAGTGCTCGTCCATTCATGCCTACCAATGGACGTATAAGTAGTTCATTAAACCACGGGCCATATCCCTCATATTATGAATTAATGCTCCTGACTTGGGAGCCAAACGATGATCGCCTTTGCCGAGATATATGCCACGTCGCCCGATTGGATGAAGTTTCTGTGGTGGCTGGTCTTCGGGGTCGGGCCATTTGTTACCACGCTTTTGGCGCTGCGCATGCTGCTGCGCTTTCGTTTGCAGCGGGAAACCTTGCGCCAGCGTGCGGGGGCTATGGTCCGAGCGCGTCCAATTCCAACACTAGAAGGACCGCGCGATTGAAGGTCGCTATCGCTTTATTCGGCAGTTTATCTGGCCCCTTTTACCATCTGCTGAGTAAGTGCGGTGGAGCCCGGCGGGAAGCCCCCTATTTCCCGCCGGGCGTCTAGACACCAATGCCCCCTCACCCGACCTCGCTTCGCTCGGCCACCCTCTCCCACTTAGGGGAGAGGGGACGTGCGGCGGCATACGCTGCGTATCCAATTGAAGCATCGAGGGACGTGACAGCCTCCCTCCCTTCTCCCCTCGTGGGAGAAGGTGTCAGCGTAGCTGACGGATGAGGGGGGCGTCAGCCAGCACCCATGCGTTGCCGCGCCAGCAGTCGAATATGCTCACAAACATTGTCCAAATCACGCATCACATCAGCGTTCCAAAAGCGGACAATCTCAAAGCCGCACACGCGCAAAGTCTTATCCCGCCGTGCGTCATAACCGCTGTCAGCATGCTGAATGCCATCAACTCCACGATCAACTTGGCTTCCATACAAACAAAATCAACAATGAAACCGCGCAGCGGCACCTGCCGCCTGAACTTCAACCGATCCAAACGTCGTCCACGCAGCGCGCCCCACAGTCGTTCTTCCGCCTCGGTCGGATTTGAACGCATATTGCGGGCGAACTTTCGCAATTTGTCCGCATTGTCGGAAGTCATTTTCAGACCCTCGCCCAACCCACTACTGGGTCCACCCAAGACAAGCGAAGCGCCGTCGTCGCTCTGCTCTCCCACCCCTCTCTCGGCATTGCTTTGCATTGCCCGCCGGGCTTTGGGGGAGAGGGAAGGTATGCGAATGAGGGGGCATTCACCCCCTACCCTTTAATCTCATTGCAATCCCGGCTGGTTGAAGCATCGCCATCAAAGTTACGGGCACCGCGGTTGCACATGATGATCTCGGAATTGGGTTCAATCGTCGCTGAGCACTTCACTTCCTTGGGCGCTCCCGACGTCATTTTATATCGACAGAACACGTCACAATGATATTTCTTGTTGGTGTCGTTCGATAAGATGACGATCACCCGGTTCCTTTGAAACTTGCAGGTGTGACCGAAAAACCCGTTGCCATCCTCCTCAGTGATGGTCACCGCGTCAGGATCATCTGCCGCATCGTCTGCCACTGCGGTGCCCGGCACAATAAGTGCCACGACCGCGAACGCCGCTAAAAATTGTCTGAACATGAAGTGTGCCCCATCTTGTTTGCCCACATGCAGCTTTCCGCAAATGAAGGCCGCGCGCAACAGAGGGAACATTGAAAGGTTAATCCAATACCGATGACCCACCGTAAACCATTTGTGAACGTTGCGTCATCAAAGCCGCTCTTGTTTCAACGCGGCAGATGCTCAACATTGCACGCACCGGTTTTCGGAAAGGAACGAGGAATGTTCAGCCGCACCAATAAAGCCATGGATCTGGCCCGCATGATGATCAAACAAGCCAAGCTTTTGAAAGAAGCAGGGCTGACATCAGAGGCACGCCGCCTTGCACGCCGCGCCATCGAAATGAACACCATGGCTCATTCATCCAAGCGTGCGCTTCAGCCGATCCCGGTGCGCGTCAACCGATAACCCTATTCTTCCAGGGTTTCTTTCACCTTGGTTGCCAGCTGTTTGAGCGAAAACGGTTTTGGTAGAAAACCAAACTGCGCGCCTTCGGGCAGGTTTTTCGAAAACGCTTCTTCGGCATAGCCGGAGACGAAAATAAATTTCACATCGGGATAGTCTTTGCGCACCTCGCGCAGCAATGACGGGCCATCCATTTCCGGCATCACCACGTCTGAAACGATCAAGTCGATGGCGTTTCCATGCTCTTCCAGCAGATCCATCGCATCCATCCCGTCTGCGGCTTCATGAACCGTATAGCCGCGCGATGTCAGCGCACGTACACCGCCCATGCGAACGGCATCTTCATCTTCAACAAGCAGGATGGTTGCCGTCCCGGAGAGATCGCGGGCTTTTTCCTTGACCGGTTTGGCGGTTGCAGATGGCGCAAGAGAAACGGCCGCTTCACCTTCCGACGAGTTTTCGTCCGCTTCACTTTCACTGGCAATATAACGCGGCAGATAAATGGAGAATGTGGTTCCCTCGCCAACCTCAGAATCGGCGTAAATCGAACCGCCGGTTTGTTTGACGATGCCGTAGACCATGGAAAGACCAAGCCCGGTACCCTTGCCCACCTCCTTGGTGGTAAAGAATGGCTCGAAGATTTTTTCCAGCACCTCCGGTTCAATGCCGGTTCCCGTATCGGTCACATGAACCACAGCAAAGTCACCCGCTGGTAAGCCGGGCAAATGCAATGCAGCTGCATCGGCAGCATCCATGTTTTGGGTGCGGATGTGGAGCTTGCCACCTTCAGGCATCGCATCGCGGGCGTTGACAGTCAGGTTGACGATCACCTGTTCAAACTGGCCCAGGTCGGCTTTGACCGGCCACAGATCCCGGTCATGTTCCAGTGTCAGTTCAACTTCATTGCCGATCAGGCGCGATAGCAGCATGCGCAAATCAGCCAGAACATCGGTTAGCGACAACACTTCCGGTCGCATGGTCTGGCGCCGCGAGAAGGCCAGCAATTGGCGAACCAGTGACGCAGCACGATTGGCGTTTTGCTTGATGTTCATGATGTCGCCAAAAGATGGATCAGAGGGCGTGTGGGTTGTCAGCAGCAAGTCCGACGCCATGATGATCGCAGTCAGCACATTGTTGAAATCGTGCGCGATGCCGCCAGCAAGCTGGCCAACGGCCTGCATCTTCTGGCTTTGCGCCATCTGGTTTTCGAGCGCCTTTTGCTCGGTTGTGTCCATGGCATAGACGATGGCCGCTTCTTCGCGCGACGACACATCACCGTCGATAATATCGCCACTCTCATCATTGACCACAGCTTGAGGTCCGGTGACCGCATTGACAAAGACACGCACATGTCGGTCGTCATTCGACGTTGGGACAACCGTATCGAAAGGCTCGATTTTCGCTTGATCGCGGCGCGCTGCATCAAAAGCCGCAGCAAAAGCATCGCGGTTTTGGTCGTGGATGATTTCGGAAAACTTGACGCGCCGCTCAATGGCGTCCTGTCCGAGCACGGGGCCAAACAAGTTCGAAAAGGAGGTATTGGTGCGCAAAATGCGCCCATCTGCATCCAAAGCGGCAATGGCCATCGGTGTGGAATTGAAAAAGCGGGTGAAGCGCAACTCGGCATCGCGTAAATCGCGCACGCCTTCGGTTGCGCCGCCAAGTGCGATGACAATGGTGCGTGCTGCGCCTGCTGCATCCGTTCCAGCGCCTTCAACGGTGTGGATCAGTTGTGCGGCAAAGCTCTCACCATTGGACTTCGATAAAATTGCATCCACCGTTGCTGTGCGCCTTGTGCCTTTAGCCACACGCACATTGCGCACCAGTTCAAGGCTCTCGCCGACAAGCAAATCATCAAGACGCGTCTTTCCGGCGCGGAAACCGGCAAGATCGATCTCCAGCCAGTCTGCCAGTGTTGCATTCAAATATTGCAGGGCGCCATCGGCATCAGAAGCAAAGAAACCGACCGGCGCGCGGTCCAGATGATCGATCGCTTTTTGCAACTCAAGGAAGTAAAACTCCTGCTGCTCTCGGTCCGCGGTAATGTCCGTGATGCGCCAGCTACGCATTTCACCGCTCTGCATACCCGTCAGTTTGTTGACGGTCACGCGATACCAATGTGGCTCTTCCTTGAGACCGGCCACATCAGTAGGCAGGCGAAATTCCTCGCGCATCGGCGCATCTTCAAGCTTTGAATTGGCCAATCGGTAGATCGCATTGGCGGCATCGTCATGCAGCGACAGCACCTGTTCGGGCGTGCGCAAATCGACAGCATTTTCAATGTTGTTTAACCGCATATAGGCCGGATTGGCGTAAACGATCAGGCCCGAAGAATCAGTGATACAGACCCCGTCAGGCATCGCTTCGAGAAAACGGTTGGCATATTCAGCGGCGTGGTCGCGTCGGCGCAATCCGATCAACCCGATTACCGAGGCGGTCAGATAAAACATGCCAATCAGCGCTAGTATGCCAAGCAGCGCGAGAAGAGCGACGTCATCGACCCGTTCGCGGAAGACAAAAAGGACACCGCCCGCCGAAAGCGTGGCGATCAAAAGCGTTACGATACGCGTCATGATGGGCTGTTGGTCGTCGCGCGCATAAGAGACTGCCCGCTCCACCTTTTTTGCCATCAAACGACCCTCACAATCATTGTGTCCTTCCCGGTTGAATCACAAACCCGTAGACCGCGAAACCCCCGAGTGAAAAAATCTTGCATTTTGGCATAGATAAGGGTGACAAGGCGGTTAGACTTAGCCCCGTCCGGAGAGTTCCATGAATGATTTTTTTGCCAATTTGGTCGGTGATTCACTTGCACCCTGGTTGACCGGGCTGGTCGTATTGCTGCTGATTGGCTTGGCGCTTTGGATATTTCTGGCCATGGTAAGCCGCTACAGGCAAAGCGTCTTTGTATCGGGCGGTCGCAAAAACAGACTGGAAGTAATTGACGCAACTGCAATCGACGATCGTCGCAGGCTCGTTTTGGTACGACGCGATGAGGTTGAGCATCTCGTCATGATAGGTGGGCACAATGATTTGGTAGTCGAGCAGAATATTGGTGCGCAGGTCAAACCTGAAGTGCCGACGATCACGCCCCCATCGCGTACGGTTCAAGCAAAGCCTGTAGTGAGAGCTGCAAGCCAATCGACTGCCAATAGCAAAACACAGTCAACGTCCAAAACTGACAGCCCACGAGCAGATCAAGCCGCGCAAATTGTCCCAGCGTCTACCAAACCGTCGAGGAAGACCGTCGCTGCAGCCACCACCATGGCTGCCACCTCATTAGCTGCTGCAAAAGCCGAAGAAAAAGCTGTTGCGCCCGAGGTTTCGCCGGCAGCTGCGATAACTGAGCCACTTGCAAGCACCGATGCAACAACACCAGCAGTGGAGCTGGAAGACCAGCCACTTGCTATTGATAGTATCGACCTCGACAACGCGTTGGCCGACATGGATTTCAGCGAGATCGAGAGCGAAGCGGTGTCCGCCGGCTCTGATGTTAAAAAGCCGAATGCGCCACACGCAGAAACCGATAGCGACGCTTCGCTTGAAGGTGAAATGGAAAAGTTGCTATCAGAGCTGACGGTGCAGCGTTAAACGCGGCACACGCTTTGAGTTCAGCTACTCGTCGCGGTAGACTTTTTCGCGCCGCTCATGCCTCTCTTGGGCTTCCAGAGACAGAGTTGCTATCGGGCGAGCGTCCAAACGTTGAACCGAAATTGGTTCACCGGTCTCTTCGCAATAGCCATAGCTACCGTCATCAATCCGGCGCATCGCCGCATCAATTTTGTTGATAAGCTTGCGCTGGCGGTCACGGGCACGAAGTTCAATGGAACGTGCCGTTTCAGAACTCGCGCGGTCTGCAATGTCAGGATGATGGGAATCAGACGATTGTAGGTGTTCGATCGTCTCGCGACTCTCGCGCAGCAAATCTTCTTTCCAACTTTGGAGCTTGCCGCGAAAATAATCGCGCATCCGGTCGCTCATGAAGGTTTCGTCTTCGCTCGGATCATAATCGCTTACGAGACTATCTGCTGACATAAGTTCCTCTCCGATTCCTTGCCCCTCCTATATAAACTCAGTGGGAGAGCAACAAGTTGAATATTTGCAAAAATTGCATCTCAGTAACGCCGATGAGAAGCCCTTGAAAACATCGGCGCCCAGAGTTGTTTTTGGGCGCTTAAGCATCTTAAGTAGCGTAGGCCATTCACAAATCGAGGTTGTTCATGGGGAAGCTGATTTTGTTGCGGCATGCCAAAGCTGATTGGGCAGAGCCTGGCCAACGCGACTTTGATCGTCAGCTGTCTGTTGATGGAATCGAGGAATGCTTCAGTATCGCCGCGCAGCTATCTGACCTGGAAGTTAAACCGGACACCATCATATGTTCTCAAGCGGTAAGAGCCAAACAGACATTGGAGCATATTCGCTCTGCACTCACCTATGGCCCGGAAATCGTGTTCGAACTTGATTTGTACGCAACAGATGCCCCCGGTTATCTGGAAATCGCAGCGGCAAGCGGAAAAGGAGATGCGGTTATGCTGATTGGGCATAATCCGATGATGGAAGACCTGGCTTATGGACTGTCGAAAGATGGAGAGCCAACAGCGCTCGATGCATTAAATATGGGATTTAGAACCTGCGGCGTTGCTATTGTGCGCTTTGAGGGTGACGTGAGAAATGCCTCATCCCAATCAGGTTATCTGGAGACCTACCTGACGCCTTGAGCCGGAAATGGTTTAATAGAGCGCCAAGACTACCTATCTCTTGCCAGTTCAAAGACACACCAGGGGTCGCGTGACAATCAAGTCCAAATTCACAGATGAAGCACGTGTGGTAATCGGCAATATAGCCAATCGCGCAAGCAGTGCGTTCTCCCCTACTGTTCGCCTTGGTGTTACGGGTCTTTCACGATCCGGCAAGTCGGTCTTCATAACAGCGCTCATCCACAATCTTATTAATGGTGGGCGTCTACCCCTGTTTGAGCCCCATGCGCAGAATCGGATTTCCCGCGCATATTTGGAGCCGCAGCCGGATGATAATATCCCGCGATTTGCCTATGAGGATCATGTGGAGCGTTTGGTTCGGGAACGTGCATGGCCCGATGGCACAAAAGCTGTAAGCCAACTGCGACTGACTATCGAATATGAGAGCATGAACCGCTGGGGCCAGCTTTCAGGTTCGAAGAAGTTGCACCTCGATATTGTGGACTATCCGGGTGAGTGGCTGCTCGATCTGCCCCTGCTCGCAAAAAACTTCACACAGTTCAGTGTCGATGCTCTTGAGCACACTCAAGGTCCAAGCCGCGAAGAGATTGCAAAAGCGTTTTTGGAGATGGCAGACAAGATCGACCCGGACGCACCAGCCGACGAGACAATAGTTCGTGACCTTTCGGAAGCTTATAAAGCTTATCTAAAAGCGTGCCGTGAAGATGCTTTTGCGCTGTCTACCTTACCGCCGGGCCGCTTTTTGATGCCGGGAGATTTGGCAGATTCCCCCGCGCTGACTTTCGCTCCGCTCAAACATATCGCACCGCGCACCAAGTCTGGTTCGATGCAAGCCATCATGGAGCGTCGATATGAAGCTTACAAAGATGTAGTCGTCAGACCGTTCTTTCGCGAACACATAACACGTTTGGATCGGCAGATTGTTTTGATTGATGCAATGCAGGCAATCAACGCTGGCAGCGATGCCTTGCGCGATTTGGAAGACGCACTCAGCGAAGTCCTGGCCTGTTTCAGGCCCGGTGTCGGCAATCTACTGACCTCGCTATGGCAACGCCGGATCGACCGCATTTTGTTGGCAGCGACCAAGGCCGATCACATTCATCATGAAAGCCATGAACGGATGGAGAATTTGGTCGAGATGCTGGCAGAAAACGCCAAACAACGAGCTGGCCGCACGGGCGCTTCAGTAAAGACAATCGCTATGTCAGCGGTGCGCGCAACGCGCGAAGGCTCCATAGAAGACGATGACGAAACGCTTCCAGTGATCATAGGCGTTCCGGTCAAAGGCGAAAAAATGGGAAGCACCACTTTTGACGGCGAGAACGAAACAGCCATCTTCCCCGGTGACCTGCCCGATGATTTGACGAACTTATTTGATACGAGAGCTCACGAGGCGCAGCGGTTTGTCAAAATGCGACCACCAAAACTGGAGCGCGATGCGAAGGGAAAACCATTATCTTTGCCGCATATTCGCCTGGATAAAGCACTGCAGTACCTGATCGGAGATCGCTTGGCATGACGGAGAACGACAAAAAACGCATGCCACGTAGCTTCAATCTAAGCGCTGAAACGGCGGAAGCGGAAACATCCTCTGAACCTAAATCTGCAACAAAGAAACGTCGTCCAAAGTCAGTCCAAACCTCAAAAGCAAAGGTCAGTATCGACGAGGTTGACTTCTTTGAATCAGAGATTGAGGCCGAGCAGAATACAAACGACTACAAAGCTATAGAACACGAGCGCAAGCGACCTCTTTTTTCATTCTTTGGCATCTCAAAATGGGCCGCCGGGTTACTGCTGACACTGGCGGTCGGTCTTTGGCTGGAAGGGCTATGGCGCGAAGCGTTTTCCCGTAACGATTGGCTTGGATGGACCGTAAGCGGGCTTATTGGCCTGTTCGTTTTGGGCGTGCTTGGAATGGCGTTGCGAGAATGGTTTGCAATCCGCCAAATCAAACAGGTCAGCCGAATGCGCGACGAAGCCACGCAGGCGATAGAAGAAGGCAATAGCGCCAAACTGCGTGCATCAGCAATTACCCTCGGCCAACATTTCTCCAACGACAGCAAAACGGCGGCAGGAAGAGCTAAACTTAGCGAACTGGGTAGTGAGGTTATCGACAGCGAGGACCTTTATGCGCTTTACGAGAGAGAACTGCTTCAAAGCTTGGACCAGACCGCTATCTCAAAAATCTCTGCGGCGGCAAAACGGGTTTCAATCGTGACAGCGGTGTCCCCGCGTGCGTTGGTCGATGTCGGCTATGTACTTTTTGAAAATATGAGACTGATCCGTTCCATGGCTGAAATATATGGCGGCCGCGCTGGCGGACTGGGAACATTCACACTTGCCCGCAAAGTTATCACGCATCTGGCCATAACAGGCGCCATTTCCGTGAGTGAGGGCCTCATGCAGCAATTTTTGGGTCAAGGCCTTGCCGCGCGCGTATCGACCCGGCTGGGAGAAGGAGTTTTCAACGGCCTCATGACCGCGCGTGTTGGAATCGCTGCAATGGAAGTCTGCCGCCCCGCTCCATTCTATCGTTTGCCAAAAGCGAAAATTTCTGACTTTCTTCCGCGCCTTATGCCTGCCAAAAAGCAAACTGAGGAAGTATAGAAGTTCTACCGAAACGCGGCGTTAACCATTCAACGTAATGATAAGGCGTCCCGAGTTTGAGAGTGTTTTTCGATGGTCGTTTCCAAAACAGTTTGCCTGACCGCCGCCTTAGCGATCGCAACAAGCACAATGCTTGCAGCACCAACAGCACCAGCTCTGGCTGATTCTGCGCGGGACCAAGCATTCTTCAACCAAGTCGGCGGCACTTGGCGCGGACCGGGCGAAATTGTTGCCGGCAAATATGAAGGCACCAAGTTCAGCTGCGCATTTGAGGGTACAAGCCCATCCGGTTCCGTTGGCATGGTTCTGGACGGCAAATGCCGTGTCGGCATCTTCTCACAAGACATGCAGGCCAGCATCTCCAGAAAGGGCCGCAACTATAAGGGGCAGTTTCTTGATGGTGCTAGAGGCGAAGGCTTGGATATCGTCGGCGGCAACGTCGCCAATGATCGGGCAGTCATGCGCCTTAAAAGAAACAACCTTGAAGGCGCGATGCTTGTCCGTCTTGCAAACGACAATACGCTCAACGTTACTGTCTCCGTGGACGTGAATGGCGAGATGGTGCCGGTTATTGGCATGAGCCTGGACCGCGTTGACGGCAAGTCCGTCGGCTCAGTTAACTAGCACTTTCTCGATATCCTACTGACCAATTGGCGTCCGCTATTTCCATCTCGGGATCAGCAATGGAATTGCTGATTGACCGGATAGTTTTGCCGTTAATGGTCAGGCCTCCAGCTATGTCCGCAAGCGGTGTCATCACAAAGGCGCGCTCAAGCATACGCGGATGCGGCACCATAAGCCTCGGCGTTTGAATGGACAGATTATCGATCATCAAGATGTCGATATCCAACGTACGCGGACCCCAGCGCACACTGCGTATGCGCCCGGCCTGTTTTTCGATGTCAATGAGTGCACGCAACAAGGCATGCGGCGGCATTGAGGTTTTGATGCCAACACATGCATTGAGAAACCAGTTTTGGGTTTTGATGCCCCAGGGCGGCGTTTTGTAGAGCGGCGATATCGCGAAAATAGATGTCTGATCGAGCCGTTCGATTTGCTCCAATGCCCAACGCATCGCCGCTTTGACATCGCCGACATTGCCACCAAGACCGAGATAGGCGGTGCGCAACTCAGTCTCGCTCATGAACCACGCGCACTTCCACATAGTCCAAGATGCCCGGAACAGGCGCGTTTGGCTTTCGAATGGTGATATCGGCTCGCACGATTTGCTCAAATCGCTCGCAAAGGGCCTTCGCAATCTCCAAGGCCAGCGCTTCAATCAAATAGCGCCGACGACCGGTCACAATCTCTTCAATCGCGCGGAAAGCTTCACCATAGTCAACCGTTCCCTCGATAGTGTCGGTTTCAAGCGCAGCGCCTGGCTCTACTTTCAGGGCTGCATCCACATAGAAGCGTTGGCCCAGAAACTCTTCCTGGTCGAACACGCCATGACGCGCAAAGAACGCGCAATTCTTCATGATGATGTCATAGGTCATCGGGCAACTTTCAGTTCGACCTTGGGTTGGAGGCTTGCAGCATAGCATCGGCAACCTTTGCGGCGTCAGCATTGATCGCGACATCATGAACACGAAAGACGGCAGCACCCATTGCCCGCAGTAACGCTGTCGTGGCGGCAGTTCCGGCATCGCGTTGATCCGCCTCGCGCCCGGTCGCCGCTCCAATGAAGCGTTTGCGGCTTGTTCCAGCCAAGATCGGCAAGCCAAACTCTTGGAGCGTTTCGAAGCGAGCCATCAGCTCAAAATTGTCATCTGCATTCTTGCCAAAGCCAAAGCCGGGGTCGAGGACTATCTGATCGTCCGTGACGCCTGCATTGGCAGCAATTGACAAAGAAGTGTCAAAGAATTGTCGCTGATCTTCAATAACGTCTGGCAAAACCTCTCGATCTCTCGAGGTGTGCATAATCACAATGCCAGCACCATGGCTGGCCACAATGTCCGCAAGTTCAGGTTCACGCTGCAAGCCCCAAACATCGTTGACAATGTGAGCACCAGCTTCAAGGGCGAAGGCGGCTGTATCCGCGCGGTATGTGTCGACGGATATCACTGCGTCCTGCGCGGAAGCCATGACCGCTTCCACGACTGGCCCGAGGCGCCCGATCTCCTCCTTGCCATCGATTTCAGCAGCGCCCGGCCGCGTACTTTCCGCGCCAATGTCAATAATGACCGCGCCATCGGTCACCATCTGTGCTGCAGTTTTTGCAGCAACAGACGGAACATCGTTAACCCCACCATCGGAGAAGCTGTCGGGCGTCGCATTGATGATACCCATCAAGACCGCTTCCGGACCCAATGTCAGTTGCCCGCCTTTGGCCAGTCGCCAAGTGCGGGGTTCAAAGGCTGATCGGTTCATTTTGATACGATCTGGCGGAAACGACGATCAGGCTTGGCGCTCCGGCACATGAACAATCAGACCGTCCAAGTCTCCTGTCATTTTAATCTGGCAAGAAAGGCGCGATGTTGGCTTTGTTTCAAAAGCAAAGTCCAACATGTCTTCTTCCATGACCTCTGGGCTACCCACTTTCGCGGTCCAAGCATCGTCAACATAGACATGGCAGGTGGCGCAAGCGCACGCGCCACCACATTCAGCTTCAATACCCGGCACGGAATTGCGCATCGCATTTTCCATCACTGTGGAGCCATCTGCGGCATCCATCTCGAAAAGCGATCCATCAAAAGCCTTGATTGTCAGTTTGGGCACGTCAGCCTCCGCAGTGTTAGTGGTCTTCGTGCGCAGGTAACTGCTCTGCCTACCAAGTCAAGAAAGGATTTCAGGATCAACGCAGAAGCGAAGCGACATAGTCGCACGCCGCATCCACTTCGGTGCACAGGGCTTCAAGCTGGCCTTTCGATTGAGCGTCTTGCTCAAGCGCCTCTACACTAGCTTCAATGCGCACAGCACCGACTGCGCGGGCCGTACCCTTCAGTGTGTGCGCGGCACGCAAGACCGCCTCCATGTCATCAGCAGAATTCATGGTCGCCGCCAGACTTCGCACTTGCTTGACGAACATATGCAGCAATTCCTCAACCAATTGCCGGTCATGGCCCGCCTGCGAAGACAGGAAATCAAGGTCAATAGGCGTTACGTCCATTTCATTTTCGTGATTTGAGGGCATATCAAAATAGGCATTCATCATGGCACAATCCCCGATACCAAAGGGATTATCGCACTGAGCCGTTTGCACTTCGTTAACCGCGATTTTGGTTCACGAACGGCTTTGCCAACGCGTTAACCTTGTGTTTAAACTTTTTTCTGGGCAAACAACTAGTTGTTTCAATTCAATACACGCGTCATTAAGGTAGAGGATCGGGTCGGCGGGCCCCGAATAGTTGCGCAAGGTTTGTAAGTACGATCGCAGTGATCGATGCGGGCTGGGTATTTGAGTGAGGCTGTAGTGGCTAATAAGACGAGTAAATCACTAAACATTGATGCAGACATGGAAGAAGCGCTCGAACAGGCGCTCGACCTTGATCTCAATGATGACCTTGAATCCCTTGATGTGGACGACGCGCTTGATAGCGACCTGTCGCTCGACGACTTTGAGCTACAAGTCGATGCGGCCGCAGATGAGCTTAAAGGCACGTCTCCATCACCAGAAAAAGCAGCACCAGGCATCAAGCCGGAAGCATTGGCGGCACCGGCTGTAGCGGCCGCTTCAGCGTCACAATCCAAACCGGCTCCTACATCGATCGCTCCGGCCAATGACGATAGCGCTGCAAAAGACTATGAGCAGACCGTTCAACGGTTGGGTGCAAAGTCATCGGGTAGCGCCTTTGCAACCGCTACCCTGTTGAGCCTGTTATGGCTGGCTGGCGGTGCTGCGCTGGCACACATTCTTTATGCACCAGAAGTATGGGCTGTTCGTTCTGCCATGGACTTGAGGGAAATCCCGGGAGCCATCGGCATCCTGGTTGGAACCATCGTTCCGATATTCTTTATCTATGTGCTCGCAATCATGCTGCGCCGCGCATCTGAAATGCGCCAGACCGCACGTTCAATGAGTGAAATTGCGTTCCGCCTTGCAGCGCCTGAAAAGCTTGCCGAACAACAAGTGGCGACAGTTGGTCATGCGGTACGCCGCGAAGTCGCGGCCATGGGTGAAGGCATTGAGCGCACGATTGCACGCGCCACCGAACTGGAAGCCATGATGCAGTCAGAAGTCGGTGAGCTTGAGCGCGTTTATACTGACAATGAACTGCGCGTACGGTCTCTGCTGACAGATCTTGGCAACGAACGCGAAGGGATTGTCACGCATGCTGAACGGCTCCGCGCTTCCATCTCCGGTGCCCACGAGCAATTGCGTGATGAATTGAACGCCGTTTCCGGTAACATTCGAGATAATGTCATCAACGCGTCAACAGAGTTGACGATGGCCCTCAATCAAAGCGGCGAAAGCGCAGTGGCGCGGCTCGTCGATACCGGCGGCCAGATCAACGAGGCGGTCGCTGAAAAGCTCGATCAGCTGTCAGGCAAACTGTCCACGACAAGCACGGAAATGGCAGAACTGCTTGATACGCGCATTGCGTTGCTGACCGATAGAACTGACGCATCAAGCGCCCAGATTGCCGCCACACTCGAGAGCAAAACAGACGCACTGGTTCAACGGCTGGGCGACACGTCTGGCGCGATGGTGTCCACATTCGATGAGAAGCTGGCTGCGATGCAGAGCACGCTGGATGATCGCGGAGAGAACCTGCTTTCCCAATTCGAAACACGCGTATCTGCGCTTAACACCGGAACAGATCGCCTGAACGACGCATTGGAAGCGCGCACGCAGACACTCAATCAGACACTGGTGGAGCGCACGCGCGATATTGCCACAACGCTGACAGATGGCGGCAATGCGCTGACACAAACAGCCTCATCCATCAATGAAGAACTGAGCAAGCAGACCGAAACGCTGAACACAAACTTGGCGGTTGGCAAAGAAACAACGTCCCAAGCGCTGACATCAGCAAGTGAGGATATTGCCGAACGGTTCGCGGTCGGCCGTCAGTCAATTGGCGAAGCAGCCGACGCCTCCGCGCAGATTATTGCGCAAAAGGCAGCCGAGCTGGAAACCAAGCTCATTGGAACATTGGAGTCGCACCGTTCCGAGTTTGCAAAAGTTGCCGACGAGAAAACCGAAGCGCTGTTTGGTGCGGTTAATCACACCACAGGACGCATCAACACGGCATTGGAAGAGCAGGCAGCGGCGATGGAACGTCGCGCTCAGTCAATGGTCGACAATGTTTCCAAAAAGCTCACCGAAACAGATGCAGCACTGGCTGCACAAGCCGACAGCTTTGCCAAACGGCTTGATGAAAAAACGCAAGCCCTATTCGGTGTCGGCAAGCATGCAAGCGATCGACTGGCAAACGAGCTGGAAACCCGTTTGGCACCACTTGCCGCCGGTTTCGAGCAGACGTCCTTAGAACTTCGTCAATCAGCAGAAACGCTGGCAGCCGAAATGGAGACACGTACATCCAGCATGCTGCAGCAGATCGAAGCCAATACGGAGCGTTTGGCCGGCACCTTCGACAACAAGACTGGTGTCATCGATGAACGTACCCGCACGCTTCAAGCGGCCCTTTCCGGTGGAGTGGATCGCGTGAGAGCAACGCTGGAAGAAAGCGCAGCCCTCATGGCGACGAACCTGCGCGAACGTGTGGTGGAAGCACGCACATCGCTTGAAGCAGAAGCAGAGCGTTTGGCTGCGCTGACAAGCGATCAGAGTGAAGGTTTGGCACTTCGCGTCTCCAGCGCACTGGATAGCCATCAAAAAGCCTTCACCAGCGAGATTGAGGCCTATGAAGAGCGCATTGGCGATAAGGCCAAAGAGCTCGAAGGCATGCTGCGCGAAGCAAGCGCGCCGCTACTCGAAGCGCTGAACGAAGACGGTAACGAGATGGCGGCCAAGCTAAGCGAAGCGACGCGCTCGGCGACTGAGCAGCTGAGACAAGAAAACCAGGCTTTCGTGAACTCGCTTGCACAACGCACTGCCGATACGTTGGCAAGCGTCGATGATATGCAGCGCGGCCTTACTGATAATGTCGGCTCGCTGCTCGACCGTATGTCTGCGTCCAACGCCAAGCTGGGTGAGTTGGTTGAACGCACCAGCGGCAATTTGTCGACATTGACTGGCACGCTCGGTGCAGAGACCGAAAAGCTGGAGTCCAGCGCCTCTTCCATCGCAGCGTCGCTGTCTGACTCCGTCGATAGACTTGGCTCCAACACTTCACGCCTTGAAAGCGTTGCCGGCAAAACGTTGGATGATGTGTCCACCCTCGCCCGCAGCTTTGATGATCATGGTCGCATGCTGGCAAGCGCCTCGGACCTGTTGGCATCTGCTCAGTCCAATCTGACAGGCACACTCAGCGAACGCGCAGATTCGATCGATCAATTGACGCAAGGATTGCTGCGCAAATCTGAGGAAGTCGGCGGCGTACTGCAGGCCTTTGAAGGCAATGTGCTGAACGCGATTACCTCCGTCGGTGACCGCGCAACGCGTTCAACGGGCGACGTAGCAGCGACTGTACGCCAGACGGCGGATGAGGCCATTTCAAGGTTCGAAGAAGCAACCGTCGAGATGCGCCGTATCTCCGACAGCATCCGCAACGACCTATCTTCAACCCGTGAAGAGATCAGGCGCGGCGTTATGGAACTGCCAGATGAGACACGGGAAAGCGCCAATGCGATGCGCCGGGCCGTTTCTGAGCAGATCAACGCGCTCAAAGACCTCTCGCGCATCGTCGAAGACAGCGGACGTGCACTCGACATTTCGGAGGGCCCCCGCGCAAAAAAGCCTTCAACCCGGACCTTTGGCGCTAACGCACCAACTGGATCCGGGTATGGTGCTGCCGATGATGCGTTAAGCACATTGGCAGCAACGCCGCTGCGCCAATCATCTGCACCTCGTGCTGCAAAAGCGGAGGCTCGTCCGGCTGCGCCACAGCGCCAATCAAACGGCGACACTTTCGTCAGCGACTTGTTACGTCGGGCATCCGAGCCTGAAGACAATTACCGCGGGGCCGGTCAAACCACCCAAACAAAACTGGGAGAAAACGCAGACATCGCCAATGCTGTCGATAGTAACGCCATGCGAGAAGCCTGGGCACGTTATCGCAACGGCGAACGCAATGTTTTCACGCGGCAGCTCTACACATTGCGGGGCCAACGAACTTTTGACGATGTAAAACAGCGATACGAGAACGACAGCAACTTCCGTTCATCCATCGACCAGTACATTACTGACTTTGAAAATCTGCTGAACGATATGAACCGGAGTGACCGGACAGGCCGACAGGTTGATCAACAACTCATGTCAGACACCGGCAAAGTGTATACGCTGATGGCGCACGCCTCTGGTCGCCTGCGTTAGCCAAACACCAAGAACGTCTAGAGCCGGTTGGTGGTCCAAAGGACAATGTCCTGAACGACAAGTCCGAATGCACGGTTCAGCGCGGCCACATACTGCGGTGCTGATGCGCCAGCGCCAATAGGGGCAACTGCACGGAAAGTACGCGATGCGCGCACACTTCCATTACGATCATTGAGTAGCTTCGCCCCTATAACAACAACGGCCTGACCCGCTCCTATCTCAACACCAAAAACCCGAATGTCAGTAACCAATTGGTAGTCAATTGCCAATCCTTGCCCTGGCAAACCAACACCATCAAAGCGTTGCGTGCTCTCAAACGCTTCAGCAAAGCGTTTCTGAACCAGTCGCGGCAGACGATCGCTCCATTGGCTCTCATCGAGATATTGGAGTGTAATTGCGTCTGGCTTGATTACAATGTTTTCGCTGTCCAGCGCTTTGAGAGCCGCAGGCTCAGGCACCAGCAACTGCAAGCCTCCGCGCACTGATGATGCATTGAGCGAAGCAGGTGTTGAAAGCTGATATGTGTCCGAGGTCGCCACTTGTGGTCCGAGCGACGCGCATGAAGCAACGGCAGAACTGGCAAGCAGTACAAGCGCAAAGCGCTTGACTCTCCCACTCAAATTCTGACGCCGATACATATACTCAAACCCCTAGCGGCGTTGCCGCTCACCATTACTTGGAAAGCGTTTAACGCTGCCCTCTCCGCCAAACAAGAGCCGCTGTGGATTCTGCTCTAGCGATGAAATTGTTTGCTCAAATCGACGCAGCGAACGACGCGTATCGGAAAGCAAGCCCTGAACGTCGCGAAGACCATCATTTGAGAAGCGCTCCAGCCCGGATGTGATCCCATCCAGACGGGCATTGAGTGTGTCCGCAGTCTGACGGAAAGCGCGCAGCGTCTCGGATGCCTCTGTCATCAGATTGCCAGCGCCCTCACCGTCGGCACTGCCCAAAAAGGCTTCAGCCTGTGCAAGAACACCGTCCACGCGAGCCGACGCCTCGTTGAGCCGTTCGGTCATCTCAGTTGCGTTGGCAAAGATCGCATCAATCTGTTCCGAACGTCCACCAAAGCTTTCCGAAATCTCCGAAACGCGATTGGCCGTCTCGGCGATGGCACCACTCGCCTCATTGATGCTTTCCAATGTCGAAGCCACAGCTTCCGGCTGAACGGCGGCTACAACTTCATCAACACGCTCAAGCGTTTGGCCAAGCTGCGCACCTGTGCCTTCCAGATCGGTCAGCAGCTTTGTAGCGCTGTCAGCAAGCGTCTCGAAGCGCTCTGAGGCCGCATTCAGATTACCGGTAAAGCTCCGGGCATCGGAAACCATGCCCTCAATTTCTTCAGGCGAAACAGCGGACAGTAGCTGATCAACACCTTCAAGGGTCGTATTCAGCGACCCGCTGACACCGTCCAAAGTCTCACCCAGCGCCCCGATCCCGCTCAAAAACTGGTCAACTTCGTCAGCGTTTTCAGCGAGCGCTGAGGTGATGCGGCTTGTGTTTTTCAGTGTGTCAGTCAAAGGACCGCGTACATCATCGACGAATTCTTCAAGCCCGGTTAGCACGCTATCGGCGCGCGCAAAAATATCTTGCGCTGTCGCCACAAGATCAGTGACAGCAGAAGGATCAGCCTTGATTGTCGCGGTTTCGCCATTGGCAGCAGCCATGGCAAAAACATTATCTACAAGCGTATTGCCGCCCGCCAGCTCAATATGTGCAATTCCGGTTAAACCAGTGAAAGCCAACACAGCGGTTGTTTCAGTGGAAATGGGAAGGTCAGCGCGAACAATTGCCCGTGCAATCACTTGACGCGGATTGTCTGCATCAAAATCGATGCGCCGGATAGCGCCAACATCAATGCCATTAAATTTGACGGGACTTCCATTGGTAAGGCCCGTTACCGAACCCTCGATAACGATATCAAGATCAGCTGACTCAGCGCCGGTATCGACGCTGTAAAGCCAATAGATCAGCCCAAATGTTGCAAGGATTGCGACCAGGCTGAATGCGCCTACAGCGACATAATTTGCTTTCGTTTCCATTTTTCAGCCTATGCCCGCGCCTTATCAGGGATCATACGCGCGCGTTTGCCCCGGAAGTAGGATTTAATCCATTCGTGATCATTGGCCAACATATCTTCTACCGTTCCTTGAGCCAAAACGCGCTTATCGCCCAAGACGGCGATCCGGTCGGCAACAGAAAACAGGCTGTCGAGATCGTGAGTCACCATGTAAACGGTCAGACCCATCGTGTCGCGTAACTTGGCGATCAATTCGTCAAATTCGGCGGCGCCAATTGGATCAAGCCCTGAGGTCGGCTCGTCTAGAAAAACGATGGCCGGATCAAGCGCCAAGGCCCGTGCCAATGCAGCCCGCTTGATCATACCGCCGGAGAGTTCGGAAGGATATTTGCCCGCGTCGTCCGGCGACAGACCAACCATTTGCAGTTTCAATATGGCCAGTTCGTCACGCAGCTTCTTGGGCACTTGAAGATATTCGTGCATCGGCACCTGCACATTTTCAAGCACCGTCAGCGATGAAAACAGTGCGCCATGCTGGAACAAGACGCCCAAACGCATGTCGACGGCAATGCGATCTTCTTCTGTCATCACATCCAGATCATTGCCGAACATGCGCACACTTCCGCCCTGGCGCGGCGTCAGACCCAATATGGCGCGCATGAGAACAGACTTGCCTGTACCCGATGCGCCGACAAAACCAAGGATTTCGTGCGGCAGAACATCGAGATCAAGATCCTGCAAGATCACAGCATCACCGAATTGAACGTGAATATCGCGGACACTCAAAATGGGATCAACAGGTGCAAGCATCAGATCCCAGCTCCTGCATAGAAAATGGCAAAAAGGCCATCGACGACGATCACCACGAAGATCACTTTAACAACCGAAGAAGTGACACTTCGACCCAAAGACTCTGCGCTACCACCAACTTTCATGCCCTCAACAGAAGCGATAATCCCGATGAACATCGCCATCACCGGGGCTTTGGCCAGTCCTGCCAGTACGTCTTTGATTTCTATGGCGAAGTGAGCACGGTCGAAGAAGGATTCCGGTGTAATACCCAAGAACAACGTACAAACAAAAAGGGCACCCAACATCGCGGAAACATTGGCAACCATTGTCAGCATGGGAAGCGCAATGGCTAATGCCACGAGACGCGGGAACACCAAGACGCCAATCGGGTTCAGTCCGATGACAGTGAGCGCATCAACTTCCTCGCGCATCTTCATGGAACCAATTTCCGCTGTGATGGCACTGCCAGATCGACCGGCCACCATGATCGCAGTGAGCAGCACGCCGATCTCCCGCGCAGTGATAATACCAACGAGGTCGACGACAAAAATTTCGGCACCGAATTGCCCAAGCTCAAAAGCGCCCTGCTGGGCCAGAATGGCACCGATGATCGTCGACATAAGAACGATGATCGGGATAGCCTGCACGCCCATTTTGTCGACCTGACTGGCAATCGGGGCCCAGGACATACGACTGCCATGTCCGCGCTTCATCTGGCTGCCTTGAACGGCGGCACCAAATATATGCAGCGCTGCCACCGCGTCATCAGCCATGCCGATCACGCCACGACCGATCCAACCTAAAAATCCTGGAGCAGAACGCTTTGCTGAACCTTTTGGCTGATGGTCTTCAACAGCAGCCGTAACAGCTTCGATCAGGTCTACGGCATCGCTTGGCATGTTGCTGTAATCAACGACAGCGGAAGCTGCCCGTACATCGCGTGAAAGCCGGAACACGAGCCATGCACCGGCTGTATCAATTTCGGCAAGCTCGCTACCTTCGAATGTGAGCCTTTCGACACCAGCCAGCCGCGCAGCAATCGTATCAAAAGCCGCATTGTACGGAGCGATCAGCGCAGAAACCATCTGCCCGTGCAAACGCACGATCACATGGCTATCTGCCTGCTCAACGATAACCGGTTCCTTCAGGGATTCGCGGTTCATCGACAGATTGCGGGTTGCTAAAGTCTCACTCATTGCTTTCTAACATAGCACTCAACGGATATTTACGTGGCACCCAAACGCAACAATGGTCGTTAATGTGAACCCAAGCCGCTGAGGTAGTTCGAAAACCATGCATATCAACGTGAAATGCGAAAGCTACCCGATCCAAGGTCAATTCCGCATTTCACGCGGCACCAAGACTGCAGCCGAAGTTCTTGTTTGTGAAATCAGTCACAATTCGCATATCGGACGCGGTGAATGCGTGCCCTATGCCCGTTATGGCGAAACGCTTGGCGAGGTTGAAGCTGCCATCCGTGGTTATGAAATCGCCGACTGTGAGGACCCAAAGCAAGCGCGCGACCTTCTACAAACAAAAATGAAACGTGGTGCGGCGCGCAACGCACTGGACTGCGCGCTTTGGGACTTGGAAGCCAAACTGTCCGGCAAGCATTTCCATCAGCTCGCCCATATGCCACCGCCCAGACCGTTGGAAACAGCATTTACGCTGTCACTCGACACCCCGGAGGCGATGGCCGATGCGGCGCGCGGCGCGTCCTCGCGGCCCATCCTGAAAATCAAACTTGGCGGGCCAGACGACATCGCCTGCATGCATGCAGTGGTGGCCAACGCACCCAGTAGTCGCATCATCATCGACGCCAATGAAGCCTGGCACGAAGAAGACTTGCCGAAGTTCATGCGCGAAGCAGCTCATTTGGATGTTTCACTCATCGAACAACCCTTGCCCGCCGGCAACGACCAAATACTCGCGAACATGCCTCATCCGGTCCCCATTTGCGCAGATGAAAGCGCACATTGCAGTCAGGACATTGCCAAACTTACTGACCGCTACGACTACGTGAACATCAAACTCGACAAGACCGGCGGGTTGACCGAAGCGTTTAAAATGCATGCCGAAGCCAAGCGCTTGGGCTTCGGGATCATGGTCGGTTGCATGGTGGGCACTTCGCTGGCCATGGCACCGGCGATCCATTTGGCCCAAGACGCTGACTATGTGGACCTGGACGGCCCGCTTTTGCTGGCAAAAGACCGCAGCCCGGCCTTGCACTACTTCGGCAACACGGTATCTCCCCCTGAAACACGCCTATGGGGCTGACAAGATATAATCAGAGGAGGACGTCATGGATCTGGGGATCAAAGGAAAGACGGCGATTGTTTGCGCCGCCAGCAGGGGGCTTGGTCGCGCCTGCGCTCATGCATTGGCCGACGCTGGCGTCAACCTCATCATCAACAGCGGCACGCAAGCCAATTTGGACAAAACCGCGGCAGAGTTGAAAGACAAGGGCATCAGCGTAACCGCCATCGCTGGCGATATTTCGACCCATGACATTCAAGACGCGCTGATTGAAGCCGCAGGCGAAGTCGATATTCTGGTCAACAATAACGGCGGACCGCCGCTGAAAGACTTCCGCCAACTGGACCGCGAGGCCATCAAGACCGGCGTTGAGCAGAACATGATCACGCCCATCGAGATGATCCAGAAAGTGATCGATCCAATGGCTAAGCGAGGCTTTGGCCGCATCGTGAACATCACATCAACATCGGTTTATCAGCCAATTCCGGGTCTTGATCTTTCATCCGGCGCGCGTGCGGGCCTGACATCTTTCCTGGGCGGCGTTGCGCTCAACTATGCGGCCAATAACGTCACCATCAATCAAATACTGCCGGGCAAGTTCGACACGGATCGTATCCGCAAAACCATTGAATTTGCTGCAGAAAAGAATGGTGTTGACTTCGAGACCCAGAAGAAAACCGTGATGAACACCATCGCAGCGAAGCGGCTCGGTGACCCGTCAGAGTTTGGCAACACATGCGCCTTCCTTTGCTCTGTGCATGCGGGCTACATGACAGGCCGGAACATCATTCTGGATGGCGGGGTTTACGCGAGCGCCTTCTAGGGAGGCAGAAGCTGGGACCTTATGATGGACAACCGTTGATGCCAGGGTCTGATCTTGTTGCTGTGTAGCAGGGCATTCAACTTGATGAACACCACCCCTACACACGCTTCTTCATCAAGACTTTTGATTTCAGATAACGTCCGACATTGCGAAGCTTCATTTTTCTAAGCGTGCGCTTGGACATGGCTTCGTTGATCGGATTGCCGACATATGGCTCAGCCTCTGAACGCCGCCCACTTATGTAACCATCGCTCTGTCGAGCTCTGGATAGGTCGAGGTGTTTTTCAATTTCAACGACTAGTTGTTGCCCATCAACAATCATAAAGTTGCGACCAATTGGGTTTCTGGCGTGGTAGCCTTCAAAGCCAACAACATCCAACTCTTTGTATGTTCGATCCAGCAACAAGCTTAGGTTTCGAAAGTCTGCCTTGTGAAAACCCCGATTGGCAGTCAGCGCGCTATCGCACTTTTCATCATATGCGAGTGCGCCTGAAAAGTGTTGGTCGCAAACCGGGTCGCAAGACCAGTATTTTCGAAAATTAAATTCCAGCACGCTGCAATGCGTTGGCGTGAAAATCATGTTCGAGAGACCTGCGCCATGCGCGCCCACCATGACACTTGCACCGCGGCAGATCTCGACTTGTTCGTGTGGCGAAACGGTTCCAAAGTCGCAATGCTTGAAGGGTATGCCGCGTTTGCCAAGCGCCTCAGCCAGATATTCCTCAAGCGGTAAGCCGGAACTCGCTTCAGTCAGTGAACGGCGCCCGGGTGGACGCTGTACCAGAAGGACATAGCCATTTTCAGGCTCATAGGTTCCAGTCTTGTCTTTAAGAAAGTCCGTAAAGCTCATGAGCTGGCGGCTAGGTGGGATGTCTATAAACTCGTTGAAGACATAACCGGTACGAGTGTCCAGGATTACCGGGTTTTCAACAGTATTGATCTGTCTTGAGCTCAGATAATTAACGCGGGAAAATATGCAGGACAGCAAGTAATACCGCCATTTCTGGCATGCGCTCTGCTTATTAATTTTATCGTCAATAACAAAGAAACAGCTGTCTTCGAGTACGGCGGGCTCGATAAGGCACAGCGGCACGATCTCACTGCGCAATATGTGCGCTATATTTTCTTCCGCAAAGCGCGTGACCAAGTTCATGACGGAATTCTGCCCCACTTGTTTAGCTGCTACAAAACGTTTGGCCGCGCCTCAATAGAGTTCCGATCCATTAGCGTTAGTTTTCCAGAGCTCGGCACTCAATCAAAGTCAAACTCGCCCCCGGGTATATCTAAACTCCTTTTCCAATTCACCAATCGACCTTGATCAAACTTTCCTCTAAGCCGTTGGCAGACCGGGAGGAATGAATGGCCGACGAAGCGACAGAACAATCAGCTGAAAAAGCAGACTTCGAAGAAAACGCCCTCTTTTTTCACCAACATCCCACGCCGGGAAAACTCGAAATCAAGGCAACCAAACCGCTGGGAAACCAACGAGATTTGGCGCTTGCTTACTCGCCCGGCGTTGCCGCACCCTGCCTTGCCATTGCAGATGATCCCGCAACCGCTGCCCAATATACCGCACGTGCCAATCTGGTCGCCGTTGTTTCCAACGGCAGCGCGGTTTTGGGCCTTGGCAATATTGGGCCGCTTGCCTCCAAACCCGTAATGGAAGGAAAGGCCGTCCTTTTCAAAAAGTTCGCCGCCATCGACGTTTTTGACATCGAAATCGATGCCCAACACGTCTCGCGCATGGTCGATGTTGTCTCGGCGTTAGAGCCAACTTTCGGCGGCATCAACCTGGAAGACATCAAGTCACCGGAGTGCTTCGAAGTTGAAGAGCAGCTTCGCGAGATCATGAAAATACCGGTATTCCACGATGACCAACATGGTACTGCCATTATCGTCGCAGCAGCGGTCCTCAATGGTTTGGAATTGGCTGGCAAGGACATTGCCCAAGCCAAAATAGTGACATCGGGCGCGGGCGCAGCAGCTTTGGCTTGCCTCAATCTGCTGGTATCTCTGGGCGCGAAGTATGAGAACATCATCGTTACGGACATTGACGGTGTCTGCTATGAAGGACGCGAGGGCGGTTATGATCGCTGGAAAGCAAAGTTCGTTCGCGACACACCATGCCGAACCCTTCAAGAAGCCATTGCAGGCGCAGATGTGTTTCTTGGGCTTTCAGCAGCTAGAGTCCTCAAACCGGAATATCTGAAATCCATGGCTGAAAAGCCGATGGTCATGGCGCTTGCCAATCCTGTGCCGGAAATCATGCCGGACCTGGCGCGCGAAGCACGACCTGACGCGATGATCTGTACGGGGCGGTCAGACTTCCCCAATCAGGTCAACAATGTACTTTGTTTCCCCTATATCTTCCGCGGCGCACTCGACTGCGGTGCAACGCAAATCAACGAGGATATGAAGATGGCGGCCGTGCGTGCCATCGCTTCACTGGCAAAAGAAGAACCGTCGGATATTGCAGCTCGCGCCTATTCGGGTGAGACGCCGATCTTCGGGCCTGAGTATCTTATCCCCTCACCATTTGATCAGCGGTTAATCCTGCGCATTGCGCCGGCAGTTGCTGAAGCGGCAGCCAAGTCTGGTGTCGCAACGCGTCCCATTGAAGATCGCGATGCCTATCTTGATCGCCTGAACCGTTTTGTTTTCCGCTCTGGCCTCGTGATGAAACCAATTATCGCAGCCGCGCAGCAAGCGCCCATGCAACGCGTTATTTATGCTGATGGCGAAGATGAGCGGGTATTGCGCGCCGCGCAAATCGCACTGGAAGACAAGATCGCAACACCAATCCTCGTCGGGCGACCGGAGGTTGTGGAAACGCGCCTCCAAAAGTTCGGCCTGCGTATCAAACCCGGTGTCGACTTTGAATTGGTCAATCCACAAAGCGATCCGCGATACCGCGAATATGTTGACCATCTTGTTGAAGTTGGGGGCCGTCGCGGCTTTACGCCGGATTATGCGCGCACGCTGGTTCGCACCAACAATACGGTGATCTCTTCTATTGCGCTGATGCGCGGCGACGCAGACGCCATGATTTGCGGCCTCGATGGGCGGTATGAACGGCACTTGCGTAGCGTTCGCGCAATTGTTGGCTTGCGGCCAGGCGCGCGCGATTATTCCGCGCTGTCTCTTTTGATTTCAAACCGTGGCATGACATTTTTCACGGACACCTATGTATCCATCGACCCGAGTGCGGAAGAATTGGCCGAAATGACTATTCTTGCCGGAGAGGAGATCCGTCGCTTCGGCGTTACACCAAAGGCGGCGCTTCTGTCCCACTCCAATTTCGGATCGCGCGAGAGCCAGTCAGCAGCAAAAATGCGACGAGCTATCGAGATCCTGCATGCGCAGGCACCAGACCTTATGGTGGATGGCGAGATGCATGCCGATAGTGCGTTGGATGAAGAGTTGCGAAAACGTGTCTTCCCGCACTCAATCTTGGAGGGCGAAGCCAATCTTCTGGTTCTGCCCAACCTTGATGCGGCCAACATCTCGGTCAATGCCGTCAAGTCCATGACCGACGCGCTACATGTTGGCCCCATACTGCTTGGCACATCGCGGCCGGCGCACATTTTAACCCCATCTGTAACCTCACGTGGTGTTGTAAACATGACGGCTATCGCAGCCGTCGAAGCGGCCCAGCAGAGCGGAGCAGAAACAGCGCGTTAACGCTGACATCAGCTTTTGACGCAAATGCACGGCAATTCAGCCTGTGTTCATGTGCGTTTTTCCATTTTGCGCTACACTGTTTTCAGGGAAGTGGCGGATAAAAGCCACAAGGGTGTCATGCGTAGCGTATTGCGTTCCACATTGGTGGCGGCTTTTGCAGCTGTTTTGACAGCTGGGACGCCACTGATTGCACAAAGTCCGGCTAACGCTCAAAGCTGTTCTGCGCTGAAAGCGCAGTTGGCGGCAGCATCTCGGGTCGGCAACTCAACTCAATACCGCCGCTATGACAATGCACTGTCCACACAGCAACGCGAACTGTCACGAGCATCAAGCCTTTATCGTTCCAGTTGCAGCAATAGCGCCCTCAACGCCCAATGCAGGAACCTGTCAGCCACAATCCGCCAGATGCGCGCGAACATCGTAAAGCTGCAGGGGCAACGCGACCGCTTTGCCAGCCGTCGGTTGAGTAATGTTGAACAACGACGTCTCGAGGCACAGATTGATCGCGCATGTTCCGGTCGCAATGTGACTGTGGTTGCCCGCCGCGGAGATACGCCGCGCCCGGCCATCCAGGATGTGTCGCCCCGTCGCCCCAGTACGAACACGCCAAGAACGGTCGAGCCTCTCATGCCCGATCCGCGTCATCGCACTTTGTGCGTGCGTGAAGTTGATGGATATTATTTCCCGATCTCGTTTGCTTCACGAGAAGAAAGCTTTCCGCGCGATGCGGCCATCTGCCAAGCCATTTGCCCGGCGCAGGACGTCAAACTATTCACACATCCAGCTGGTGATGATGCAGGCGTTGACACGATGGTCTCGCTGCAAGGCGAAGCTTACGCTGAACAACCCTACGCGTTTGCTTATCGCTCAAAGCCGATGGCCGATCGCCGCGCATGCGGCGCTCCGGATTTGGCAAAGCTGCGTGAACTTGGCTATATCCAGGCCGGTGATCAAGTAACAGGAACGCAAGCAGCTAAAGAAAAAACCGTTCAGTATCCGACCGTGAAAAACCGGCCTGATCCATTCTCGGACCCCGAAACCCGCACGAATGTGAAAGCCAAACTCAATCCAGCCAAAATCAAAAAGCTATTGAACCAAACTTCCGTCGGGAAACCGGTCGAGATTTCCAACGCCCCAACTAATATCAGGGTCGTCTTGCCAGAACTGCTTCCCGACCCAGCAACGGCAATAGATCTGGCAGCTCCGGCCCCCACTGCCGTCCGGTAAGCGCCACGCGAAGTGGCATGAAGAGACCACGCCCCTTGCGACCCGTCTCTGCCTTCAAGCCATCAGTCCACGCCTTCCAGGTGTCGCTTGTCAGGTCACCAGCCGGCAACTTGTCAAAAGCCATTCTGGCGAATTCGAGGTCTTCGCCGTCAAGCGTTGCGTCCTTGAAAGGTCCATCGGTGATTAGAGGCCACCACTCACCGGCTTGCGGAACGCGCTTCAAATTACGCCGGATCAAGTGCCAAAAGGGCTCGGCGCGATTATCTGCGAGATCGATACCAGCGGCAGCCAACCGGTCTTTAACCTCATCAAACGCCATGGCATGAACCAGCGGCTCGTTCAGCGCATCCAGATCGGCAGGATCGAATTTGGCAGCAGATTTAGTGACCGATGTGATGTCAAATGCATCAACCAAGGCTTCCATATTGGACATGGTTGTGATGTTGGTCGATGAGCCCGTCAACACAGCCATACTCGCAACAGCCATGGGTTCAAAACCATCTTCGCGCAAACTCATGATCGAAAGCGAACCGGTCCGTTTCGAAAGACCTTCTCCAGTTGCCGTGGTCAAAAGGTTGTGGTGGCCGAAACCTGGCGCTTGAGCGCCCAATGCCTGGAAAATCGAAATCTGCACCCCGGTATTGGTAACATGGTCGTCGCCGCGAATGATGTGTGTCACACCCATCTCGATGTCATCAACAACCGATGGCAGTGTGTACAAATAGGTACCGTCTTCGCGGATCAAAACCGGGTCCGACATGGATGAAAGGTCGACCGTTTGAGTGCCGCGTACCGCATCATCCCACTTGATCTCGGTGCGTGTCATCTCAAATGGATCACCGCCATGGTTGGGCAGCAAAAAGCGCCAATGCGGCTTGCGACCCTCGGCTTCGAACGCGGCCTTTTCATTGTCCGTCAACTTCAAAGCCTCGCGGCCATAAACGGGCGGAAGTTTGCGTGAGAGGCGGATTTTGCGGCGACGCTCCAACTCTTCCGCGGTCTCGTAACAAGGATAAAGAAGCCCGGCATCCTTCAGCTTTTGAGCAGCGGCATCATAGGCAGCCATACGCTCTGATTGGCGTTCAACACGATCTGGCTTGATACCAAGCCAGTCCAGATCGACAGCAATTTGATCAGCATATTCCTGTTTGGAACGGATGACGTCTGTGTCGTCATAGCGCAAGATGAATTGACCACCCCGCTGCTTGGCAAAAAGCCAGTTGAACAAGGCAGGACGGGTGTTGCCAATATGAATATAGCCGGTCGGAGACGGCGCAAAGCGTACGATAACTGTCATGATGACGACCGCCTATCCATTTGGCCCTTATATTGCAAGATCAGCATCAACCCGCGCTCGCAATTGGGTCACGATCCACACCATGACCAGGCACACCGCCAGGCAATAAATGCCCATGGCACCAATCTGCGCCGGATAGCTGACGCCCCAATCAATCAGCATACCAGTCGCTCCGGGACCGGCAGCGGTTGCAAACACCATGGCAGAAAGCACAATAGAGCGCACAGCACCCAGATGCTTTGTGCCATATATCTCAGGCCACAGGGCGCCAAACAATGTCGATGAGAAACCGTACGAAATCCCCATGATCGACATGAATGCAAATGGCGCCCAACTCGCGCTGACATTCGCCAGGATGAAGCAGGCAAAAGCCAAAGGCACCAAAAAGAACGGCAACATGCGCACTGCGGAAAAGCGGTCGATGAGCCAACCGGACACCAACGCAAAGACGATGGTACACATCGCCATAACAGAAAAGGACGCGACGAAAACCTCCAGCGACCAACCACGCAGTTCAACCAGATAGACCTGATGGAACAGGATAACAGTCCCTATAGTTGGTGGCGCTAAGACACCTGCCAACAGCACCCAGAACAAATGGTCGCTCAGGACTTCGCCACGCGTCCAGTTACGATCGCCACCTGCACTTTTTTCCAAATCGGCCGACTGAGGTGTCCGTTCCTTGCGCAGCAAGACAAATATGATGGGTAAGGCAACAAGGACCAAAAAGACGGCACTTACAAGCCAGACGTCCCGCCACCCGATCATGGCCAGAAGCAGAACAAACACGATTGGCAACAGCGCTTCACTGGCGTTATGCCCCAATGCCACAACTGAAACGGCCCTGCCCCGATTGGCGACAAACCATCGTCCTGTCGCCGTCAGCGCGTTTTGCGTCATCATGCCCTGACCAAACAACCGCAACATGTAAATGGCGAGCAACAGTGTGATGATATGTGTTGAGAGGGCCATACCGAGGCATGCAAGTGCGAGCGCAGGCATAATAATCAGCGCCACTGGCGCGGGACCAATTCGGTCAACGATCTTGCCAGCCCAAGGTAGGGTTAGCGCGCTGGCAAGCGTCGCGATCATATAAAGATTGCCAAACTCCCCATGCGAAAGGTTGTACTCTGTTCTTATGTCACCGGCAGAAAGCGCGATGAAAAACGTCTGTCCAAAGGCAGAGCAGAACGTCAGCAGAAAACCACCGAACAACCAGCGAAAATTCCCACCGATAAAAGAGACAAAGCGCATTGCGGAACCAACGGTTTCAACACGCCGGTAAACACTCATGCGAGTAACGGCAAGCGTCAATCGCATCAACAGGCATCAGGCTAACCTAGGCGACCGCTTCCGCAGGTTTTTTGGACGGTGTTTCACTGCAACCGATGGTCACGCGCCCACGTCCCGCACGCTTTGATTCATAAAGGAAAGTATCGGCAGCGCCGATGATTTCGGTCGCTGAGCGGCCATGGCGTGGCCAAATGGAAACACCAATGGAACATCCCACCTCCAGCGCTACAGGGCCAAACATCACCGGCTGTGTAGCCTGATCAATCAAGGCATCGCCTAGCCAGGACAGATGATCATTGTCGACATTTTCCGTGATGATTGCCACAAACTCATCGCCACCAACACGCGCAACAAGGCCATTGGCGCCTATGGTTTTGGCAAGACGCTCCGCGACAGTTACGAGAACAGCATCACCCGCATTGTGTCCATAGGCGTCGTTGACTGCCTTGAAACGATCAAGATCTATACACATCACCGCAAAAGGATCACCGGCTTGATCAGCTAGCAAGTCTTCAAGCTTGTTGTCGAACTGCATACGGTTGGGAAGTCCTGTCAACGCGTCATGGTTGGCCATCTTGCGGTTCATCGCTTCACTCTGCGCCAAAAGCACAACAGTTCGGGAGAAAGCACGAAGTGGGATCAAAACCGCCGCCACCAAAAGGGCAAATAGCAACGCGGCAAATGGGGCGATATGGGACATGATCAGCATACCCATCTGCTTTGGGCGCCAACGCAGATATGCTTCCGGCTCACCGCCAGCATTTGGATAGGCGACCACGTGCGGCGCTTCGCGAAAACCATCACCTAAGGAAGCCAATTCAACATAACGTGGATCAAGGCCCAGTTGCTGAGCGAACTCGCTGAGATAATTCTCCTCCAGCGGCAGAAAGCCAAAGAGAACGTGCCACCCATCTGCGCCAATCGCGAATGCTTCTGTTTCGCCCACAATGATCTGAGCGGTTACAATCCCGAAATCACCATCCACATAACGATAACCACCAACTGCAATATCAGGAAGGCCAGTCAGTCGACCCACCGGTGCCAGAAAGCGTCCGTCTCGGTCGACTTTTAATGCATCAAATCTTTCACGCGCCTTCTCAATCAAGTCCGCATTCTGCGATACGTAGAAAGCAACATCGCGGGGAGAAACTTCCTCGCCCAATTCTGCTGCAAACACGACATCATTGTGCTGATCCAGTACGACACCCAACTGAAAATCGGCGTCCCACGTAAACCATTGAACCAGCTCGCTTTGCCAAAAATCTCGTGCCTGGGCTGGCGATGATTGCAGGGCCTCAATCGTAGCGTCCCAAAAACTGATCTCAGCCTGAATTTGGACAACGCTTTCAAGCTCACGATCAAGCTCTTGCGTGATCAGCTTGCGCTCGGTTTCTGCAACGATGAAACCTGCCTGCTTTGCAGATGTGAAAATGACAACGGTCAGAACAAGCGCAAAGGCGAGCACGACAACGCCTGCTCCCAACCAAATTTTGTACCGCGCCTGTTTTTGATCCATGTGTTTACACCCCGCTGGCCTCACTCTAGCGGCGATGAATCATTTTTCGGTTCACACGGTTGGTTTTCGTTCGGTTAACGGCAATAGTGTTTCGAAGGGCATTTGGGAGGCAGATATGCGCAAACTGATTCTGTCGGCTGGCAGCGCACTATTGGCAACGACAATACACGCGCACGCATCACCCGGGATCGAACTGGTATGCTATGATCGCGACTTTCAGGCATCGATTGGTTTCGAAGATGACTGGTCGCGCGCGTACATTGAGGTTTCCGGCGAAGGTGAAATCATCATCCCGTCGGTTGGCGATGGCGGCGCGGCGACGTTTGAGTTTGCTGGCAACAATTGGCGGTTGGCTGGGCTTCTGCCGGAAGCACAATTGTTCAAGCCGGATGGCAATACAGCCAACTGCTATCAGAGCAAAGAGAACATCAAGACGCTGACATTCTACGGCGAACAAATGCCATTCACATGGAGCGCCTATACAGCAGATGGGGTCGGAGCGGGCAATGTGCGGGCGGCGCCATCCGTTCTCAGTGAAAAGATTGCATCCTTGGGCGATGGTGAGCCGGTCATAATCTTAAGCAACACGGACGTTTTTCTGGATGGCTATTTTTGGTTCAAGATCGAATATGGTGAGCGTGAACGCGGCTACATCTGGGGCGCCCTGCTGTGCCGATCAACTGATGATGAAATTGAACTAAGCTCCACTGTGAGGAAATGCACTTGATGAAATACGCTTTGAAGATGACTACTGCGGCCGCCGTCGTTTTTGGTTCGACGGCATTGACATATGCGGGCCCGGAAGGACTTTACAGTGTCGAAGGAACCAATCCTGATGGTTCGACTTACACCGGCACCGTGTCCGTAGAACGCAATGATGAGACCTATTCTGTCGTTTGGGAGATTGGCGACACCATCTTTGAAGGTACAGGCCTTGGCGCTGCACCCGTCAAAGGAATGACCATCATGGGGCCGGCAGCTGAGAACGACTATGTACTCACAGTTGGCTACATATCCGAACCGCAGAATTTCGGCATCTCTTATTATATTGAGCAGGATGACGGGACTTGGCAGGGCATATGGGCCTTCGGTGGCTCGGGCACCGTCGCCACCGAAACATGGCTCCCAGCTGAGTGAGGTAGGGCGCTAGTTTTCCCCAACGTAAACATATTTAGATTTGTGTCATTTTGTTGCCATGAATGCTGGACAGCCTCGGCAGTGCGAACACTGATGGGACACCGTTTGCCGTACCGCTAGTGCACTTGTGTGTGGCAAGTTTTTGTCCCGCCAGTGTTTGCCAACTCGATACTAGCAGGCAGTAATTCTTTGACTGCTTGGTAATTATCGATTTGAAAGCAACAGTCTAAATATCACAGGCAATATTACTGCAAAAACCTACAAGTAAAAACGCCTAAACCTTGGGGAAGTTATATCATGCGACACTGGATGAAAGCGCTTGCATCAATAGGTTTGCTTTTCGTATTCGCGGCAAGGGCGGCTGCCGGTCCAGAAGGCATCTACGACGTGCGTGGGACCGAGATCGACGGTACAGCTTATAGCGGCTTGGTTAAAGTGGTGCGGACCGGCGAAACTTACAGCGTCAACTGGCTGATTGGAGAGTACCGATATTACGGCTCCGGTATCGGCGCGTCACCACTTGAGGAAGGTAGTATCGTCGGGCCAGCCCATGACAAGGTCAATGTACTAACTGTTGGCTATACTGACGGCGATGAAGAAGTCGGCACCGCTTTTTACATGGAGCAGGAGAACGGCGTTTGGCAGGGTATTTGGACAGAATATGGTTCTGAGCAAGTCTCAACAGAAAACTGGTATCCATTAGAAGCCAAGGGTAGCAAAGACACACTCGAGTACTGATTGATATGCTGCTTTTCGATTGAAGCGTCAGCTGCGATCACGAAACCGATTGGTGATGGGGTAGCGCCGATCACGGCCAAAATTCTTGCGGGTCAGTTTTACGCCCGGCGCGCTTTGGCGCCGTTTGTATTCGGCAATGTACAGCAAGTGTTCGATACGATGCACCAGTTCACGCGCATGGCCTCGAGCGACAATGCCATCCACGCCCATCTCTTTTTCGACCAAACATGCCAAGATGTCATCCAGCGCAGGATAAGGCGGTAACGAGTCTTGATCAGTCTGATCAGGCCGTAGTTCAGCCGATGGCGCTTTATCTATGATGTTTTGCGGAATAACCATGCCGGTCGGCCCCATTGCGCCAGGCGGCGTGTTCTTGTTGCGCCAATCGGCCATTGCATAGACATCCATTTTGTAGACGTCTTTGATCGGATTAAAGCCACCATTCATGTCGCCATAGAGGGTCGCGTAGCCGACTGACATCTCCGATTTGTTGCCAGTCGTCACAACCATGGAGCCAAACTTGTTGGAGATGGCCATCAAAATGGTGCCGCGTGTGCGTGACTGAAGGTTTTCCTCTGTCACACCTTCATCAGTGCCTTCAAACAACTCGCCTAGCGCATCACTGAAACCCGACACTGGTGCATGTATAGGCACCACATCATACCGACATCCAAGAAGCCTTGCGCAATCAGCAGCATCCTTCAGTGAGTCCTCGGATGTGTATTCATAAGGAAGCATGACGGCACGCAGGCGCTCTTCGCCAAGAGCGTCGACGGCAAGTGCCGCGCAGATGGCGGAGTCGATGCCACCAGATAGACCTAGCACAACATTCTTAAAGCCGTTTTTGTTCACATAGTCGCGCAAGCCTAGCATGCAGGCTCGGTAATTACCCTCAAGACCCTCTGGAATGTTTGAGCGAGGCCCGTCCGAGCATACCCAAGTCTCTCCATCACGCTTCCAAGTGGTAACCGTAACCTGCTCTTCAAACTGGCTCATCTGAAAGGCGAGCGAACGATCTGCGTTGAAAGCAAATGATGCTCCGTCAAAAACCAACTCATCCTGACCGCCCAACTGGTTCGCGAAGATAAGTGGAAGGTCGCTATCGATCACTTGGCGGAGTGCTACCTGGTGACGCACATCCACCTTGTTTTGGTAGTAAGGCGATCCGTTCGGCACCACCAGCAGTTCTGCACCGCTTTCGGCGAGTGTCTCGCAAACACCCAAGTCACCCCAAATATCCTCACAGACAGGAATGCCAAGTCGAACACCACGGAAGTTGACCGGCCCAGGCATTGGACCCGCATCAAAAACCCGTTTTTCGTCAAACTCACCATAGTTGGGCAAATCCACCTTGTGGCGCTCGGCAACTATTTCGCCTCCATCCAACAGCATGACTGAGTTGTAACGCTTTTCGCCACGAGCCAGAGGCACACCGATGATAACGCCCGGACCGCCATCATTGGTTTCTTTGGCGAAGTCTTCGACAGCATGTTCACACGCGGTCAAAAAAGCGGGCTTCATCACCAGATCTTCCGGCGGGTATCCGGACACGAAAAGCTCAGTAAATAAAACGAGATCAGCGCCATGGCGAGCGGCATCTGCCCGCGCTTCTCGCGCTTTGACAATATTGCCCGCAACATCACCGACAGTCGGGTTCAGCTGTGCAATGGCAATGCGAAGCGTGTCGACTTTTGTATTCATTAACCACACCTAAAACGACCGGCAGCCAATTAAAAGAATGGTACCGAAGTTCTGTTCAATTTCTTCGAAGATACACAGTTTATGGTGCGGACGAAGCAGGCGATGAATCGGAACAGTCACGACGACCCGGGCTTTTTCGTTGCGGTTGATACCCTGCGCGGCCTCGCCGCTTTGGTGGTGTTGTTTTGGCACTATCAGCACTTTTACTTTTTGGTGCCAGACGACCTGATTTCCGCGGAGCAGTCGCTCCGTCAACCGGGCTATGCCTATTTGAGCTTTCTATACGAAAATGGCAGCTACGCGGTTCATCTGTTCTGGATGCTGAGCGGCTTCATCTTCGCCCACGTCTACCTCAACAAAGATGAAATCGATACGGGTGACTTTGTTACCAGGCGGTTTGCACGTATCTTTCCGCTGCACTACGCGACACTGGCAGCCGTCGTGATACTCCAAGTAATCAGTTTCACCGTGTTTGGTCGGCATCAAATCTATGATCATAACGATCTGCCGCACTTTTTGATGAACCTTTTCGGCGCTTCTCATTGGGGCTGGGAACGCGGCTTGAGTTTCAACGGTCCATTCTGGTCCGTGTCAGTCGAACTATGGGCCTACGCGGCATTCATTCTCATGTTCCCGATGCTGCGCAGATTTCCGCTTCTTGCACCAGTTTTCACAATCTTGGCTTATTTTCTTTGGTTGTACGTGGGCATAGCACTCACCCAGTGCTTGGCATATTTCGCAACCGGACTTGCCATCTGGACCTTCCTGGTCGGACCATACCGATTAAGGCTCCTTACCAGCCCGGTTGCAATCGCCATTTATGTGCCGATCTTTTACCTTGCGGCACAAACCAAGCTGGAGGGGGGGATCGCGACCATTATCGCCGCCATTGCGCTTCTTTCAATCGCGGTAGCAATCGATGAAACCTTCAAACCTGAATGGCGCTTGGGACGCTATCTGGGCGAAATTTCATACACCGTTTACATGGTGCACACGCCGATACAGATCGCCATCCTCATTTTGGTCGACGCATTTGGTTTGAGCCGAGCGCTATTTGACTCGCCAGTCTCGCTGATCGTGTTTTTTGCCTGCACATTTGCGCTCGCAAACATTGTCCGCAACAAGTTCGAAAAACCAATGCGTCGCTATCTGACCCAGCCCAGGAAGCAAAAACGAGCCAGCTTTCAAAGTGCCTAGTCAGCAGCCGGGTGTTGCGGCAACCCATCGCTGATTTCGTAATAGTCGCCCTTGTCAGCGCAATAGATGTGAAAGCCGGACTTCAGATTGGTAGGGTTGTCAAAAGTGCCAGCCATAATCGACGTACGGTCCGACTGGTGCCGCTTCCAGAAAAGCGATGAGCCGCAAATCTTGCAAAAACCACGCTGGGCTTCGTCGGATGCAGCATACCACGTGATGTTGTCTGCGCCTTCCACATGCAATTGCGTATCATCGGCGCGGGTTGCACCGACATAATTGCCGGTCTGTTTACGGCATTGAGTACAATGGCAGTAAACCACCTCCCGCATTGGCCCGGTCACCAAAAAAGTCACCGCGCCACAGCTGCAACTTCCGCTTTGTTCACCCATTTCGCACCTTGTTTCCAGCAAATCGATCTTGATTGGCTCTTAGCAGATTGGCCAACCTGTCGATGACCGTGCGCTTGATAGGATCATGGCGTTCATCGTCATGCATGACGATCCACGACACGTGCGTGAGTTCTTCGATTATCGGCCCGGTGCGCTTTAAGTCGGGTTCTTCATCGCCGACGAAACAGGGCAGAACGCCCTGCCCGCCCCCGCCTTTGATCACATCCAACAGCGCCAGGGGCGTTGAAACCCACATTGTGATCCATAAGTCTGGCTGACTTTGAACCCAGCTGCTCGACGGCGTTCGGTCGCTTTCCCGCCCGATTGAAATCCAGTTTGCTTTGGTGTCGGGGTCAAAATCTCTGTGGCAGTAAGGCGCAAATGCGACATTAACAGCTTGTCGTGATGCCAAATTGCCGGACGCAGGGCGGTGATTGCGGATGCCTATATCAGCTTCACGATGGCTGATATCGAGACGCGCTTCAGACGTCTTGAAGCAAAGGCGAAATGGCTCATCTGGCGTCCAGAACTCGCTCAGATGGCGCCCCAGAAACCTGGTGGTCCAAGTGCCAGCAGAAATGGTCACTTTGGGCAGTTGGTACGCGCCACTGGCCCATTGCTCGATATCACCAGCTTGGCGCTGCATCTGACGCACTTTTTCAAAAAGCGCGTGCCCATCAACGGCCAATTCATAACCGGTTTGATGACGAATAAAGAGCTTGCGGCCAGTCGCCTTCTCCAGCGAAGCCATTCTCCGACCTATGGTGGGTGAGCTAATGCCGGTGTCTTGTGAAGCCGCCGCCAGGCTTCCCGTTTCCGCTACCACATGAAAAAGCCGCAGCTCATCCCAATCCAAATTTGTCATCGCGCGCTCCAGAAAGCAGTCCTCCAAACATGAAAGACCTCTTTCAATCGTGCGTCTACTAGCAAGATGTCCAGCGCATTATTTTGCAACTAACCGCGAAAGGAGAACGAAAATGGTACCCTATTTTTCAAAGCGATCAGCTGATGGTGGGCATGTGCATCCTAAGCAGAGAATGCATCCGCTCGAAGACCCGCTAAACCACGAAGATCAAAGAGATTTTTTGATCCTATTCGAGCGCTGGCGGACAACTAAAAAAGCGATTGCGCGACTGTTTACACGCTAATGGTGAAAAGAGCGCCGGGCTTCGAATGCCCGGCGCTCGCCGATTGGTTCACAGTTGAAATTCATCTTTCAAATTTGAAAGACTTGTTATTCAGCCGCTTGCAGCTTGGAAGATGAACGTACGCCCTTCAAACGCTCAGCGACAAGGAAAGCCAGTTCCAACGCCTGATCAGCATTGAGCCGCGGATCGCAATGGGTGTGGTACCGATCAGAAAGCTGTTCCTCAGTTACGGCACGTGCACCGCCCATACATTCAGTGACGTCCTTGCCGGTCATCTCAATGTGGATACCGCCGGGATAGCTGCCTTCAGCCTCATGGACATCAAAGAACCCATCTACCTCGGACAAGACACGGTCAAACGGTCGTGTTTTGAAACCGTTGGCAGAGATCGTGTTGCCGTGCATCGGGTCACAGGACCAGACAACGCGCTTACCTTCGCGCTGGACCGCTTTGATCAGTTTCGGCAAATGTGCCTCCACCTTGTCATGACCAAAGCGTGCGATCAGCGTAAGGCGGCCCGCCTCGTTTTCAGGGTTAAGCGTGTCGATCAAGTTCAAAAGATCGTCGGCTTCCAATGATGGACCGCATTTCAATCCGATGGGGTTTTTCACTCCACGCGCGAATTCCACATGGGCATGATCTGCCTGGCGAGTACGATCGCCGATCCAAATCATGTGGCCCGATGTTGTGTAATAGTCACCGGATGTTGAATCCACACGGGTCATCGCTTCTTCATAACCCAGCAAAAGTGCCTCATGCGATGTGTAGAAGTCCGTCTCGCGCAAACGGGCGTAGTTTTCCGGAGTAATACCAATAGAACGCATGAACCCCATGGTTTCGGAAATACGATCCGCCAACCGCTGATAGCGTTCGCCTTGCGGGCTGTCGGAAACAAAGCCCAGCATCCACTCGTGCACATTATCAAGGTTGGCATAGCCGCCCTGCGCAAACGCACGGATCAGGTTCAACGTCGCCGCAGACTGGCGGTAGGCCATGATCTGGCGTTCAGGGTCTGGAATGCGTGATTTCTCATCGAAATCAATGCCGTTGATGATGTCACCACGGTACGATGGCAGCTCCACCTCACCCTGTTTCTCAATGTCTGAAGAACGCGGCTTGGCAAACTGCCCGGCAATGCGACCCACCTTCACGACCGGCTTTGAGGAGCCGAAAGTCAGCACAATCGCCATTTGCAAGAATGCGCGGAAGAAGTCGCGAATATTGTCAGCGCCATGCTCCATAAAGCTCTCGGCGCAATCACCGCCTTGAAGCAAAAACGCCTCTCCTGCTTCGACATTGGCCAAAGCATCTTTGAGCGCCCGCGCCTCGCCTGCAAAAACCAATGGCGGATAGCTTGCAAGGCGTTGCTCAACAGTCTCCAGCGCTTCCGCATTTGGATAGCTGGGGACTTGCTTGATTGGTTTGTTGCGCCAACTGCTCGGTGTCCAATTATCTGCCATGGTTTCTTTGCCCGTCATAGGTTGATGAAAGTCCGCTTATTTCGGTAGCGAACGCGCTCCTATAGACAAGCCAAAAAGCCCTGTCACCCCAACCCTTGTTTAAGGCGAAAATCAGATGTGACTGTGGCAAGCCGACATCACCACCGCTCAGCCGTCGGCAAGCTGGACCCAATTTAAGTGTGCCAAGGTCTTATCGATATGAACTTGCTGACGCTCTTCCAACTTCACAGAGCGTGGGTAATGCGGCGCGTGGCGATCCATCAAGATCGGCGTATGGAAATTATCCGTTGTGGAAAGAAAGCGGGCAATAGCATCTTCACCGTGCATTGCATCAAAGCCTTGAAGCACCGCATCCAGATAGCTCTGCAGAATAAATCCGTCAGAGGGCTCGGCAGAAACTTCAAGGGCCTCATAAATGTAGATGGGTGTATTAATCGGTGCAGCCAGATCAACATCGAGATCAGCAAGAGACAGCTCATGGCGCCGATAGCCCACCTCGCGCTCATCCAAGGACGGCAGGCTCGAGGCATGGTCAAAGACCAAAAGCCCATCCAACACGGTGTCGCTTCCGGACGGTGACGCACTTAATAGTGCAATCGGCCGTGCCGGGTCCCAGTCTGATCGTGCCACCCATGCTCGACGCCAGCCGCGAAGCTTTGACGGCAGATAACCAAGCACCGGTGTCCGATGTGTTGCCGGATTAACGAGCGAACCATAGCCAAAATAGGCGATCAACTCGCCGGCAGCGGCAAGCGCGTTGATGTCTTCATGAGGCATTTTCATGTCAGGCAGCCTGCACAACTCCGGCGCTCACCCGATAGGTGGGCTCGTACATGGTGACGAGCTCTTCTGCCGCGGTGGGATGAACGGCCATGGTCGCATCAAAATGGTCTTTAGTGCATTTGGCTTTAACGGAAATGCCGAGTAACTGCGCCATTTCTCCGGCGCCTGGTCCGATGACATGTGCGCCAACAACGACGCGGCTTTGCGCATCTACCAGCAGCTTCATCAACATCTTTTCCTGTCGCCCGGGCAACACATTGTGCATCGGACGGAATGAAGTCTTGTAAACCTCAATTTCTCTGAAGCGCTCAATTGCCTGCTGCTCAGTCAAGCCGACAGTGCCGATCTCCGGCTGTGAAAAGACCGCTGTCGCAATCGTCTCGTGATCGGGCTTCGTGGGGTTGTTATTAAACAGGGTCTGGACAAGACACATGCTTTCATGGATCGCGACCGGGGTCAGTTGCATCCGGTCCGTCACATCACCGACGGCGTAGATATTGTCGACATTCGTCTTGGAATACTCGTCGACAGGTATCGTACCCCTGATATCGGTTTCAACGCCTGCAGCATCCAAACCAAGCCCTTTGGTGTTCGGCTTACGGCCAAGCGCGAGCATGACCTGATCGACTTTCAGCACATCGCCTTCAGAAAGCGTGGCGCAAAGCGCGCCGTCATCATTCTTTTCAATGCTCTCAAAGACCTGCTGCAAAATGACTTTGATACCCTTGTCGATCATGGATTGTTGCAAGTGATCGCGCAAATCTTCGTCAAAGCCACCGAGGATTTTTTGGCCACGATAGAGCAATGTCGTGTCGACACCCATTCCATGGAAAATATTGGCAAACTCGACGGCTATGTACCCGCCGCCAGCCACGATGATCGATTTCGGCAATTCATCGAGATGAAACGCTTCGTTGGAGGTAATGCATAGCTCGTGGCCCGGTAGCGCATCATGAGGGTTCGGATAGCCGCCAACGGCAATCAGGATCTTGTCGGCTGTAATCGTACGATCCAACGCCTTAAGATAAACCTCGTGCTTGCCGCGCAAAATTGCGCGACTGTCCAGAATTTCGACGTTACTTGCCTCAAGCCCTTTTCGATAAAGCCCCTCAAGCCGGTCGATCTCGCGATCTTTGTTGGCAATCAGGGTGGGCCAATCAAAGCTGGCTTCACCAACGTGCCAGCCATAACCAGCCGCATCTTCAAAGTGCTCCGAATACTGCGAGGCATACACAAACAGTTTTTTGGGAACGCATCCGCGGATCACACAGGTGCCACCCATGCGAAACTCTTCCGCCAGCCCGACTTTAACACCCAGCGCGGCCGCCCGTTTCGCAGCACGCACGCCGCCAGAGCCGCCACCAATGACAAAAAAATCATAGTCATAATCTGCCATGAATGTGACCTCCCCAGCGGGTCCTGATGTTATTCTGTAGCGCCTTCTTCAGCTGCACTTTCCGCAGCTCCGGTCAGGTCAACACCACCTTCTCGAAGGTTTTGGGCGTTCAGCGCGGAGCTGACACCCTCCAGCATATCGCGCTGGACACCTCTGCTCCAGACGCTGGAAAGCTGAGCTAGCTCACGGGTGACAATGGCGCCATTGGCCAGAAGTGCTTTGCCCGCATCTGACTCATAGAAGTCGGCAATGGCGTTGAGATCAGCTTCTGAAAAGGCATTTGCATAAGCGAGCGCAGCTTCGCGCTCCAGGTCTGCGCGTCGGGCGACCATGGAGAGCGCAACCTCTTCGACAGTTGTGAGGATTTCCAGTTCGATATCCGGATTATTCGTAATTAGCTGAGCACGAATACGCTCGGCAACAGTCGGCAAGATGTTGTCGAAGCGATCGGTTGCTTGAAGTGAAGAAAGCGCTCGATTAGCCGCATCGATGTGAGATTGAGAGACATCCTGCGCGATAGCAGAACTGGTAAGCATCATAAGCGATGCAGCGAAAATGGCAATGCGTAGCATTATCGTTTGTTTCCCGTTTGTTGGTTGGTTACGCAGTTTCGTGCGCATTTATAGTGTTGATACCATCTGGAGTTGCGATCAGTGCTTGAGTTGCAAGTCCAATAAATAGCCCGGTTTCTACTACCCCCGGCACCTGATGCAGAGCCCGCTCAAGCTGCCTTGGATCAGAAATGTGACCAAATGCGGCATCGAGAATATAGTGGCCGCCATCGGTGACAAAAGGCTCTTCATCGCGATCAATACGCAATGATAGGCTTTCTACACCACCCATCTGCTCGCAAACCGAAGCCACCGCGCGCCGCGTTGCCTCAAATCCGAATATGTTCACTTCAATAGGCAACGGATATCGGCCCAGACCGTCCACCAGTTTGGTTTCATCGGCGATGACAATCATACGCGAAGAAGCGCTCGCTACAATTTTTTCACGAAGAAGCGCACCACCACCACCTTTGATGAGGTTCAAGGCGCTATCAAGCTCATCGGCCCCGTCTATCGTGAGGTCGAGCTCAGGTGTCTCATCGAGTGTCGTTAGCGGCACACCAAGTTCCATGCACAATCCGGCGGTTCGCTCAGACGTCGGAACCCCGACCACTGACAAGCCATCACCTACGGCCTGCGCCAAGGCGTGAACAAAAGCTTCAGCTGTTGAACCTGTGCCAATACCAAGACGCATGCCGTCTTTCACATGGTCAACGGCGGCGCGTCCCACGGCGCGCTTCATTTCAGCTTGATCCATTAGATTGCAGCCTGTGCTTCTCAGTTGCATTGATCGAAAACGCTCATTAAGCACCGATTGCCTTCCTGCCAAGCACCTAACCTGGATAATTGACATGTCTGCCGCACCGACTGCCGTATTTGATCTGGACGGCACGCTCATTGATACAGCGCCTGATCTGCTTGAAGCCGTCAACGCCGTTTTGGAAAGCGAGAAGGTAGGCCACGTTCACCGTGATGACCTGAACCATTTGGTAGGCCATGGCGGTCGCGCAATGATCAAGGCGGCATACGCCAAATTTGAACGGGAAGCGGATGAACAGACACTCGATCGGCTCATACCGGTGTTCATTGAGGCGTACAGCCAATCCATGCCGGGCCAATCAAAACCATACGAAGGCGTGATCGACCTTGTGAATGAACTACGGGCTCAAGAATGGCGATGCGCGGTGTGCACCAACAAGATGATTGGCCTTGCCAAACCGCTTTTGAAGGCTTTGGAAATCAATGAACTCTTCGACCATGTTGCCGGTGGCGACAGCTATCCGTTCAAAAAGCCTGATCCACGTCATATTGAACAAACAATCATTGATGCTGGAGGTTTGCCGGGTAAAGCAGTGATGTTTGGCGACAGCGAAAATGACATTCTCGCTGCAAAATCCGGCAACATCCCGGTCATTGCTGTCGACTTCGGCTATACGCCCAAGCATGTCAGCACATTCGGGCCGGAAAGGGTCATCAGCAGCTACCTTGACTTGGCAGTCCAAGACATTGATCAGCTATTGCGTACCTAGCCCGTCAGTCTCAAGCGCGTGAGTTCTGCAACGATTGCGTCAAAAGCATCCTTCAATCCTGCAGCGTCCTTGGCAAGGAAATACCCGTCAGGCGATGTCGCGCAGTTCTTTAGAACGGCTTGACCACGCGCAGAAATCGTTGTGCCAAACGCGATGGTGTAGACCGCAACGCCATTGTTTTTTGCTTCCTCGCAAGCCGCTTGCGTATTTTGATCACCCGCCACGCCATCGGAACTGCGGTTGTTGGGATCATTGCTGTCGGCCAGATTGTTTGAACGTGTGTTGTCGCCATCTGCCATCACGATCATAACCCGTGATGGATTGTCAGCATCATTGGATTCGGTGAATGGCGCCTCAGGGCTCAGCACACGCAGCCCCCACATGACACCAACAGCAGCGTAAGTGTCACGATTTGCTTTTAAAGAATCGATCTCAGACTTGAGCTTGTTGTACTTTGAAGTCAAAGGCGTGATGGTGTTTGAACAGCGCGTGTTCAAAAGGCCCGGAAAGCGCGAATTGGGAGCCGTGTCGCGGAAAGTATAAGGCGCAGCGCGAGACCCGACGCAACCTCTCCATTTGTCGGTAACGGTCACATCCGAACATGTCGTTGTTGGCGTCCCGCCAACGCGCTTGCAGCTTTCGCCAGACTTCTGCACACCATCATCATACCAAGTGGTCGGCGTGCATTCGCGCGTACCGCCGGTGTAAGTCGTCTTGCACTGGTTTTCGGTTCTTGTTCGGTCAGCTGGCGCATCGAGCCACAAGGCATGGCGGTTAGCCAATCCAACGTTGATATGATGGTCAAAAGGAACGATGGCAAATCGAGCCGCCGCTGACTTCGTCGACATCGCTGACACATCGTCCAGAAACTGCTTTGCGGTGGTCTTCAGCGCATCCATCTTGCCGTCGACACTCATGGAACCAGTCGTGTCCAGCACCAGTGCCACCTCAAGATTGGCGGCGCGGTTCTTGGGAACCATCGCCTCGGCGTCCTGATTGTACATGTCCGGTGCCAAATTGCCGAAGAAGAACTGCGGCGCTTTTGATGTCGCGTAAACGCTGTATTCGTCGCTTTTCTTGCCCTGACCCTTTATCTGAACAGAGGAAACACTGCCTTCGAAATTCTTGATCACAAAGGCCCGCACGTCCCTTCTCGACGGAAGCTCACCATTTTCAAAAGTGTATTTGCCGACATAAAGCGCAGCGGCATCTACGGCGTTTTGAAGGCGTGATTGGTTGTCGGAGAGATTTGAGTATTCGACAGTCATCGCCACACCGGCAAGAACCGGAACCGACAAAAGCGCGGTCATCATGGCAAAGTTGCCCGAGCGCGACTGCCAAAACGATTTGAATTTGATCATAGCGATATCCAGCTCCACAGAGCCAACAGAAATCGCATAAAAATATTGAAATCACCTCTAGAGGGGTAGTTAACCAAATCTAACGGGACAGGCCCTTTTGGGTGAGCTCAGCAAGGTATCGGGACCATTTTTCTTCACGCTCTGCATCAAGCTCACAAAGGTAAACCCAGGAGAAGATACCGCTGTCGTGTCCATCGGAGAAAACGATGCGTACGGCATAGTTGCCAACCGGTTTGACCGCTTCAATCGTCACATCTTTCTTGCCCGGTACAGTTTTGCGCTGTTCAGGAGAGTGACCCTGAACTTCCGCTGAAGGGGAGTGAACCCTCATTAGTTCGGCGGATAAGGTGAAGGCAGAACCATCAGCTTTGACAAGGGTAAAATCGCGGCGGTCTTGCGAAATACGGATAGCTGTTGGCGCTTCAGTCATTGCTTCCCCTAAATGATGCATCTACATCTACCGAGAGAGTGATCCTAGAGCACCGCAAACACGAATGATCGATCCCTTTGGCCGCCATATAAACTATCTTCGCGTGTCCGTGACAGACCGTTGTGATTTTCGCTGTACGTACTGCATGTCGGAAAACATGACGTTTCTGCCCAAGCGCGATCTCCTGAGCCTGGAAGAGCTGGACCGACTATGCTCGGTCTTCGTCGAGAAAGGCGTCAAACGTCTCCGGCTTACCGGTGGGGAGCCCCTGGTGCGCAAGAACATCACGGAACTTTTCAAGTCGCTGTCGCGACACTTGAAAACGGGTGCTTTGGATGAGCTGACGCTGACGACCAATGGCTCTCAATTGGCCAAACATGCAGAAACGTTGGCCCGCCACGGTGTAAAGCGGATCAATGTCTCATTGGATACGCTCAATGCGAAAAAGTTCGCAGATGTGACACGCTGGGGCAATTTGGATCGCGTGAAAGAGGGCATACGTGCGGCACAGGCGGCAGGCATCCGCGTCAAGATCAATGCGGTTGCACTCAAAGAAATCAACGATGCGGAAATTCCGGACATGTTGCATTGGGCTCATTCAAACGACATGGATTTGACGCTTATTGAAACCATGCCGATGGGCGATATCGAAGGCGATCGAACCGATCAATATCTGCCGCTTGATAGCGTTAGCGCAGGGCTTCAAAAGAACCTCACGCTGACGCCGATTGATTACAAGACGGGCGGTCCGGCTCGCTACTACAAGGTGGAAGAAACCGGCGGGCGACTTGGTTTCATTACACCGATGACCCACAATTTCTGTGAGAGCTGCAACCGCGTGCGCATCACCTGCACCGGAACGCTGTACATGTGTTTGGGTCAAGACGATGCAGCGGATCTGCGCGCACCACTTCGCCAGTCGGAAGGCAACGAGCTTTTGTCTCAAGCAATTGATGAGGCGATTTCAAGAAAGCCCAAAGGCCACGACTTCATCATAGACCGCGACCGCAAGGCCCCCGCAGTGGCACGCCACATGAGCGTCACCGGGGGATGACCGGCGTCGCCATAGTCGGCGCTGGAATTGCTGGTCTGTCTACCGCTTGGGCACTAACCAGGCGCGGCATTGCAGTAACGCTTTATGAACAAGCTGATACCATCCCCAATCCGCTTGGTGCTTCAGGCGATGAACACCGCATCATCCGGCGCGCCTACGGAACCCGGTCCGGCTACGCCAAACAAATTGATTCAGCATATGAAGCATGGGAATCAATGTTTGAAGATCTGGGTGCAAACCATCTGATTTCAAATGGCTTTTTGATTGTCAGCCGAGCACCTGGCGACGAAGCGGAGCAGTACCGCGACGGCCTGATTGACGGTGGATATCCGCTTCAATTGATGAGCGACGAGGAAGCGAGTGAACGCTTCAAATTCCTTCAACCGGGCACCTTTCGTTACGCGGGCTTTGGGCCGGAAGGCGGCGCGTTGATGTGCCGGCAAATTGCGCGTGATCTGGAGAGTTGGCTCAAGCGAAATGGCGCCAACATAGAAACAAGCGCTGAGATCAAAAATGTCGACGCCGAGACAGGGGAGTTGCAATTCGCTAACGGCAACTCCGCGCAGCATGAGCGCATCATTGTCACGGCTGGCGCGTGGCTGCTCCAGCTTCGTCCCGCATTGGTAAATACGCTCACCACCTACCGAACAGCCGTTTGCTATTTGGCGCCACCCGATCACCTTAAACAAGCTTGGGACAATGCGCCCGTCATCCTCGATGCAGGCGGCGAAAGCGACGGCTATGCCATCCCGCCACTGTTTGGCTCCGGCCTGAAACTAGGCACCGGCCAGCACAAATATCGCTCCGAGCCAAACGATAACAGGGTACCAGGAAATGATGAGCATTGGGCCATCCGCAAATGGTTTTCGCCACCGCTAAAGGATCTGGACACTTATACACATGAGAAGACGCTCACCTGCGCCTATACGTTCACCGAAGATGAGCATTTTTACGCCCACAATGAAGGAAAAATGACCATCATCTCGGCGTGCTCAGGCCATGGCTACAAATTTGGAGCAGCCGTTGGTCTGCAAGCCGCCCGGGCTGTTGAGACAGGTGACTTCGACGCGCTCAAAGAATGGCTGGCGGCGCGCGACTGAAACCTATATCGGCGTCATATGAGCCCAAATTCTGGTACCGGCGGATATACGCAATCAAACTCAAGCGCGATCATCTTCATGGTCATCGCAATGGGCCTGTTTGCCATTGAGGACAGCTTCATCAAACTGGCTGGTCAGACTTTGGGTATTGGCCAGTGCTTGGTCATCTTGTGCACGATTGGCGTCATCGGTTTTGCGACCATTGCTTGGCGACTTGGTGACAATCCTTGGCCGTCTGAATGGCGCAACAAATGGGTGCTAAGCCGCACATTCGGAGAGGTTTTCGGCTCATTGTGTTTTGTATCGGCAATCGTTTTAGCGCCCTTGTCCATCGTCTCTGCCATTTTGCAGGCAACGCCATTAGCCGTCACAATAGGTGCCGCTCTCTTTCTAGGTGAACCAGTCGGTTGGCGTCGATGGACAGCCGTTGCCATTGGCTTCTTTGGTGTCATGCTGATCATACAACCGGGCACAGGCGGGTTCGAACCGGCGGCGCTTCTTGCGGTCGGCGGCGTCATTGGCCTTGCAGTTCGTGACGTTGCAACGCGTGCACTGCCCAAGGAGATAACCACCGCTCAGGTTGCAACCATGGCCTACCTGTCTTTACTGCCATTTGGCGCGGCGATGATGTTCTTTGAAGGAGGATGGCAGCCGATAACCGGTATGGCGGGGCCATTTATCATCACGGCAGCATTGGTGGGCATTGTCGCTTATTACATCATTACGCTCGCCCTGCGCATGGGCGAAGTCTCGGTTATCGCGCCGTTTCGCTATTCACGCCTCGTCTTTGCGCTGATCATTAGCTTCTTTGTTTTTAGCGAAGAACCGAACGAATTGATGTGGCTCGGCTCCGCTATTGTAATCGCGACCGGGCTTTATAGCTTCCATCGCGAGCGGTTGCGCATGCGTGAGGCCACCCCCCACTAAAAAACCACCTGCTCCGAATGGAGCGAGGTGGCTTTTTGCTTTGACGGGGCGAGGCCGCTTTGAGCGGGGAGGTCT
>JBCBDX010000015.1:0-34553 GCA_038529265.1 Pseudomonadota bacterium
CCTGGGGCCCGGGATCCTCGAAGAGGCGGGCACGGGCGTGAACACACCGCGTAACCACACGTGCATATATCCTGCCAACCAATAAAAACCCGTTCAACAACGGTGTGAAAATCCAGCTGCATTGGGAAAAACCTACATCAAAGATCGATTGATCATCAGCCATTGATTGCCCTTGATTACGAGCGAACAATTTTACTTACAAACACTACACTTTGATATTTCCTGCCTCCACACAAAAAAACGTGTTGTTACAATCGGTTCCAGGGCCCCGAAGGGGTGGAGTCATGTAACGACACGTTTTTTGCGTGGGGGAACTGTACCGATTAACGAAAGCATGAGATTCTATATTTTGGAATCAAGAGGCACTATGTTTGAGGCAGCAATACATCATAGCTACATAGCAATATTAATACAAACATCACGTCTGCTCCATTTTCTGCGCGATGAAGTCGTAAATAGCGAACAAAGCTCTTGCGTTTCTTATTTGTGCATCCTTGTTGGGATGATCCAATCTCGCCCTGATTTTTCTTTGTTTGCCCGCACGAGGCTCAACGTAGTAGATTTGCACCGCTTTAACGTCAGGCTTGAGCGCCGCTGACCGAATAACAAGTGTCCAACTCAAGCGTTTGCATATCGATTCAATGTCGCAAACGGTTTTTCGATCCAGTCCATCGCCGCCGACTGTCAGTTCGATTTCTCTGGTCTGAAACATAACGGTTCGTTAGTGATGAATGTTTGGCTGCAAAAGATGCTGGCAAGCTTACCTCGACGATTATATCGTGAACCAGTTCAACCTTGATGCCAACCACTCGAAGCGCAGCTTGGTACTCTGTTTCGGCCGCTCCACCCTCCATTGGTTGCCCGTTTGTGAGAACGATATTTCATTCTGGTGGAAAGATGGTGTCAGTGCAATTCGCATCAGAACGAACCAGAAGTGTTTGAACTTGCAACGTCAATTTGAGACACGATTGCAACGGCTTATAATTAGTGATTGGGTGACACGAATTCTTTTTTGATGGTGTTCGCGTTAAGCGGCAGTCACTTCCGGGTCTAGCACTAAATCAAAGGTTTAACCTGAGTCACTAATCATAGAGCTAAAAGCATCCTATCGATGATGCACCGTGTTAAATTCAACTGAACTCGTTATTACCGCTTATTCTATTGAGGTGGATCACTCCCCCGGTGCGAGAGTTACCATACTGTCACTGAAGCGTTCGTTCTCATGGTCAGCCAACGCCGATGATGCACATAGTACCCTCACAACCTTGGCGAATACACCTTTAAAAAGATCGATGCTGTCGGAACTATAAACGTAGGGCTCTTCACCACCGAAGAAGCTGATACGAAACGTATACACATCAGTATGATCTTCAGTAGCCTGCGAGAATCTCACCTGATAGCCATTGAGTGGTAGTTTTTCATAATCTTCCTTGATGGCCGCTATTTCGCGCCTTGGAAACGTCAGCGTAATTAGTTCGACATCAGAAATCGATCGCTCAAGGGTCCCCAAATCGATGCCGCTATCGTTAAACTCTTGAGCGACCAAAATGGAATAGACTTCGTGAATGTTGATCCGCTGCAAATGGTCTGAGCTCGCATCCGGAAAGTCCTCTTGACGTTCGATATCGGCCATCACTCAAGTCATTGAGATGCGAAAAATGAGGATATATGCAGGTGTGGTTACGCGGTGTGTTCACTCTTTGGGTCTCGGATCCTCGAAGAGGCGGGGGCGAACACACCGCGTAACCACACCTGCATATATCCTGCCAATTCTCCATTGATGCAAACACAAAGATCGATCATGTGACACGGCTTCTTGCAAGACTGTTCCATAACACTTCTTATACAACAGTCTGCAGAGCGCGCATCAAACCCTTGCTACATGCGAACTTGTTTGGCGCTTAATCGGCCATAAAAACTACGCTCAAGGTTCAATTCCCCGCGCTGGGCCTTCCCAATGAGCCCCCGCAAATATCCACCCGGCGATGAGACCTCTCCATGAGAGTATTTATCAGTAATCAGTGCAAAAGCGGCTGCTGCTTTTGGAGCGCCAAGGTCAGACTTAGCTGATAGCCAAGCATCTTCTGAGATTCCAATCGTAGGACGTAATCGGTCCGCGACATACTCCAAATCACGCCAATTATTCAAATAAGGTTGAACGCCGCGCGCCATGTCGGCAAATCCTGGACATGCCTGCATGATCACAGGGATCTCAACCGGTTTTAATGTTGGCCCTCTTTCACCTTCTGTATCTGAAAACCCGAGTGCATCATTTCTGCCATCTGATACAATCTTAGGTTGTTCAGATGCCGTTGGAGCTTTCTTTATTTTTTCGTTGCTACTACTTTTTACGTTATTAGGTTCGGTTGTAATTGGTATGTGGGTATCATTTTCGAACTCCTTGGAGTTCATTTTTTCGGTATTTTTTATCTCTTGTGCCGAAAAGCGCTCGTTGGCCTTAAGTGCTTCTTTAAAACTGTCTTCTGTTTCCTGAAGCAGGGTATCAAAGGCCTCATGGGCTGCTGCCAACTGATCGACTGAGGCTCTGTGAGGCACATATGAAGACAGGAGCGCCTCCAAACGGCGCACAATAGACCGCCAGTCTCCAGACAAAAGTCGCTCAATAGCCGTTTCAACAAGTGATCTCACTGTTCTACGGGCGACAGTTATCTTCCGCTTCAACGCATAACAGAGCGCCCTCTCCTCCTGCAGCTGCATGTTTAAAGCCTCGAACTCTGCCACTCGAGCAGCTAGGGGCGACAGATCAAACCCGAATGCCTCCACAATCCGCCCATGCGCGTCTCTATGGCCATATCGCTTACCATTGCTACTGTCTCGATAGGTGATCAATCCTAACTCGCAAAGCCTTCTGGAACGGCGCTTTACGGCTGATAAAGATAGTCCAGTTCGGTCCATTAAAAAATCATTTGAAGGCCACACAATTGGCCTTGCGCCCGCGTCCCAATCTTTTGGGTGCGAGAAAGCAACCAAAGCGTCGAGAACAAGTAAGTCCCCTGCCCTTAAACCGATAGCTGGTGCTACCCGCTTGCAAGCAATTATTGCCTGATTTCGCGGCACGGAACAGGCTTCACCTTCTTTGGCAAGGGTGTTTGCTCTTACCAATTCAGGTGTCGGTTTTCGCCAACCGGTATTTTCCATCGGTGTTTACCTCCTAAATGAAGGCAAAGAAAATCGACGCGCCGGCATAGCCGTCACTTGACAAAACACAATGGAAGTGATTCTTTCATATCGCTACATACTGAAAGGGGCTTCCGGGAGTTATCGTCTTGGGGGCCTTTTTTCTTGCCTACTGTTTCCTTTCTCTGTGCTCCAACGCTGCACGACACACTTTTTAACGATCAGTTCAACTCACTGATCGGAACTTTCTTGTTCACTGGCTGTGTATGATTTCGCCAAATCGGCCAAGTGTTCTGCCACGAAGGCCGCAAATGCGGCGTGATCATGGCCCGAGAACTCGAGCTTTGTTCGGCCCTTAGCTGACATCAACGTGCCTAACACACGGCCGGCACCATCCTTAATGGGCTGAGAGTCTGTTTTTACGGGCTTCTTTTCCCGGTCAGCAAGGCCATTAAGCATAAATTGAAAGCGCGCATTAGTGTCCGCGGCTGTAAACATTTCTGATTGAATGAGCTTCATAGCTTTGTCGCGCCTCGCCCGTGTACTCAAAGCCTCTCCCAAAACACCCCATCTTGGCCGCCCGACCTTTGGCGCCGGACCGATCGCCCTCACGATCTCCAATGGCACCAAACTGGCAACCTGCAGCATGCGGCTCATTTCAGTTTTGTCCACTGACAGGGCTGCCTGGGCGGTTTTGCGGTCGAAACCACCGTCAATAATGGCTTGCGCAAACATCGCACGTTCTATGAATGATAAATCGAGCCGCTCGCCATTCTCCTTACCTTGAGCAACCAAGAGATCGTTGTCGTCCAACTCTCGTACGATAGCCTTGACTGGGATGCCGAGATCACGCGCAGCACGAATACGCCGGTGTCCGTATGCTGCTTGATACCAGCCCTCCCCTGCCCTTTCTGCATCTGGATGGGCACGAACAAGAACAGGTACCTGCTGACCACTTTCCAAAATGGAAGCCTTCAGCGCTTCAAAAGCTTCATCAGATCCGTAGGCGTCTTCCAAGCGATCAGACACCAGCGATGCCTCAATACGCGCCGGGTCCAATTCGACTATTCGATCAGAACCTTCAATGCTTTTACGAAGCCTCTTTGCGTCATCGGCCTCTCGAGCAAGTGCACCAAGCGTCAAGCCCATTGCTTTTACAGCACCAGAGGCTGGCCGCTTGGCCTGCGGCGCAGCTGGCCGATTCTGTGATGCGGGATCTGGTGACGCAGCAAACATAGCGCGCAATTCTGTCTTGCGCTTACTCATCTGATGTCCCCTTATCGGCTTTCATCAACGTGCCCTTCCCCAAGCGTCCAATATAAGCCGTTCGATCTCATTGTTGACAGCTGTCAACGATTCAAGGGCACGGTCATATGTTGAACGCGTAAAGTTCTCGCGGCCAACCTCATAAAGGGTCTGCTTCGAAAGACCCGCGTCAGAGATAGCCGTGGATTTCACCATGGGCGCTGTTAGTACCCGATCGCCGAACTGAGCGCGCAAGAAAGCCGAAATCTGAGTTTGTGGCCCGTCATTTGGCTCATAGCGAGTAATCAGATAGCGCATGAAATCGAAGTTCAGCTCGCCACCAGCTTCACTCACAACTGAGAGCAAATCTGATGTCATGAACAGAAACTGGCTCATAGACGCTACATCAAGCATTTGCGGATGAACGGTGACTATGACCGATGTTGCCGCGCACAACGCGCCAAGCGTCAGAAAACCAAGCTGCGGAGGGCAATCGATAACGACCACATCATAATCATCTGCAACTTGACTGATGGCGCTTTGTAGGCGCGCAAAAAATAGCTCGTTCATACCAACACTTAAACCATCACCGCGATCTGCGAGGTGGCGTGGCGTAGCGTGCTCGAATTCCTGGAGTTCCAAGTTTCCCGGGACAAAATCCAATCCATCAAAATAGCTGTGGCGTATGATTTGAGACATGGGCACACGTTCACCATCATATCGGATGGCAGCGTAGATCGTATCGTTACCCGCCAAATCCAACTCTGGCTGATATCCAAAAAGCGCCGATAGCGAGGCTTGCGGATCGAGATCAAGCGCTAAAACCCGATACCCTTGAAGCGCAAGATGCTGGGCCAGATGCGCTGATGTGGTTGTTTTACCAGATCCACCCTTAAAATTGGAAATGGCCAGCACCTGCAGTTGCTCGCCCTCTTCAGGCCGTCGCGCACGCAAATACTGTCGCGCTTTTGAACCACCCTGCCCGGCCAAATGGCGGCGTATCGCATTTACATCTTCCAAGGTGTACGCACGACGGCCACTTGAAGAGACTTCACTTGGTGACGGGCCGTTTCCTGACAGCGATAACTGCCGCAGATATCCATCGCTTACACCAATAAGCCTCGCCGCCTCTCCAGATGAAAATGTTCTTAATGCCTTCTGGCTCACTGGTGGAAACAGGCGTTGACGCATGGCTGCAAGCTGAGAAGATAACAACTCGGCATCCGCGGAAATGAGAACGTCAGCGCTGGTCGGAGCGCGACTAGAAACATTTCCTAATGCGCGAACGTTGGCCTGAAGCGTCTTGCTCATGATGCCATTCATCCTCTCATGCCGCCGAGCAGGCTAGCTTGGCTGCAATCTTGACCAAAATAAGTTACGCAAAAAAACGAATATACGCCTAATTGCCGTCACAATTGGCTAGAGATTCGAGTCGTGTCAAGGAAAAGAGGGTTAACGCAAATTAACCAATTATCAGTTCTTGGCCAGCGAACATCGGCACTTACTGAAGCAATGCTTCTGAGTTGACAGCTGTCAACGATGTCTCCGGCGAGCGCTGCCTGCTTTATCACCGAAGCACGGGATCGCAAATAGAACACATCATCGTTCATTCTTGAAAAACGTTGCCAAGGCGGCCGTGGCCAGCTTCAGCCCGAATGCCCGTTTACTCTCAAAGCCGAGCGGATCAAAATGGTTCGTGGCCACTTCAATTAACTCATTTGGCATGGAACGGGACGTCTGAACCAAAAGCTGGTCAGGTCGACCGTCTGGAACAGGATAGGCCATGGTAGATTTTGCGAACTTGCCGTTCGCCAAGAGAATTTCATAGTCACTCATGGCGCGGCGCAAGATCATCTGAAGTGCTTTGGTAGCGGGATAATAGCGCGAAAGCTCATCAAAACTTTTAGAGACGCCTGGAGCAGGGATTATTGCCGATAGAAAGACTTGTGTCTTCGCACTGCGGATAGGTGCCATACGCGATGTAGGTACTGGGCCAGGAGTGATATCGGGCTTCGGCTTTATGTTTGCTTTTACGGAAGGCTCACGCGCCAACACTGGCTCAGTAGCTTCGATAGGCGAGGGGACCTTTGGTGCTTGTGGCCCGGAACTTTCATTCTTTTTGACTATCGCTTGCTCTTTGGCCTTTTTGCCGGGAATTTGGCCGGCCAGTTGTCTGGCTTCCCGTGCTGACACTTTTGGTTTCCGGATTCCCATCTCAACCTCCAAGTCCAGCTTCAACGAAATCAGAAATATCCAGCAGCTCATCCATGGCTCGCAAATGATTGCGCAGTTGTACCCGCATGGACGGTGTATGCTCAATGTGACCCAACGTTTTGTGGAGCATGCCGCGCTGTTTGAGTGCGGCAAAAACATCACGCTCGTACATCGGACTCGGAAAGACAGGTAGCTGGTCCAGCATGACCTCTGAGTGTTGCTGAGTGACAGTTTTGCGACCAACAGGCACTCGTTGCTTCAAGATGGCCGCAGGAATTGTAATTTGCTCCACCAAAAAAAGCTCGAGCAGATAGCGATACGTTGCGAGCGTTTCATCAACATCCAAGGGTGTGAGCATACAGGGCAAAAGCAAGAAGTCTGAACTTGCAACGAGTGTGTTATTCAATTCGCTCGCGCCTCCATGTGTGTCAGCAAGCGCGAAGTCGAAACCTTGTTCTTCAGCCCGCGCGTAAACGTTTTCTAGTTCAGCCAGTTCCTGCGCTTCAAAGACTGCACAATTTGGGTCCCAACAATTGCGACCTGATGCATTTTGATACCAAACACTGAGCGGTCGATTTTCGTCAGCTTCAAAAAGGGCAACCGTTCGCCCTTTAGCCAAAAGCGCTGAACAAATCCCCATAAGAGCGGTTGTCTTTCCAGCACCGCCTTTAAAGGAAGAGAATGTGACTAACTTCATATATCCCCGCAAAATGTTCTATATAATAAATATACGTACGAATATACATTTACATGTATATGCGAATGTAGGCAAAATGTAGACAAAGAATGAATTTAGCGTATCTGACATTAATATTATTTTATGTAGACGCCATCATTTAGACACATTCGGCATGTTATTAGTATTTATATAATATAATATATATTTAATAAAACACCCCATACCGCTGAATAATATTTATATTCGAGCCAATTTATTGACGGAGAACAAAGATGCGCGCAGACAGTGCCCTTGAAATTCCACAGCTGGAAATGAAAATCACTCAATTAGGTGGAAGGCCACCCAAGCCGGATCCGAAAGCCTACACTGTCGTAAGCGTGAGACTAAGAGAGGCTGAATACCTATCGTTCATGGAGCAGATTAGGCCCTTCGGTGTTAGTGGCAACTTAGCCATGCGCATTGCTGCACGCCGTATTTCAGGGTTTCTGGAGCTCGACGCAGATGTTCGCAATTCCATGCAGAGCATCACCAAATCAATCGGCGATATCTCCTCCAGCCTCAATATTATTGCAGAAAAGGCCGACACGGATTTGGACGCACTAAAGGACCTACGGAAGGCATTTGGTGAAGAATTTGTTCGCTTGGACAATCAGTTACAAGCGCTGCTGAACGTATCCAAACGAAGACAGGATGGCCAACAGCTACTCGTGGAAGCATCCAGATGAGTGCACGGCAGCAAGCGGTTTTAAAGCAGGTTCGCAACGGCGGCGCTACAAAAGCAAAGTCTATCAGCAACCAATTAGACTATCTGACGCGAAATCAGGAACTCGAGGCTGAACTTTCGGCAAGATACCAGGGTGTTGCCATAACCACCAAGGAGCAGGTCGAGGAGTTGAGTCGCAATTGGACGGCCCAAGCGCAGAACGGAAATCGCGGCTCGAACGAGCAGCAGATGACGACGCATTTAGTGGCCAGCTTTCCACCTGGCACCGACCCCAAGAAAGCCAAAGAGGTTGGCCGCGCCTTCGCAGACGAAATGTTCAATAGCGGCAAATATGGCGGGACCTACAAACACGCAAAGGTTTTTCACGAGGACACCGATCACCCGCACATGCACATCGTTGTCAACCGCCGAAGCTTAGAGGGAAACTGGCTCAAAATTTCCAAGCGCGACCCGCACATGAATTACGACAACATGCGGGAAGTACTAGCGGAAGTCGCCAGCGAGCGCGGCCTCGATCTCGAAGCAACATCGCGTGAGGAGAGGGGACTCAAAAAAGACCCGAACCAACTCACGCTTGCGCAACTGCGTCAGAAAGAGCGTGAAGCAGGGTTGGCAGAAACGCCGCCTACGGAAATGCCTGGTGCAGATCGACCCGGAGACCGCCTACCTAGACCGTTACCAACGAGGGACTAAAAGTACCGTACATTTGGGCTGATTAAATTAGATAATAAATTCAATTACTTAGAAAGGCACTAAGATGGCAGATGAAAATGTAATCGATCCAAATGAAGGTCCAGCGCAGGACATCCGTAGAGAACAAGAAGACTTAGCTCGGCAACAAAGACAAAGGGGTGACGATGGCGGTATAGCGTCAATGCGTGCGTTCGACGACGAGCAATCCCTCAACCCAAGAACGTCTCGGGAAGAAACCATCGAGTTTCGAAGTGACAACTCCGTTGGGAACGTAACCCCAGACCAACCCATGCCGAACGCGCCTCAAACCGGCAAGCGAACGGCGAATACAGCTCAATTGCCAGAACGTGATGCCACCGACAGCGTAGCGGCGGTTAGTACAGGCAGTAACACAGCCACTCAAAGTGACATGGACGAAGCAATCAAACGAGGCATGGAAGCAGCAAAAAAAGCAGACCTCGATGACATTGCCTCTGCTTCACCGGCCAAGGCGGCGGATTTGGGCAAAGAGCGACTTCCAAACGGGATTCCGAACGAGATCTCCATAGACGCCAACAAACCTGACCGCAAAATGCTAATCCCTGTTGATGACCAGGGTAAGCCCATGCCCAAAATCGAAATGGGCAAAAATGACGTAAAGCTTGTTGAGGCTGATGAACTCGACCCCGAGCACCTGGCTCACCTCCAGGACAAAAACGCGCCGAAAATGATCGTGAGCGATCATACCGGCTCGACCCTTTCGCCTGGCGGGAACTTCACGGCAATGCGTGGCAAGCGAGACGGCGGGAAGGCATACGCAGCTGACATGGAAAACTTTGGTGCCAGCCCTGACAAACCGGATGCCAGTAGCAAGCAGAACTATAAAAATCTGCCACCAGTTCTGGTCGCTGAAAAGAACGAGGCGAGCGGACAACTGGAATACAAAGCCGTCAAAGCAAAGGAATTTGAAAATCTTGAGGATGCAAAAGCGAAATATCCTGAGGGCGTTCAAATCAAAACGCCAAGCGGAAGCTACCAGTCACCGGACAAATACGATCAGTATCACGTTCCAGGGAAGGGCGCTGATGCCCGCTTTGAGCAGCTAAAAAGTGCCGAGCTTCGCAGCGAGAGAATGGCCGACGTCTATGTGCTCGATAAGAAAACCAAAGACTATGTGCCTTTGGAAAAAATGAAACAGGAAGACCCGTCATTTCAAGTAGACAAGAACACTGAAATCGGGATCAAAAATCCAGGCGCAACAGCCGTACTGACCAAAAAAGACTTTGTCCAAAAATACAAAAAGGATGAGTTCGAGGCTGTCATGGAGAAGAACGGCATCGACCCCGATCAAGTGCGAAATCAATATAGAGCGGACAAAGCCGACATTCTGATTAAAGACGGCGACACGCTAAAGAATGCAGCCAATATGGATCCGAAAGACCTGAAGAACCTTGATCCCGAGGATGTGCTTATTCAGAACCGCGGCAAGAAGCAAAACCCGACCGGTAACTACACGACCATCGAGCAGGTTCAAAACTACCGCGAAACGCGTGGCGGTCGACCTGATCTCGAAGCCCGGCTTGAAAAAGCAGGCGTGACCTTGGCTCCAAAAGAAGGCGTATCCGATGACGCGAACACCGTGGCAGGAGTCGACGGTAGCCGTGCAGAAAGGCTCCTGAAAGGCGCCAATGAGAATGCACCAGCCGCGCGTGCGGAGCCGATGGAGATTGACCGGCCAGCACAACAACAAAGAGAGCAGGAGCCCGCTGCTTTAACTGGACGCCTAGGGGAGCGCCCTCAAACACGAGAAGGACTCAGTTTGAACTAGAGTCTATCTGTCGGGCGTCATTTGACGGCCGACACCCCACCTACCAACGGGCTGGCTGGATTGCGGAAGGATGCTGAAGATGGCGACCCAAACGAGTGCCGAAAAAGAAGCGGAAACAGCAGCTGAGCTTGAAAAGACAGTCAGCGACAACCTACGCGTCGTCCGGCAGGCCGAGGCTCGTAGGGAACAAGAGGAAGCAAAGACTTCACTTCTAAATGACAATTTGGAAAGGAGCACTCCACCTGCTGCCGACAAGCAGAAAACGCGCGAGCAGTTGGCGGAAGAATATCAAGTTCGAACCTACAAAGAGACAACCGCGCAAGGGCGTGTTGAGCGTGTGGAAGTCAAAGACTTGGTCGAAAACCAGCTCAGGGGCAATGATCGTACCAAGCAAGCTATTGAATATAATGAGTTAGAGGGTGCCGGCACCTCGCAAGAAAAAGAATACAAGGGCAAAGAGCAAGTTGACCTCAAACAGGCCTACAAGGACGCACGTGACCAGATACGTGGCTCCGGTGAAAATCAAAAAGACGATTTTCAGCTAGCAAAAGACAATGAATTCAAGCGTACAAACCGACTAAAGAAAGTCGAAGAGTTTGTTGTTAAAGATGACGACAGCGGCAAAGAAACCAAGTACGTCCGTGAGGCGAACCGCATAAACCCTGCAAACAGCCGCACTCAAGAGCTGGAAAAAATAACTTCAAAAGACGCCGACGGAAAGGACGTCGAAAAGTTTCAATTGAAGCGAGAAGTTGTTGGGCGCGACGATGGGGCAAAGCGCGAGTTCGAATATGGCGAACGCGGTAAAATCAATATCGGCGGCAAAGAAAAAGATTATCGAGAAGTAACAGTTAGCAAGTTCGACAAGGACGGCAAACTGCGCGAACGCTATGAAGCAAAACAAATCATTGAGATCGATAAGGACGGGGTTGAAAAGCCAGCCAATAATAGAGCGAGCCCCGAAGAACGCGATGTGAAAATGCTCGACAAGGTCGACAGAAGGGGTCGGGTCGTTCTCGAAACCAAAGAGGCTGACGACGGTGAACGTCAAGTAACGCGTGTTGATCGCAACCTTTTGAGCACCCGCAAAACAGTCAATTTGGAGTCAGACACCACGAACGCTAAAGGCGAAAAACTGACGGTTGGCACCACGGTCGAAAAAGAGATCACGGGCATTCGAGGCAAGTACAATTACAAGCTAGAAACGACCGACGACGGAACCGTTGAAACCCGCAAGCGCGAAAGCAGCATTGGTCCGTTGAACTATACAAAAGAAAAACGCGCGATGGTTGAGCAGACCGAAGCTGGCGATACAAAAACCACCGTGATTGAAAAGACCGACCGGGGAACGGTTGGAACTTTGATCAAGGGTAGTGGCACTAAGACCAAGGAAGAAATCAATCTTTCCGGCATCAAGGCAATGTCGGAACAGGATGTGCAGGATAAAGCGCTAGCTTTCTACAAGACAAGCGCGCTCGCCAAAAAACTGCCTAGCAATAAAGCAGCAAATGAGATGGCCGATGAGGACTACCAGGCGCTGAAGCAAACCGCAAAAACCCACGCAATGGCATTTCCTGACAAGTCGCTGACCCCACAGGAAAACAGGGAGCGCGTAGTCAACGCAGCACTGACAGGCGCCAAAGAAAAATACAGCCCTGATGAAGCGGAGACCATTAAGAGCCTGAAGACAGAACGGCCGCAACAAATGAAAATGGTGGAAGAAGAGGTAAACCGGACCCGCGACGATAAAATTGAAAAATTGGCCGCCATCAAAATGACGCAAGAGGAGTTAGCCAAGGGTAAAATTCAAGTTACCGGTACCAGCGCTAAAGAGCTCGATGAGCGGCTTCAAGACACCTACAAGAAGACACTTGATGAGGCCCAATTTGCTGATGAACAAGGGATTGGTCGGACAGAGAAAAAGCAGCGTGACGCCGATCAGAAAAGCGGTCAGGCTTTGACGATCGAAGAGCAAGTCACACAAAAGGTAGCAGCTGGTAGAGAAGAAGCGCTGTCAGAAGACCTCCGCGAAAAGCAAAAGGTGCAAATCGAAACCAAACGCGTTGAAGTGAAAAACTGGACTGATGTTGGTGGAGGCGTAGCTTACGCAACGCAATATCTAAACCCGAACTCTGCGCCCAATAAAGCGGATCGAAATCTGCAGAAGGCAACTGAAGCGCTCAACGAAGTGACCGGTGACGCGAAAGCCGCTGAGGAAGTCAAGAAACAGGTAAAAGCCGAAATGGGCGTCTCAGAAAACGGCGCTACTGACAGAGACGACAGAGACCCGGCCAAAGCCATGGCGGCATACATTGCCAACGACAAGAATGATCGGCGCCCTGATTTGTCAGAGCTGCCGGACAACCCACGCGTTAACGAGCAGACCAACGCGTCAAACGACAAGGCCCTGGCGTCAAACAAAAGCAGTCGAGATGGAAATGACGCATCCGCAGGAGGCACAGAAACGACATCATCTAGCACAGTTTCATCACTAAGCGACGATGAAATGAGCGATGTGCGAAGAATAACTGAAAATAATATAGCAGAACTAGACGAAACCGTTTCCAATGCACGAGATGAGAATAGAAATTTTAAAGAATTAATGGATAGATTTTCATTAGATGACAATGAAAGATCGCGTAGTAATAATACTCATAGCATCACTTAAAAAGAGATTCTTATTTTATGGCCAATAAACCAAAAAATGTAAGCGCATTAATCAGTTTTGGTTTTTTCATGTCATTGGGAATTGGCTTTGTTTTTGCCAGCCTTAGCACCTATATGATCTACGGCTTTGAACCAAAAGCGCTGTCAGAAGGCGATATATTTGCCTACTGGTATGAGATGCCATTTTTACTGGGCTACACATCTGTGGCGTTCTTGCATGGCAGCAAAGTCTATGCGGCCACAGTGCTTGTGACGATGTCGCTGATACTTGCTATCATTTACTTGCCTTCCCGACGAATGCCACATGGCACAGCGCGGTGGGCTAATTTTAGTGATATGGTTCAAAGAGGTTACATTAAGAACTATAAAAAAATATCGGGCCCAATATTCGGAAAAACCACGTCACCCAAAAAGAACGGCATGTATGTAACGGACCATGATATGCCGCATTCACTGGTCGTTGCACCCACACGTGCCGGTAAAGGTGTTGGTGTTGTTATCCCTACGCTTCTAACCTATGAAGGTTCAATCCTGGCGCTTGATGTTAAAGGGGAGCTCTTTGAAGAGACCTCGCGAGCACGGGTTGCAAAAGGCCAAAAGGTTTTCAAGTTCTCACCTTTGGACGACACCGGCCGGACCCATTGCTACAACCCGGTTGATGACATTGTGCGCGTACCTCCTGAGCGTCGTTTCATTGAAGCGCGCCGCGTAGCTGCCAACCTGATTGTCGCGAAAGGCAAGAGTGCGGAAGGTTTCATCGATGGCGCTCGCGATTTATTTGTTGCCGGCCTCCTTTACTGCATAGAGAAGGGTAACCCGACGATTGGGGCGGTTTATGATCTGCTTGCGACACCCGGTGAAAAGTACAAGCTTTTTGCTCACCTAGCCTCTCAATCCGAGGTGCCTGAAGTCAAGCGCATCTTCAACAACATGGCTGGCAACGATACAAAGATCATCACCTCCTACACGTCTGTATTGGGGGATGGCGGCCTCAATTTATGGGCAGATCAGCTTATCAAAACAGCAACGTCGAAATCAGACTTTTCAGTCTATGATTTACGCCGCGATCCGACATCGATTTTTTTGTGTGTCAGCCCCAATGATCTGGAAGTTATTGCGCCGCTGATCCGGTTGATCTTTCAGCAGCTCGTTTCGATCTTGCAAAGAACCATGCCGGCAAAGGACGAGATCCACAACGTTCTTTTCCTGCTCGACGAGTTCAAACATCTGGGCAAGTTGGAAGCTATCGCGACAGCTATAACCACAATCGCGGGTTACCGCGGGCGATTCATGTTCATCATTCAAAGCTTGTCAGCCCTTACCGGTGCCTATGAACAACATGGCAAGGAGAACTTTCTCTCAAACACCGGCATTCAGGTCTTTATGGCGACCGCCGATGATGAAACACCGCAATATATATCGAAGGCCATCGGCGATCAGACACACAGACAGGTGAACCGCTCGCGCACGATGGGTCAGATACTTAAAGACAATGTGCAGTCATCTTCAGCAGGAGCACCCCTCATACGACCGGAGCAGATTCGCCTTCTGGATGAGGATACACAAATTGTCCTCATCAAAGGTCAGCCGCCACTGAAGATGCCGAAAGTGAAATACTACGCCGATCGAATTTTGAAGAAACTGTATAATGCTCAAAAAGGACCCTTACCGGATGCCCCTGTTCAAGTCTTTGATCCGGGTGTTGATGTTTCGCCGCTTGCGGAAAAGGCGGCGGCGGATGCTGCGCCGCCGATAGAAACTCAAACACCTCAACCTTCAGCGAAAGCAGAACCGCCTCCAGTAACCATGCAAGTTGCAGTGCCCGCTGGTTTAAGCGGCGCAAATGGTATGCCCAATGGCTTTGGCGATACGCATAATGGTCAGGCAATAAAGGTCACTTCGCCTCAAGACCAGGCAAAGCAAGCCGACGCTGCTAAGGTTCGCGATGCCGAGGCTGAAATGGAGCAGCAAAAAGCGCTGCTTGAGCGCATTATAGCTCTTCAGGAAAAGGCAACGGGCAAGTCATCGAACATGCGATAAGCGCCAGCGGGCAGTAAGCGCTGACTAACTAAAGGGCTGGGAAATATGACTGGGCCTTCCCCTTATTGGGATGGCCGATGGACTCTTGCGCGCGGAAAGGAACAGAAAATGGCAGGACAGCCCCAGAACAATCAACCCGACGGCGGACAGCAAAGACAACCGCGCTTTCAGCCACCAGGTGCATTTAACCCAAACGGTTTTCCAAATACAGCCGCTCGGGACGCTTACGTTCTGGACTGGGTAAGGAATGCAGCTGGGACTGACCCCAACTTTCCGAACATTCAAAATGATGGCCGTCCAGTGCGTGAGTATATCAACAACCGTCCCGATACTGCGCGTGGTGCCTACTCGATACGAAATAACATGCTGCCGGAGATACGAGCGGCCATCAATGAACGCAATGGCATGGCACCTGCAGCAGCGGAACGAGAAGCGCGAAGAAATCCTGTCGCCTACGAACTTGTAAGAGCTACCGGCGAAGGTCGCATTCAGTTCAGGACGGCCGAACAAGCTCCGCAACCCAACACCTACCGCTTAACCGACGATGGTCTCAATGAGGCGTATGGCGCTCTAACAAACACCGATCGCCGGGTCAGAATTGGCAACGATACGAGGGACGCGGTGCTGGACGCAGTGCGAAACCGTGCTCGGCAAGAAGCAATAAGCAATGGAGCGCCAATCCAACAGCCCGCAAGGCCACTTGATACCTATCAGGTGATGCGCGGTGTCGAAGATAATCCCACTTCGGCATACAATCAAAGACTGCGCGACTATGAAGTGCACTTGGCAATCAACGGATATGATCGATCAAACAATTTCCAGCGAGTGCCTGGTACAAACCGAGTTCAGCACGAAAACGGCAGAAACGATTTCGAGAACCTGTTCCAAAGGCAGCAGCAAGAGCGGAACAGGCAAGCAGCAGCAGCTGCAAACGTCCAGCCGCCGGCCGGACTCCAGCCGCCCGGCAATAACAATCAGGCGCAGGGCAGGGGAGACGATGATAACAATGACGATGGTCAGGGCCCCGGCCGGGGCGGAGGAGGCGGTCGGGTCGCCGTAGGAGGAAAGCGCCTGGCAGCGGCCGGACAAGCGCCGCTTAGTCCTGACGGCACGACACAAGAGCCAAATGCAAAGCGCCCTGGCAACAACGGGATAGCAGCCAACGAGTCTCAAAGTTCTGCACAACAGGTTTTAGCAGCTCTTAACGATTCCCAATCCCAAAATTTCAGCATCAACACTCAACCGGCAACCGCTTCACAAAGCGCTGCGACTGCAACCGGCACGCAAACACAAAATCAGACTGATAGGCTTGGACAACCAACACCCGGCGTTGCACCTGCTGCAGCGGCACCTGCGCAAAACACCGGAGCAGCGGCAACAGACCCCGCTAGTGCAGCACTGATTCAACGATTGGTGACGCAAGACCAGCGCCCGACTACTCAAAGACAGGATCAAACTGTAGCAGACGATCAAAAGACCGCTGCTCGGCCAACCGAAACCCAGACCAATACAACGGCCCCGACTTCCGACTACCAACAAAACTTGAACCGCGCTGCTATGTCCCTGCAAGAAGAAAAAGACGATGCCAGTGTCGAAAGGTTGGCTCTGCAAATCGGCTTGGATCCCAACGAACCCGCTTTAGGTAGCCAGCAGCCATCCAATCAGGTAACCAACGAAGTCTCCGATGGTGCCGCAGCATTGCGTGAATTGCGAGCAGGTGGCGCAGCTGCTCAAATCCAAAACATAAATGTGGATCGGGACCTTGATCCACACCAGGATCTCAATGCTCCGGTTATACACGCCGGTGACCGCGCGGACATAGCCAATACTGATTTTTATCCAGACAAGATATTTGATCCCCAAACTGTTGTCCGAAGTGAATTTATCCGGTCATCACCAACGCAAACTGATGCTGCTGGAGTAGCAATCAACGCACAACCATCAGCGTCAAACAACTCAGCGAGCGCACCGACGACCGAAGCCACGACCACGGAGCCAAGAACGCCAGAAGCTAGCGCAGCGGCAAATAACCAAAACGAGAAGCAATCCAATGTACAACGGGGCGATCCCAGCCCCTCTAATATTGCGGTCCAGAACCGCGACCCTGACGATGATGGCGATGGGCTAGCTGGAGCGGGCAACCCTGCAGCGGTACGAGATGGCTCTTCAACGGCGCACCTAGGTAACGAAAGCACTTCAGGACAGGACAGTTCATCAACGACCACGCAAGCAGCGAGCGCAACGGCATCTAGTCAAAATCGGCAACAAAGCGTCACTGAAGAGAACCGTGATGCAGATCGAACATCGGCCAATGTCACTGCTCCAACAACAGACACGCAAAACGACGCGCGGGCAGCGACGCCCAGCACGGCACGAGAAGACAATACCGACGCAGTCATGAATGATGAAGGTCCACGTTCTGGTGAGCGCAATGGACAGGCGCTTGAAGGTCAGCCACCGGCCAAGAAACAAAGACTAACAGTTGAAACCGAAACGCCAGCAGCAACTGATCAAATATCCGGAACAGAAGCTGCTGATATCGCTCAGGTTCCAGAGACGCCAGTCGCTTCTACGCGGGCCCCCACAACCGATACCGGCAAGTATAAGCAGATCATTCGCGAGGCGGAGGCAAACCCGGATGCTCCACGACAGACCAGAAGCGATCGACAACAAACAGAACAAGAACTCGCGGCCATCGATAGCAGCCCTTCGGTTGCTGCATTTCCGACGCCTGAAACGCCCGCTGCATCCATTGCACAACCGACAACGCTAACAGAAGAGATTCGAAAAACCGTAGCCGAGGCTGAGGCGAACCCGGACGCGCCAAGGCAGACCAGAAGCGGCCAACAGCAACCGGAAAAAGAGACTACGGCACCACCGAACAGTCCCGCAGATATATCAACTCAAGCGCCTGAAACACCTGCTGAACCCATTGCACAGCCAACGACGCTGACAGGAGAGATTCGAAAAACTGTAGCGGAGGCTGAAGCAAACCCTGATGCTCCAAGGCAGCTTCGTAGCAATAGACAGGGAGAGGCTACAGTCAATGACGCCGAACCAACGCCTTCAGCGCAAGCAGTTCAGACCACAGTAGAAATCGAAGACAGTGCTTCTGTAAATAGCACAGTGGAGACACCTGCGCGGCAGCCTGAGACTCCTATGGCTGAACGGCAATCTCAATCAAGTCAGTCGGCATCAACACAACAGCAAGCGACGGAGCAGCCGGCCGTTGCAACAGCGGTCGCTGATCAAGAGATCGTGTCGACAACACAAAGCGTACGTGCATTTGCAAGCTCTCAAGAAATGATTGAGCGACTTGCTGACGACATCGAAAGAGAAACCCGGGAGCAGTACCGCAGAGATTATGGTCAAGAGGCGCTCGACAGAGAGGATCGTGAGCAAGCGGAATTGAAAGCGAAATACGAAGCCGAAAATGAGGGTGAGGATAATCGCAAACCACCGGCGCTGGAAGAGGACCCTGAGCCCTCGAACATCAAACCTCAAAGCCGCGACAATGACGACGATGACCAAGCACCAGGGACATCAATTGCCAGTTCGGCAAATCGCGACGCAGTCGTCAGTGAAGCGGAACGCATTCTGATGCAGGCAAACGAGGTCAGCCAACAACGCGAACCGCAAACACCGCCAGCACACACGGAAGAGCGCGCTGAACCACCAAGTCGTGAGGCATCTGTTCGTGCGGCTCAGTTAGCCATCGATAAGTTCAATGCAAGTTATGGAGTTTCCGAACGTACAAATAGCGTTGAAGAGCCTGGAAATGTTTCGGAGAGAACCGGCATCAGTCAGGATATCGCGAACATGCAAATTTCCGGAGAGCGAAGCTTTGAACAATCGCGACCGGCATCACCGAACCGACTGACCTACCTAGGCAATCGTGGACCGGGCAGCCGGGCAAACCAAGAGTCGAACGCGGCAATTAGTGAGGCAATGGAAGACCAACCTATACAGTCATTGGATGAGCGTCGGCGCGAGCTTGTAGAGAGCATCACCTCTCTGGAGGCGGATGACCCGCGAAATCCAAACGATGGAGCCGAAACAGCGCGCCGCAGGGAGGTTGTGGGTGCGCTACGTGAAGAGCTTTATGATGCAGATATCGGTTTGCCGCGGACTCGTAATCCGGCTCTTATTCAGATCGAACAGGCCGCAAAGACTAGTCCTGAAACAAGCTTCGAGGCGCGCGTGTCGGGCCTAAGAAAACACATCGCGGCGTATAGCGACCAAAGATATAGCGAATTAATGTCAATTGCTCCCGACGACGCTACCCCCGAAGCTGCAAACAGACTTAGCTCCGATACAAGAGAGCAAGCCGCAGCCGGACATACAAGGACGTCTGATGTCGACAGCAGCTACGCGGCATCGCGCGACGATGGGACCAGGTCAGCCTCGACAGGCTCGCCGGGTGGCGTAACCTATCTAGGTGCACGCGGGCCCAATCCTAATCGTGCTGTTCCTGAACCAAGTTATAGCGATACCGCAAACTTGAATGGCACACGAGCGGCATTGAGCGAGCCACACGAGAGCATACAACTTGCAAACAAACGAGCGCGTACTGAACACTATGACCCGTCATTGGGTGGCGATCGGCAAGATGGAAGGACGATCTAAAAGCGGGTCATAAAACACTGGATTTTTGGAGCACTAAAAATGGCAACAAATCAGGAAGTAATCGAGACATTTGATCGTCTCATTGAAAAGGCGGGCAATTATCGAGCCGTCCGCGATACAATGGCGGCCGCGGAAGAGATGGCAGCTGATCCTGACTTTAGGGTGGAACGCGAGGCGATCACACGCCAGGCGGAAACCGCTGACCGTCTGGCCCAAGACTACACGGTGGAATTGGTCTTGCGGAACATACCCGCCGAGCAATTGCAAAGTAATCCGTCCACTCAAGCAGTTGCACCTGAAATAATGGCGGCTCGACAGCACCTCAACATTTTGGAACCAAACAATGAGGGAACACGTCGACAACTATTGCGCGCGGCAGAAAATGCTAATCCCAACGAGGATGCATCAGCTTCACAAAATGCTGCATACGACAGATTCTCCCTAGCGACAGCCTATGTGGCTTTGAGACAAAATATCGGGCTTGAACGAGATCGAGTTCCAAATGTAATAACTGCCACCGAAACGGCTACCAGAGAACTCTCAACCAACTTGCAGAACGCTCGACTAGTTGTGGACGACCTTGTTAATGCAACAACGTATGAAATTCGTGGCAACGAGCTGGCGCAGGCGGTTGAATGGGATGACTACAGCTCTAGATATCTAGTAAGAGCGCGAGCGTTAGACCATGAAATTGAGATTGGGCCCAGAGATCCCACATTAGACCGACTGCTAACCGAACAAACGCAGCGGGAAGCAACAAATGCTACGCGGTTTCGTGATACAGAAGCTGACCTTAATCCCAGTCCAACACGGCGCCAACGCACAGAAACAGCGGTTCCCATACCTTCGTTTCAACCACTTCCAGAACTCGAGGGTCAAAGTGACGACGGATCTGCGCAATTCGATACTCATAGCTTGCAAACACAACCTGGCTCGTTGGACGAGCGCCCACGGGGTCGGTCACGCTCAAACAGTTCTGATGGGTTTGAGTTGTAATCGACTGATCAGGAGATGATCAATCTTCATCCTGGCCGGGTAGATAGACCTCCAAGACGCCACGTTTACCATCACGACGACCAACCTGTACTACTACGTCGATGGACTTACGTGCGTAATCCAGGATTTCGCCATGGCTCATCTGTACACCCGCGCGCAACACCATCATGGCCAATCGATCAAAGGCCAGTGTTGGGCTATCAGCGTGGATTGTTGATATCGCGCCAGGGTGACCGGTATTCACCGACTCAAGAAAGTCATAGGCTTCTGCGCCTCGAATCTCCCCCACAATGATGCGGTCCGGGCGCATGCGTAGACAGCTTTCAAGCAGTTTTGACGGCGAACGCTCCGAGTTTTCCCGGCGGTCGGCCATAAGGCCGACATAATTGCCATGGGGTGGATATAGCTCTTTGGCATCTTCGATCGTAATAATGCGTTCATCATGTGCGACTTTCGCCAGAATCGCATTTGTCAGGGTAGTTTTTCCTGAAGATGTACCGCCAGACACCAAGATATTCATTCGTTGTTCGATTGCTGAAAGGAACATCTCCTCAATCTTTCCCTGCTTGGAGAGCTCCTGTATCTTTGCCCGGTTTTTCACGCGCTCATCATCGATGCTAACTTGAGCGCCACCGACGAATTTGACCACCGACAAGTCCAGTGTACTCTTGCTGTATTTGCGAATGGACAATGAAACACCCGCCTCAATGGCAGGCTCGACGACTACCTGAACACGTTGCGGTTGGCCCCACACTCTAACGCGACCTGAAACAATTGGGTGTGCTGGACCCAACTGGTTCTTCGTTTCACCAGCAATCTGAGCCCCTAAGCGTCGAATCGCTTGGGCCGAAAGACGAATATCAACCGGTTCCATATGGGCAGCACCGCTACGCTCAACATAGATTGAATCGTCTGGATTAATTGTGAGCTCATTGACGTTCTCATCCGTTAGCAAGTGCCGCACGGGCTCTAGATACTGCTCAACATAGGATAAACGACACTCTGGTGGATGCGCATTCATCTGAAAACGAGATCTCTGTTTACAAGTACACGAATTTCCTCACCCTGGCCAACACGTAGCAATGATGGCTGATCAAGGAATTCTCCGAGAAAGTCGGCCAACTCTGCGGTGACTTCGCTGCCAGACTCCTGAGTAAACACTGTATTTGGTGTATCAGATTCGAGCGACACTTCCGTATCATTATCTTCTATAAGAGCCGCCGAGGCCAATTCCGGAGCGATCGACAGCAGGCTGACAACAGCGGCCAGACCTAGCTTTTGACCAAGCCGATTGTTGACGTTAGCGCTGGTTCCAGATCGCCCAAGTGTGTCGGTACCGATACTGCCGAGCGCCACGGACTGGCCTTTTGGTGTGATGGCGCGATTCCAAGCAACCAATAATCGCGTTTGACCAATCCGTACTTCGTTGCGATAAGTTCCGATCAGTGTGGTGCCTGCTGGCATCAACACCTTCTTACCATCAAACGAAAAGACATGCTCTGTCACCTGCGCTCGTAAGGTGCCTGGCAACTCGCTTGTTATAGCAGTCTCGAGTACAGCACTGATAATCGTTCCTTGCACAACCGTACTGGATGTACTCGGCAGCATGCTCGAGGATACTGTCACCCAATTCTGTTCTGCGTTTGCGGACAGAAAAGCTTCATCTGCACTACCAGCGCTGGCTCCTGCTTCTGATCCGCCGCCAGGGGGTGGTTCCGAGATATCCATAACCAGCGCGGCAGACTGACGCTTTGTGACCTCCAACTTTTTGGCGGCATCACTGCTTGCTTGCTGACCTGCTGGCGTCCCAGGCGCAACTACTGCAGGGCGCGACGAGGCAGCAGTTGCGGCAGCGGCGGCTTGGCGAGCAGCATCAGCAGCTTTTTCCGCGGCTGCGATGCGCGCAGCAGCGGCTTTTCTCTCGTTTTCGAAGCGCTCACGCGTTGCGCGTTCTGCTGCAGCGTACCGCTCCGCATCAACTTCGCGTGCCCTTTCCGAGCGGGCAGCCTGTTCTTCCATGCGCTTGCGCATTGCCGCGTCTCGCGCTGCTGCATCGGCCCTAAGGCGTTCGCGTTCTTGCTCCGCACGTTCCATTTGCCGTTGCAAAGTCTCTGTCATCCGATCAGAATTTTGCTGCAGAAGTTCACGCAACTGAGCCGCGGTTAATCCGCCAGACCCACGGCTAGAAGTTGCTACTCGGCTAATGAGCTTTTCGAGTTCTGCCATCCGCTCTTCAAAAGCGTCTTTCTCCAATACGTTCGCTGCTTCAATTTGTGGCTGATCAGAATCCGGAGAGTCTTCTTCGACTGGTAGAAACGCGAAGTCCGGCTCTTCAACTGGTTCATTGGTGGTTTCAAACTCCAAAGAATTTCCTGACGAACCTGGATTTCTTACCTCACTGACAGTGGAATCGATGCCCGTCGTCGCCTGCGTTACAGGGGCTTGATCCTCGTCATTGGAGGACAAAATATTGTCAGGGCCTATTGTGATAAAAATGAGAAGTGCAACCGCTGCAATGGAGAATATGGATAGCGGTCCCATGGGGTTAAACTTGCGCTTTTTCCGCGGCGCTTCCTCATGACCATAGTTTAAGAATGCTTCACGCGCTGCACTGTTTTGTGGATTAAGAGGATCAAGATTACCCTGAGGACCTACATTCAGCCCGTCGTTGTCATTACCGCTCATGGTCAATTCCTCTAGCGCTTACTCTTGTGTTTCAGACGTTGTATCGCTGTTCGGTGAAGGTCTTGGAGGTGGGGTGCCTCCCGGTAGCGAGGCTAACTTGAGATCAGTGGCGGGCGGTGAGGGTGGCGCGGCGGCTGCGGTGGCGGAAGGCTCGCCCTGAGCCACGCAAATATACTCGTCACCAATCCGAAGTACCCAAAAGTCGCTTGTGCCATCAACAATTATACGCTGGCCGTCCGTGCGCGAATTGACCAGCTTTTCAGTCCCTCTTGGTCCAACTCTAAAGACCGCAGGACGTGGTGCACCCGCCGGTAAAACAAAGTAAGTTCGATAAAGGTCGTCTCGGATCTCTACCGGGCGGAACCTTGCCCGACCGGCAACGCGGTAATTGTAATTGATAGGACCACCAACGAACTCGGTGGATGCTGCATCTTCTACTGGATTACCTTCTTCATCATCTTCGGGATACGTGAACACGATACGGAAAGCATGATGCGACTGTGCATTCGTGCCTTGTTGAATCTCACCTTTTGCAGAAAGCTCAAATGCGTAAACATGACGGTCGGTGAATATCGTCATGTTGGTTAAAACGTTATCATACACCGGCTTCACACTGACAACGTTTCCGCGCTTAAGGCGGACAATCTCCCAAGAAGCACTATCACCGATCACAATCGACTGGACGGATTCGCCCTCTGCAAACTGAATAACAGTCACCGATTTTAGAAATAGCTTTAATGCATAGACGTTATGCTCTTCATATTGAAACTTGCGAATTCGAGAGTCTTGACTGAACGACACAGGTATTTGAGCAGGATAAGAGGGAATAATACTGCTTAGTAAGAATATTGCCGATATAATAATTTTGTTACACATCTTATTTTCCAATATAAGCAGTTTTTATGATTCAATAGCCGTCTCATTGACGAGTGACTCAATGTCCAAGCGATAAGATACAACTTGGAAGCCAAGCGGATTGGCCCAGACTTGTCTCAAGCTGGCCTTTTCTTGCGGCTCAAATTTGTATCCAATCGTCACAGTGAAGCTACGTGAAGCGACCGCCCGAACGCCCTCAGAACGGGTCTTGCTTATCCTGACCTGTGCCAATCGGAAGTCAGGGCTCGGACTGGGAAGCAGCGAAATGGACTTTACCTGGACACGGATTTTGGTTGTTTGCCGATATACATTCGGTGGATACTGCGGGTTGCTAGCGGTCCACAGAGCTCGCAACGATTGCGCAGCTTGGCTCCTGGAAAGCCGCAAAACTTCAGGAATACGGAGATGATTGTCGACCTGGTCGAATGTTTCTCGATCTGAAATGTAGGAAACAAGCAATCCCTGAAGAACGGCCTCATTCTCCGAGAGTGAAGCAGGTAGGACTTCGACAATTTTCTCAGCTTCACCGGTTGTCCGTTCTACCATGACAACAAAGGGCCGAACTTCCTTAAGGGGCAGCGTAAAAAAAATGGCGATGATTGATACGGCTGTTAGACATAAGGAGATTATAGCGACCCGCGCCCATAAATCTCTTTGCTTCTTAATATTAAAAAATACTTCATCTTCAAAAGATTTGGAGACACTATTATTGGCCATTGCTACATACCTATATTAATTTTATTTATGCCTTCCTATTACTATTGAGGGCATTCATTTGTTCTGGTGACAGGTTGTTCCCGCCGCTAGAAGAAGAGGAGCCTGAGCCGCCTGAACTACTAGAGCTGGCACCTTTTGCGGACTTGGCGGCGCCCATACGATTTTCGGCAATGCTATCGAGTCTGCTCTGGCGCGCGTTAGAGCTCTGGAGCATGCTACCCATAACAGATGACGAAGCATAAGCGCTGCCACCGGCCGCGCCACCCGCGATAGTGCCGGCAATACGACCAGCGGCGCCGAGAACAGGCCCAGCTATAAAACCCGCCGGTCCAGCAACATTTCGTCCAATTGTGCCACCAATAGCGCCGCCAGCATCACCACCAGCACCACCACCAGCCATAGCACCTCTCCCTGCAGCTGTGACAGCAGCGCCTGTCATCAGGGCTGTGCTAGCGGCCTGTTTCGCCAGAGATGCTGTTGTGCCTGCGCCGAAGCCATCACGGACAGCCGCCATCGCCTGGTTTCCAGAAACCGCTGCAACAGAAGTACTAGCCAGCGAGTTCGCCATGGTTGGCAACATCATGGTCAAGAAGGTCAAGCCTACAACCAGGAGAACGAACGCAAGGATCCCGCGAAAGCCATCCTCATCCGGATTGAGGTTCTCTGCCGCGGCTATTCCGATGCCCATCAATGTCGATGCCAATATCGGGATGATGATAAAGCCAACAGTGAACGCACACCAAGACTTGAAGTAACCGGCCGTGGCGGGAAATAAAAGACAGGTGAGCGCCAGCGGCGCTAAGCACAAGGCAGCGATGAAGCCCACCTTTGCCACGACAGTGATAACCACACAGACAGCCGCAAAAAAAGCGCCCGCAATAACGACCCCAAGTCCAAGGAAGAAGTTCCGGATTGCCTTACCGATATGCTTGATCCTGCGGATCTTGGTTTTCATGGTGTCGAAGCCTTCATCCATGATGGTCTGGATGAACTCGTCCATAGCCTCTTCGGTGGAATCTATCGCGGAGTCACCATTGTCTTCCCGCGTCTGATTCACGGCAGTAATGATCTGGGCGCTGTAATGGTCCTGAATGCCGTCCAAGGCATCATATATGTGTTCAAAGTTGGCCCAAGTGGCGAGGGTTACAGTAACTAGTATGAACCGCACAAACCATTTCAAATAATCAACCGTCGGCACTCGACCTGTAAAAATTTGATTATATGCAATGAACATGAGGGCCATAATGCCCAGCGCAGCCTGAGTATATGCTAGCGCCGGAACAACAACATCAAATGCATCGGCAACCATTTCGCGGCCAAATACATCGACTTCTGCAAGAATATCGGTTACGTAACCCATGATTAAATCCAGTCTTGTTTGACTTAAATCTAATGTATTTTATGCACCGTCGTCTTCGCCGCCTTCGTCACCACCTTCATCATCGTTAAACAAGCCGGTTGTGTCTGTATCGAGCGGCTCTTCGTAGACGTAATTGACCATCACATCCAAGTCTTCGTGTGACTTTGCGGCCATCTGAACAGCAACCATCGCATTGGCCTCGGCTTGCAGCACAAGCTGTTCAACAGCGACGCGTGTTAGAAGGTCTAGCGATTCTTTAATGTCTGCCGTTGTACTGATTTCATCGAGATAGATTTGCGCACGGTCTATTGCACCGTCTGATTTTTCGAAGACATCATTCGAGAAAGCGGCCATATAAGCGGCACGCTGCATGAATCGCGGCCATTCAAGGCTGTCTTCGTGATCGTCTGCAGTCGTAATATCCATCTCTTCCTTCTCGTAAGGATAAGCGGTTTTGAAAGCTTCGACCAATCCACCGGCATTGCGATATGTCTCGGCATCATTGTCAGTCATGATGTCGGTCAAGCTGTCGTGAACGGTACCGAGGAACAGCGCTGTAATTTCAAACTCGTCCGTTTCCGGGATCTCGCGCTCTCCAGTCATAGCATCCAGCTGGTCCTCGATGACAGGTTGCTGCACGTCAGTAACCCACGTGTAGTGAGCGGACTGCATTTCATAGAGAGCAACAGCCTCATCATGCAAATCTTCAAGCCAGCCTGTCTGGGTGTTCAGCTCGGCATTTACATCAACCAATTCTCCATCAATGGATTCCAGCCAGTCGTTGGCCTCTATTAGTTCCGCTTCAACCCCATCGACGTATCCTTCAAGTTCATCGACGTATCCCTCAAGCCCGTCGACATATCCTTCAAGTTCGTCAACGTGGCCAATAACCGTATCTGTTTTGGTTGATATTTCTGCTGTATATGTATCAATACCAATTACTTCCTTTTCGATAACATCGAGATGGCCAATAACATCTAATTGATTAGTTTTACTGGCAATATCTGCATTAGGATCAATACCAGTAATATATACATTTTCTAAAGGAATTACTTCATCAATAACTTCGTCTAATATTTCATCAACTATATCTTGAGAAAGCGCGACATTCGAAGAAAGGCAGACTACACTAGATGCCAATAGTATTTTTCTGATGCTGGGCTTCATACTAGGTCTCCTTCTTTTTGTGGATTAGGCAATTGCTCCCAATCGCAAGCGCAGTTGTTTTTGCGCTCGACCGGGACTTTCTGTGTGCAGGCACTCAGTACAATAGTTAGCAATACTAGCAGGGCGACATTCTTCTTCACTGGATCATCTCCTGATAGAACTCCGGGTTTTCCCGCCAGCCGGGCGGCCCTTTTTCCCCAGCTCCACCACCTAAAACGTCAAGACAACCGCCAATTCCGCCCAAGGCCAGATCAAGCACAACGCTCTGATCTCCAGATTTGTAGAGAGCGAAGTGATTGCCGTGGTTGCTCATCTGCAGGAACTCAGCTTCCCGAGATGTGAGAGCGAGCGGTGCCAACTCGACCTCATTGTTGAACATGCTTGGGTAAATCAGGCGGCTAACGGCACTTTCCAAAATACCGGCTCCAGCAGCGCTCTGAGTAATGTGCGAAACGCGCTGCGTGAGCAGAATGACAGCGACGTTTTTCTTACGCATGGTAAGCATCCAGTCTTTCAACCGTGACTGGAAGTATGAGTCGTCAAGTAGCTTCCATGCCTCATCGAGGACGATTAGTGTTGGATATTCATCTTCAACCTGGCGCTCAATGCGACGGAAGACATATGACAGCCAAGCTGTCCGCACCATGTCGTTGTCAAATATTTCGGTCAAATCAAACGCGGTGATGCGATCGGTGAACGACATAGGGTCTAAACCCTTACCACCAAACATCCAGCCAAACTGACCATCATAGTCCCAACGACCAAGACGCATATGAAGGTCGCCATTATCATCCACAGAACGCAATTGGCCGCGAAGCTGTTCGAAGTTTTGCAAAGATGGATCTGCAGTCGTATTTGAGCTGACCGCTTCACTGAGGGCATCAATCTGCGCAGAGTTCAGCTGGGAACCATCATTTTCGGCCAAGGCAACGAGCCAATCAGTAAGCCAGGCAGCGCCGCGCTCATCTGCTTCGGCTTGCATGGGATTAAGACCGGTTTCAATACCGAGCCTAACGTTTTGATAGCTTCCGCCCATACAGCGAACAGCCATTTCAAAACCATTGTCCTTATCGAAAAGAATGATCCGGGGCTTCAATCGTTGCGCTTGGCAAAGAAGAAATGCGGTGCCAAGTGTCTTGCCTGAACCGGTTTGACCGAGGACCAGAGTGTGCCCAACCGTTCGGGAATCTTTTTTGCCAGGCAGATGAAAATTAAACCTGAACGCTTCGCCTCTTGCGGTTGGAACGATCGTGACCGCATCACCCCAGGGGCTCTTTTCTTTTGAATAGCCGGTGGGCTGGGCATGCATGCATGCCATGTTGGTGAAGTTTGCCGCCGATATCATCGCCGGCCGTGTTCTGTACTGAAAGTTACCGGCGTGCTGCGCAAAGTAGACTGCGCGTGACGCATAACGCTCGCGAACATAAGCAGCACCGGATTCCTGCAGACTGCGCGAAACAAGGGCAACAGCTGTTTCCAGTTCCTCCAAAGAGTCGCCGAAGACAACGGCCGAACAATGATGTTCGCCAAATACCATACGTCCAGAAGCAACATTATCCTCAGCCACTTCGAGCTGTGCCATCAATGAGACCGCAGCATCGGCCGCAGCGGCCATCTGTCTGCGAACGAGCGCAATTTTGTTTTGCGCCGATAGATTGTCGATCGGCGTAAAAGACTGAGTAATGGCCAAATCATAGGGAAGATCGAGCCTGTCGAAGATCCCCGGATAAGTATCGGTCGGATAATCCTTCAACGAAATCACGGAACCAAACTTAGTTTCGGTCGGTGCACCGCCTTCACACAGAAAACTGTCGCCGCGAAAAGTGATCATTGAGTTGGAAATTATGTCGGCAAGGGGCGCAAATTTTGCCCCGGGCTTTATTAGCCGCAGATTACCGTCAATCAAAAACTTCATCAGCCCAAGCCAAAGGCCGCCGCTTACTGCAAGACGTTTTGGCTTTGCACCTTCCATCGTTGCAATACAGGTCTCAACGACCTTGTTTAATTCCTCCGCGCGCGCCTCCATTGATTCACGTAGCTGTTCGGACGAATCGGCAAAAAAGTTAAATAGCTTTGTCGCTTGCTGCGGTGGTGCGAGCACTATGGACACCATTGTCGTGCGCTTACGCAGGCCGCATATATCGAGATACTTTTGCCATCGGCGATCTACCTCCCGGGAGAAGGGATCGACATCGACGGAATCAAATTTTGGAATATCTCGATGCGATAAGCGATTTATGTAAAAGCCAATCTTACTGCGCTGCTGCGAGATAAACTTTGACATCGCCTGATTAAGCTCAACGATCTGCATCTCGTCGCTTGTGTCGGCGTTTATTCCTTCGACAACGAATGAACCCAACAAGCTGCCATCTTTGAGCAGGATGGTCTTATCGTTGATTGCACTGACATAAGGCAGACCCTTGTAAAGAGGCTCACTTGTCGGCAATTGGTGCTCAACTCTTTTTGGAAGCGACTTTCCAGGCAATCGTTCAAGCACGGTAGGTGAATCCCTTTTCACTTAAAGCATCGAACTTCAGCGCGGTGGTTTGTGTGGCGACCACAAAAACGGCAGCCAACTTGGGGTCATGCGCAACCATTAGCCGGAGCAATGGATAAATGATTCCGCCAAGCGCTAAGCTTAATAATATACTTTTCCAGAAAATAAGCGGCATAACGACAATAAACATCATCATTACAAAGTACATCTGCGGTAAACCACCAATGGTTACATCTCTTGTAAGACCTTTAAATACCGGTATTGCTTCCATTTTTCTTTTTCTTTTTCAAAATTGATTGATCCTGCGCTCCTTTCGGAGCGCAGGTAGCTTTAATATTACGCGCCCCCGCCGCCGGTCAGTTCTGTTTGAGTAAGACCGTCAACAAAGCTCACCGCTCCAAACATGATTGCGATCCCGAAGACCACCGCGAGAGCAAATTTCCAGTCCATGTTGCCCGTCATGAAGAGCGCGCCGACCCCCATGATCGAGAGCGCTGCAAAGGCAATTGCCAGAGGTCCGCTGAGGACATTGACGATTCCTTGCATGAAGGTTTCCAGTTCACCAAAATCAACTTCCGCGTAACTGTTCTGAACGGAAATCATAACGAACATGACAGAAAGTAGCCCAAACTTTATTTGGGGCGCATATTTATTGAATAACTTTAACATATATATTTCCTCATCTAAATATTGGATTTATATTTATTCCGCAAATCTATAAATATACGGAATTATTCACCGCAACCTACTCGCTGTGTTGTGGAGAATGTCAGACACATATTGTCGGGTTTCATCGAATGGCGGTATTCCACCATACTTGCTCACGTTTCCCGGACCCGCATTGTATGCGGCTAGTGCGTATTCAGGTTTGCCAAACTTGCCGAGCATCTCGACCAAGTAGCGCGCCGAGCCGTCAAGATTGTCGGTTGGCGAAAAAGAGTCTTCCACGCCGAGCTCACGCGCAGTTCCCGGCATCAATTGTCCCAGGCCTCGTGCGCCTGCGGACGAGACGGCCGTAGGTTCGAAGTTGCTCTCTCTTTGAATGAGTGTTGTGAACATTGTGACAAACTCGCCACGGCTGACGCCAGCCTCAGAGACTTCGCGACGCACTGAGTATTGTTCAGCAACCTTGACGGCCAACTCGTACATCTGCCTTTGATGGGGTCTGACATTCGCCAAAGTCTGTGGCATCGGCAGGCCTCGCGCGCTTGCCGCACTGCTTTCCCGTTTATGTTCACTCGGCGGAACCCGCTGCCCTTCAATGCGGCCCGCAACCAAACTGTTCTGAAGCGGGGCGTAACCCAAAGCCTGGATCTTAACCGGCCCTTCAATAGGTTCGTAATCGTCGTCGGTATCGTTTAACTCCGAGGGCGGAGAGTACTCATAAACACCGCCCTCTGCGGCAATGACTTGTCCATTTGTACTTTCTGAGTATATGCCAGACTGCGCAGCGAGACCCACACTTGTACATAATGACCAAGCGATCGCTGTGCTCAAAGTAAGCTTTTTTGAAAATTCTTTTTCCTTAATGGAAGGCAAATCGTCTCTCCAACGAATGTAGGAAGCAAGCGAACGCAAATTTCTTTCGCCTGCAGATCCATATTCATTCGTAATTGGGACGACGTTTTGATCTTAATATCATAATAAATTACATATTATTCACATATTTCACGCAATATTAAATGTATTGATTTTAATAATATGGCAAAATATTGTTTGATTTATGTTCGAAATATGTATTGTTTAGATTCTCTAAACACACATACAAATATACATTCGAGCTGTTTTTTATTCACTCTCTTTGAGAGTCAAGTGGCTCATGTAAATTTGATAGCGCCATGGCGTTCGCACAAATGAACCACCGCACTTCCAAACACTACAGATACATAATTCCTGCCTATCGCCCTCTGGTTCAACGGTTGGATCCTGGGTCCCGAAGGGCAGGCGTCCGTTGAACCAGAGGGCGATAGGATTCCGGCTAAAGCCTGCCCGTTTGGACAGCAAGTTACACATTTAGCTAGCAAACCAAGTTGCTGAAAATCAGCATTTAGAGAATCCTGACGACTAGGGTTTTTGCGCCGTTGGCATTATATTTTACCTAGCTACGTTCATCAGAAAGTAGCAGCCTTCATGTCGGCGGCAAAATTGGGAAAATGAAGATCCTGCCAAGTCGTATCGAATGCATCTTGAGGATTATTTTTAATCCAGTCAGAAGATGACCCATTGTTGGAAGCCGTTAACAGATTGCACAAATGAACTGCTTGGTGGGCAATGTATTCCACGGAAGCAGAATAGGTGCTTTGGGGCTCTTTGCCTTTGAGTTCCGTGGGCGTCGCCTTTTTGAAGAAAACCGTCATGCCGCTGTAGCCAAAATCCTTCTTCGTCCAAGCGATTGGAATGCGATGACTGCTAAACGCATGTTCAATGCGCTCAGCATTCGGCAACGATCCACCGACGATGGAGAACGCTACAAAGTCGATCTGACAAGAACGTAATTTTAGACGCTACATGAACGAGCAGAGCTGGCTTCGATCAACTTACCTCGCCATGGCATGACTTGAGCAACCGCCAATCGATCTTTGGGCAAGGCGGGTGTTTGCTAAAATCTTCACTCATCCTCCCTTGCGCAAATCGACAGAAGACTTCTGGCAAAAAATGACCAAAGACACCAATGGCCATCTGCATTTTTTGTATCTTCCGGCAGTTGGGCGCAGCATCGGAATTCAGCCAATCGAGGGTGTTCTGAGAACACAAACATGCGTTTTCGTTCACCGAGCTTTATAAGGATATATGCAGCTGTGGTTACGCGGTGTGCACCCTGCGGGCCTGGGACCCTCGAAGAGGCGGCGCGGGCGTGAACACCGCGTAACCACAGCTGCATATATCTTGCCATAAACACTGGAGCTAATCAGAGCAGAAACGTGAAACTGCGGAACTGAGCTAGTCGCTGTTCGATGAAGATACGTGTACATTTACACATACAAACTCTTTAACGCACAAGAGCGCAAAAGCTCGGTAGTATCCCTACAAACGTCACCGTGACAGCAAACTGCACATCTCGCCAGGGACCAAGTCACGAAAGCCTTCGCGAGTGACTACACATATCAATGAACAAACATTCCAACATTACACCTACATATATCCTGCCACCCCAAGTTGTGGGTCCCGGGCCCCCGAAGGGGAGGGCTCAACTTGGGGTATTAAATTAAAACTATGAGGGGTGCTTTTGTATTGGCTCTAGCAAGTTTAGAGACAAACTAGGATGGATGTTAAGGGTCTATAAGAAGGTTATCTATGGTTTTTTACGGTTACCCAAAGCTTCGGCCACTTTCACCAAGCGCTGAAGAAACTCAATGAAATCAGCAACATCATTGAATGCGTAGTCGGCGTAACCGGGGCAGGGATTTTCCGGGTCGGTTGGACCATTCGCATGGACCCACAGAGCAGAGCCTTCTGCGCCTTTTTCCTTCGCCGCTTTGAGCGCGGGGATATCGTTTCCACCGTTACCTGCAGCGATAACATGCGTGCCTCCTTCATCTTTCATGGTTTCCCAAAAAATCTGAAATGGGAGGCTCTTGTCTGGAGCGATCAGCGGCTCAATGGAGACGCAGTCAGGTGAGTAGCGCACCCACATCTTTGTTCCTTCAGAAGCGTCCTGAATGACTTGTATCAAAGTTATAGCAAGCGTCTCAGCGTCCTTTCGATACTTGGAGCTCTTCCCAACACCAATCTCCATGAAGGCGCCAATCACATGGTATTTAATGTCTTCGTCGCGCTCGGCGATGAACTCCTTAACCCAACGCTCGGCTTCATCGAAATTTGGAGCACTGCTTTTGAATGAGATCAAACGGTCAGGAGCAAGTTCAATGTAATAACCATTGTTCCCGGCCATCGGTAGGTCGGGGAATTCCTTGTATGCGGCCTTCAAGCTCTTCAGGTCACGCGCGGAGACCGGTGCATATCTCCAACCAAAATCCAGAAACGCCCGAACAAGTGGGATCATTTCTTCCACCAACTTCATTTCCTTGACAAAGGTGCCCAGCGTAAAGTCGGTAACCGTACCGTCCTGATCAAGCAAAAACAAAAGCTTGTCACCGCGTTGCAAGGCATCGAAAATCTTGGGGTATCGCTCCTTGAAATACCCGACATCCGAACTGCTGGGAGGAAGCGGACATCCACCTTCACAAGGATCAGCGGTGCGGGCAAAACCAATACGGCTGCCAATTCCAGGCGAGACGAAACCATTGGCTTTCGAGAACATGGTCGATAGCAGGACTGCACTGGCGAAAGTGGCAAACACCCGCATTGTGCCGAAAAAATGATATTATGACCGCAAGTTATGAGTGAGGATATATGCACGTGTGGTTACGCGGTGTGCGAACCCTGGGGCCCGGGATCCTCGAAGAGGCGGGCACGGGCGTG
>JBCBDX010000016.1:0-33356 GCA_038529265.1 Pseudomonadota bacterium
CCTGGGGCCCGGGATCCTCGAAGAGGCGGGCACGGGCGTGAACACACCGCGTAACCACACGTGCATATATCCTGCCACTGCAAACAAGGCGGGAAGCTGGATCAGCAAATAGCTCCTTTGACACGAACAGAACCAGTGGCCTACAAGTGCGCAAACATTTGTACATTACAAGCCAATATATCCTGCCCCACCTAACTCACCTAGTTGCGCGGCAGTTGGGCCCCGAAGGGAAGCAACGCGCAACTAGGTGAGTTAGGTGGGGCGTTGGAATAAACTGCAGCGTCCGGCGGATAAGCAAATAGGCGGATGGCTTTAATCTTGTCTCTAATAAGAAGGATTATTGTTAGACCGCTTTCTCCCGCTGCCAGTGCAATATTCACGGTTACGCTTTCGGCTGCACATTTGGCGACTACCATCTTGCCGGTTCAGATACTCGTCAAACGGTTTGACAAGATCAGGTGGATTCCAACGCGCGGCAATCAATTGTCTGACACCGGAAAAAACCTTCTCAAACTCGAGCTGATCCAACGTTCGAGGCATGTAAACTGGACATCCTTGCCCAAAGCAAATCTTGAGCTCGAATACATCCTTTTTCGCGTCATCCCAAGCTGATGATGCTGAGACGCGATATCGAACACCCATTTGTGTGAACTCTTTGACAAAGCTGCCGCAGCACCGCAAAAAACGTATCGGCACCTTGATCTCGACATCGCTGATTGACTCGCGTTTTTCCTGCAACCACTCCAATCTGAAAATCTCTAAAGTTGCTACGTCCATGCTCGGTTCATCACTGGCGGTCCAGGATGGATACCGAACCAAGCTCACCGTTTCACACTCATGGTGAAACCAGGATGATGAAGCTCTTCGAAGTGCGCTCATCGTGCTGTTTGGAATTGTGTTCTGAGAATTATGTCTCATCGGCATGTTGATATATGCGCGTGTGGTTACGCAGTGTGTTCACGCTTAGGCTCCGGGATCCTCGAAGAGGCGGGCGCTGGCGTGAACACACTGCGTAACCACACGCGCATATATCCTGCCAGCCAGCCGGCCAGCCAGTACGAATGAAGCAAAGAGCTTCAACGGGAACTAACTCGTTTGGAGCGGAGACATCCAGCAGCGAACATTTGCGTAAACATTTGCACACTACACCTTCATATATCCTGCCCTTCCCAATCTGTGGGCCCCGAAGGGCAACGGATTGGGAAGGGCAGCTTAGCCTCAATTCATTTGCTGAAGAAGTCTATGGAGGCTGGCTGCCAAATTCAGCTAATGAGTAATAAGACACTAGACAAATTACGGCTATACAACGCTTACACCTTTGCCAACGAAATGGCCTGCAATGATTGAAGGTAACTGTCGGGGCCCCCGGACAAGTCGTATTCCTTGGGCGGCCAGTAAGCTTTCAACGTCTGGCTAAGAGACTCCAAGAGTTCTTTAAACTCATTTTGTTCGCTCATGTGAGTGCTCCACAAAAGTCTTTGCTCACCGTAGTAGATGTGAATCGAGAAGGGATATTCGTGCAGGTCTTCACTCGAGGAACCATGAAGATTGAAGGTGATGTCCTTGAACTGAAAAGTCACCAACACCGTCTTGGGTTCCATGTCGCGTGATGGCGGCACAAATAGTTCTACCTTTTTTATTTCATCGCGATGACGCCACAAAAACTCCCGATCCGAGAAGCTCTTGCTCGGAGTAACAATGCGTAGCGTTTTTGCAGGCGGCGTGCTCTTGGCCGACGCTTCAAACTCTGATGCAATGGAAGTCCAGTATCTCTTGGGTTCTTTTCTCGGCTGCAACGGCTCATCTGGCTCACAATCGGTCCCGATGTTAGGCAATTTGGGACAACTCCCAGCGACCCCTACAAAGTTAGGGGCGGATACCGTTGGGGTGGCTTCACTCAAGCCTGAAGGGCCATCGGGTTGGTATGACATTGTGTTTGCGTCCGCTTGTCAGCTTCTCCCTCTCTCAAATTTATGAGGTATCGATGTATACACGTGTGGTTACGCGGTGTGTGAACCCTGGGGCCCGGGATCCTCGAAGAGGCAGGCGCGGGCGTGAACACACCGCGTAACCACACGTGTATACATCCTGCCATTAGAATCCGACTCTAGACGTCCGGAGCAGAAGGCTTGTTAGGCTACCCAGCATTTACCCCACGAACAAATGCGTAAACTTACACACGCTACACCAGAATATTTCCTGCCACCTTAGTCGCGCGGAGGCTGGGCCCCGAAGGGCGGCAACGCGCGACTAAGGTGGATGGATAAACTAGCCTATTATAATTTAATGCTATGTTCCGGCTAAGCTGCCCTACTAATTGAATTTAGGCGCCTACTCTTCAGTATCAGACTCCTCAGCAAGTGCGGAACTGCTTGGCTTGCGCAAATTAGGGATACGACGAAGCGGACGCGGATCATATGCAGCTACCTTTTCGTGCAACGTGGCCTCCAAATTCTGATTACGGCGTTCCAGCGCTGCAATGCGAGCTTCATGACGTTCGATAATCTGTTTCTGATTTTCCAATGCATGCTCTACATCAGCAATGGTTTGTTGCTGCTTCTGAAACTCCTTACGAAGCTCGTTCAACGCCTCGTCATGAACATCTAATTGAGGCTGAAGCGTATCACCGATCGTTTGGCCAACTACCGTGTTTGGTTGACGTCCCCACCCTCCAGGCGGCGGAGGTGGATGCGTGCCATCACCTGCGCCAAAGTGAATGTCTCGCATAGCGTCTCTGATCGAGGCGCCATCGGTGCGCTTATTCCTGCGGCGATTCCCCGTTGGCATCTTCCCAACTTTCACTTTCTAGATTTATGTGAGTTGTCCGGGGAGGATATATGCAGGTGTGGTTAGGCCACGTCTGACCAAACGGAGCCAGGTTCCTCGAAGAGGCTGGCGTTGCAGGCAGACGTGGCCTAACCACACCTGCATATATCCTGCCACAGTAGTACGGCCTTAGAAACTCAGAGCAGAAGGCTTGTTAGGCTACCCAGCATTTACCCCACGAACAAATGCGTAAATTTACACACGCTACACCAGAATATTTCCTGCCACCTTAGTCGCGCGGAGGCTGGGCCCCGAAGGGCAGCAACGCGCGACTAAGGTGGAAGCTAGAGACAGACTAAATTTTATAAGACCTGACAGGTTGAGCAAACAAATGAATGCCTATTAAACGAGATTATTCTACTGACGCGCCGAACCAGAAGAACCGCCAACATTACGAGGCTCAACGTTATCTTCTTCATCGCCACCCTCGCTCAAGTCCAACACTTCTTGAATCAAGTTTTGAATCCTCTCTGATCGCTGCGCATTGGTAAGGCCGTTATGCTGTGGATTGGGCGGGCGATTGGCATCGACCGGAATATCGTGGCGAAACATAAGATGTAACAAGGATCCTCGTAGCGTTTGTTGGCCAACAACTGGAGCCGTTGGGTTGTCTTCACGGCGCCGTTGTGCCTGTTGTCCTTGCTGGCCGCCGCCACCACCGCTACAGCTGGGTGGGTCCTGCCCATGCTGATCGGAAGCACCTGAACCTCGTCCGGACATGCTCTTTTCTTGAACCGATGATCAAATTTATGAGCCCAATAAAATCAGGAGGATATATGCAGGTGTGGTTAGGCCACGTCTGACCAAACGGAGCCAGGTTCCTCGAAGAGGCTGGCGTTGCAGACAGACGTGGCCTAACCACACCTGCATATATCCTGCCATCATCATACCAACCAAAAGAAAAATGACATTGCGGCCTGCGCAACGCTTATTTTAGCACAAACTAACGTTTACAGAATACACCGATATATATCCTGCCCAAAACTCCGCAGGCGGGCCCCGGATCCCCGAAGGGGAGGGTATGATGCGGAGTTTTGGCTTCGGGAGAGTTTGAAGTCTCATAATTTGACGCTCTGTTAGAGCAAAATGGAGTTGCCGAGTGTCGACAACTTCAATGATGTTGAAGGGCTACACTCCAATGAAGTTCGATCAACGCCAAGAGAGCCCGAGGGGCATCTGCAACGAGGCATCAACTCGGATGTCATGGGTTTGGAGCTGCCGCCCTTCAAACCAGATGAGCTGAGCCAAGTGACAGACGTGGATGTTCCAACGCCGGACACTTCCACCCAAGACACTCAACGCACAGATCGAGAAACGTGGTCCGTGAAGCGCTCCACGACAAAAGCAATCGTCTGGGCTATCGACAGTTTCTTTGCTTTTGGCGTCGCTTTGTACGTTCCCATTTTTCTGCTCAGCAAACATACCGGGTTGACCGACTTCTATCTCTGGACGACCGCCGGTTTGATATCCGCAATCGTGCATCAGCTGGTTGCGACAGCAGGCGACTACTTTGAAATTATCCACTGCGGAAAGGCGTTACCACAATATGCTGGTAACCCTCGAATGATCTATTCAAAGCGCTGGTGGTACAATTTTTTGGTGCTGGATACCATCGCCTTTGAAGTTACCGGCGTTGTCTCAGCGGTAGCTATAAACGTTTCCGCAGTGTTGTTATCGTTCAAGCTGGCGCCTGTTGAAACTCGACTGTTTGTCAGTTTTGTTCTGGGGATGACATGGTTTGCGGTTTGGGCATTGCTGGAAGATCTAGTCCAGTTTCGAGTGTTCAAACGTAACGCATATATCAAAAACACTGACGAAAGTCGCGAAGGGGTTTTTAAACAGGTTCAATGGGCCTTGTGGGAGTCCGTGAAGCAATTCTTATCGCTGACCCCGAGGGGACTATTTTTCAATTTCTGGTGCATTGCAACGAAGACAGCTTCTGCGGTTTTTGCTTATTGGGCGACCCGGCAAAAAAGCGTTGATATCCATGGCAGCGTTGATCTTACGGAAGCAGGCTTTCGCACAGACTCTGTGATCGTCATGATTTTCGCAGTCTGTTTCATCATTCCCTACGTCTTTTTCGGCATGCGGGTCGCAGGCTTAATCTTGAGGATCGAGATCTAGGAACATGTTTGAACAAACGCCTGCAAGATGTGCATCTTTTGTCGAACTGGACGTCTTAGCATAGATGTTCTCCAGGCTTAGAAACCCTCATAACAAAGGATATATGCAGGTGTGGTTAGGCCACGTCTGACCAAACGGAGCCAGGTTCCTCGAAGAGGCTGGCGTTACAGGCAGACGTGGCCTAACCACACCTGCATATATCCTGCCATCGTCGCCCCCAAAGCAAATCGGGCAGTATGAAATGGCAATATCAAAGTTTAATGCGAGACCGACATACTCGGCGCGCACCACTTCGAGAGCCAAAGGCAAAAAATACTAACGAAATCACCAACTTACGTAAGAACAAAGATACATACAATACATCAATATATATCCTGCCAGACGTGCGCCGCGCCTGGTGGGTCCCGGGCCCCCGAAGGGGAGGGAACCAGGCGCGGCGCACGTCTGGGCACAAGACTGGAAACACATCTGTACTCAGTCTCACAAAATCAACATGTCGCTCTTTCGAACGCTCAAGTCTCTCAATCTCAAGATGGTGCTCTCACCGGGTGAACATCTGCATCCGGGGAAAAACTTTTCGAGGCTACGCGCTTCATACGACGCTCTTCAAACCACCGCAGACAAGATCAATTTCTTCATGCAAGAACTTCCTGCAGCTGCATCTGTCGGCATTCCAACGTTGAACAATGATGAACTCTTGAGCTTGCGCGAAAAGACCAGAACTCATCTACAGCAGAACAGCACGGCCACCGGACGCGAACTTGGCCTTGGATATCTCGCCCAGACCGCATTCAATGATCCGCGCGAGTGGATGGTGGCTAACTCGGAAGTGCTTTCTTTTCGGGACATTGAAGAGACTTCAAAGGTCAAGGCCCATTCAGGGGCCACCGCCTTTATCTTCTTTCAGTGTCGTACATCGCGCAGTGGAAAACCCCTTGAGCTCCACGCCATGTTCGTAGTCGAGCCAGATGACGCGTCAGATGGAGAACCTTGGCACCTGGAGGTGATTTACAATCTGAGTGCCATTGAAGGAGTGGACCCGGCAATCATTGAAGAAATCTTTGCCCTTCCTGAACCATCAATTCGCGTCGTCAGCGAGCCACGTAGTTTCATTGAAAAACTGTTGACGTCAGACGAAGTTGGAAGCGGGTTTGGCCCGAAAGATGTCGTTTCAGTCGGACCAATTGGTGCAGGAACGAACGCACTCGGCGATATTCATGCTAAGCTTTACGGATGGGACCGCGAAGGCGAAATACCATGGGCCAACAAAGCAGTCCTTGAATTCAAACTGGGTAAAGCCCAGCATGAGCGTACGCTTGCCAACAAGGCCTTGGTAGAAATGTCTCACACCAGAGGCTCTGCTGTCAGTACCGGCAACCACAATGCTGGAAGTTCTTGCCTTCTTACACCTCTGAGGATGATGTTTGGAGAGGCGCCGGGGATCAACGGCACGTTACACGCGAACATGAAGACCGCAATTAATCAGGCAACCAAGGTATACCTCACTGACAAGAATGACGTAACTGTCGCTGCATTCTTGAAAGACAAAACTCTGATGAAACTCGTAACCAAATCGGTTGTTGAAGACAAACTCACCTTCTTGCTCGATCAGGAAACGCTCAAAAAAGGGAAGGATGGGGATATTGGATATCATACCATGTATTGCAAGCACAGTGAGTTGCATCCAGATGAGGACGCCCAGTACTTGTACAAAGAAGCAGCTTACTTGGTAATCAATCTAATTTAGAGAGCTCTAATTCTACTCTAATTCTCGTGCCACTGGAGGTAGTCAGTGACGAAGTCGTCAATCAACTCCTTGTTGACATGCTGCATGGTGATGGCATGTGCTCCATCGCCGTCACACGCCAGGGTGTACTTATCAACAATCTCTGGAGAAGGACGAGGAAAATAAACGGTCAAAGCACCAGGGTTGTGCACAACGTGAACACCACCTTTGCGAAGGCTCTGCGCCAAGTATTTGGCATTGCCATAACAGACATTGGCCATCTTCGATAAACCCTCTGTGCCCAAGAGGCGAGTTAAGCAACTGAATGCCATGAAGGAGTGTCCATTGCGCGAGCCGGCCACTGTAGCATCGGTCGCATTGATGTAAGCAACCTGCTCCGCGAGTGGATTCTTAATTCCCTCAGGCTTCAAACCCAAAACCATCGCGCTGGGACGATTGGAACACAAGAACTTGTGCAAGGAGACCGAGATAGACTGCACGCGTGGAGAAAAGCGCGGCTTGTAGGGGTCCTTCACATCGTCGATGAAAGGCGCAACCAAACCGGCAAGCGCGGCATCAACGTGAATGAACCCAGGTGCATCGTGCGCGTCGAGCAACTTGGAAATCTCGTCGATGTTATCGTAACCACCCTTCACGGTCGTCTCAACCGTTGCAATCACAATGATTGGCCGACCACCAAGGCGCTGAAGTAGATGCTTCAGCTCGTCCAAACGCATGCTTCCATTACTATCGGCAACAACAGGATGAAATTCCAAGCCGGTGATGTAAGCACTCTTTGCGGCGCAATAGTGCGCTTCCGAACTCGCAATCACAACAGGTTCAATAGAGCTCTTCGACTTCAGAAGGTTGCGCATATTGAGCACGCCGGACAGCACTCCCTCGGTGCTTCCTGTAACGCCACCGCCCCACTCTTTCCTGTCTGCTGGAAAGTGAAAGACGCCCTTGAGAAACTCAATAGCCTCAATCTCGTAGTCGTGGGTGTTGGGCGCCTTATAACCGTTTTCCTGCGGGCCGCCGATGTTTAGCAGCAGCATGTTGATCACTTTGTCTGGAAGAAACCCACCCATCAGACCGTTCGGATAACCCAGATATCGGCTGAAACGATCGGTGGCTTTTTCGGCGTAGTCATCAAGCTCCTTTTGGACCACGCTGAGCTTTTCCTTCGGGACTTTCACACCGATTTCTTCCAAATAGCGAAGGATGCCATTGCCTTTGCTCAAGGCTCCTCCACAGCGCACTTGCTTTCCAAATCGGCTCAACATCCTGGAAATGTGAGCTAGCTAGTTGGAGGATATATGCAGGTGTGGTTACGCGGTGTGTGAACCCTGGGGCCCGGGATCCTCGAAGAGGCGGGCACGGGTGTGAACACACCGCGTAACCACACCTGCATATATCCTGCCAATCATTCCGCCAATCATTCCGACTGGCTGCAAAACAGGTACTTCGTTCCCATAGAACGCGATACCATCGCGCGCCGCCAGAATAGGCCTTGGGCCTTGTGAAACAGTAGCTTGAAGTAACTCGCCCTAGATCATTGGAGCCGGAAATAGCAGGTTATACGCCTTGCCCTTTTCCGTCACTGCGAACTTCTCTGGGCCTAAATTGACAAAATACCGATAAAGCACCCCTATAAAAGAACGAACATACTCGGGTTTATGCTCGCCATAGGGGTCAGCAATGACTAGGCTAGGCGGCCGTATTTCATCTGAAATAGGGATACGCACCAAACTATCACTATCGCGTCCACTCTCTGCTGGGCGAATGTTAAGAATTGACGCCCCTAGGCCATCAGCTACAGCAGTTCGAATAGTATTGTAGGAACGCGTTCGCAGGACAATTTCGGGCCGCTGTCCCGTGTAGTCCAGAAGTGCCAGCAAATAGGCGCTTGTCTCCGGTAGATCCAAAAGAATGTGTGGCTTGCGTGATAGACGCTCCATCGAAATCGCATCCCTCGACGCGTCCGGATCGTTGACATTTAACAAAGCATGCGCCGGGCATTTGCATATTGGCGTCACTTCAATGCCGTACATCTCTCCAATGTCATAGGTTACGACCAGATCAACTTCTCCTGTTGAAAGCCAATGCTTCAGCTCAGTCTGGTCACCTTCCAGCAGATCAATGCTACATTTGCCGTACTCTTCCATATAATCTTTGAGAATTGGCGGAATGAGAATTGACCCAAAGGGAGAGAAGCATCCCAAGCGTAGCCTTGGAGATGCTGGCTTCGAGATTCCCATCATGGAGCGCTCGAATTCTTCATTACTGGCGAGCACACGACGAGCAGAGAATAGAAATTTCTGGCCCGCCGGCGTCACTTCCATCCCATGTCCCTTCCGCCGATAAAACAGGGTCGCGCCCGCAATCTCTTCAGCAAGATTGATTGCCGCAACGACAGAGGACTGGGAAATATTCAGCTGCTTGCTGGCGGATGTGATGCTCTTAAGCTGCCCGACTGCATGCACATACTCGATCTGACGATATGTGAGTCTCATGGCTGTTTATTTATTGAATGTATGAGCTTTTGTAAACAATGTATTTTATACCTAAGCCTGCATATGCTTCTCTGTAAACCGCAGCAAGCATTTTTCTTCTGAAATACAAGCAATTCGCACTGCAATAAATATTATATATTTCACCCTTGAGAATACATGTGATTAAATATCAATAAATATAGTTTTTGAAAATCGGAGCTAATATTGGCCAGCACAGCGTTTCTTTGGGACGAGAAGACATTTTGGCATTCGGGCGGCAACTATGCGATGCTCGTGCCCGTTGGTGGCCTTGTTCAGCCTTTCGTGTCTGGTGGCTTACCTGAAGCGCCTGAGACAAAAAGGCGTTTGCGAAATCTAATAGCGGCATCAGGCATTGAAAAAGACTTAGCGCTTGATGGGGCCGCAATGGCCTCCATGGATCAGTTGCTTCGCATCCATCCCAAAACTTATCTTGATCAGTTCAAGGAGCTATCTGACGGTCGCGGCGGTGAACTTGGCTTGCGTACTCCATTTGGGCCAGGAGCATTTGAAATCGCCGCCTTGTCGGCTGGTTTGGCGATACGTGCAGTGGAAGGAGTAGCAAAGGGCGAGTTTAAGAATGCCTATGCATTGTCGCGCCCTCCGGGACACCATTGCCTGCCGGATTGGCCAAATGGTTTCTGTTTGCTCGCCAATATTGCGATCGCAATAGAATCCGCCAAAGCAAGTGGGCTTGTCGACAAGGTTGCAGTTATTGACTGGGATGTTCACCACGGAAATGGCACCGAGAACATCTTTTATGAGCGCAACGATGTGCTGACGATCTCTGTCCACCAAGACAGATGCTACCCCCAAAATACTGGTTTCGCGAAAGATACTGGCACGGGCCTCGGGACTGGTTGCAATATCAATGTTCCTTTGGTGCCTGGCTGCGGTCATAACAGCTACCTTGAGGTCATGGACCGTATTGTTGTTCCCGCTGTATCTCGATTTAAGCCAGACCTGGTTATCATCGCGAACGGATTTGATGCCGCGGCAGTCGATCCGCTGTCGCGCATGATGTGTACTGCCGAAACATTCAGAGCGATGACCAAGAAGCTGATGGAAGTTGTAGCCGACAAGATCGTGGCCGTTCATGAAGGGGGCTATTCAGAGCTTTACGTCCCCTTTTGCGGACATGCCATGCTGGAACAGATGTCAGGTTCGACAGCGCATGTAGAAGATCCATTAGAAAAAAGACTGAGAGACTCGCAACCCGATTTGGACGCTGAGAAATACTACTCGTCGAGGATTTCAGAGCTCGTTGAATTCTTCGATCGTTACCAATCTGTGAGATAGTCTGCAAACGTAGCGAAAGCACCGTAGATGCTGATGATAGCGGTCTTAATCATTCAATGTGTGTAATGGACTAAACTATATATTTTATAGCGATCAAATTTTGTGATGATGATAATATTCAGAAATACGAGAGGATAAAAAGGTGCAGAGTGTTGCACATAGTAATATGTTTGAAGCGAAGCAGGTGGCGGCCACGGTTTCTTGGTGTCAGCACGCCAAAGCCTATCAATTTACCCTTAGCTTTACTGGTTTGACTCGTAATCGTACCACAATGTCAGTGAGCGTCTGATGGAAGCAATTGTTCCATTTGTGCTTAACGCGCTCACTTTGATCAGCATCCTTCTAATCGTTTCGATGGGTATGGCCATCATCTTCGGATTGATGAACGTGATTAACCTCGCTCATGGTGAGTTCATTACGATCGGAGCATTTACATTTGTTCTCGTACAGAGCCTCGGCGGCAACTTTTGGATCGCATTGGTCGCTGCGCCAATGGTTGGCTACGCAGTTGGCTGGGCGCTGGAAAAGGCTTTAATAGCGCGTATTTACGAGAACCCGCTCCATGCCATCTTGGTAACCTGGGGCCTGAGCCTCATTCTTCAACAAGTAATCCAGTTATTGTTTGGTGCTGCACCTCAATCAGTGACCGGTCCATTCCCCGGATCAATTGAAATTGCTGGTAGCACATATCCAGCCTATCGAATTTTCCTAATTATATTTGCGCTCGCAACCTTCGCAACGACAGTCTTTATCTTCAAAAAAACGAGGTTCGGTCTCGATCTGAGAGCGTCGATCCAAAGTTCCGAAATGGCTTCAGTGATGGGTGTGAATCCTGACAAGGTAAACGCCCGCGCCTTTGCCAGCGGCGCTGCTCTGGCCGCACTTGCAGGCGTGCTGTTAGCGCCTTTGACGGCGGTCACTGCATATATGGGCATTAACTATCTCGCTCGATCTTTCTTCGTGGTTCTTGTCGGTGGGGCGGGAAGTATATCGGGTGTTGCCGCTGGAAGCAGTCTAATAGGCGGCTTGGAAACACTCCTTTCTTACCAAATACCAACGACCGTCGCGCAAGCCCTCGTACTCGCGCTAGCCATCGTCGTGCTGCGCTTCAGACCGCAGGGGATTTTGCCAGCATGACCACGAATAACGTACAGGTGAAAAAACAACGGAAGCTGGGCCCTGCGTCAGTCATCGCAATAATTGTTGTCGCGACCTTACTGGTTCTACCGGTCTTCGTGGAAGGCTTCCTTCTGACCAGTTACCGTGATGTTTTATTCTTCGCTCTGTTTGCGCTCAGCCTTGATGTTTTCTGGGGCAAAACCGGTATTTTGAGTTTTGGCCATGCAACCTTCTTCGGCATCGGTGCATACGGCATGGCCATCACCGGAGTGCATTTTGATATCGACCCCTCATTTGCCGGCCTCGTCGGCCTGACGGCAGGGGTGGGGTTAGCAGCACTGGTAGCGCTGGCCGTCGGTTACTTCATTCTCTACGGGGGAGTTCGTGGAGCCTATTTCACCATTGTCACGCTCGCTCTGACGCTTATCGCACATCACATTGCTGTGGGTTGGTCTGACGTTACGGGCGGCGATTCTGGCCTGATTGGTGCGCCACCTCTTGCTGTATTCGGCTTCTCCTTCGCGGACCCCATTTCATCATACTACGTCGCACTTGTCGTACTAACCCTATGCCTTGCCAGCTCCATGTGGATAATGAGTGGGCGGGTCGGCACCATCCTTGCCGCTATCCAAGACGATGAGATCAAGGTTCAAACCTTAGGGTACAAGACATCATTCATACTTTTGATGACTTTCGCCGCATCAGCATCGATGGCTGCGTTAGCGGGCGGTCTATATGCTGCCAGTAACGGTTTTGTTGCGCCCGATATGATCGCACTTCTTCTTTCAACCGAAGTTATCATTTGGGTCGCTGTTGGTGGAAGCGGATCACTCGTTGGCGCTGTCATAGGCACAGCAATCGTTTGGAAGCTCCAGCAAGAGATTAGTTCAATTAACGCGTCAGCTTGGCCGATCGCCATTGGTACTTTCTTCATATTGCTGGTCCTGGTTTTCCCAAAAGGCCCCGCCGCGTTCGTAATAGACAAACTGAATATCCACGCCAAGCGTGGAGGTAACACCCGATGACGGTTACAATTCCCGCGCTTTCACTACGCAATGTAACTTGCAGCTTTGGTGCGTTCAAAGCTGTGACAGATGTCAGTGAAGAGTTCGGATCTGCTGGGCTAAACTGCATTATTGGGCCAAATGGTGCTGGCAAGAGCACGTTGCTCAATATGATTTGCGGCACGCTCCCCGTAACATCGGGCTCGATCCATTTTGGCGGCACAAATATCAGCGGCCTATCAGGAGACAAAATTGCTCGACTTGGCATTGCCAGAAAATTCCAAGTCCCCAGCGTTTTTCCAAGCCTGTCTGTCATCGACAATTTCAGGGTAGCCGCAACAGACAAGCTATTGGACGATGAGCTTCAAGACATACTGAAAGTAGTGAACCTTCAGGATGATTTGAACGTCCCTGCTTCAGAACTCCCACATGGCAAAAAGCAATGGCTGGAAATCGGCATGGCGCTTTCCACAAAGCCAAAAGTGCTCTTGTTGGACGAGCCAACCGCGGGACTGACAGTTGATGAGACCCGGGCAACAGCTGAGTTTCTAAGGACGCTCATTGGGCAAGTAACTGTCGTTGTTATCGAGCACGACATGGCATTTGTTCGCGATCTGCAAGCCCACACAATTGTTCTTCATCATGGCGAAGTCATTGCATCAGGTTCATTTGATGACATCGAGAACAACGACCTTGTCCGCGACGTATATCTGGGGCGTAAATAGATGCTCAAGATAGATAAACTTACTTCTGGATACGGTTCGGCACGGATCTTAAACGGTGCCAATCTCTCGCTGGGCACCAAAGAAGTTGTGGCGATTCTTGGACGCAATGGCGTTGGAAAAACCACACTTTTGAAAACCATTATGAACATCGTCAAACCATCCTCGGGGGCGGTCCATCTGGGCGAACAAGACATAACAAAGTTGGCAACGCACGATATCGCAAAGTCAGGTATCGGTTATGTTCCCCAGGGGCGGGGCATATTTGGGAAGCTGACCGTTGAAGAAAACTTGCGGATGGGTCTTCGATCTCGACCGGACGGTAGCAATGAGATTCCGTCATTCATCTACGAGAAATTTCCCATTCTGAAAGAGCGTCAGAGCCAGCTTGCGGGCACCATGTCTGGTGGCCAGAAACAACAGCTTGCCATTTCGAGGGCGCTTTGTGGCGATCCAAAGCTACTTCTTTTGGACGAACCATCTGAAGGAATTCAACCAAATATCGTTCAAGAGATTGGCCACTTTATTCGAGACCTGATTCACGACCGCGAAATCTCAGTACTGATCGTTGAGCAGAACCTGGAGCTTGTCGGGATTGCCGCAGACCGCTTCGAAATCATGATGAAGGGCGAACTCGTTCACCGTGGCCCGAAAAGCGCGCTCAATGATGAAGACATGCTCAGAAAATACCTATCCGTTTGAACCACCTAAACCCAACCGGCAGGGAGACCACAAATGCCAAATCGCAACTTCACCAGACGACAAACGCTATCGACGCTCGTAAAAGGCACAGCTCTTGCTGGCGCTTCTACGCTTGGAATGCCCGCAATCGTAAGGGCACAAAGTGGGCCGGTTAAGCTTGGATTTCTTTCCGGCTTGACCGGTTTGGAAACCATACTGGGCGAGACGCAGCTCAATTGCTTTAAGTTAGCAGTTAGCCAAATCAACGCCGCTTCCGGTATTGCAGGTCGTGAAGTTGAGTTCATCGTTGAAGACGACCAAACCACAACCAAGGGTGCGATCGACAAAGCCCGCAAGTTGATCAATCAAGATCAGGTCGACGCAACGATCGGCTTGATTGCGAGCCTCACACATGTTGCCGCGCGTAGCGTTACAACACCGGCCAAAAAGCTTGTTTTGTATACAACTTACTATGAGGGTGAAATCTGCGAGCGCTACTTCTTCTCTACGGGTCAAATTCCAAACCAGCAGATTGATCCTTCTGTTGAATGGCTCGCAGCTAACGAAGGCAAAACAACGTATATTATCGGCTCAGACTATGTGTGGCCTCGCAAAAGCGCTGAGGCAATCACAGCGTCCATGGAGGCACGTGGTGGCAAAGTCTTGGGCGCAGAATTCTTCCCATTTGGTACAAGCGACTTCGGCCCTGCGCTGGATCGCGTGAAGTCCGCAAACCCGGATTTTGTCTGGTGTATGTGCGCAGGCAACGACTTGATCACGTTCCTCAAGCAGTTCAACAGCTTCGGTCTGGGCAAACAGTTGTTCAGCCAAGGTCTCGATGACGTATTCAGTCAAGCTGAGCCTGAACTCACAAATGGTGCCATCTCCAACCAGGCGTATTTCATGGGCATCGACAGCGAGGCCAATACCGAGTTCAAGAAGGCCTACAGCGACATGTTTGGCGAAGGAAAGCCAATCAACGCAATCGGTGAGGCAGCATACAACGCAGTTTATCTCTACAAAGCCGCCGTTGAAAAAGCCGGAACAACAGAAACTGAAGCGGTGATCGACGCGCTAGGCCAAGTCACCTTCGACGCGCCACAAGGCACGGTCAGCTTCGCTTCAAACAATGTCGCAAGATCAAACAGCATTCTTGCACGCGCAAATAATGGCAATTGGGATGTGATCAATAACTTTGGCCAAGTTGATCCAATCGTACCAGGCTGCTCACTTTCGTAAGCTCAAAGACAAGCCGGTAAACATATAAAAATGAACAACCAAGCCGGCATAAATCTCAGCGCGATGGCGGCATCAACCGCCATCCGCAACAGAGATATCTCAGCGGTGGAGCTCGCGCATGAGTTTCTAGACGCAATTGCCTCCGAAAACCCCCGCATCTGCGCCGTTAGGACAACACTAACAAGTGAAGCGCTCAAGCAGGCGGAAAGCGTCGATCAAAGGTTGGCAGATGGCGCCAAACTTGGACCACTCGCTGGCATTCCAATTGTCGTGAAAGAAAATTGTGATGTTGCAGGTGTTGCCTGCTCCGCAGGTCTTTCATTCAGGCAAAGCCACATACCTTCTGAAGACAGCGCTGTTACCTCTTTGCTGCGCAAGGCGGATGCAACGATCATTGGAATTTCTGTTTCCGATCCTGGCGCATTTACAACCAGAACCCGTGAAGTCACACACCCTATCGATGAGAGGCTTACTGCGGGGGGTTCTAGTGGAGGCTCCGGAGCGGGATTGTTGAGCGGCATGTGCCTGGGCGCTATCGGAACGGACACTGGCGGATCAATTAGAATTCCAGCTGCATGCTGTGGGACTGTCGGTCTAAAGCCCACCTTCGGCTCAGTGCCAATGGACGGCATATTCCCACTGGTTCCGTCCTTGGATCATGTCGGACCAATGGCACGAAATGTCCCCGACACCGAATTGATGTGGAACGCGCTACAGGATGGGAAACTTCACAACGTAACAAAGCTACCAAAACGAGTTGGTTTTGATGCCAGTTGGATATCTGAAGCGGACGAAGATGTGGCCGAAGCCGTTAGTCTGGCCCTCGAGTTGTTCGAGCAAGGTGGCATTGAACTCGTCGAGATTGGTCTTCCTGATCTAGATGAAATCGCTTCTGTGCACAGCACGATCTTTGTCGTGGAAGCGCTCAAGTACCATGTGAGCAATCACAACAAATTCCGTGACCAATATCCGGATATTGCTCGCGATTGGTTCGACTACGCGGAAGGCATCACGCAGACCGAATATGAAAATGCGGTCGCGAAACGCCGTTCTTTCACAAAATCGCTCAATGAGCATTTCGGGCACCTAGACATTATAGCCTCGCCAACACTGACCAAACGAGAAGTAGACAAGCACGCTTCCACGCTGAATGTGGCCGGACAAGAGCTGGACTTCACAATGGCAATGGTGCGCATGACTTCATTGTTTGATCACACGGGCCATCCAGCGCTCGCCATGCCTATTGGCACGGGTAAAACCACCATTCCTGCAAGCCTGCAGCTGGTCGGCCCCAAAAACGGCGAAGCTGCTTTGTTCGGGTTCGGCAAATGGGTGGAAAAATCAGTGGAGTAAGAACAACCTGCCGCGAATTTCCTCCCTCTCAAGCATTCGGGGCAGAACACCGGCCGGTATGAACTTTCGAGTTTGTACCGGCCGAACTTTTTGATCAGAAAGTTGGTGGAGAACACGCGCTTATTAGCACGCACTTTTCTGGACCAACCTGTTTGAAGCGATGCGGCTGGCGGCTGTCAAAATAGTAAGCATCTCCAGCACCAAGAATTTTGCGCTGATCACCAACAGTAACTTCAACGCGGCCAGATATGATGATGCCACATTCATCCGATTCATGATGGTACATGATGCGCCCAGTATCGGCGCCAACTTCATAAGTCTCTTTCAACATCATGATAGCGCGGCTCAGCAAGTTGGATCCAACTTGTTGTAGTGAAACACCGCCCTTGCCAATTTCAGTGAGCGCGCCGCGTTCATAGAATATCGTCTTCTCAACATCCGGTTCCAGCGCGAAGAACTCCGATAGGCTGATGGGCACCCCATCGAGAATTTTTCGTAGCGCCCCAACCGAGGGGTTCATTTTGCCAGACTCAATCAAAGAAATCGTTGAGTTGGGAACCCCAACTTTTTTGGCCAACGCTCGCTGTGATAGCCCGACACGCGCGCGAACACTCCGCAAACGCATCCCCAATTCCAGGTCAATCTTTTCAACAGGCGCTTTGATGTTCATTATAATGAACAATAGGACTACAAGGTATAAAAATCAATGTGTTACGCAATCTAAGAAACAGACTGTTCAAAGAAATGAAAACGATACTTACTGGCTGAAACAGCAGTATGAGGTTTCCCAATGGCAAATGCAGACCTATCAAATCGCAGATCGGAAGCAATCGCTCGTGGCGTCGGCGTCATGACGCAGGTTTATGTCGAACGGGCTCAAAACTCAGAACTCTGGGACGTCGAAGGTAATCGCTACATTGACTTTGCGGCCGGCATTGCAGTGGTAAATACCGGCCATCGGCACCCAAAAGTCATAGACGCAGCCAAGGCACAGATCGACTGCTTTACCCATACCTGCCATCAAGTCGTTCCATATGAGAACTACGTCAGTCTGGCCGAGAGGCTTAATGCTGCCGTACCTGGAGACTTTGACAAGAAAACTGTCTTTGTCACAACCGGAGCTGAAGCAGCGGAGAACGCTGTAAAGATAGCACGAGCGGCTACCGGCCGGTCAGCTGTTATTGCATTTTCAGGCGGCTTTCATGGCCGCACATTCATGGGAATGGCGCTAACGGGCAAGGTGATACCGTACAAAAAGGGCTTTGGCGCCATGCCGGGAGATATTTTCCACGCACCTTTTCCTGTTGAGTTGCATGGCGTTACTGTAGATGACTCACTGGCTGCGCTTGAAAAACTATTCAAAGCTGACGTCGATCCCGAGCGTGTAGCCGCAATAGCGCTCGAACCGGTTCAGGGCGAGGGTGGCTTTTACCCGGCGCCACCGGAGCTCATGCGTCACCTACGCCGAATTTGTGATGAGCATGGTATCTTGCTGATCGCCGATGAGGTTCAAACCGGTTTTGCCAGAACCGGACGGCTCTTTGCCATGGAACATTATGATGTTGCTCCGGATCTGACGTGCATGGCCAAAGGCCTAGGTGGTGGCTTTCCAATAGCAGCCGTCACGGGCAGGGCAGAAGTAATGGACGCGGCAAACCCAGGCGGTCTCGGAGGCACCTATGGAGGCAGCCCGATCGGTGTTGCTGCCGCTCATGCGGTATTGGATGTCATTGAGGAAGAGCAGCTTTGTGAGCGAGCAACAGAGCTTGGATCGCGACTGCGGCAAAGGTTGGAGAGTTTACGCCCGGCAGTGCCAGAAATAGCAGATATTCGCGGACCTGGCTTTATGACCGCGGTCGAATTCAACTTTGCCGGCGATACGAAGCCGAACCCGGAGTTTGCAAGCTTGGTCAAAGCCAAAGCGCTTGAGAATAATCTCATTCTTCTGACCTGTGGTGTTTATGGAAATGTCATTCGGTTCCTTGCGCCGATCACGATCGAAAACAACGTCTTTTCCGAAGCGCTTGATATTCTCGAAGATGCTATTTTTTCAGCCCGAGAAGAGTTGGAAAGCAAGTGACATGACCAACAACCTCAAGTCAAAGCTCACCAACAACGGGCTGCTCATTAACGCCGGTCTGGTAGGCTCAGATTGGTTGGAAACCGCTAGCTCAGGAAGTGCTTTCGATGTAATAGATCCGGCAACCGGCGAAACAATCGCAACGCTGCCAGATTTAGGTGTACCTGAGGCCAGAACGGCAATTGACGCTGCTTTTATCGCACAAGCCGAATGGGCTGCACGTACCGGCAAGGAACGGTCCGCCATTCTACGAAAATGGTACGATTTGATGGTCGCTCATTGCGATGACCTAGCAGCCATTCTGACCGCTGAGATGGGCAAACCACTCGCAGAAGCCAAAGGCGAGATCATGTATGGTGCAAGCTATATTGAATGGTTTGCAGAAGAAGCAAAGCGCATCTACGGCGATGTTATTCCCGGACACCAGCACGACAAGCGGATCATTGTGCTCAAGCAACCGGTTGGTGTCGTTGCATCCATCACACCTTGGAACTTTCCCAATGCAATGATCGCACGCAAAGTCGCGCCCGCACTTGCCGTAGGTTGCGCATTTGTTGCCAAACCCGCCGCCGAAACACCTTTGTCAGCCTTGGCCATGGCCAAATTGGCATTAAAAGCTGGTCTCCCTGCAGGGTTGTTCAGTGTGCTGCCATCAACACAAAGCGCCACGCTGGGAGAGGAATTCTGCAAAAACTCCAAAGTGCGAAAATTGACTTTTACCGGATCGACGCAGGTCGGTCGCGTACTGATGCGGCAATCGTCCGATCAAGTCATGAAAACATCCATGGAGCTTGGGGGCAACGCTCCATTCATTGTGTTCGATGACGCGGATATTGATGCGGCAGTCGAAGGAGCCATGATTTCAAAATACCGGAACAACGGGCAGACTTGCGTGTGCGCCAACCGCATATACGTGCAGTCGGGTGTATACGGTGCGTTTGCTGAGAAATTGGTTGCGGCTGTTAAAGCCGTGAAAGTCGGAAATGGTTTTGAAGTAGGCGTGGCCGCCGGGCCACTCATTAGCGAAAAGGCTGTAAAGAAAGTCGAAGAGCACATCGGTGACGCAACAGCCAAAGGTGCAAAAATCGCAACCGGGGGAAAACGGCACCAACTTGGTCGAACCTTTTTTGAACCAACGGTCCTTACTGGCGTTACCCGCGACATGCTCATCGCGACAGACGAAACTTTTGGGCCGGTGGCGCCTCTATTCAAGTTTGAAACTGTCGACGATGTAATCCAACAAGCCAATGATACTATTTTCGGCTTGGCTTCCTATTTCTACGCCAATGACCTGTCGCGCGTTTGGCGCGTTGCCGAGGCGCTAGAATATGGAATGGTTGGCATCAATACAGGTTTGATTTCAACAGAAGTTGCACCATTTGGCGGCGTCAAACAGTCTGGCCAAGGCCGCGAAGGTTCAAAGTACGGCTGCGACGACTATCTTGAAATAAAATATCTTTGCATGGGTGGTGTTTGACGATCCAAACAATCAGCGAATCTATCTATCAATAAACGTGCGACATGCCACCAATTGCGATAACAGCCGAGCACTTTAACCGATTGTCTGACCAGTCTTTTCCCAATCAGCCATGAACTGTGCCAAACCCTTGTCCGTAAGGGGGTGTTTAACCAGCTGCTTAATGACAGCCGGCGGAGCAGTTGCCACATCGGCTCCAATAATTGCCACTTGCTTCACATGATTTGCTGAACGGATAGAGGCTGCTAAAATTTGTGTCTCGAGCTCAGGGTAATTGTCGTAGATCGTTCTGATTTCTTCAATAAGATCACATCCATCGATATTGATGTCGTCCAGTCGACCAATAAATGGTGAGATGTAAGTTGCACCCGCCTTCGCAGCCAACAGTGCTTGGTTTGCTGAAAAACAAAGTGTCACGTTAGTCTTGTGGCCCTGAGAGGTCAGCATTTTGCAAGCTTTCAGGCCATCCATCGTGAGTGGAAGCTTGATACAGATATTATTTGCTAACTTGGCTAGAACAGCTGCCTCGCGCATCATTCCATCGTAATCCATGGAAACAACCTCCGCCGAAACGGGGCCATCAACCAAATCGCAAATCTCCTTCGTTACTTCGGTGATATCACGGCCAGACTTGAGGATCAGTGACGGATTTGTAGTCACCCCATCGATGAGACCCAACGCGTTAAGCTCACGGATCGCATCCACATCTGCGGTGTCGACAAAAAATTTCATATTGGTGCCCTTCAAATATAGGAATAGGCAGGCAACAAACCCGCCATTGGGAGAACTAGTCTGCGCGGTTCATCAGGCGGCAGAGGCAATCTTGCTGTCTTCAATAAGAGCCTTGGCCTTCAAGAGCACATTCTCAACTGTCAGACCAAACTGAGCATATAGGTGTCCCGCACTAGCCGATTCACCGAAGGTGTTTACACCAATCATATTATCTTCGCTTGCAACATATCTGGTCCATCCGAACGCAGAGGCTGCTTCAATAGCAAGACGCGGAACACTACCAAGAACGCGTTCTTTGTAAGCAGTCTCCTGGGCTTCAAAAAGAGACCAACAAGGCATGGAAACCACAGCGGCGTTAATGCCAGAAGCCGCCAGTCTTTCTGCAGCATCAATGGCAATGGAAACCTCGGTTCCGGTCGCCAATAACGTCACGTCGCGCGCGCCGTTGGGTTCACGAATTACATAAGCTCCGCGCGCAGTCAGGTTCTCGTCCACGACAACTCTGCGGACTTGTTCAACCCCTTGTCGAGAGAAAGCAAAGAGGGAGGGGCCTTCAACATTTAATGCAATTTGGTAAGCTTCCATGGTTTCCACCACGTCAGCGGGACGGAAAACATGCAAACCGGGTATAGCTCGCAAACTAGCCAATTGCTCTATTGGCTGGTGCGTTGGCCCATCTTCGCCGAGACCAATCGAGTCGTGCGTCATTACAAACAAAGTCTTGGCCTTCATCAGTGCCGCCAATCGGATCGCATTTCGCATGTAGTCAGAGAAGATCAAAAAAGTGCCACCGTACGGAATAAAGCCACCATGAAGAGCGATACCGTTCATAGCCGCACCCATGGCAAACTCGCGGACACCGTAGTTTATATATCGCCCTGAAGCGTCTGGCGTGAAATGATCAGACGTCGCAGCTGTCTTCGTGAGATTTGAGCCCGTAAGATCGGCGGAACCGCCGAGCATCTCTGGAAGCAGGTCGGTTATCACCTCTAGCGCCATCTGGCTCGCTTTTCGTGTGGCTACCTTTGGCTTTTCCTCAATCCAATTGGTGACCGCGTTGTTGACGGCGCTATTGAGCTGTTCGGGCAAATGGCCGTCCATACGGCGATCATACTCAGCTATCAGGTCACAAGGCATCGCTGCCAAACGTTCGCTCCAGGCGGCGCGTTCGACTTCGCCTCGCTTGCCGAAGGAACGCCATTTAGACAGAAGCTTTTCGGGTATATCAAACCGGGCAGGGGGTAGATTGAGAGCTTTTTTTGCAGCTTTGGCTTCTTCGTCCCCCAGCTTGGAGCCATGGATTCCGGCGGTTCCAGCCTTGGTCGGTGCTCCATAACCAATGATTGTCTTAAAGATTACAATTGAGGGCTTCGCGGTTTCTGCGCTCACTTCGGCTAGAGCGCGATCGATATCTTGGAAATCGTGACCATCAGCCTCGACAACATGCCAACCAAGAGCCTTGAACTTAGCTGCTGTGTCTTCGGTAAAGGCCAGATCAGTCGATCCATCAATAGAGATTGAATTACTATCGTATAGCAAGTTAAGGCGGCCCAACTGCAGATGACCTGCCATTGAGACCGCCTCTTGCCCCACACCTTCCATCAGACATCCATCACCGGCAAAAACCCATGTACGGTGGTTACATATATCTGATCCAAACTCTTCACCGAGTCTGTGTTCGGCCATTGCCAGCCCGACCGCCATACCAAGTCCCTGGCCAAGCGGACCCGTGGTTACTTCCACTCCTGGTGTGTGACCGACTTCAGGGTGGCCAGGCGTGATCGAACCCGCTCTACGGAATGACTTGATATCTCCCAGTTCAACGCCAGGCACGCCTGTCAAATAGAGAAGTGAATAAAGAAAAATCGATGCGTGACCATTGGAAAGCACAACTCGGTCACGATCATGCCAGTGAGGTGCACTTGCATCAAAACGCAAATGCCTAGCATATAGCACAGAAGCAATATCGGCCATGCCCATGGCAGCGCCCGGATGGCCGTGGCCTGCTTCCTCGACTGCATCAATGGCCAATCCACGAATGACGTTAGCTAGAGACTGGTAGTCTTCATTAGTAAATTCGTTGGTCACATCTGGTTCCAATTCAGTGGGCCGATAGGGCGGCAATCGCCCTTGGGAGATCGGTCATATTGTCAATCAGTTGATCCGGCGACAGAGCGCCAAGTTTCGAGGTAAGGCCAGCTGCTTCTGCATGGCTTCCGCCAGTAAAGGCAATCGTCTTCATTTCAGCAGCTTTTGCGGCACGTAATCCAGCCGGGCTATCCTCAACGACGATCGATTGGCGTGGTTTAAAGCCCATTTGATCGGCTGCATGGAGAAATACGTCAGGATGTGGTTTGCCTCGTGCAACCATATCTGTGCTGAACAGGTTCTTGGAAAAAAAATCGTATAATCCTGTAAATTCAACAGACTTTTTGATCCGCTCCAAGTTGCTGGACGATGCCACGCACTTCGGCGCATCCACCAAGGATAGGGCATCAGCAACGCCCTCAACTGGCTTAAGCTCATGGCGGAACCTGGCCAGTATTTGCTGCTGAAACTCATCCAATTCCACGTCTGGTACATTGGTTTGGTAGGTTTCATTTACTTCGGCTGACGCGACGCTTACCGGCTTTCCCAGAAAGCAGTCGCATGCTTGAAACAGATCAAGTTCGAGGCCGTATTTTGCGCAATGCTCAATCAGCAAACCAAGCGATATAGGTTCACTATCAACGAGAACGCCATCACAATCAAAAATGATAAGTGCATCGGGCATCAATTAGCATCCCGAAGCATGCGACCGGCGGCCTGTAAGGCCTGAAACACGTGAAAACGCTTTTCGTGCGTATCAGCAATCGCCCCTGTTGTTGGCTTAAAAACATCGCCAAGGCTCGACATGCCCACCATCGCATCAGCAACAGTAGTGTAAGCACCGCCAGCAACAGAGCCAAGCATGGCTGAGCCCAGAAGCACCGGCTCTTCTGATCCTGGCGCTGCAATTTTAATGCACGCTGAATCCGCCAGAAGTTGCTTTACGATCGGGTTTTCGCCCGCACCACCACTTATTACCACAGTGTCGGGACTGACACCATTATCGCGCTGCACTTCCAAAATTTGCCGGAGACCATAACCAAGGCCATACAACCCCGAAACATAAAGCGCGACCATGCTCTCAGTGCCAGTGTCCAGTGTCAGGCCTGAAACAATCGCACGCGCATCGGGGTCGGCGAATGGCGCTCTGTTACCCAGGAACTCAGGGACAACGATGGTCTGATCGATCAAATCCAGAGCATCTGACGCATCCGTTGCTCGGGCAGCAATAAGAGTCAGCAAATAATTTGGCAGCGAATATCCGTTCCTTTTGGCTTCTTCACTGATCTGTTCGTGAGCTGGATGTAATTTCAACAGATGCGCAATTGCTTCTCCTGCAGCTGATTGACCGCCTTCGCTTAGCCAAAGCCCCGGTACCATTGCCGAGTAATAAGGACCCCATACGCCCGGAACAAAAGCTTCAGAGGCATTCGACGACATGGTGCATGCGGACGTCCCAAAAACATAAGCCATTCGAGAAGAAGGCGTTCCGCCAGCTGCTCCGATTGTGCCGACGCCACCTGCATGCGCATCAATTAAACCAGCAGCGACCGGCGTACCTTTGACAAGCCCGAGATCAATGGCTGCATCTTCAGTTAGACCATTGCCTAGCGCGGTTCCTGTATCAACAACTCTCGAGCCGATGCGTTCGAACTCATTTTCGGTCAGTTCCCGCAGACCAATCTGCTCAAAATATGAAGCGTCCCAAGAATGCTCATGGGCCATATAGGTCCACTTGCATGTAACCGTACAAACCGAACGCGCCTTATCTCCAGTAGCGCGCCATGTCAGATAGTCTGTGAGATCAAAGAAGTCCCCCGCCGCATTGAATATGTTCGGCATATTTTCCTTCAGCCAAAGAAGCTTAGGGGTTTCCATCTCTGGAGAAATTGTACCTCCGACATAATCCAAAACACGATGTCCGGTCGCATTGATCCGTGCGGCTTGGTCGGTGGCTCGATGATCCATCCAAACTATGATGTTACGCGTACTATCACCCGATTGGCTTACGGACAGCGGTCGACCTTTTTGATCGAGCACGACAAGCGAGCAAGTGGCGTCAAAGCCAATCCCACCAATTGAATTTGGTTGAACGCCCGAAAGCTCGAGCGCCTTTTTTACGGACGCGCATACGCAGGCCCAAATGTTGTCGCTTGACTGCTCAGCAATATAAGCGCCATCGCGAAACAGCTCGATGTCATTCTTAGCCGTTCCCAGCAGCTTGCCGTCTTTATCGAAAATACCGGCACGGGCACTACCAGTCCCGACGTCAACGCCTATAAAATATTTATCAGCCACTTGTTCGCTCTCTCTGCGACTATCCAGACAAATTCTAAAGGTCGACGGTGTTGGGCAATACAACCAAATCGCGAATGGTCACTTTGGGATTCCGCGTCACCATGAACATGACGCACTCAGCAACCTCAACGGGCTGCATCAAACTACCATTTGCCAAAGCTTCATCCATCTTTTCCTTGGGCCAATCATCCAGCAAGGCTGTGACAACAGGACCAGGCAAGACCGCTCCAACACGAACGCCATGTTGCGAAACCTGACGGCGAACTGTGTGCGTAAATGCCTGTACAGCATGTTTTGAAGCGGTGTAGATCGGCTCCCAGATCACCGGAACAATTCCGGCAATTGAACTTGTCATGATGATATCACCGCTCTTTTGCTCGATCATATGACCAAGAACTGCGTGCACAGTTCTAAATGCGGAATTGATATTCAAATTGAGCATTCGATCCCACTGGTCAGGATCGCCCTCCACCAGCGGACCTCCCACATAGCCCCCGGCATTGGCGTGAAAGATATCCAATCCCCCGGCTTTCTTTAGAATTCCCGGCAGCATGGTTTTAACACTTTCCGGATCCAAAAGATCGATGACCAGTGGCTTTGCGCGTTCGCCCAGTTCAGCGCAGATTTCGGCCAGTCTCTCCTCTGCATAGTCGATCAGCACAACGGCAGCACCTGCGTCCAAGAACGATTTTGCACACTCCAAACCGATCCCTGATGCAGCGCCCGTTACGGCTGCAACTTTCCCGTCTAGTCTCCGATCCATTTTTCCTCCAACCCCATATATTATTGTTTTTCTTAGTTGATCCGGCACCCATCCCCATCAAACAGATGGCACCGGCCAGGGTCGAAAGTCAGATAGATCTCGTCATCGCGATTGAATGTCCGCTCCCCCACAGCGCGTACAGTGATCGGCCCGATGCCCTCGACATCAACATAAAGATAGGCGTCGCTACCCAACTGTTCCGCAACGGATACGACACCTCGCCAGTCGCCTTTGTCATGGCTGTAGTTGATGTGCTCGGGGCGTATACCGACCTTCATTTTCTCGGTAAGACTTGCTTGACCGACGCCAGCAATTTTTTGACTGACCCTGCCAGCGATTTTCACCTTGCCACCCTTGTCTGGCGCAGCAGGTACAAAGTTCATCTTTGGCGATCCGATAAAGCCTGCAACAAACTCATTGGCCGGGTTGTCGTAGAGTTCAACCGGTGTATCAAACTGCTCAACAACCCCATCACGCAGCACCACGATCCGATCTGCCATTGTCATGGCTTCCACTTGGTCGTGTGTCACGTAGATCATGGTCGCATCCAAAGATGCATGTAACTTGATAAGTTCGATGCGCATCTGAACACGTAACGCAGCATCGAGGTTTGAAAGTGGCTCATCAAAAAGGAAGACGGCTGGCTCTCGCACAATTGCGCGGCCGATGGCTACCCGCTGCTGCTGACCGCCGGATAGCTCTCGTGGCTTACGGTCCAAGAGTTTTTCAAGGCCCAATATATCTGCAGCGGCATTTACTTTCTGATCAATCTCAGCTTGTGGCAAGCCGGCAATCTTCAAGCCAAAGCCTACATTATCGCGAACCGAAATATGCGGAAATAACGCATAGGACTGAAACACCATAGCAATTTTTCGATCAGCCGGTGCCGCATGAGTTACGTCGCGGTTGGCAATACTGATACCGCCAGACGTTAACGTCTCAAGACCCGAGATCATGCGCAGCAAAGTAGACTTTCCACAGCCGGAAGGACCAACAAAGACGACAAACTCACCCTCTTTGATGTCCAGTGAGATATCTTTGATGACGTTTACTTCGCCAAAGCTTTTTATGACATTTTGGAGTTCTATCTGCCCCATTTTATGCTCCTAGAGTAGGTTCGGTGAGCGCTACGTATTTGGCCAAATTAGCCATTTTTTACGGCACCCATCGTCAAGCCGGAAACGATGTGTTTTTGCATGATCAATGTAAAAATGATCGGCGGCAGTACCTGAATGACCGTGGCCGCTGATACCAGCTCCCAGTAGGTACGAGTGATGGTCGAGAATGTTGAGATGACCACTGGGAAAGTCTTAGCCTCGTTGGAGGTCAAGAACAGCGCCAACAACAGCTCATTCCATGCAAAGATGAAAACGAATGTAGAAACCGTCGCTATCCCACTTTTTGTCAGTGGCAGCGCCACTTTGTAAAAAGTCTGGAACCAAGTGCATCCCTCAATGCGTGCTGCCTCGATAATCTCCTTCGGCAGATTGCGGAAAAAGGACATGGAGACCCAAACCGCAAAGGGCAGATTGAAGCCCGCGTACACGATGATCAACGCGGCATGACTATCCAACATTCCCAAACCGTTGAAGATCATGAAAAGAGGTACCGCGGCAGCAATTGGCGGCATCATGCGAGTTGAGAGGATCCAGTCCGCCAAGAAGTTATTGCCGGTAAATTTGAAGTTCACCAATCCGAATGCGCAGGGCAGGGCAAAGATCATGCAAACGATCGTCGCACCAAGCGTCACGATCACCGAATTCAGCAAGAAACGCCAATTCTCACTCAACAAGGTCGTAAAGTTCTCGATGTAGGTGAAGTCAGGAAGCCAGACTGGCGGGATCGAGTAGATGTCGACCGGCGTCTTAAAAGCTCCCATAAACATCCACAAAATCGGGACGATAAATATCAGCATGATAACGGTAGCCGCCGAGAGAGCTGCAATGTTGTTCTTATTATCCATTTTGCATCTTTCTCAGGAAGCTCACCGCGATTGTGGTCACGAAAATACTGATAATAAGGATGACGACCGCGGCGGCGGATCCATAGCCCACGTTGAAGAACGCAAACTGTTGCCGGTAGGTGAAGTACGTCAGCAGTTCCGTTGAATCGCCGGGACCGCCGCGCGTGGTTATATAAACGAGATCAAAAAGCTTCAAATTATCGATAACACGTAAGATGATGCCGATCAGGATAACGTCCTTGATCGCCGGCAGCTCGATATAGCGCGCTACGTGGTACCATTTGGCGTTTTCAAGTGCTGCTGCTTCGTAGAGCGATGATGGAATTGAGACCAGACCCGCCAACATCAACAACATCATAAACGGCGTCCACTGCCAGACGTTAATCGCTATGATGGAGCCTAATGCAAGGCTAGGATTGCCAAACCACGAAATGGGTTCGATACCAACGCCTGACAAAATGTAGTTTAATATACCGAGCGTCGGGTTCATGATATAGCTGAAGATCAGCGCGACACACAAAGGCGTAATCATCATCGGCAAAATCGACATTGATCGTAAGAAAAAGCCCGCCCGATTGTCTTTCAATGACAAGAATATTTTTGCGCAGAAAAAGGCGAGTATGACTTCGAAAATAATCGACGTGGTTGTCAGAACCGTCGTGTTCCAGATTGATGCAAGAAACACCTCGTCCTGAAAAAGCTGCTTATAATTATCAAATCCAACAAAGAATTTTCTATGCAAGCGCGTCAGCTTGGCCTGAAAAAAGCTCAAGTAAACGGAATAAACAAACGGAAATACGCTCATAAACATCAGATAGACGACAGCAGGGGCAATAAACGCCGTCTTAATCCAGCGTTCGCTTATCGCTTCCCCTTCGACTGTGTGAGCTTTGGTGCTTGAACTTGACACTTCTTTTATCCGAAATCTTGGCTTGGTGTGGGCGCCCCGACAAACGGAGCGCCCTCATTATATTAGCGAAGCAGGCCCTCTGATTTGAGAACACGCTCAACGTTTTCGTTGGCTTTGTCCAAAGCTTCCTGAACTGGCTCTTCACCGATAATCGCACGGTTCACTTCAAGACCGATCGCATCGATAACCTGGAATGTACCTGGGTAGCGAGGACGACCATCAGGCCATGCAGCTTTCGCTGAGTCATACAGCGTCTGTGTCCAGAACTGCTCCGCATTGATCTGCTCGTCCTGGAAAGCCGAGTGGCGTGAAGGAGGGCCACCTGCGAGGACGAACTTCTTGTGTGTCTCTGGCGAGGAAAACCACTTTACGAAGTCCCAAGCAGCATCTTTGTTTTTAGAATGTGCGTTGATGCACAAAATCCAACCACCAACTGGAGGTACAGATGTCTCGCCTTCAGCGTGCGGGAACATGGCAACACCGAACTTTCCGTTCACTTTTGACAAGTCAGGATCCGTGAACAGTGGGGTACGTACTGACCAGTTATTGATCATGGCAACCTTGCCCTGTGTGAACGCATTTGCGCGCTCGTCCCAAGCAAAGTTCTCGACACCGGGAGGTCCGTACTGGGATATCTCCTTGAAGAATTCGACCATTTTTACACCCTCTTCAGAGTTAATGGTCGGTGCCAGGTCACCGTAGACATCGGTTGAACCAATGAAGTTTGATTTCCAAGGGCTGCCACCAGCTGAGTAAATCCACTCAAAATACTGCTGGCCTGCAGCAGCACCACGCTGGAAGTTCATCGCCATGCCGCCTTCCAACTCAGGGAAGTCCTCGTTGTCTTTGAAGACCTTTGCGGCGGCGAGCATGTCATCAAATGTCTTAGGTGGCTCCAGACCGGCTTGCTCGAAGAGGTCTGTACGATAATGCAGCATGTGCCAATAGCCTGCAATTGGCAGACACTGAAGCGTACCATTCCAAGTAGCCTGACCGGCAAAGGACTCTACATAGTCGTCCATAGCAATGATCTTTGGATCAGTTGCGTTCACGCGGTCTTCAACTGCTTCAATACAGCCGGATTCAGCAAATTCTCCAACCCAGATGCCGTCGATGAACAATACATCATATGTATCGTCTCTTTGGCTGCAGTTGAGAACTTGCTTCTCGTAAAGGCCGCCATATCCCAGGTCGTCCTTTGATACGTTAGCGCCAGTAACATCACTGAATTCGCCCATGATCTCACCAAGTGCTTTGGTGAATGGGTCGTTGATCAGCTGAATACGCAAGTCAACGCCATCATGGTTGCCCAGCTCACTTGACCAATCAACAGCGTGACCTTCTGCATAAGCACTTCCGCCCATGGCAGCGCTCACCAATGCAATTGCACAAGTTGTTTTCAGAAACTTCTTCATTTTCTCCTCCGTTTCCTTTCATTTGCGGTTCGTTGAACCTTACGGCGCGTAGATGCACCTGTCCTGTTCACTGAAGCGTCGCTCCAATGCTCAGAATTCCAATCGGGTTAGATATGCGGCTTAGAAGTTCACCTTCTTAACCGGTTGCGCGCCTATCGACCGCCTGCTTTTTCTTTTAGCCCGTATCCTCGGGTCATTTCCCTATCGCCCCAGTATTCAGTGTTCTTGCTCTGCTCGACGGCAGAATCTCGTATGATTAGTTCGCATTCGAGAACAGCGTTAACCACTGCCCCTTCCTGCCCGCCTATCCGGCTCATCAGCTGTTTCCAAACGCTTGCAGCAATTGCTTCAATTGGCTGCCTGATGGCCGTAATCTTCGTGCGTCTCGCCGACATCCATGCGTAATCGTCAAACCCAACAACAGAAATCGCTTCCGGCATCTCGATGTGTCGGTCGGCCAGAAACTTTAAGACTGCCAACGTGGTCATATCGTTGGTCGCAAATATTGCCGTAGGCGCCTCGTTTTGATCGAACCAATGGGCCAGCTCGGCGCTGCCATGTTCCGGATCTGAACCCAGTTCGGCAATTCTCGTGGAGCCGCCAAACCTCTCAATACCCACCTGCACACCTTCAGCCCGGCGACGAATTGGCGTGAGCGCCATATCGGATGCGGCGATCAGTATGTTTTTGTGCCCAAGCTTACCGAGCAGATCAGCAGCTTTCTCTCCAGCTTTCAGATTATTGATGGAAACCGTGTCCACCACGTCAAATTCCGAAACGCGGTCCACGACAATCGTCGGCGGTAGATCACGGTCATGCAGTCGGCTTGGGAGGCTGTCACTGCATGGAATAACAATTGCGCCGGCGGGCTCCCAGGCAAGAAGTGCATTCAGCCTGCCTTCTTCAACTTCGATATCATCGTCTGAGTTACCCACGATGATCTCATAGCCTTCTTGGCGAGCCAGCTGCTCCACCTCAGTTACGATAGAAGTAAAGAATGGGTCAGAAAGATCTGGGACAAGAATGATGACAACGCTACTGCGACCCGAGCGGAGCAAAGACGCCGCTTTGTTAACTCGATAACCAAGCTCGGTAGCAACTGTACGAACCCTCTCAGCCAGCTCTTTGTTCACCGGTTTCTTGCCGGTAAAAACATTTGAAACAGTAGCTGTTGAGACACCCGCCGCTATCGCAACGTCTTTAATAGATATTTTTCTTGTCATTATTCCTCCCGCAAACGCTCAACCGAGGTTAAACGTTTAACATTTAAACGTTTAACCTCGATGGCCTATGCTGTCAATGCTACCTGCCGCGAGTTTTTTCGTTTGGAATCATATATTTGGAAGACACCGACAATTTTTTGTTGCCCTTATCCAGTCACTGAAACCAAACGACATAAGCATAACACAGGTTAATCTGCGCCTGTGAAATCACACTTTTCAATTCATTCGTTTGTACGTTTCTGCTTTTGTGCATTGCAACAACAGAGACCCCATCCACGCTAAACAAAACTACATATGAAGGCACGAACAATCACACACTACATCAATATACATCCTGCCCATTCCCCCAACCGTCTGACGGGTCCCGGGTCCCCGAAGGGGGAGGGAGCCAGACGGTTGGGGGAATGGGGGCAAAGGAATGATGCCGACCATGGCTAATTGCTACAGCTAGAGACCACTCATTTGGGTATAACAGGCATCTATAGCGTTACTCTATGTTGTGGACCATGCACTTACGGATCCACGCTGAGCATCCGAGCGAACTGCCAACTCAACATCACCTGTGCGACGTTGCTCTTCAGTCAAGTTGCGATGAGGTAGTGGGCGGCGGCCCAGCCAACCCAAGATAATATCGATGACGCCTGGAACCATTAGTACGCAGATTACACAGACCACCAAGGTATTCTGCCAGAAGTACCAACTCTCATGAGCTCCCGGCTCTTGCTCCACTTGGTAAATTTGGTCTTGACCTGTCCCGTTGAAAGCCATGCTTAAAATATGAGGTAGTTCAATTTATGAACTTCGGAAAGAGGCAACCTCGCCGAAAATGTGCGGGTCTCGGTGGAAGGATACGTCAGACGAGTCGATTTAACCGCAAACATACAAAAGATCGACTATTCGAGAAGTGTAAAAACAAAACAGTTCGAATCATATCTAGTTTAGAAGCCAGAGTTAACCGGCAGTTGAACAATGCTGGCAATCACCTCTTTAGGATCGCTTTCGGCCATAAACTTCACGGCCCGGCTAACCATAGAAGGAGTTAGAAAGCCGCCTTTCTCGCGCTCGGCGGCCAATTTTTCCTTAGTCCAATTCTCCTCGGCAATTTTGCCTTCGACAGGTCCTGGAGAAACCTCACCAACTCTCACACCATATGAACTGACCTCGCGACGTAGAGAGGGAACAAAATTGCGGACAAAAGCCTTTGTGCCGCAATAGCCAGCCTCGCCAGCGATTGGAACTTCGCCGGCAATGGGACCAATAAAGATGATGTAGCCATGGCCTTGGCCTTTCATCACCTGCGCAGCGGCACGACCGCACAGAGTAGCGCCCACAACGTTCACCTCGATCATCTTGATCAAGGCCTTGGGATCACTTTGAACCAACTCTCCGCCAACATACTTTCCAGCGTTAGCAACGAAAAAGTCCAGACGACCTTCCTTCTGGACAATGGTCGCTATCATTTTGTCAACGTCTTCAGACCTTGTAACATCAGCAACCAAAGGCAGCGCTCGATTGCCAAGGCCTTTGCAAACACCATCCAACTTTTCTTGCGAGTAGTGGATGAAGAATACGGTTGCTCCTCCATTGAGAAACATGACAGCAGTTTCAAGGCCAATACCTGATGTGGCGCCAGTAACGGCGGCTACTTTTCCTGCAAAAGGGATGCTCATGGTCCGTGAAGAATGAAATTATGAGACATCGACAACGAGGATATATGCACGTGTGGTTACGCGGTGTGCGAACCCTGGGGCCCGGGATCCTCGAAGAGGCGGGCACGGGCGTG
>JBCBDX010000017.1:0-20377 GCA_038529265.1 Pseudomonadota bacterium
GTTCAACCGTTCCATCCAGCCGCCGCACTTCGGTTTTGCCCAGTTGCCCGTCGCCACCGCCGTCAAGGCCTTTGGGCGGAACCTTGCGGTGTGAGCCTATGATTGCGCAGTCCATGTCTTCGGTAAAACGCAACCGCCGCACCGTGCCATCCCCGCCATTGAACGCGCCTTGGCCACCAGACCCTTGGCGGATCGAAAATTCTTCGACCACAATCGGGTAGCGCATCTCCAACACTTCCGGATCGGTCATTCGGGTGTTTGTCATATGCGTATGCACGCCCGACGCACCGGCAAATCCACGCCCATCATTCATCACGCCCGCCGGAGCGCCCGAACAAATCGTCTCGTAATTCTGATAGCGCTCATTGCCGTAGGTGAGGTTGTTCATCGAGCCTTGCGCGTTGGCTACTGCTCCGAGCGCCTGCAGCAAGCAGTTGGTGACGTGCTGGGACGTTTCGGTGTTGCCAGCCACAACCGCAGCGGGAAAAGCGGGCTTCAAAAAGCATCCGTCCGGTACAATGATGTTGATAGGCTTCAGGCAGCCCGCATTCATCGGAATGCCGCCTTCCACCATCAGACGGAAGACATAAAGCACGGCCGCGCGGGTGACGGGTTCCGGCGCATTGAAGTTATTCTCCCAAACGTCAGAGGTGCCGTTGAAATCCACTGTTGCTTCCCGCTTGTCACGGTCCACGCTGATCTTGACCTTGATTTCCTGGCCCCTGTCAGTGGGGTAAGTGGCTTCGCAATCCGACAAGCGGTCGATCACGCGGCGCACGCTTTCTTCAGCATTGTCCTGCACATGGTTCATGTAAGCCTGCACAACGGGAAGCGTGAAATGGCTGACCATCCGCCGCAGTTCCGCTACGCCTTTTTCATTGGCCGCCACCTGCGCTTTGATGTCGGCCAAATTCTGCGCCGGATTGCGCGCGGGGTAAGGATGGTCGGTCATCAGATGGATGAACGCATCCTCGTCGAAAACGCCCTGGTCGATGAGTTTGAAATTGTCGATCAGGACGCCTTCTTCATCAACATGGGTTGCGCGCGGCGTGGCTGAACCCGGGGCCATGCCACCGACATCGGCATGGTGCCCGCGCGAGGCGACGTAAAAGAGGATGTCATCACCCTCAAAGACGGGCGTCACAACCGTGATGTCCGGCAAATGTGTGCCACCATTATAGGGTGCGTTGAGCGCAAACACATCGCCCGGCTGCATGTTCGGGTTTTGCCGGATGATGCTTTCCACCGAACGGTCCATGGATCCCAGATGCACCGGCATGTGCGGTGCATTGGCAACCAATTGTCCGTCGGCGTTGAAGACCGCGCAGGAAAAATCCAACCGCTCTTTGATGTTAACCGACGAGGCAGTGTTTTGCAGCGTCACCCCCATTTGCTCGGCGATCGACATGAAGAGATTGTTGAAGACCTCCAGCATCACAGGGTCGGCATTCGTGCCAATGGGCGCCGTTTCCGTCCGAGCAGCTGTGCGCCGGATGATAATGTTGTCGAGAGCAGTCAGCGTAGCGGTCCAGCCGGGTTCGACCATAATGGTCTGATTGGGCTCAACGATAATCGCTGGACCGGTGATCATTGCGCCTGCGCTCAAATCAGCACGGTCAAAAATCTCGGTCTCGCGCCATTTTCCATCGCAGTAGACTGACCGGGTCTCGCTGCCCTTTGCTTTATGCTCTGTCAGCTCCAATGGCGCCGTGGCTTCTTGCTCTGTGCCTTGCGCGATACCTTCCACGCCCACCGCTTCCACGATCAGCTTGCGGCCTGGCGAGTTGAAGCCAAACTGGGCTTTGTGCGCATCTTCAAACGCCATTGCTGCATCAGGAATTGTTCCATCAAACGGCACTTCGATTGCGGTGTCGGTTCCGTCATAACGAACATGCAGCGTCGCACTTGAATCAATGTGTGAACTGGGCACGCCTTGAGACCGCAACTCTGCCTCAACATCAGCACGCAACCGATTCAAAAGACTCATGATTTCGCCAAGGCGCTCTTCATGTAGTGGTTGAACGAACGCATGCTGGCGCGATGCAGAGACCTTCGCCATTCCAATGCCGTAAGCGCTCAAAAGTCCCGACAGTGGATGGATAAGGATCGCGTCCATACCCAGTGCATCGGCAACGAGACAGGCATGCTGACCGCCCGCGCCACCAAAGCAATTGAGAAGATAGCGGGTAACATCATAGCCGCGCTGAACGGATATCTTTTTGATTGCATTGGCCATGTTTTGGACCGCGATCTTCAAGAAACCTTCGGCCACTTCCTCTGACGTTTTGCCATCGCCGATTTCGCGAGCAAGCACAGTGAATTTGCTGCGAACAATATCGGCATCGAGAGGTTCATCACGATTATGTCCAAAGATTGCTGGAAACGTATTGGGGTCCAACTTCCCAACCATAACATTGGCATCAGTGACGGTTAAGGGGCCACCTCGGCGGTAACTGGCTGGACCTGGGTTTGCGCCTGCTGAGTCAGGGCCAACCTGAAAGCGGCCATCTTCAAATTTGAGGATAGAGCCGCCACCGGCTGCAACGGTGTGGATCATCATCATAGGTGCACGAATGCGCACGCCAGCCACTTCCGTGTCGAATGCGCGCTCGTACCCGTCCCCATGGTGAGCCACATCTGTTGACGTCCCGCCCATGTCAAAGCCGATGACTTGATCGAACCCTTCTTCGCGGGCGGTTTCAACCATGCCAACCACACCGCCGGCGGGACCGGAAAGTATGGCATCTTTACCTTCGAACCTGTCCGCAGCGGTCAATCCGCCTGAAGACATCATGAACTGCAAGCGATTGTCTGTGGAACCTTGAATGCCAAGTTCCTGCCGCACTTGGTCAACATAGCGGCGAAGAATTGGCGACAGATAGGCATCAACCACACATGTATCGCCCCGACCGACAAGCTTGACCAGCGGTGAAACCTGATGGCTGACCGAGACTTGCTGAAACCCAATTTCGGAGGCGAGTGCCGCGGCCATCTGTTCATGTGCCGGATAAGCCCAGCCATGCATAAAGGCAATGGCAAGCGAACGTACGCCGTCGGCATAGGCAGCTTCCAAGGTCGGGCGCAATGTTTCGGGATCGAGCGTTAGTTCAACCGTTCCATCGGCCAGCACTCGCTCATCGGCGTCGATGACAGCTTCATAAAGCTGTTCTGGCAAGACTATTTCTTTGGAGAAGATGTCCGGTCTTGCCTGATAGGCGATACGCAGACTGTCACGAAAACCTTTTGTTGTCAGTAAGATGGTGCGATCACCCTTGCGCTCCAGCAGGGCGTTTGTGGCAACCGTCGTTCCCATTCGCACAATATCGATCTGCTCGGCCGCTATGACATCCTGCTGCTCGATTTCAAGAAACTCACGTATCCCTTGAACGGCGGCATCACGATAGCTTTCGGGATTTTCAGAAAGGAGTTTCTTGGCGGACAAACTACCATCGGGCTTGCGCGCGATGACATCGGTGAATGTGCCACCACGGTCAATCCAAAATTGCCACCCGTTCTTCATTACAGAAATTTCACTTTCCTGATCACTTTTTTCATACTGTGACCAAATGTGCTTTTCGGCGCTGATAGCTGGCAAAATATTGTCTTATTCGCAAGTCATTCCGAAGGACCGTTCAAGGGATCGACGGAGACATCAAATGAAGAAATTTCTACTGGCAACCACCACCAGTGTTATGCTCTTTGGCCTTGCTGCCTGCGGTGGACAACAAGAAAGCGAAGACAGTTCCACAAATACATCCGGGGCGCAGGAAAGCACACAGGGTGCTGCTGAGCCTACACCCCAAAAGTCCGAGGATGCATCTCTCGCTTTGGAAATTCCCGAAGATCAAAGTCCTGAAGCCGAAAAACCACATGGGCTCTTAGGTGGCGAGAGAGTGGTTTTGTGGAACTCCACCGACAACTCTCAGACTTTGGAGTATTTGCGGCCGACCGATGAGCTTCTGACAAGGGTATGGATGCTAAAGGCAGCCAACGAGGCTCGCATAAAGCTTGATAACGGTGTTTTGGCGGGTGTTACGGGCTGCAATAACTTCACGGGGAACTATGAATACAATGATGAAGGTAAAATCGAATTCAGTTCTATCGGATCAACAAAAATGAGCTGTTCCCCGGAAGTTATGAATATTGAAAATCGAATGCTCAATATCATTCGGAATGCAGAAAGTTTTGCAGTCAATGAAACCGATCTAGTCATTATTGGCCAGGACGGGCAGCGACTGTCATTTACCCAAAATTAGTGCCGTTCTTATCACCAACCGGTACCCGCACCATTGGTGCGGGTATACTCGTCTAAATCTTCTTACAAATCACCCGATTTACAGATAAGTGAAGCCATGAGCGTTTTCAGCCGCATGGCAGAGATTCTGGTTGATGGTGTCAGCAATGCGGTGGCTGCCACCATTGAGCGTGTCCGAACCGTTTTTGAAGGAGATCCCGATACGAGGGCCCGAGTAGCGTTTTCGATCGCAATGATTGCCCTGTCGGCCAAGATGGCCAAAGCTGATGGTGTCGTCACGCAAGACGAAGTGAACGCATTTCAAGAGATTTTCGATATTCCAGACCAGGAACGTACGCGCGTTGCAAGGCTTTACAATTTGGCCAAGCAGGACACGGCAGGCTTTGAAGCTTACGCTCGGCAGTTGGCTGAGTTATGCGGCAGATCCGAAACGGGCGACAGTGCCCATGGCGATATTCTTGATGGCCTGTTTCATATCGCGAAAGCAGACGGTGTGCTCCATGATAAAGAGTTGGTATTCTTGCAGCAAACGGCCGCGATATTTGGCATCGATGAAGCGGAGTTTGAAACCATAACAGCCCGCCATGTCGATACGGGCGCGAGGGATCCATGGCGCATTCTTGGCATTGATCCCAGCAGCACGCATGCACAAGCGCGCCGCCTTTACCTTGATTTGGTGCGCCAGAATCATCCCGACCAAATGGTCGCCCGTGGCGTTCCGCCGGAGTTTGTGCGCATCGCCGACGAGCGCATGGCCGCTATCAATGCCGCTTGGGAAGCCATTGAGCCAATACTCGCCCGATCTGCCAAGGCATCTTGAAACAGCGGTTGACGATGACTGATGCCGCAAAGATACAAACTGATCACAAAGACGCCGAGCCTTGTTGGTCGCCCAATTTTGGAGAACGCCGCGACGGTTTGAAACCATCTATGATTGTTCTGCACTATACCGGCATGGGAACCGGCCAAGAGGCGCAGAATTGGCTCTGTAGCCCGGATAGCCAAGTGTCTTCCCACTATCTCGTGCACGAAGACGCACGCGTTGTGCAAATGGTTTCCGAAAACATGCGTGCTTGGCATGCCGGTGCAGGGAGTTGGCATGGTCAAACCGACATTAATTCCCGGTCTATTGGCATTGAGATTGTTAACGCCGGGCATCCAGAGCCTCCAGAGTTTCCCGATGTTCAAATTGAAACGGTCATCGCGCTGATGCGTGGAATTCTCAGTCGGCACAAAATAGAGATGTCCAATGTAATTGGGCATTCTGACATGGCGCCAGGCCGCAAGATCGATCCCGGTGAAAAGTTCCCTTGGAAGCGTTTGGCGGATGCAGGCCTGGCGCTTTTTGTCGATCCTGAGCCGGTTCAAGGTGGCCGTTTTTTTTCACTCGGAGAGAAAGGCGAACCTATCGAAGCGCTTCAAGCCATGCTGGCACTCTATGGCTTTGATCAGCATGTCGACGGGTTTTTTGATGAACGGACCAAAACACATATTGAAGCATTTCAAAGACGCCACCGACCGCAGAAGATTGATGGCGTCGCCGATGTGTCGACCATCATGACACTACGCAACTATCTGCAGCTGATCGCGCAAGTGTAACAACGCGCAAAACTCATTGATCGTAAGTTGCCCCAATCAGGTCGCAATCTTGCGCGAAAGCCCCGCTCCGCATTAGTTGGACGGGAAAACCACAAAAATGACAATTAAGCTTACACCTGCTATTGCAGGATGTGTTGCAGCATTGGCGCTTGCCGCCTGCCAAACAACCAGTGATCTGACAGATGATATCGAAACCGCCTCGGTGGCCGAAGCAAACACCAATGCTGCACGCAGCACGGTCGACGACCGTCCCTACGCCGAGTTGATCGAAAAGTACGCCAACGAAAATGGTGTGCCACTAGAATTGGCGCATGCAGTTGTATTCTCAGAGAGCACCTATCGAGCAAATGCCCGCGGTGCCGCAGGCGAGATCGGTCTGATGCAAGTGCGACCGTCAACGGCAAGGATGATGGGTTTTAGTGGCGGTAGCAAGGACCTGTATCGCCCGGAAACCAACATAGCTTACGGCATGAAATATTTGGGCAAGGCCCATGAACTGGCTGATGGCGATACATGTGGCACCATTTTGAGATACAACGCCGGACATGGTGCAACGCGCATGAATCCGATCTCTCAGGCCTATTGCAACAAAGTCGAAAAAATCATCGAAAACGACGTTCAATAACCAAATCGTTGCTTTCCAAGCTCTCCGCCAGCGCTAATTGCCACGGGGATTGATATCGAAAGCATGGTTTCGACATGATGATTTTGCGACTGGCGCTAACTCTTATTGGTTTGGCGTTTGCTGCCTTGATTGTTTGGGCAATCGCGGTTGGTGATTTCTGGGCAGAGGGCGCTTGGCTGTTTGCAAATCCTTGGGGCATCGTTTCTTTGGCTGACCTTTACTTCGGGTTTCTTTTGTCGGCTGTCGTTATCGCTTTGGTTGAAAGACCCCTGGTTGCAGCAATGTGGATCCTCCCAATACCGTTTCTCGGCAACGTGTGGGTCGTGATCTGGTTTGTTTGGCGGTTGCCAGTGTTGCGAAAACGACTGAAGATTTGAACCGGCTCGCCACGTCCACATTACTTGACGCGCTTATCGCTAAGCGGCCATAACGGGCCTTGAGCCGATCGGGAGGGCGCATGACAACGAAAATACTGATTGCGGATGATCATCCATTGTTCCGCGATGCCATTAAGTCGGCTTTATATGACCAACTAAATGGCGGTGCTGCTGACACAACAATGCTTGAAGCAGGCGATTTTGCTGAAGCAATGAAGGTTCTGGAGAGCGAACCTGACTGCGACTTGCTTCTATTGGATTTGAGCATGCCAGGAGCAAGCGGCCTTTCAGCACTGGTCGCTGTGCGCGCAGGTTTTCCTGCGGTGCCGGTGGTCGTTGTTTCGGCTCATGATGAGCCATCTACCGTTCGGCGCGTGTTGGATCTTGGAGCATCTGGTTTCATTTCAAAATCTGCCGATATGGAAACGATACGCACGTCGGTCAAAAGCGTTTTGGCAGGTGAGATTGCCATGCCTGAAGGCATCGATCTTGGCAGCGAACATGATCCGGAAGTTGAAGACCTAATCAACCGCATCCGCACGCTGACCCCTCAGCAGGCGCGCGTGCTTGGCATGTTGTCAGAAGGGCTTTTAAATAAGCAGATCGCCTATGAACTCTCGGTATCAGAGGCGACCATTAAAGCTCATGTCTCGGCAGTTCTACAAAAGCTAAACGTTGATAGCCGAACGCAAGCGGTCATCCGCTTGTCCAAAATCGGCAATGATCTGCTGAACTTGCCAGGCGATGCTGCGGGCGCGCAAGAAGGCGAGCAACTCAACTCGTAGAGTTCGCCATTTGCAGCAGCTGTTTCCAGGCTGAAGACCACGCTTGACGGTGCTATTCGGCGGCCGCTTTTGAGATTGGAATTGCGGTTAACATCGCTCGCAATGCGGCAGGCTTCAACGGCTTGTTTAATAGTGTGATGTTCTTCGCCTCTGCCTCTTCTCGAAGAGCCGCTGAACGGTCGGCAGTGATCAAAATTGCGGGCAATTGTTCATTGAACGTGGACCTGATTTGCGTGATGACAGATATGCCGTCGTCATTGTCCAGATGATAGTCAGCGATGATGACATTTAGCACGCCATCATTTACTTCAATTATGGTCTTGAGATCGTCTCGCGTTCCAGCGGCCATCACGTGAGCTCCCCAGCCCGACAAAAGCACTGTCATGCCCGAAAGGATCGTCTCCTCGTTATCGATGCAGGCAACATTGAGCCCGGTAAGTAAAGAAGGGCGCGGCACGATACGGCCAAGCTTGGCCGATGCTCGCTTCGGCACAGCATCGCTGATCGGGATTTCGACGGCAAAAATGCTGCCTCTGCCTGGTTCTGACTGCAGCGTCACGGGCAAATTGAGCACTTTGGAAATACGATCAACGATAGACAGACCAAGCCCGAGCCCGCTTGCTGTACGTGCACCATCGTCAAGGCGCTGAAACTCTTTAAAGACTTCGGTTTTACGCTCGTGTGGAATGCCAATCCCCGTGTCACCAACGATAAGCTCAAGGCTTTTGCCGCGTCGCCGGACCCCGACCAAAACCCGACCGGACTGCGTGTACTTGATGCCATTTGAGATCAGGTTTTGAACCAATCTGCGTAACAGATTGCGATCTGTTTCGACATTTAAGCTTGTCGGCAGCACTTTGAACTCAAGCTGCCTTTCATCTGCGATGGGGCGGAAATCTGTTTCCAACTGCTTGAGCAAGTCACCAAGTGAAAACACTGAATTGTTGGGCGTCATCGCGCCGGTGTCCAGACGCGAGATATCGAGAACTGCGCCGATAATGCTTTCAACATTTTCAAGCGCACTGTCGATCTTTTGTACGGTTTCCCGGTGTGGCGCCGTGACAGGCAGACTTTCAACTAGAGATGTTGCGTAAAGTCTCGCGGCGTTTAGTGGCTGCGCGATGTCATGGCCAGCGGCGGCAAGGAAGCGGGTTTTTGAAATGTTTGCATCTTCGGCACGGCGCTGCGCCTTACCGAGTTCGGCGTTCACTTTGGTCAGTTCTCCGGTACGCGCCTGCACGCGCACTTCCAAGCTTTCCTTTGTTCGTTTGAGGGCCTCATCAGCCTCAACGCGCGCAGTGACGTCAGTATAGGTGACAACCAAACCGCCCTCAGGCATCGGATTTGATCTGACCTCGATAATGCGGCCCGATCGACCCAATTGCAAAGGCCAAGCCCGTTTGAACTGTGTGATGTTCTCAACTGCCAGATCCTCAATGCCAGGATCAATTTGCCGACTGAGTGTCAAATAGTTGGTGATCGATTTGAGCGGCATGCCAAAATTGCCGAAGTCGGGCGGCAGATCCAGCAAGCGTCGGAACTGGCTGTTCCAATTGGTCAAGCGGAAATCACTGTCAAAAACAGATACACCCTGATCCATCTGGTCCAGCGCTTTTTGAAGCACATCCCGGTTTTGTTGAAGGGCTTCTGACGCGTCATCGAGCAAGCGAACAGCCTCGCCAGTTGAAGGGCCGTCTTTTTCAAACACAAGTGAGAGGACAAGACGCGCCGACGCAGAACCAACTGCGCTTGCAAGGACCTGTTCCGCATAGTGAACAACAGCCATGTCACAAAGGTCTTGATCGCGGAGAATACGGCCTTCACGCTGCGCGAAACTATCGAACGTTCGCTCAACGCGTGTGTCGCCAAGGTAGCGGGCCAGGACTGCCTTCAACTCAGCGATGGTCACACTCGTCGAAAACCGGTTCATGCTCACCGATTTCGTCGTTTCTCGCGGTATGAATGTCGTCGACTGAATGCGCTCCAAAGGCGAACTGGCTCGCGTGAGCGAGCCGATGATAATGGCGCCCGTGTTGAGAAGCAGGCTCCAAAAAACGCCATGGATCAGCGGATCCATCTGGAGGCCGAACATGGCCTGCGGCTTGAGCACGCCAATACCAAAAAGTCCCTGGGTCATCACAAAGGAACCGCTGGCCAACAATGTTGGAAGAAGAAGCGTATAGGTCCAAACAAGAAAGCCGATGCAAAGACCCAAAGTAGCGCCGCGTGCATTGGCTCGCCGCCACGTAAGGCCCAATATGAATGCCGGCATGAATTGCGCAATGGCAGCAAAAGACAAAAGCCCCATGGACGCCAGTTGGGCATCATTGCCGGCTCGTGTGTGATAGTAGGTGCCTGCAAGGATCATGAGTGCAATAGCAGCACGGCGCACGTAGAGGATGACATCTGACCATCCACTGCCGGAGATTTGGCGCGCATCGCGAAGGCGTTGTAGTGCAAGTGGCAGGATGATGTCGTTGGATATCATGATCGATAGTGCCACGCAGGCTACGATCACCATGGCCGATGCGGCAGACAGACCACCAATAAGCGCGAGCAGCGCAAGCCACTCGTGACCAGCTTCGAGCGGCAGAGCGATCATGTAGAGATCAGCTGGCGCGCTATCGCCCAAATTGATCATACCTGAGACCGCAAGAGGCATAACAAATAGATTGATGAGGATGAGATAGAGCGGGAACATCCAAGTTGCCCGGTTCAACTCTGCATCGGAACGATGCTCCACTACCGTCACATGAAACTGGCGGGGCAACAGCAAAATGGCGCCTGCAGACAGAACCGCCAAAGTCAGCCAACGGCCCCAGGATGAACCCGCAGCGATCGCTTCGCGCACTTGCTGGTTTTCACCAAGCGCTCGGCCTACTGGTTCAAACCCGCCAAATAAGAAGAAGACGATGATGAAAGATACAACCATCGTAATGGCCAGTTTGATCGCTGATTCAACAGCGATGGCCAACATCAATCCGTCTTGGTGTTCGGTTGCATCTGCATGACGTGTTCCGAACAACACCGTGAAAGCCGCAAGCGTGACAGCAACGATGATGGAAATATCAAATGGCAGGTCGCCACCATCACTTGCGTGGGCAAATAGCAGTTCCAAAGCGTCGGATACGGCCTTTAGTTGGAGCGCGATATAGGGAACGGTGCCGACGAAGGCGATTAACGCAGCAATGCCAGCCACGCGTGCGCTTTTGCCATAGCGCGCGCCCAGAAAGTCTGCGATCGTCGTGATGCGTTCGGCCTTCGATAGGTGCACCACACGTCGGATTAAAGGTGCCCCCAGTGTGAAGACCAAGATCGGCCCAACGAAAATCGCAAAAAACTCAAAGCCTCTTTCGGTCGCAAGACCAACTGAACCAAAAAGCGTCCACGACGTGCAGTAGATAGCTACCGACAAGGCGTAGATGTTCGGTTGCGGCCTGGCTGGTCGCCGTCGCGCCGCCATCCGGTCACCATATGCGGCCACCCCGAACAAGGCCGCCAGATAGAGCAGTGCGGTCGCTGCAATGAGCCAACCTGACATGCAATTCCTCCCGATTACCAATTCTGGCAAATGCATACGCTTTTGTCGATGCACTCACTTCATTCTTGCCTAAGCGGATAATTGTCGAACGAAGCAAAACCAGTTACCAATTACAGGTCGCAACGCGACACTGGGTTAAATCTCACGTGGAGAGGGAACGTGTTAAACGAATTCAAAGAGTTTATTGCCAAGGGCAATGTTATGGATCTGGCGGTAGGGGTTATTATTGGTGGCGCTTTCGGCACCATTGTAACGTCACTGACGGGCGATGTTATCATGCCGATTGTGGGCGCTATTTTCGGCGGTCTTGATTTTTCAAACTACTTTATCGGTTTGTCGGGCGCGGTGGATGCGACAAGTCTAGAAGCGGCCAAAGAGCAGGGCGCTGTCTTGGCCTATGGCAGTTTTATCACTGCTGTCATCAACTTCCTGATTTTGGCTTTTATCATTTTTCTCATGGTGAAAGCGGTCAACAATATGCGCCGCAAAGAGGAAGAAGCACCGGCTGAACCGCCAGCAACACCTGCTGATATCAAGCTATTGGAAGAAATTCGCGATCTGCTTGCAAAGTAAGTTGCAAAGCTTGAACTATACCTTGGCCTAGGGGCCAGGGTATTTCGTATAGACTCACTTATTGGTCATACTTTTTCGCTAATCTCTCGTTACAACGTGGCGGATAACGATTGTTCAGCGAGGGCCCTTATGGGAAACGTGAACCGATTCGCCAGACCCGCAATCCGCGATTTGGCTGTATTTTCTGCGTGCATCAATTTGTTGATGCTTACTATGCCGGTATACCTTCTGCAGGTTTACGACCGGGTATTATCCTCGTCCAGCATGAATACGCTTATATTCATATCCTTGGCTGCTGGCCTTGCGATTTTGGTGATGAGCTTGCTTGAGGCTGTCCGCTATCTTTACTCGGCAAAAGTGGCAACTCGCTTAGACGATGCTTTGGCCCAGCCGGTCTTGAAAGTGCTCATGACAAAAGGCGAGGGCAGCGGTGATATCGGACGGCTGCGGGACTTGTCCACTGTCCGCTCATTCGTAGAGCAACGCACAGCACTCGTCATCTTTGATGTGCCATTTGCTCTACTGTTTGTGGCAATCCTGTTCTTTATCCACCCCTACATCGGTGCCCTGACGCTCGCCGGCGCAGTATTGTTAGGCGCCTTTGCAGTCCTTCAGTATTTGATGACCAAGAAGCAGGCCATGGAAGCGGCGGGCGCTGTATCTAATGATTTGCAGGACGCAGCCGCGATGACACGCGAGGCGCCAACCGCACGTGCTTTGGGCATGGTCGATGCTTTGACAAGCATTTGGGCCGAGCGACATGCCGAAGGGCTTTTAAAAAATATCCAGGTGTCCAGCACCAGCGCGAAACTGACCGGCATTTCCAAGTTTATCCGGATGCTTTTGCAAATCGCTATTTTGGGACTTGGCGCTTATCTCGTTTTGACCAATCAGATGACGGCAGGCATGATCTTTGCGTCTAGCATCGTGTCTGGACGCGCCCTGCAACCGATCGATCAGCTCGTTGGTTCATGGCGCTCCATCTTTGATGCCCGCGGCGCGTGGGATCGGGTTTCCAATGTCGCCAAACTTGCTGAAGCAGAGGCCGAAATCACAGCCCGTGATGCGCCAGTTGGTGAGGTCACCATAGAGGATCTTGGCTTTGTTGTCCCGGGACGCGACAAGCAGCCCAAAGTGGTTCTGAATATCAGGCGGCTGCGTTTCCAGCCAGGTGAGACAGTTGCATTGGTCGGTCCTAGCGGAACTGGTAAATCGACATTGCTTCGAATCCTGGCCGGCGCACAGGATGGCTATCGCGGAAAGGTGCGGATCGACGGCACATCATTGGTCAATTGGGATCGAAATTTTCTGGGTGCCAATATCGGGTATTTACCACAGGAAGTTGAACTGCTGCCGGGTACCGTTGCCCAGAATATTGCCCGTTTCGCACCGGATGCTGGCGACGAAGAGGTCATCGCTGCGGCGAAGATGGCGAAAGTCGATCGGATTATCGAAGAACTGCCGATGGGCTATGACACCATGATTTCAACGCAGGCACACGCCTTGTCGGGCGGACAGCGGCAGTTGATATGTTTAGCGCGCGCCTTTTTCCGGTCACCCGCCATCCTGATCATGGACGAGCCCAACTCCAATCTCGATCAGATGGGCAAAGAAGCTTACAAACGTGTGGTCGCAGAAGCGCGGGCGGCATCAAAGACCGTCATTTTCGCGACCCATGATCCAGATCTGTACATGCTCGCAGACAAGATGTGCGTCTTGGAAAACAGTACTGTTACCGCTTTTGACAAACCCGAAAGCGTCATAGCAAAGCGCCGTGAAGAGCAAAGTCAAATGGCTCAGCGCGCCAAAGCTGCGGCAGCAGTTCCGAACGAAAGTGCGGATGAGGCGGCTAAAGAAGAACCGTCAGAAAATCTGCCTTTGAAAGTTGTGGCGGATCAAAACACGCCTACCGTGTCGTCACCACAACCAGTAAACTGAGGATCGCTGAAATGAAAAACGATGAAAATGCGCGTGATCGGATTGCTGAAAAGTCAACAACGTCGCGCGTTCTCAAAGGTGGCTATGGTGTCATCGCGCTCTTCTTTGGTGGGTTTGGATTGTGGGCAGCCACAGCACCGCTCAATGGCGCCGCGATCGCTTCAGGCGCTGTTGCGGTCTCGAATGCAAATCTGACGATTTCGCATTTCGAAGGCGGTGTGGTCGGCGAGATCCATGTTCGCGATGGTGAACGCGTAAGCGCTGGTGATCCTCTGGTCAGCCTTGAGCGATCGCGGCCACTTGCTGAAGTTTCAAGGCTGCAAAAGCGTCATCTTGCGTTGACCGCGCAACTGATAAGACTGCGTGCTGAGCGCGACGCAGAAGAAAAGCTCGAATTCGAAGCTGACATGGTGAGCGAAGCAAAACGCATCGACTTTGAAGATGCGCTAAGCGAACAGATCGCCCAATTTGATGTCCGCCGTGATCGCTTTGCAGCAGAGTCAGAAATTTTAACGCAGCAGATTGCCGGTCTAAACGAGGCCATTACCGGCCTGGAGGCGCAACAGGTGGCCATCGCAAGCCAGATAGATGTGCTTTCCGAAGAAGCAGATCGGCGGCAAGGTTTGCTCGAGCAAGGGCTAACGCTTCGCGCTGAATACACAAATGTTATTCGCTCAAGGGCGGCACTGGTTGGTGAAGCCGGTCAACTGGCGTCTGAAGTTGCGCGAAGCCGTATCCAGATACTGGAGGCGGAAGAAAACCGTGTACGCTTACGCACCCAGATTGTTGAAGAGGTTGTTCAGCAGATCAACGAAATCCGGGGACAACTCGAAGATATAGAAGAACAAATGAGCGCAGCGCGCAGTGTTTTGGACCGCACCATCATTCGAGCACCCAATGATGCTTATGTTGTCAATCTCTCCGTCAACACTGTCGGTGCTGCCTTGCGCTCCGGCGACGCGATTGCCGAGTTGCTGCCGGTCGATGTGGAGCTGGGAGTGACGGCACGAGTATCGGTTGCTGATGTTGATCTGGTGACGCCTGGTCAAAATGCCAATCTGAGATTTGCCGCCCTTAATCAGCGTCTGACTCCAGAAGTGCCTGGCACGGTTACCTATGTCTCGCCGGATCGCCTCATCGATCAGCAGTCAGGCCAGCCCTATTATGAGGTTCGGCTGAGTATCGATGAATTGCCCGCTCAAGTCTCCAAAGAGCAAGTCTATCCCGGTATGCCAGTCGATGCATTGATAACCACGGACGAACGTACGTTCCTTGAATATTTGTCGCGACCGATCACTGATTCCTTGGCACTGGCGTTTCGTGAGCAATGAGTGGGTAACCTGGCCCTAATATTGCCGCGAATCGGGCGCTCATTTAACGCATATATATGGCTGAGACGACGAAACCTCCGTCAGGTGATGACGGCGATGGCATTGAACCGATAGATCTGCGAAAAGCGCTGGAAGAGCGTTATCTCTCCTATGCGCTATCAACAATCATGCACCGTGCGCTCCCTGATGCGCGCGACGGCATGAAGCCCGTGCATCGGCGCATCCTTTACACCATGCGTTTGCTGCGCCTTGATCCCGCCAACGCCTATAAAAAGTGTGCCAAAATCGTTGGCGATGTAATGGGCAATCTGCATCCGCACGGAGACCAGGCGATTTACGACGCCTTGGTCCGCTTGGCGCAAAGTTTTTCAGTCCGCTACCCGCTCGTCGATGGGCAGGGCAATTTCGGCAATATCGATGGTGATAACGCTGCAGCCTATCGCTACACCGAAGCGCGCATGACCGAAATCGGCACGCTGCTTTTGGAGGGCATCACTGAGGATGCTGTGGATTTCCGCGCCACTTACAACGAGGAAGACGAAGAGCCCATAGTATTGCCGGGCGCGTTCCCAAACCTCTTGGCCAATGGTTCGTCCGGCATTGCCGTGGGCATGGCGACATCCATCCCGCCACACAATCTTGAAGAACTCTGCGACGCCTCATTGCATTTGATCAAATTCCCCAATGCGACCATCGAAAAGCTGGTGGAGTATGTCCCCGGGCCAGACTTTCCGACCGGCGGTATTATCGTGGAAGACAAGGCGTCCATTTTGGACGCTTACAAAACAGGCCGCGGCGGTTTCCGCGTACGTGCGCGTTGGGAGAAGGAAGAGACCGGCCGGGGTGGCTACCAGATCGTCATCACAGAAATTCCCTATCAGGTGCAAAAGTCAAAGCTGATCGAAAAGATCGCAGAGCTATTGATGGCAAAGAAAATGCCGATGCTCGAAGATGTCCGCGATGAGAGCGCGGAAGATATCCGTGTGGTCTTGGAGCCCAAGTCGCGTACCGTCGATCCTGAGCTTCTTATGGAATCGCTTTTCAAGCTGACAGAACTGGAAAGTCGTTTCCCGTTGAACATGAATGTGCTTTCAAACGGTATCGTGCCGCAAGTTATGGATCTGCGCGCGGTTCTGCGCGAGTGGCTGGACCATCGCCGCGAAGTTTTGCAGCGCCGCTCGCGCAACCGTCTCGGCATCATTGAAAAGCGCTTGGAAGTCCTCTCTGGTTTTCTGATCGCTTACCTCAATATTGATGAGGTGATCCGCATTGTGCGCTTTGAAGATCACCCCAAGCAGGAATTGATCAAGGTATTTGATCTGACCGAGGTGCAGGCTGATGCGATACTGAACCTTCGTTTGCGCGCTTTAAACAAGCTGGAAGAAGTCGAAATCCGAAAAGAGTTCGACGCGCTCACTGACGAGAAAAACCAGATTGAAGAACTGCTCGCGTCTGAGGGTAAGCAGTGGGATGTTATCTCCTACGAGATCAAAGACATTAAGAAACGATTTGGAAAGGGCACCGAACTGGGTGCCCGGCGCTCGGACTTTGGCGAGGCAGGCGAAATCGATCTGGAAGCTGTTCAGCAGGCTATGATCGAAAAAGAGCCGGTGACTGTCGTCGTTTCACAAAAAGGCTGGCTGCGCGCCATGAAGGGCCACATGGCGGACTTTGCCAGTCTTTCTTTCAAGGAAGGCGACAAGCTTAAAACAGCCTTCCACGCCTACACGACAGACAAGGTTCTGGTGTTCACCACCACCGGCAAATTCTATACGCTTGGCGTTGATCGACTGCCCGGCGGCAGGGGGCATGGCGAGCCCATCCGTATCATGGTGGACATGGACAATGATGCCGACATCGTAACGGCGTTCGTACACAAGCCGGGCCGTAAGATGATGATCGCATCCAGTGTTGGTAACGGGTTTGTCGTGCCGGAAGCAGAAATCGCCGCCAACACCCGCAAAGGCAAGCAGGTCATGAACGTGAAACTGCCAGACGAGGCCAGCCTCTGTCGCTTTATGGAAGAAGCCGATGGTGTTGCGCCCGACCATGTCGCCGTGGTTGGTGAGAACCGCAAGCTGCTCATTTTCCCGCTCAATCAAGTGCCGGAACTAACACGTGGTAAGGGCGTGCGCCTTCAAAAATACAAGGACGGTGGCATCAAGGACATCCAGCTCTTTTCATTGGCGCAGGGTCTAAAATGGACTGATTCATCCGGCCGAACCTTCACCAAGCCCCATGAAGAGCTGATCGAATGGCTCGGCGTGCGCGCCGGTGCCGGACGCATGGTGCCAAAGGGCTTTCCGCGCAATGGACGGTTTGAGGGGTAGCTTTAGCGTTTGTCACGCGGCTCCGACGCCCCAAAAAAGCCACAGAACGGTTGTACCCTAAGCTGGTCAGTGCCGTTTTAGTGCCTTTTTTTGTGGTGATTTTTGCAGGGAGCTAAATGCCGGAAGACTACGTACCGCAAGAACAGTATGAAGCCCAGATTCTCCAGCGAATTAACAACAAGCTGGAGGAGGCAGGGGCTTCGAGCTTAAATTCCATACCGGAGCCTGAAACGCTGAACGATGCCGACATCGAAAATCCTGCCGAGCATCTAAAATTCTACAACAAGATCGCTAAGATCCAAGAGGAGCGCTACACCGATATACTGGATACGGATGAGCGAATTTCGCAAACCAGACTGGAGATTGCAGACAGTTTGAACGGCGGCGCGCCTTACACCAATCAGATGACCGGTGAAGTTAATCAGATCATCGACCAATTTAACGAGCAAAACAAAGCTGAAAACCATTTCTTCGGCGGGCGACCTGAGCGAAGAATGCGGCAAGCCGGATATGCGGATGATCCCATGCCACGCGGTCAACAGCTGGAGATTCTGCAGCAGTTTGGCGAAATGCAGGAGAAGTCGGCGGAGCAACTGCAAAACGCCAAAGAACGGATTGATTATGACCGGCAACAGATGGAAGCAGCGGTCACAAGGTTGGAAGCACGCCCAACCGGTCTGGCAAATCTTGCAACGGGTTCCGCCAGCCAATCAAGCACTGCGGCGATGGACGACGACTACGATTCGGAGCTTGATCATTTGGCTACAACGCAGGGATCAAAACGAGCGGCACAGAACTCGGGGCTTGATGCACTCGCAGCATTGATGGATCAAGAAGATCAGCTCGACCGCGCCACAGACCGCGCGGTTTCCGCCGGTCGTGATGAAATAGACATCGATCAAGGCGGGGACTTAAGTCAGTTGGAGCCACCGGCCAAGCGTGCAAAAGCCAGCCCGCAAGAAATGGAAACTGATAATTCTCCAACACCCGCAGCCGCTCACATGGAAGACGATTTCTTGGGTGGAATTTCCGATGACGCGATGAACGCAGCGTTTGACGATCTGGAGCAGAAAACAGAGGCGCTGCAATCGGCCAAGCGTGCAAAAGCCAGCCCGCACGAAATGGAAACTGATAATTCTCCAACACCCGCAGCCGCTCACATGGAAGACGATTTCTTGGGTGGAATTTCCGATGACGCGATGAACGCAGCGTTTGACGATCTGGAGCGGAAAAAAGAGGCGCCGCAATCGGCACGGTCCGAACCGAACATTGACGGCGACCATGAAATCGACGAATTGGTCAAAGCCTTTGAACGTCTTGACGCCACGCTCTCGGACAAAGGAAGCGTCCATGCATCCGGCGAAGAAGCCTCGTCTTATGGTCCCGAATTGGCGGACCGGCCGAATGACCGCATTCAGGGACGAAGTTAAGGCTGCATCCGCATGATCGTGCGCGCCCAAAAACGATATATACGGGAAAGCGGTCAAGATATCTGGTAAAATTAGAATATGGGAACGGCGGTTCGTGGATGGCGAGTCAGCACCGGTTGACCCGTTTGCCGGCGAAGTGGAGCCGATCCAGTGCGAGGCATTTGATGTGACACGCGTGGAAATAGTGAGATAACTGCATCAAGCGCCAGCGCGCCGCCATCCGCCACGGCCTCATCTCTGACAAACTCCCATGCGACCAAATATTTAGCAAAATAATTTCAATACTTGGGAGAACGAATTGGATGATGAAAATGAAGTTGAGCAGGGCGTAGATACGACAGGCACGGCGAGAGCCAGTATCCCCGATCAAATTGCAAACATAACAGAGAATGTCGATCACGCCTCAATTGATGGTTTATATCAAGAAGTGAATTTCTATAACAACGACCGTATTCATGCTGCTGTGACGGAAACAGCTGCCAATGAGGACGCTGAGGCCGAAAGACTTTCTCACGCAACAGTGCAAGACGTTATGCTTAACCTCCAGGCGGAGCATATTGAAGAGGGTCGGGCCTCAATTGATAATCAAATATTAGGAACTGTGAAAGAGTTGGCCATCAACGCAAGCGAAGGCCACGCGGATTCGCCCTCTGAAAGTTTGCTGAGCACGGAATATGTTGAACGAGCGATCTACGCATTGGAAGCGTCCGATCAGCTTCAGGATAGATATCGAGGATATGCTGAGCAAAATGCTCAAGCGCGAGCTGATCTGGTATCGGAACTCGTGCCCATACCAGTAGAAGAGGTCTCGCCGCAAGAATTCCGGGATCCAGAAAGAGAGGAGGAGCTGGCCGATACAATTACGCATCGACAAGAGTCGCTACAGGAGGCCGATGGTCGCCTGTATGAACTTCAGCGCGAGGTACTGGTTGAAGTCATCACTGAAACCCATGGCGACCAACCTCCAGTCGACAGTACAGCGGACTTGGACGCGAAAATAGACGGGTTGGTGGCGATTGATGAAAGCCGCACGGCAATCCAAGAAGATATTCAAGATCTGGAGAGTATGCGTGCAGAAATCGGTCGTGATCCGGTGCCACAGCAGGTGGCAGAGGTAGAGCAGAACCAAAACGATGTGCCCGACCTAGCTCTCGATGACCGCGGTCGTGATGATGGGCGGGGGTGGTGAAGCGACGAGGTACAGCTTGGGCTGGGTGTGAGCCAAGTGGCTACGTTGTAGTGGACGGTTTGAGAGATAACCATTGCGATGGATTTGCCCGGATGAGTGGTCAAGTCGTCATTCAGCCAACGCCATCGGTTTCGATTGGAGCGCTGCAATCCTTAGCCGGACTGTTACACCGTTTGTTGCCCATGCAGATGAAAATTGAAGGGGCCGAAGTCCGCGCGATCGCAATTATATCGGCTTTAGCGCGGACGTAGTAACCCGCGGAATAGATTTTTCAAAAAACCATATTGGACGAGGAGATTTAGGCCATGCATAAACGACTTACTTTCTCTAGGCTCAGGACCCATTAATTTGCATTGAACCGGGCGATGTGATTCAGGATGGCAAAGGAGTTTGCCATGTCTGAT
>JBCBDX010000018.1:0-9947 GCA_038529265.1 Pseudomonadota bacterium
TTGATACGAACATCTCGAATACTCCTCTTTTGAGGAGCATCGCGATGCCCCGTGGGTTGCAGTTGCGCGCCATGGGCAGGAAGAGGCTAGCACCGGTTTAGGGGAAAACACAAACGCCGGTATGAGCGCTTATGTGCAGCGATGTTAAGTCATGTGACGCTATGAGCACTCTTCACAATTTAGTTTGGTCCCTGCGCACAAAACCGCGCCCACTGTGTCATCAAATGCCGTCGTTTTTCGAGATGATCAGACCGTTGATACGCCTGCACGGTGGCGTCACCAACGCTGTGCGCTAGACAGGTTTCCTTCACCTCAAACGGAGCCTCCGTCATTTCTTCCAGCCATGTGCGGAAGGTCGCGCGAAAGCCGTGGGGGCGGGCCGTATGGCCTTGCTTCTTCATCAGGTTAAGCATGGCCATGTTGGAAAGGGGCTTGCCGCCTCTGGAGCGGAATACAAGATCAGCATCCGGCTCTCGCATCCCTTCCACAATTGTCATGGCGGCATAGGAGAGTGGAATGCGGTGGCTGATACCCGTCTTGGTACGCTCTGGGGGAAGCTGCCAAATGTCACCCTCAATCTCGGCAAAGCGTAGCCCCAGTACTTCCCCTGTGCGAGCACCGGTCAAGATGAGAAAGCGCAGGGCGGCTGCGGATAGGTTGTGATTTAGCTCAAGCCAATGATAGTACTCTGGCAGTTCACTGTATGGCATGGACGGGATGTGCGTCCGCTCTCGTCGTTGCTTGCCCAAGAGGGCCTTGGCTTTCAGTACGGCCTGCAGGTCGACGTCCAATCCTAGAGCGGCAGCGTGTTTGAGCGTGAGGTTGAGGCGGTTGATGGCTTTCTTGGCGCTTTCCGGTTTCTCATGCCAGATGGGTGCAAACAGATCGCGCAGGATGTGTTGATCCAGCTCTTCTATCGACAATGTGCCGATCTTTGGGATCACATAGACATTTAAGGGTGATAGCCACTGTCCGGCTTGTCCGTCATCTTTTAGTTCGGCTTGGCGGGCTTTGAAGCAACCGGTGATTGCTTCTGAAACAGATACTTGCTTGAGCTTTAGGCGTTCAATCCGCCGCTCTTTGATCGGGTCCACCCCGTCGCGCCAGCGTCGCCGAGCGGTGGCTGCTCGCTCGCGGGCTTCGGCAATTGAAACATCCGGCCAGGTACCAAGGCCCATCTCTCGTCTACGGCCGCCAATCTGGAGGCGCAAGAACCAGTTGCCATGGTCCCGCCTGCGTTTCCTAAGCCACAGCCCGTGACCATCGGCATACTTTCCAGCGGGGGCATGTTTGGTGCCAAGCACCGTCAAAGCGTTGCGTTTCATTGTAGACCACCCTTGGGGCAACCTGCATGTGCCCAAACCGATGATCTGCGATTTTCAGCGATGGAGAGGTGAAGTCAATAAATAAAATGAAATCAATCGGTTAGGTGTATCTATGGATAGCTATGAAAACCCGAAAAATCGCGTCCCGGGTGCGCCAAATCGTTTGCTTTGCAAACGATGTCGAACCTGCAGACATTTGCGGTGCAAATGTCGAGAGGTTCAATGGTGAACGCACAGCTTCTCCTCTGGCAAACTCACAACTCACAACTCACCACCTTAGCGCCAATCCCTTCAGATCAAACCCAGCATCACCGGCCATACTTGGCGTCTGGTGTTTGTCGCCTGCTAAAATCTTCCGGCACATCATATAGGTTGTGCCGCTATTGAAGCAGGCAATGCCAAGGAATTTCTCGCGCTTGACATTAAAATGCGAAACGCTGCCGTCCCGCTTTTCAGAGCGCACGACAGACGCACCATAATAGCGGTCTAGATTCTCAATCTTTGGCTACACGCCATATTTCTCGAGTTACACCCTCAACAGTGTTTTGGAAAAAGTTCCAATATAGAGAAAATAAATATTTTTATTAGAAATATTGAAATATGTAATTTTCTTCCTAATCGATCAAGATATATATATTAAATAAATAAATATAAATTTTATACAAATTTATAGAATGCTATACAATTATTTATATTGATCGTATATATTTGCCATATGAATGGGCAACAATTTAGCAGGGGTATGTCGTATCAATGGAAAATATTCGTTCTGAATTCACCGATTGGTGGGAAAAAGAAGTTCACAATCAGTCAATAAGTTGCAAGCCTATTCCAATACACGCAGCATCTCCTTGGCGTTTGAATGTGGACTCCAACTCGACAAGCTTTGTCACACGCGATGATGGACTATTCTATGAAGGCGTTGCCCTGGAATCGATTGAGAACCAGAGAACCGTCAATAGGTTTATGATTTGGACAACGGCGCGTAACGGATATCACGGGCTCGTTGTATTGCTGAAAGTGGGCGACAAGTTTTTAGTTCAAGCGAAAGCAGAAGCGGGCAATCGTAGCTTGGGCAGGGTGGCTCTCACCTGCACAGTGCAATCATCTTTTTCGGCCTTGAATTTTGGAAAACCGCCTTTTTGGGATGTCATCGAGAAAAATACTAAAACGGGTTTGGGTGCGCCGGTTTTGCAGGACCCGGCAATGTTATACGAGAAAGTAAATCGTGTAGGTTGCGCGGAGATTACAGCCGCTGATTTCGATGAACTCGACCAGATGCCTGATAATTTCTTCCTAGCGACACTGGATGAGATTGCTTATGCTGTCGGGCAAGGGGTGGTTAGCGAGCACTTGTTGCAAACTCTGGGCATGTTTGTATTAGGTTCGGCGTCGACACGACCTGACGTATCATTTCACTCCAGTAGCATTTACGGGGCGAATCCGGTTCTCAGCTAGAGCTGCTCTTTCACAATTATAGTGCAAGATGAGGTCTAGGGATGTTGGCCCTGTCACCTCAACATCGCCCGCATATCGAACCCTGCATCACCGGCCATACTTGGTGTCAGGTTTTTGTCGGCAGCCAAGATCTTCCGGCACATCATATAAGTTGCGCCGTCATTGATGCAGTCGACGGCAAGGAACTTCTCGCCTTTGAAGTAGAAATGGGAAACGCTGCCTTCGCGCTTTCCCGGGCGGACAATCACCATGTCATAGCCGCGGTTCAGGCCAGCGATCTGCAATTTCATGTCATATTGATCGGACCAGAACCAAGGCTCAGGATGATAAGCAGCAGCCTTGCCAGCTATGTTCTCAGCGACGACGCCAGCCTGGTCATGGGCGTTCTGGACGCTTTCAAGCCGGGTGGGCATATTGTGCATGGGAAGCACAGTGCAATCGCCGCAAGCGAAAATATCGGGATTGGATGTACGACCATACTCATCGACGCTGATGCCCGCAGCGACATCCAACCCTGCAGCGAGTGCAAGGTCCGTATTGGGTGAAATGCCAATGCCAACGATCACAATATCGCAATCAAGCGAGGTCCCGTCAGCCAAATCGACTGAGCGCGCCAGCCCGTCATCGCCCGCCTCGATGCCGGTTATTTGTTTGTCTTCAAGGATGGTAACGCCATGGGCTTGATGAAGCGCGCGGAATGCATCCGCTGTTTGCTCACAAGCCACGCGTTGGAGAATGCGCGGCGCGGCTTCGATCAGGGTGACGGCCAAGCCGGTTTTGGCAGCTTCTGCCGCTGCTTCCAGGCCGATATAGCCGCCACCAATAATGACGATCTTTTTGCCTGCTGCCATTTCCCGCATGAGCGCGTTGGCATCGTCGATGTCGCGCATCACATGCACATTGGGCAGCGCGCCGCCCATATCGGCCGGTAGCGTGCGCGCATCGGCTCCCGTTGCCAACACCAGTTTCCCATATTCACAGCGATCGCCGTTTGCCGCGACGATTTCCTTGGTTTGGGTGCTGATCGAGGTAATGTTCGATGAAAGATGTAAGTCGATTGCATGCTCACTGTACCATTCCTTGGGGCGCAAATGCAGACGATCAAGCGACACCGAACCGGACATATAGCCTTTGGAAAGCGGCGGGCGTTGATAGGGGAGCTCAGCTTCGCGCGAATGGAGGCCAATCGGGCCGTCAAAGCCGCTTTTGCGCAACTGGTCAGCGCAGGCCACTGCCGCATGACTTCCGCCGATAATGATCACCTTGTCAGACATCACGAAGCTCCCAAACAAAAAAGGCGGTGCTTACCGCGCCGCCTTTTCACATAAGCCAGCCTTACGTGAAAGCCTGCTATCCGTGCGCCACACCTTCGCCCACGAACGCCTTTTCAACGACATAGTGGCCCGGCTTGGAATTTGCGCCTTCTTCCATGCCAGCCGCTTCGCAAAGTTCGGCGATCTCGACATTAAGACCCATCGATCCGCAAATCATCACGCGGTCTTCGTCAGGATTCCATGTCGGCACGCCCAGTTTCTCAAACAATTCGCCGGAGCGGATTTTGTCTGTCACGCGCCCCATATTCTTGAATTCTTCGCGGGTCGCAGAGGGGTAGTAGAGCAGTTTACCGTCGACCATCTCGCCGATGAGTGGGTCATTGACCAGATTGTCGATCAGTTCCTGGCCATAGGTGAGTTCTGCAACTTCGCGGCAGGTATGGGTCAGGATCACCTGATCAAATTTCTCGTAGACTTCAGGATCGCGAACCAGAGAAGCGAACGGTGCGATACCCGTTCCAGTCGCCAACATCCAAAGACGCTTGCCGGGCAAAAGCGCATCAACAACCAATGTGCCGACTGGCTTGGTTTTCATGATAACCTGATCGCCAACTTCTATCTTTTGCAGTTTGGATGTTAGCGGTCCGTCCGGCACCTTGATGGAATAAAACTCTACTTCCTCATCCCATGAAGGGGAGGCAATGGAGTAAGCACGCAAGATCGGGCGACCATTGTCACCCGGCAGCCCGATCATCACGAATTCTCCTGAGCGAAAGCGCAAGCTTTGCGGTCGCGTCAGGCGAAAGGAGAACAGCCGGTCTGTGTAGTGTTGAACCTGCGTAACGGTCTGACCGTCGGGCAGAGGTGTTGGTTCGGTCTCTTCAACCGGTGTCATGTCATTCATGTCCATATGTCTCTATTAGGCGACTTTCGCTGCCTGTTCCAGCCGCACTTGGTAGGTATCATCAATAGAACCCACTTGCTCCTGCCAGTGCGCTTGCGGTTGGCGCTCAGCCTGTTCGGCACTTATCGCCACTTGATCAAAACCGCATCGACGCATCTGGGTATATTGATCGGAAATCACATGCCCGCGTGCCTGTAGTATCTTTTTGAAACCTAGCCGACGCAGTTCTGTTGCGAGCGACATACCGCGTCCATCCGCATAGGATGGAAAGTCTATCGCGATCAGATCAAGTCTCTCCAGAAAGGGTTCTATAACGCGTGCATCGACATCGTTTTTGACAAGAACGCCACGCGCATCTGCATCCGCGTCAAGGCCAGCAAGCCCATTGGCGAGTTGCTGTTCTTTTGCATCCATAAAGCCGGCATCAGTGACGATCACCCAGTTTTGGTTACTATCATCCATTGTTGTTTCCAGCTCCGGTGCGCACTATTTTTCCATTTTCAAAGTGAATGCCGCATTCAACTTTATCCGTGCCGCGCCAACGTCCTGATCGCATGTCTTCTCCCTCGTTTACCCTCGATGTGCATGGTGCACATCCGATTGAAGGATAACCCTGATCGACGAGGGTGTGTTGAGGCAGATCAAATGCGGATGCATAGTCCTTCAAATCTTGTGCGGTCCAATCGGCCAACGGGTTAAGTTTTGTTTTGCCGTTGACTTGGTTTTCAATGTGCGAAAGTCCGCTGCGGCTGAAAGACTGGTGCCGTTTACGACCCGATATCCAAGCATCGAAACCGCTGAGCGCCTGACGCAACACATCCGTTTTTCGAAACGCGCAGCATGCGTCTGGATTGGATTGGTGTAAGCTACCCCATGCATCCTTCTCGCGGATCAATTGCCCGTCCGGCGAGACTGTACGAACATCGGTCAAGCCAAGAAAACGGATCAGTTCAGCTTTATAGTCGAGCGTTTCTTGAAACAGCATTCGCGTATCGATGAAGATCACTGGTTTGGAGGCATCTACCTGTGCAACCAGATGCAACAACACCGCGGAATCAGCACCAAAAGACGAGACTGTTGCCACCTTTCCAAAACGCTGTTCTGCAAGCGAAGCGCGAAGCAGAGACAGCGTTTCATGGACTGCAAAACGCAGGTTGGAAGGCGTTTCGCTAGGCAGCGCGCGCATGCTTCACATCCTCGTAAATCGCTTCCTTGAAGGGCGCAGCGCCAAGGCGGCGATAGGCATCGAGGAAGGTTTCATCGGGTGTTTCACGTAAACCCATATACGTATCGATGATCTTCTCAATGGCAGGGATCAGATCTTCCGCGCCAAAGCCGGGGCCGGTGCGCTCACCGATAGTGGCGGTTTCGGTGCCATCGCCCCCGAGTGTGATTTGGTAATTCTCCACGCCTGCACGGTCGAGACCTAAAATACCGATATGGCCAACATGGTGGTGCCCACACGCGTTGATGCAGCCGGATATTTTGATCTTCATCGGACCGATTTCACGCTCCAGCTTGAGCTCATCAAAGCGGGTTGAAATCTCTTGTGCAATCGGAATGGAGCGGGCCGTTGCCAGCGCGCAATAATCCATTCCAGGGCAAGCGATGATGTCGGAGATGAGACCGATATTGGCAGTTGCCAGTCCGACCTTCTTCAGTTCCGCAAACACTGTCGGAATATCCGCCTTGCGCACATGCGGCAGGATCACGTTTTGCTCATGGCTGATGCGCAACTCATCATGGCCGTATTTTTCAGCCAGATCTGCCATCAGACGCATTTGTTCAGATGTGGCATCACCTGGCGTTCCGCCGACGGGCTTCATTGAGATCGACACAATGCCGTAGGCCGGATTTTTGTGTTCGGTGACATTGGTTTCAACAAAGGATGCAAAAACCGGATCATTGGCGAGCGCTTGCTCATAGTCCAGCGACTGCGTGTTGTTGAACGCGGGTGGCGCAAAGGCAGCTTCCAGCATTTCCATCAAGCCTTCCGGCGCGCCTTTGAACATGCCTTTCTGCTCGACGAAAGCCTCTTCGATCATCGCCTTGATTTCATCGGTGCCAGTCTCATGCACCAATATTTTAATGCGGGCCTTGTATTTATTGTCCCGGCGTCCGTGTAAATTATAGACGCGCAAAATCGCTTCCAGATAAGGCAGCAGATCGGCTTTCGGCAGGAACTCCCGCACTGTCTTACCAATCATTGGCGTGCGGCCAAGGCCGCCGCCGACAATCACCTCATAGCCCGGCTCGCCCGCTTCATTGCGTACCATGCGTAGACCAATATCGTGTGCTTTGGTCACTGCGCGGTCATTGGGTGCGCCGGTGATGGCAATTTTGAACTTGCGTGGTAGCCATTGGAACTCCGGATGATCCGTTGACCATTGCCGCAGCAATTCAGCTGTTGGGCGGGGGTCTTCAATCTCGTCGGAGCCGGCACCTGCAAAATGATCCGCCGTCACGTTTCGGATGCAGTTCCCGGACGTTTGGATGGCGTGCATCTCAACGTCCGCCAGCGCATCAAGAATGTCCGCAACATCGCCAAGCTTCGGCCAATTGAACTGGATGTTCTGCCGGGTGGTGAAGTGGCCGTAACCCTTGTCCCAGCGCTCCGCGATGTAAGCCAGTTGACGCATTTGGCGGCTGTTGAGCGTGCCGTATGGAATGGCAATCCGCAACATGTAAGCGTGCAATTGCAGGTATAGTCCGTTCTTCAGGCGAAGTGGCTTGAACTCATCTTCGGTGAGCACGCCATCAATGCGGCGTTGAACCTGTTTGCGAAATTCCGCGACACGGCCACGGACAAATTTTTCGTCAAATTCATTATAGGCGTACATTATTGGAACTCCGCCTGCTTGCCGTGGAAATAGTTGGATGGCCCGCGCGTGCGGAACTGTTCACGGAAATGAACTGGTGATGGAAATCCATCCGCATCGCGTTCAATATCAACCAGATACGCTCCCACGATCCGCGAGGTCTGTGCCGCACCCTTGGAAAGAAGCGCCGCCGCGCGTTCGGCATCATCTGCGATGGCCGCATCCGTTATTTGAATGGACCAGCCACCTTCTTTTGTCAGATAAACAACATCGCCATCAAAGAGGTCGTTTGCGGTAACGATCTGCGAATGTTTGAAACGGGGTGAAGCCATGATCAGGCAACTCCTTCAACAAGATGAATTTCTTTGGCGGTCGCGGCAGCTTCAGGCGTGACATCGCCAAGCCCCAAAAGGATAACAGCCGGGCCGGCAATTTTTGCTTCCGCCAAGGCCTTGGGCAGGGCGGGCAGAGCGCAACTGATCGACTGTTCGGACGCGCGCGACACATTTTCGATAACGGTTACCGGCGTGTCCGCTGCGGCACCATGTGCCAACAATTGCGCTACCACGTGTGGTGCAGCTTTCACGCCCATATAGATGGCGGCTACAGCGCCGGGTTTTGCCAGGCTGCGCCAATCATGATCGGCGAATCCATCCATATCATGCGCAGTAACAAAGCGAAGCGAGCTGTTGCGACCTCGCTTGGTCAATGACTTGCCGGCTGATGACGCTGCGGCTGATGCAGCTGTGATGCCGGGGACAATATCAAAAGCAATGTCTTCGCGCGCCAACGCATCAGTTTCTTCGTCCAGACGCCCATAGACTGATGGATCACCGGACTTCAATCTTACAATATGAGCGCCAGCGCGCGCATGTTCGATCATCAACGCATTGATGTCATCTTGTTTCCACGCTTCACCAAAACCCTTCTTGCCGGTTTCGATGATTGTTGCTTCACGGCGGGCCAACTCCAAAATTTCGCTTGGAACCAGACGGTCATGCAAAACCACATCGGCTTCATGCAATGTGCGGCGTGCTTTCATGGTCAGTAAGTCGGGATCGCCTGGCCCGGCGCCAACAAAGCTGACGTGCCCCGGTGCATCGCGCCGCTCGATTGTATCTGTCAATAGGGCTTCAAGAAGGCTCTCCACCTTGTCTTGCCCGCCTTCTTTCAGTGCTCGCGCGCCGGCACCAAAGTAAAAGCGTTTCCAGAAATCGCGACGTTTGCGGCCCATCGGGATCATATTTGCGCGTGACCGGAAAGCCTGACCGATCCGCGCCAGAACACCGAGGTCGGAAGGCAACTGGCTTTCAAGATCAGCTTTAATCTTGCGTGCCAGAACGGGTGCCGCGCCTTCGGTGCCAATTGCAACGGTCACGGGGTCGCGATCAACAATAGCAGGAGTAATGAACTGGCTGTCGTTCAAATTGTCGACGATATTGACAAGCGCGCCTTCGCGATGAGCGATAGCCGCAACACGCTTGTCTTCTTCCTTATCATCATTGGCCGCATAAAACAGGCTCGCGCAAAGTGCATCGCCCGGTTCCATAGCGCGCTCGATAAGCGTGATCAGCTTTTCATGCGCCCAAGTCTGAACCTGTGCGTCCGGGTTTTCACCAATCACATTGAGATGCGCCTTGGTCTTCAGCAGCAGACGCAATTTTGCAACTGCAGTTTCCCCGGCGCCAGAAACGACGACGCGGCGACCATCCAAATTGATGAACACGGGAAAATGACGCACAGCTTTCTCCAAAAATGAAGTTCTTAAAATAGATGTGTGCAGCAGAAAAATAAGGTTTCAATTTCTCAAAAACCTAAAAACAGGAAAATAATTCTCCATTCAGACAAAATTACGCGCTCACGGATCAACATCAAGACAATCAGTTCACGGTGTTTCTCGATGCGACAAAAACCACACTTTGGAACCATTCCAAAAGTGGCAATTGCGCGTTATATGCACCAGGAAATACGACCTGAAACGTAAAGATCGTGCGCTTAAACCATGAATTTCGAGACCCATTTTTCAACGGCATTGTCTGCTCTTCATGATGCTGGGAACTACCGTGTTTTTGCGGAGTTGGAGCGTCAGCGAGGATCGTTTCCGCGCGCGACGCGTTACCGTGAAGATGGTTCGACCCATGAGGTGACGGTGTGGTGCTCGAACGAT
>JBCBDX010000019.1:0-8344 GCA_038529265.1 Pseudomonadota bacterium
GTTTCATAACGGCCGATGAACTCATCATGGAGCAGATGAAAATATGCAGTGCCCTTCTTGGCCATCATGTACCCATTGGCCGGATAGGCTTCGATCAGCACATCGGCAACCGCGATGGCCTCGTAATAACGTTTCTTGTCGATCAACCATTCGACCACAATCCCCGCCATCACCGTGAGACTTTCCTTGCGACTGAGGTGCTTTAGGAACACGCCATTGTCGATGGCCTGCGCGGTGATCGGCATTTGATCAATGTAGTGTTCATCGCGGATGGTGAGCTTGAACACACCCAGCTTTCCAGCAAAACGTCACACTCGCCCGAGGTCGCAATCGAGTTCCTTGAAGACTGGATACGAGATTTGCAGCCAAACTTCATTGTCACGGAAGACGCGTATCGAGCTGGCCGCAAGGCATCACACGTCCGTGCAATCATCGCTGCATTGGCCAATTACGCGGACACAACCAAGATCAACAACGCCGCCATTGCCCGCGTGCAGCGCTGCGCGAACAAATATGAGGAGGCGGCATTGTTGGCTAAAAAGTACCCACAACTCGAACCTTCAGTTCCCCAAAAGCGCAAACTCTGGGAAGCCGAGCCAAGGCAAATGATCGTATTTGAAGCGTTGGCGTTGGCGGACGCGGCAACATCCCATTAGTTCTTTGATTACAAAGCAGCATCACCTGATGCTGCTTTTTGTCTGGTGCTTTTATGATGCGCAATGTCGGCTAAGAGCCCAAAGCGGACATTGAATTGCGGTCCTCAGCAGTGGACGCGGGCTAGAGTCAATTCCATTGAGACCTATGTTTGTACCGCGTCGCGCTACCAACGTTTAAATATGATGAATTGACTCCGCTTTTAAAAGCTGACAAATTAAGTCATCTTTTTAATTGGTATGCTCCTATGAGCCCCGCAGGCAATTCAAACAAATGCCCCGCCGCCCGCTACCTTGATCATGAAGGCAGTTCGCTGGCGGTGAATGCTTATCGGAATTGGTTGATGGGTTTGGTGGAACGCGATGAAGCGCGTTTTCGCGACGTGTATGAAAGTCACAGCAAAGCGCTTGGCGTTGGCCTTTCACGATTGGCCATGGAGGGTATGCATGCGCTTGTTTCCGAACTCGAAGTTTGCAGCCGTTGTCCATTGCGCTTTCTAAAGCCTTCTTCTGGTCATTTATGTCGCGATGAAGGCCTTGTCCTTGGCATCATCGCCGGGATTCATAATGGCGATGAAGTGTCCGTTTGGCGTTGCGCTTCAAATCTCGCCTGTCCGAAAATGGCTGATCTGCTGGTCGGAGCGATTGGCCAATACGCGATGCCACTCAAGGCGGGTGGCAAAACACTTATGCCTTTTCCCAATGAGATCTTGATCGCGCTTGAGCGTGATGGGGATGTCTGTCCGGAATCACAAACACTGCACTAAAAGATCGGAGATATGCAGATGAAACGAACACTATTTGTAGCCGCACTGGCTTCCGCAACTGCCATGGCGGGCGCTACAAGTGCAAACGCGGAGGTCAAAGGCGAGGCTGTCATTGACCATTATGCCAACATTGCCGAAGCAAAATACGCAGACTCGCTTTCGACCGCCGTTGAGCTGCAATCGGCTATAAACGCATTTCTGGACGCACCCAGCGCGGACACCTTGCAAGGCGCAAAAGACGCTTGGCTAGCATCACGCGTGCCGTACCAGCAAACCGAAGTTTATCGTTTTGGCAATGCCATTGTCGATGACTGGGAAGGCCGCGTAAACGCCTGGCCGCTTGATGAAGGCCTGATCGATTATGTTGACGCTGACTTCTATGGTGCCGAGAGCGATGAGAATGTTCTTTTCACAGCAAATGTGGTTGCGAACGCATCCCTGAATGTGAACGGCGAGGCAGTTGATGCATCTGCCATTACACCGGAATTGATTTCAACCACACTGCATGAAGCTGGCGGCATTGAGGCCAACGTGGCGTCTGGATACCATGCCATTGAGTTTCTACTTTGGGGTCAGGATTTGAACGTAAACGGTGCAGGCGCCGGAGAACGCCCCTACACAGACTTCAGCCTCAGCGATTGCACAAACGGCAATTGTGACCGTCGCCGCGAGTATCTGAGCGCAGCAACTGATCTTCTCATCGCTGATCTGGAAGAAATGGCTGCCAACTGGAAAGCTGGTGGTGCGGCTCGTGCAGAATTGGAAGCAAAAGGTATCGAAGGCGGTTTGGCAACGATCCTCACGGGCATGGGTTCGCTTTCATATGGTGAGTTGGCAGGCGAGCGCATGAAGCTTGGCCTTCTGCTCGGCGATCCAGAAGAAGAGCATGACTGCTTTGCGGACAATACGCACAATTCGCACTTCTATGATGCTGTCGGCATTCGCAACGTCTATCAAGGCACCTACACCCGCACAGATGGCACCGAGATTACCGGGCCTTCCTTAGCTGATCTGATCAAAGCCAAAGATGCAGGGCTCGACATTGAGCTACAGGCAAAGCTGGATGCAACAATCGTCGCGATGCAAGCGATGGTCGATCGTGCGGAGGCCGGCGAAGCATATGATCAAATGATCGCCGTTGGTAACGACGCTGGCAATGCGGTTGTGCAAGCGGCCATTGATGGCCTCGTCGATCAGACACGCTCGATAGAAAGAGCAATTGCCGCATTAGAACTTGGCACGATCGAGTTGGAAGGATCGGAATCCCTCGATAATCCAAACGCGGTCTTCCAGTAATCTGAAAAGTCGGAATAATGTGTTCGCTTGTTGCTACCTGCACGCAGGCGAACACACGCCGGAGGGAACGGCATGATCAGGAACAAATTTTGTTCGTTAGCTATCAAAGAGCGCTTCGACCGCTCGATAAGCAACCTAACCACAAGAACTAGTATTTTGGGCGGAGCACGATCCGCAATGGTTGGCTGCGCCTTTTCGGCACTGCTGATTACGTCCCAAGCCCAAAGTGCCGAGTTGTTCTCTGCATCACGCGATGACTTGTCCGAGAAAGACTTACAACGCGTTCAAGCGGTCACGGCACCAACTCAGGACTTTTCAAAGCCCGAGCGTTTTGAAGCCATGTCTGGCGGTGCTGGAACCTCGCAAAAGCGTGTCAACCGCGATGCATTTTCCCATCACACACAAAATCTGACGTTCGACGAACAGTCTGATTTCAAACTGGGTAATGCGTTGTTTCGAAAGCTATGGGTATCATCACCTGCTTCAACTATAGCCAGTGATGGTCTTGGTCCCCTTTTTAACGCGCGCGCGTGCCAGTCTTGCCACCTCAAGGATGGACGCGGGCATCCACCGGGGATCGATACAGACGCGACTAGCATGTTTCTGAGGCTTGCACGCTCGCCCTCAACGGATGAGGAAATCCGTGCGCTCGCTGACTTTGTGACTGTCAACTTCCCGGATCCGACATATGGTGGTCAATTGCAGGATCTTGCTGTGCCGGGCCTCAAAGCCGAAGGCCACATGGTGATCTCCTATGAAGAAATACCATTCGAGCTTGGCGATGGTACGGTAGTTTCGCTTCGTAGCCCGACCTATTCGGTTTCTGATCTTAGTTACGGCGAGCTACATCCCGACACGACCTTGTCGCCGCGCATCGCGCCGCCAATGATTGGTTTGGGATTGATTGAAGCGATCCATACTGCGGACATTGTTGCGAACGCTGATCCCGATGATCTTGATGGAGACGGAATTTCAGGCAAAGCGGCCATCGTTCGTCTAGACGATGGTGAACTCGCGCTTGGCCGGTTCGGCTGGAAAGCGCAGAGCGCGACGGTGCGTGCTCAGTCCGCCGGTGCATTTGCCGGTGATATCGGTATCTCCTCGCCAGACGCGCCGCGCGACCACGGTGATTGCACCGAAAACCAGCCAGCATGCCTTGCCATGCCCATTGGTGTGCAAGCCAAGCTTGGGCTGACGGAAGCGCCTGATCCAGTGCTCGATCTTGTGACCTTTTATTCTGAAAATTTGGCGGTGCCTGCACGTCGAAATGTTGGCGATCCAGTCGTCCTTCGCGGCAAAGAACAGTTTAGCGCGCTCGGCTGCGCTTCATGCCATGCGCCAAAGTTCGTGACCTCGCGCGATGCGGCGAACCCCGCCCATCGGTTTCAACTAATTTGGCCCTATTCTGACTTCTTGCTTCATGACATGGGTGAGGGGTTGGCCGACGGTCAACGTGTTGGTGTTGCCAATGGGCGGGAATGGCGCACGCCTCCGTTGTGGGGCATCGGTCTTACTGAGGTTGTTTCTGGCCACACCTTCTTCCTTCATGATGGCAGAGCGCGCAACTTGACCGAAGCTATTCTGTGGCACGGCGGTGAGGCAGTAGCGGCGCGTGATGGATTTGCTGCACTCGACAAAGTAGACCGCGATGCGCTTCTGTCGTTCCTTGAAAGCCTGTGATGCAAATACTGTTTAGAACTGTTGTACTTGCCGTTTTTGCGCTGAGCGCACCCGCGACGGCGTTGGCAGAATGGACAATTGAGGACGCGGTCAACGCGGTCATCGAAGATACTATAAAGCCTGCGTTTTCACGATATCACCTTCAGGCGATGTCAATGAGCGCGTCCATGGATGCACTGTGCGCCGAGTCGGGGCCAGTGACACTCGCAGCATCACGTGATCAGTTTGGCAGGCTTGTAGAAGCCTGGGGCCAAGTGGAATTTATTCGGATAGGACCTTTGACGTCCGAGAACCGGCTCGAAAGAACCCTGTATTGGCCGGACCGAAAGGGTCGCGGTTTGCGACAAGTGCGTATGGCCATCGCGCACGTACAGCAGCCGGTTACCGCTGTCGAAACGCTGTCGAAACAGAGCGTCGCGGTTCAGGGGCTACTCGCATTGGAGTTCGTCTTGTTCGGCGATGAAAGCGGCACTCTTGAGACAAGGGCTGAACATCGCTGCAAATACGGTGGGTCCATAGCAAGGAACCTTTCCAACATTGCTGACGAATTGACAGCAGCTTGGGAAGTAGAAGATGGGTTCGCGAACCTTTGGCGCACTCCTTCGTTGGACAATCCGTTATTCCGCAACGCCGATGAACAATTGCGAACGCTATTGAAACTCGTTTCGCAAGGCTCTGAGATTATACGCGTGCAACGGTTGGACCCATTTTTGGACAGCGATCCGTTTAACCCCAAACGTGCTCTTTTCTGGCGATCTGGAAAAACATTCACTTCTTTAAAAGGCAACTTCGACGGATTGCAGAACATCGTTCTGGCGGCCAAGCTTGACGACATTGTCGGCGGCAATGATGGCCGCGTTGTTGATGGTTTATCGTTTGAGTTCTCCAATGCAAAACGGACCCTGTCCGAAACACAGATCACAGTTGAGACCCTCGCTTCGGATAGTAACGCCATGAGCCGGGTTAAATATCTCCGGATCGTGACCCAAAGCCTGTATGATCTGTCTGGCAAAACGATACCTGCGATTTTCGGCTTGAGTTCAGGTTTTTCATCTTTGGATGGTGATTGATGCGCACCACGCTGATGGATCGCCGTGGGTTTCTTGCAAGTGCGGGTGTGGCGTTTGTATCCGCGCTGCAACCGCGTACGGCGCAAGCCCTAAATCGGGCCGATGCTGTTTTCGCCAGTGCATATCGTGCCGAGGATGGTACGTTTGGCGTCGCTATGCTGACGGAGCAGGGCGATTTATTGGAAACCTACCCTCTGCCAGCACGGGGCCATGATATCGTCCCACGGCCAGAACATAGCGAAATTATTGTCTTTGCGCGAAGACCGGGCATTTTTGCTGTAGCTGTAGAACTCCAAAATCGACGCACGCCGACGGTCTTCCAATGCGCTAATGATCGCCATTTCTATGGGCATGGATGTTTCAGTGTAGATGGCCGTTTACTCTATTCAACAGAAAACGATTTTGAGGGGGCACGCGGTATCATTGGCATCTATGACGCAACCAACGGCTACAAAAAGGTCGGAGAAATACCTTCAGGCGGTGTCGGCCCTCACGATTTGCAGCTTTTGCCGGACGGTCGAACGTTGGTGGTGGCTAATGGTGGGATCGAGACGCATCCCGATTTTCCGCGCGCAAAACTGAACCTTGCGTCGATGGAACCAAACCTGGTGCTCATAGACGCACGCACCGGTGACTTACTTACAAAAGTCTCGCTTCCTGCGGATCAGCGAAAACTCTCCATTCGACATCTTGCAATGCAAGCTGACGGAACTGTTTGGTTCGCGTGTCAGAACCAAGGCGATCCATCCGCGGCTTTTCCGCTTGCCGGATCGATGGATCGCTATGGCAATGTCACGATGCTACGCCTAGGAGAAAGTGCCTGGGCAAAATTGCGAGGCTATGTTGGTTCCATCGCCTGCTCCCAAAATGGTGAGAGGGTTATCCTGACATCCCCACGCGGCGGCGTCGCATTGGATATCGACACGATGCGTCAGTTTGTCAGCGAGGTGCACTTTGAATCTGATGTCTGTGGGGCAGCGATCAACGGTGAACGGATGTTTTTAACTTCTGGAGCGGGCAAAGCAGGTAGTTACATTCATCCTATCGGTTTTGATAACCACGTTTTTGTTGCTTCAAGTACGCAATAGCTGGTGTAGTTGCAGAACTCTAAGGCGATAGATCATGTTTTTGGTCCAGGGACCATTTAGGTATACCGCCGCACCGAGGCAACGTTTGAAGGTTCGTTTTGTCAGGATAGCCGACATTAACATTGGGCAGACAGTTTCAGTTGGAATTGACGAGTAGAGCGATAGCGGCGCTTGGCTCAATATCCAGCGCTTTGCAAAACGCCAAGAAATCAGCAACATCTAATCTCAGTTGATTGGCCTCGAACTTTGAAATGTAGGCTTGAGTTCTGCCAGTTTTTTTCGCCAGCTCGGCTTGGGTCATTCCGGCGTTTAGGCGCGCCTCTTTCATGATTTCACACAGACGCAAATTGATGGGTGAATAAAGGCCTTCGCGCATCTGCCGTGCCATTTCCTAGCAAAGCAGATTGACTAAATTCCAATCGTTATATATTCCAAACCGTTATATTCCAATTGGAATAATTGGACTCGAACTAACCGCAGATCATCGGGGAGACACAAAATGAAATCATCGCCACTAGGCATCGCTTTGGCCGTAGGACTGCTCACCCTTGGTACGTGCACCACCGCCGGATCAGAGGCTGAGACCGCAGCGCTCAGTTTCCCGAGCAAAACCTTTTCTGGGACGTGGGATGCGGCTGCGCCTTCCACCTTGCAGTTTTTGAGCGCAAGTCGCTTGCGCTATTGCTTCCGCAATGAGTGCACCACACGCCCCTATTCAGGGAGTGCTGTCAGTAAGGTGGAGTTCAACTGGGGGCGGAACCAGTTCACCTTTGCCAAAGCCGGTGCTGGCTATCGTGGTACGTTCCTTGGCAGCGATGGCACACGGTCAACGGTGAGGATGAAGTAGCAAGTAGCGCCTTGTATTGAGGCGATGAAAAAGCCGCGCCTCTGGCGCGGCTTTTTCTGTGTAGGTCAAAAAAGAACGGCTCAATGAGCCGCTCGTTCTCTTTCGAAAGTCTTAAATTGGCTACCGGAACCACGGATCAAGCTTTTTGGGTCGGGCGGCTCGCATTTGTGCAGCGGTCATTCTGCCCACCCGATTACGCGGGCTAGTTCGCTTCGCCTTTCTCTGAGCAGTCGATTATTTTGAACGGTGAGTTCGCTTCCGAGAGGATCGACGGCGGCTGCCAAAGAGTGAAAACGGCATGATGAGTTCCTTTCATTGCTATTGATCGACACCCAAATTGAAAGCTTGGAAAAGGCTTCCGGTCACCGTTTGCTATGGGCTGGTGTGCGCTTTTATGGTGCTCAAGACGCCGCCATGATCAGTCATCACATTTTCGCAGAGATGGGTATTTTTAGCTGCGATCTGGTGGGTGAACTAACAGCGGCTTTAGATGCGGAATACCCAGATGGCCTTGAGCGCTTCGTTGTCGGTGAAGTTCAGCGTAGAGCCTTTGCTTTTTCTCAGTGCTGGAGAGGTCGAGTTGGCCGCGTTTTTTGGGGCTGGTGCGCTCGGCCTCCACGGCAAAGAACCGGTAACGTTTGCGGTCGTCTATCACCTTTTCAATGCCATAGACGGCGTCGGGAATGATGTGCGTTTTCTGGGGGCGTTTTAGCTCGGGGAACGCCGGTGATGGCCGCAGAGTGATGGGGATCGCCAGCGGATTGGGTAGCCCGCGCACGGTTGCAGGTGCGCGGCGAAGGATTTCATCAATCGTCACCAAACGCTCGTCAGCTCGCTCCCCGGTCGCCAACTCGACACGTACCAAGTGCGCTATCACGAGCAGGCGATGTTCAAACTGGGTGCGCACGCCGGGGCGCTCGCGGCGAGAAAAGAGGGTGACGCG
>JBCBDX010000020.1:0-2256 GCA_038529265.1 Pseudomonadota bacterium
GCAAGAGCTGATTTTGTTGGCCCATGCACCCGCCCTCACAAAGACTGCCTTCGCGCCACTGTTTGAGGCCAAGTTCTACTTCCAGATTGTATGTGAGCTGGGCGGTGGTCGCGAGCGCCAAGTCGAGATTTTCGAGGTCGGGTGCATGGGCCAACAAAATCAGCTCTTGCGTGAGGTCACGTCCCTGCTGCAACAGATTGAGCAACGGCGCATCAAAGCTGATATCGGTGTCCTCTCTACTGGCTGGCGCAACCAGTTTTGGAAACTGCTCGATGAGGGGCTCGATGCTCGCTGCAAACAATGCGGTGATGAGATCGATGCAAGCGGGCAGATCGTCGAGAATGCGGTTGGTTCGCCGTAGTTGATCTTCAATCGCCCAAACCTCGGAACGCAGCGGCGGTTCACTGCCGGTAATGCCGCGCGGCAGATTGAAATAGCCTTCCTGCTCCAGCAGCGCCGCAACGGAACGAAGTAGTGGCTTATAGAGCGGTACCTGCTCGGCTTCACCTTCGGCCACATCAAGCGAAACGAGGATGTTTTTTGCGATCAGCTGCGCCAGCCAATGCGGTTCATCGTTCAAACCGAGCTCGATCAGGCGCACCTGCAAGCGCTCGGCGCGCTCTAAAGCCGCCCGCACTTCTTTTGAAAGACGCCAGCGATATCCAATCCATTTAAGCCCGAGCGCGAGCCGGTTCTTCACCCCAAAGCCGGTGAAGATGGGCCCGTCACTCATAGCCGGTCGAGGATAGCGGCTTTGGTGCTGGCCGGATCAAGCGGCTTGATTTCAATCACGTCGCGATCACCCCACGTCTTTGAGGCTTCGAGCACATGTTGGAGATACTGACCGATGGCGGTGAGGTAGGCTTCTTTCTCAACGAGCTTCACAACGGTGTCGCAGTAGAAAGTTCGTCCGTCACGCATCAGGTCGCGCACGACGAGTTTCTCGCGTAAGGCACTGAAATAAACAAAAGTCATCGCCAGCGTGATGCCTGCGCCTACGGGGATGAGCTGCAGCCACATGAGGAACGTGCTTGAAGACGCAAACAAATCATCAAGCCTGTCAGGGAGTGGCAACAGCGGAATGGCGATGCCGAGAATGAAATAGCAGGCGATGCCTAGATAAAGAGCTGAACGAAAAGCTTTACGCAAATCCTCGCCGGTGTCGCTTTCAACCAAAATCGCCGAAGCCAGATGATACTTGTTTAAGAGCGAAGCTTCTTCTTCTGAAAACTCAACGGCTGCTTTCAGGGTGAACATTGGACCAAAACCAATGCGCAACGGCATCAGTGAAATCAGGTCGCGCTGCCGCTGGTTACGAGAGAACAATAATCGCATGAAAAGCCCCGTCTGTTTGCCCACCAAACAGACGGGGCTTTTCTGATTTAGGTCAAGTATTGGCGGGTTTTTGAAGTCATATCAGAAGCTATGTTCCATGCTGCTTGGGGATAAAGTCGCTTCAGAATGGGGATGCCGTATCCCTCAATTTATCCCCAAGTTGAGCTCACCCCACCATCACAAACCCCTGGCCAATCCGTCGTTCATCTGCTTGAAAATACCGGAACGAGTTTGACAGGGGCAATGCATGACTCGCGCGGGCGATTTGTTTTTCATTTTCTATTTTTGGACGTCGCTAGGCCTTGCCAACGCTGAGCCAGTGTTTTCGATGGTGCAGCAGGTGCGCGCGATCGTTGAAGCGCCTGCAGACCGGCTGGACTTTGCCAGTGCGAAAATCATGATCGATCAGCTGGTTGATCCGTCGGTCGATGCTGCGGCGACGCTTGCAGAGATTGATCGTATGGCCGACATCGTCAAAGAGATGATCGCGACCATTCCGGCCAGCGAGCAGGCCAAGGGCATTGAGCGATTGCGAGCGCTCAAAGCCTTCATATATAGGCCCGGCCCTTGGAACGATCATCGCCCTTTCCAGTATGATCTCGATGATCCCTATGGTGATGTCTTTGAGACCCGGTTGCTTTCCGGCTATTTGAAAAGCCGCAAGGGCAATTGCGTCTCCATGCCGATCCTGTTTTTGGCGCTTGGCGAACGGCTTGACCTTGATCTGTCGCTCTCCACCGCGCCGTTGCATTTGCTGGTGAAATATACCGACGATCTGACGGGCAAGACCTATAATCTAGAACCCACTTCCGGCGCCGGTTTTGCGCGCGATGAACATTATATCGATCAAATGCCGATCACCGCGCAGGCCATCGACAATGGCGTGTTCCTAAAGCACCTCAGTCGCAAGGAAAGTCTCAC
>JBCBDX010000021.1:0-796 GCA_038529265.1 Pseudomonadota bacterium
CTCACACACCTCACATTCCGCGTGATCTTTCGTGTGAATGGGTGGTGATATGGGTCTGTTTTGATCACAGAACGTGTGAGGAAGCGGTTTTTGGCAAAAAAGATGGTTTTTTCCTTTTTGCCCTTTTCCTTTGTTTTCAATGGCTTGGCTGGGTGCGTTTCATTTGACGATCCGTCGCCATTTCGGTGAACGATGGCCCTTTGTGAGCGGTGTGATCAGTGATGGTGTCTGTTTAAGATGCTGATTTTGCTCCGCTTTTTGGGGGCGCCAAACCGGATCACCCTTTTGCCTTCACCTTTGTCACACGGCTCGTGCGCGGCTCTGTGATTGGCAAGTCAACGCCAAATGCCCGATCTTCTGGTCATCGACGACACGCCGATGAAAACAAACGAGCAAAACGCTCACAACAACCCGAGGCTCACGCCTCAACCATACAAAACCGAAAGGACCAAACATATGAAAACTCTTATCCTTACAGCTGCTGCAGCTCTGATCACTGTCTCTGCCTATGCAAACCCTGTTGCCATCCAGGACAAAACTCAACTGGTTGACTTCAACTCTTCTCGCACAGCCGACAGCCGCTAATCGCTGACGACCGTCAAAACAAACAAAACAAACCCGAAAGGACCAACAAAATGAAAAAGATCGCACTTGCCGTTATGGCTTCTCTCGTCGCAGCTTCTGCTTACGCTTCACCTGTCGACATCCAGGACAAAACACTTCTGTCCGACTTCAACTCTTCACGCACAGCTGACAGCCGCTAAGGCCGAAACGTGAAGAATATGACTGGCTGGGC
>JBCBDX010000023.1:0-566 GCA_038529265.1 Pseudomonadota bacterium
GGTATGCCTAACACATGCAAGTCGAACGAATCTTTCGGGATTAGTGGCGGACGGGTGAGTAACGCGTGAGAATCTGCCTCGAGGATGGGGACAACAGTTGGAAACGACTGCTAATACCCAATATGCGGAAACGTGAAATTTTTTAGCCTTGAGAGGAGCTCGCGTCCGATTAGTTAGTTGGTGGTGTAATGGACTACCAAGGCAGCGATCGGTAGCTGGTCTGAGAGGATGAGCAGCCACACTGGGACTGAGACACGGCCCAGACTCCTACGGGAGGCAGCAGTGGGGAATTTTCCGCAATGGGCGAAAGCCTGACGGAGCAATACCGCGTGAGGGAGGAAGGTTTTTGGATTGTAAACCTCTTTTAATAAGGAAGAAGAAAGTGACGGTACTTATTGAATAAGCATCGGCTAACTCCGTGCCAGCAGCCGCGGTAATACGGAGGATGCAAGCGTTATCCGGAATCATTGGGCGTAAAGCGTCCGCAGGTGGCCAATCAAGTCTGCTGTTAAAGACAGAAGCTCAACTTCTGATAGGCAGTGGAAACTGGTTGGCTAGAGTATGGT
>JBCBDX010000024.1:0-558 GCA_038529265.1 Pseudomonadota bacterium
CTAAGTAAGATGGTGCAGGAAGATCCTTCTTTCTACGTTGAAACTGACTACGACAGTGGCGAAACTATCATTAAAGGTATGGGTGAGCTGCACCTAGACATTAAGGTAGATATTCTTAAGCGTACTCATGGTGTAGAAGTAGAAGTTGGTAAGCCTCAAGTTGCTTATCGCGAATCTATTACCAAAACTATCGAAGATAGCTACACTCACAAGAAACAGTCTGGTGGTTCTGGTCAGTTTGGTAAAATTGACTATATTATCGAGCCTGGCGAACCTGGAACTGGCTTTGAGTTTGAGTCTAAAGTTACTGGTGGTAATGTTCCCCGTGAATTCTGGCCCGCAGTAGAAAAAGGCTTTGCTAACAGTATCGAAAAAGGTGTATTAGCTGGTTTCCCCTGTGTGGATCTTAAAGTAACCCTTAAAGACGGTTCTTTCCACCCTGTTGACTCTAGTGCGATCGCTTTTGAAATTGCTGCTAAGTCTGGCTACCGTCAAACTTTACCCAAAGCGGGTCCTCAAATCCTTGAGCCAATCATGAACGTCGATGTATTTACTCCT
>JBCBDX010000025.1:0-521 GCA_038529265.1 Pseudomonadota bacterium
GATCCGCTCGTCGATATCGGTGGGGGAGGTCATCAACGGATAGGCCGAACCGGTCGAGCAATTGCGGTCGCAGCTCGCCTTCTTCCGGGTTTCCGGAGCCCACAAGCACGAAACGCGCCGCGTGACGGATCGAAAGCCCTTCGCGTTCGATGACGTTTTCACCCGATTGCGCGACATCGAGCAGCAGATCAACAATATGATCTTCGAGCAGATTGACCTCGTCGATATAGAGGTACCCGCGATTGGCCTTGGCCAGGAGGCCGGGCTGAAACGCCTTCTCCCCGCTTGTTAGAGCCTTTTCGATATCAAGTGCGCCCGTCACCCGGTCTTCCGAGACGCCTAGGGGCAGGTCCACGACGGGTGTCGGAATTTCATGCAGCGCACGCGCCTTCACATTGGCCCAGCTCGGGCAATCGGTCTTCTTGGCGCTGTTCACGGGGCAGGTTTTGACCGCCTTGATCGGCGGCAACAGCGCGGCCAGCGCACGTACGGCGGTGGATTTGCCGGTGCCCCGGTCGCCG
>JBCBDX010000026.1:0-518 GCA_038529265.1 Pseudomonadota bacterium
GTCTGCCACTCCCTCCGAAGAGGGCGTTCGACTTGCATGTGTTAAGCCTGCCGCCAGCGTTCGTTCTGAGCCAGGATCAAACTCTCAGGTTTGATCTGAGATTTGTTCCGGCTGTTTTCAGTGCACCACGAACCAGCAAGCTGGCACTCAATGTGGTGACTGGGTCACGCTTCCGGTCTTGCGACCGGAATTTATGGTCTCCTTGGGGGAGACCACGAATTGACGAGAACATTTTACACACCTGAACGAATAAATTCGTTCTGGTATTTGTAACATTCTCGAAAAACGTGTCCGCCGAAGTCTCGTATCGGATGCCACCAGATAAAGGAAAATCTGATGCATCCAGCAGCTACTCCGCCGCCCACGTTTCTCTTTCTTTCATATTCAATTGTCAAAGAGCAGAAACAGACAGGTCGGTTTCTTCGAAGTTGTCAGCACCAGGCAAATGCTTGCCGCTTACCACTTCAAGGTAGGTTTTCGTGTCTAGCACGACGCCTTTCCGGGAAACAACTCGGTAG
>JBCBDX010000027.1:0-504 GCA_038529265.1 Pseudomonadota bacterium
CGGTCCGCGAATTTTGTTCGAACGCGATTGCACGGCGAGAAACTCGACAATGCGTTCCTTCACTTTGTCCAGACCGTAGTGATCCTTATTCAGCACCTCTTCAGCCGCCAACAGATCTGTTTTGATGCGGGATTTCTTGCCCCATGGAATGCCCAGGAGCCAATCCAAATAGTTGCGCACCACGGTCGCCTCGGCGCTCATTGGGCTCATCTGCTTGAGTTTCTTGAACTCGGCATCGGCCTTTTCGCGTGCCTCTTTCGACAATTTGGTCTTGGAAATCTTGTCTTCGAGTTCGGCCATTTCATCACGGCCATCTTCGCCGTCGCCAAGCTCCTTCTGAATGGCCTTCATCTGCTCATTGAGATAGTACTCGCGCTGCGTCTTCTCCATCTGCCGCTTCACACGACCACGGATGCGCTTCTCGACTTGCAGGACGGAGATTTCGCTTTCCATCATGCCAAGGACCTTTTCCAGTCGGTCCTTCACGGAAAGCAGCGTGAGAAT